>JAKFFE010000046.1:0-75057 GCA_036675345.1 Myxococcaceae bacterium
CGTTCCTGACCCGTACCGCCCCGCCCCGTACTGTCCCTCGGGCCTATTGCCAATCGCGTGCCTGCGCCAAGTCGTTGAAACCACTTGGGTTCGCGGGGATTGGACCGGAGTTCAGGTAAGGCTTACAGCGCACGCGCCGAGCCGGAGGGAAAGGAAACCGGCCCGAAGGTTCGAAGCCACGATCGGGCTCCCGGTCACCACCGGACGCGGGTGTCGAATGGCGAGCACCCGCACCGGCGCCTCGCGTCTCTGCCCTCGGTAGAGCGAATGGCCGAAAGCCCGACCGACGTCAGACCCGCAGCCGCAGCAGCAGTCCCTTGGCCGCCTCGCGACCGTTGCCCACTCCGGAGACGGCGGCGGAGTCCAGCGCGGGGCGGGCCCGGGCCAGGGTGGCCGGATCCAGGGGTTCCAGCGCGTAGATCGCCGAGTCCTGCAGCCCGACCTCCGTCGAAAGCAACTGCGCGCCCAGCAGCTCCAGCGCCTTGGACTCCGCCCGCTGCACCCTCAGCAGCGCCACCGCGGCCGCGGCGGCCACGTCCGGGCTGGAGTCGGAGAGCACCCGCGTCAGCGCCTCCTCCACCCGGTCACTGGTCTGTCCCCGCAGGCCCAGCACCCCGGCGGCCTGCATCCGGGTGGCCACCTCCGGGTCGGTCAGCGCGTTGATCAGCGCCTGCTCGTCCACGTCGCTGTCCGCGGGCAGCGCCATCCCCACGATGCGGGCGTGCTCCAGAATCCCGCGCAGCGCCGAGAGCGCCAGGAAGCGCCGCTTGCCCTGCTGGGTCTGCAGCTCCCGGCGGAAGGCGGTCAACGCCGGCTCCACGTTCACCGGTCCCAGCACGCTCAGCGCCTCCAGTGCGGCCTCGGAGACCTTTGGATCCGGATCCTCCAGCAACGTCACCAGGTCCGGCACCTGCTCCTTGGCCTTGGCGCCCATCCGGCTCAGCGCGCCGGCCGCGGCCCGCCGCGCGCCGGGCGAGGCATGGCCCAGGGTCTCCACCAGCGAGGTCAGCAGCCCCGCCTCCACCCGGGCCAGGTGGGACCACAGCAGCATGGTGTCCAGGATCAACTCGTCCCCGGCGCCGGCCTCCACCACCGCGGGCAGGGTGACGTTGAACGCCGGCTGGCACAGCTTCTGCGCCGGGGGCCACCAGGCGGACTGGAGGAGATGGATCACCCCCGGGCGCGCCGTCGCCTTGGCCTTGGGCAGCATCTGGACCAGCAGCTCTCCGGCGCGGTCCCGCACCACCGGATCGGGGGAGCGCAGCGCGTCCTCCAGGGTCATCTTCCCCCCCTCGGAGAGACGATCTTCCGTCAGCAGCTCATTGACCCAGTCGCCAAGTACCCGCATTCACTCGTCTCCAAGACTCGCCCTGCCCCAGGATCGCCCGCGGACGCACAACCCGGGGAGGGGATGGTGCGATAATCTCCCAGATACGGTTCTCGCGAACCGCCATTTTCGGAGCTTTCCGTGACCTACCAGATTCGAAGCGGCGACACCCTCAGCGCACTGGCCCAGCGGTTCGGGACCTCGGTGCAGTCGCTGGCCCAGGCCAACGGGATCCAGAACGTCAACCTGATCATCAGCGGCGCCGGGCTGAAGATCCCGGGCGCCAGTGACAGCTTCGCCGCCAGCGGGGGCGGTGCCCCCGGGTCCGCCCCGTCGGGAGGTCCCTCCGGTGGCAGCCTGAACCCGGCCGACTTCGGCAGCCGCGCCGAGCACCTGGCCGCGGTGGCCCGGGTCACCGGTGGCGCGCTGGGCACCTCCGGCTGGTGCGCCAAGGGCGTGATGGACTCGCTGGAGGCGGCCGGGCTGGGCGTTCCCCGCGTGGCCTCCGCGTACATGGCGGCCGACAACTTCGCGCGCGACAGCCGCTTCCGGGAGGTCAACCTCTCCCCGGAGCAGATCCGCAACCTGCCCCCGGGCGCGATCATCGTCAGCCCCTCCAACTACGGCGGCTACGGCAGCCCCCACGGCCACATCACCGTCACCCTGGGCAATGGCCAGGAGGCCAGCGACCACGTCCAGAACCTGATCGTCGCCCCCGGCCAGCGGGTGTTCATCCCCATCGGCTAACGGCGGGGCCGAAGGTCGGAACCCTCAGGGCGCGTGCTCCCAGACCGGGGCCGCGCCCTTGGTGTTTCTAGGGCGCATCCTCCACGTACCCCGGCTCCGCTTGCGGGTACCGCGCCGCGTCCGCCGCCTCCCGGGCCCGGGAGGCCAGCGAAGGCCCCACGGTGGCGGCCACGAAGGCCCCGGCGATCACCACCACCAGCGCATAGGCCGCCGGGCGCCAGGGCCGGGCCCGCCAGGCCCACCGGCGCTCCACCCGCCGCAAGAACCGCGGCGAGTTGGCATACTCGGTCCAGGCCTGGTCCCGCATCCGGGCCGCGTCCGCCGCCCGCCCGCTCCACTCCAGCGCGGTGGCCAGCAGCACCCGTCCCTCCACCGTGCCGCGCCGCACCTGGAGGAACTTCTCCAGCGCCGGGATCGCCCCCTGGGGGTCGGCCCGCGCCAGCCGCCAGCGGCCCCGCTCCAGCTCGATCGCGCCCAGCCGGAAGGTGGCGTCCTGGGCCTGCGCCTCCTCCAGCAGCAGCTCCCCTTGCTGGACGTGTCCCGCCCCCAGACAGGCCAGACCGATCAGGAACAGGGTGGGGACATCCTCGTCCCCCGCCTCCAGGTTGGGGCGCAGCAGCTCCACCGCCTCCGCGTAGCGGCGGCGCTCCACCAGCAGCTCCCCCAGGTCGTAGCGGGCCTTCCGATCGTGGGGATTGATCGACAGCGCCCGGCGCAGCTCGGCGGCGCGCATCCACCGCCGGACCCACGCAAACGGGTTGGGCAGGAAGCGGAAGGTGAACCGATCCAGCGCCCACCAGCCGATCAACAGCACCCCCGCGGCCAGCAGCGGATTGCCCAGCAGGGAGGCGAGGAGGATCCACAACAGCACCTTCGACATCCGGTCCTCCTACATCAAGCGGACGGCGATCTCGCTGTGGAGGTCGGCGCCCAGCTCGGTCAACGCCAGCCGCGCGCCGTCCCTGCGCGCCAGCCCCAGCTTCACCAGCCGCTCCACCTCCGCCGGCGGCGCCACCTTCCCGGAGGGGAAGCGCTGCGCCACCAGCGACAGGTCCACCCCGGCGGTCAGCCGCAGCCCCATCGCCAGCCGCTCGGCGCGGAGATCGTCTCCGTCCAGCCGCTCCGGGGTGACCACCGGCAGCTGACCGGACTCCACCGTGGCCAGGTACTTCTCGGCGCTGCGGTGGTTCGAATAGCGCTCGCCCCCGGTCGGATCTTCCGCGTCCAGCAAGAAGCCGGTGGCCCCGGTGCCCAGCGCCAGGTACTCGCCGCCGGTCCAGTACAGGCTGTTGTGCCGCGAGTGGTAACCGGGCCGGGCGTAGTTGGAGATCTCGTAGCGGGCCAGGCCCGCCTCCGCGTAGATCCGCCGCGCCGCGGCGCCCATCCCCACCACCGCCTCGTCCGGGGGAAGGATCACCTCCCCGCGCGACAGCTGCCGGGCCAGCGGGACCTCCTCCGCCAGCGCCTCCTTCTCCAGGGTCAGCGCGTAGGCGGAGAGGTGGTCCGGGCCCAGGGAGACCGCCCGGCGGGCGTCGGACTCCACCTGCGCCAGGGTCTGGCCGTGCACCCCGTAGATGAAGTCCATCGAGACGTTGCCAAACCCGGCCTCGCGCGCGGCGCGGAAGGCGGCCTCGGCCAGCGCCCCGTCGTGCGCCCGCCCCAGCGCGGCCAGGGTGGAGGGCTGGAAGGACTGCACCCCGATCGACAGCCGGTTGATCCCCACCGCGCGGAAGTCGGCGAAGCGGGCCACGTCGGAGGCGCCGGGGTTGGCCTCCAGGGTCACCTCCGCGCCGGGCGCCAGCGCAAAGGCCCCTCCCAGCACCTCCAACACCGAGGCCACGTGGCGCGGGTGCCACAAGGACGGGGTCCCCCCGCCCAGGAAGATCGACTCCACCGCCCGCCCCTTCAGCTGCGGACGACGCTCCAACCGCAGCGCCAGCTCCGCGGCGATCGCCTTGGCGTAGCGCTCCTCCGGGATCTGCTTGGCCACCGTGGAGGCGAAGTCACAGTAGGGGCACTTGGAGAGGCAGTAGGGGAAGTGGACGTAGATCCCGAACCGGGCGGCGGAGAGCCCGGTGATCGGATCGACCGAGGCGGTGGGCTGCATCGCTACTGGCTCTTCGCCTTCTTCAGCTCCGCTTCCAGCTTGGCCACCTTGCTCTTCAAGGTGGCGGCGGCCTCCCGGGCGGTCTCCGCCGCGGCCAGCTTCTTCTTCATGCTGGCCAGGTCCGCCTTGAGCGAGTCCACCTCTTCGGAGCTGCCCCCTCCGCGAGGAGACCGGGACGCGGCCTCGGCCCGCTCCTCCGCCTGCGCCAGCCGGGCCTCGGCGTCCTGCAGCCGGGCCTCGTAGTCGCTCTTTTCCTGCCGCAGCGACTGCAGCTGCACCTGGGCGTCGATGGCCTTCTTGTTGGCCGCCACCAGCTCGTCGCGCAGCTTCTTGGTCGCCGCCGCGCCGCCCACCGACCGCTCACGGTCCAGGTCCGACTCCATCTGCCGGACCTCTTCGGCGTAGGCCTCGGCCTTCCCCTGCGCCTCCGCCAGCGCCAGCCGCAGCCCGTCCAGCTCGCTGCCCAGCGTCTTGCTGCGGGCCTCCGCCTCCTGGGCGGTCTTCTGGACCCGCTGCAGCTGCGCCTCCAGCTCGCTGCCCTTGGCGCCCGCCTGCTGCTGCGCCTGCTGGAGCTGGCCCTCCAGCTGGGCCACCCGGGTCTGCTGCCCCAGCAGCTGATCCTGGAGGTTCTCCCGCGCCGCGCCCAGCGCATCCTTGTCCTGCGCCAGCGCCTCGCGATCCTGGGCCAATGCCTCCCGCTCGGAGAAGATCCGCTCCCGCTCGTCGCGCTCCGCCGACAGCTGCGCCTCGAAGTCCGCGCGCTGCGCCGCCAGCTGGGCCTCCAGCTCCGCCCGGTCCGCCGCCAGCTGGGCCTCCAGCTCCGAACGCTCCGCCGCGAACTGCTCGCGCTCCGCCTCCCCCTCCCCCTTCTGCGAGGACAGCTCCTCGCGCAGGGTGGACAGCTCGGTCTCCAGCCGGTCCCGTTCGGCGGACAGCTCCGACTCCAGGGCGCCGCGCTGGGAGACCACCTGGTCCCGCTCGCCGCGCAGCTGCTCCAGCTGCTCGCTCGACGACTGCTGGGCGGAGGTCAGCTCGGCGACCCGCTGCTGCTCCTGGGCCAGCGCGTCCTGCGCCGCCTCCAGCTGCCCCGCCATCTCCGCGGAGGACGCGCTGGACTCGGACTGCAGCTGGGCCAGCCTGGCCAGCGCCGACTCCTTCTCCTCCTCCACCGACTTGAGCCGGGCCTGCGCCTCATCCAGCGAGCTCTTCGACCACTCCTGCTCGCTCTCCAGCGCCTGGGCCTTGCCCACCGCCTCGGCCAGCTGCGCCTCCAGCTCGGCGACCCGCGCCTGGGCGGCATCGAAGTCGGCCCGGTTGGCGTCGCGCTCGGCGGCCGCGGCGCCGCGCTCGGCGTCCACGGTGCGCAGCTCCTCGGTGGTCCGCTCCAGCTCTCCGGACAGCCGCTCCTGCGCCTCGCGCAGCCCCTCCGCCTCGGCCACCACGGTGGTGTACTGCTCGTTCACCGCCTCCAGGTTGCCTTCCGCCTCGGACAGCTGCGCGGCCAGCTCCGCCACCCGGTCCTGCGCCAGGTGCAGCGCCTCGGTGGCCCCGGACAGCTCCTCGGCCAGCTGGGCCCGGGCCGCCTTCTCCTGCTTCAATGCCTCGGAGAGGGTGGGGACCTGCGACTCCACCTCCGCCAACGCCCGGGTCAGATCCTGCCGCTCGGTCTCGCTGGCCTCCAGCTGACCGCGCAGATCGGCGGCGGTGGTCTCCGCCCCGCTCCGACGCTGGCGCTCATCCTCCAGCGTGGCCTGCGCCCGCTGCAGCTGCGGGGGCAGATCCTTGAGCGAGCCCAGCTGCAGCAGGGCCTCCTCCAGCTGCGCGCGGGTGGCGTTCACCGCGCTGCGCAGCGCCTCCTCCTCCGCCTCCCGCTCCAGGTACATCGCCCGGGCGCGGTGCAGGGTCTCCTGCTTGAGCTTGAGGACCTGCCGGAAGAAATCCAGCTTCTCCTCCGGCGAGCCGCTGCGGGGCGGCCGCGGCTCGGGGGGCTCGGAGAAGGGGTCGCTGCCGTGGGCGCGCGAGGCGCTGGGCGGGGGAACCGGCGGCAGCGGCGCGGCGGCGGGGACCGAGGCGGTCACCGGCGGCGGGCGGCGCGGAGGAAGCTTGGGCGGAAGCGGCGGGGGCGCCCCCGCCATCGAGTTGCGCAGGGGAGGAGGCACGATCGCCCCCATCCCCGGCTCCAGGACCGTCTCGCCTCCCTCGATGGACTCGCGGAGGTCGGCGAAGGGATCCGCTTCTTCAGGGCTGCCGGCCATTGGGCCAGACACTATCCTTGGATCCACCGCTTCCCCAAAGACGTTGCGACGCAGCGTTCAGCGCATGGCTGGGGACCTTCCAGCCAGGTTGCCGGGGTCTCGCCACAGTGAAAGGGTGCAAGGATGGCTCAGCGGTTCCGGCTCGACAACGGCCTCACGGTGATCTTCGAAGAGCAGCACGCGGCCAAGGTGGTCGCCTTCCAGGTGTGGGTAAAGGCGGGCAGCGCCGACGAACGCGCGGATCAGGCGGGGATCGCCCACCTGCACGAACACATGCTGTTCAAGGGGACCGCGCGCCGGGGCCCGGGACAGATTGCCCACGAGGTGGAGGCCGCCGGCGGTCACATCAACGCCTGGACGTCCTTCGACCAGACGGTCTACCACGTGGTGATGGCCAGCCGGTTCGCCCGGACCGGCCTGGACGTGCTGGCCGACTCCATCCGCCACTCCTCCTTCGACCCCGGCGAGCTGGCCCGGGAGATCGAGGTGGTGGTGGAGGAGATCAAGCGCGGCAAGGACAACGTCGGGCGCCGCGCCTCCCGCGCCCTCTACGAGACCGCCTTCCCCGGCCACCCCTACGGTCAGCCGGTGATCGGCAGCGAGGAGTCGGTCCGCTCCTTCACCCGGGAGAAGGTCCTGGACTTCTACCAGAGCCACTACGCGCCCCAGAACACGGTGCTGGTGGCGGTGGGAGACCTGGAGCCGGGCGAGCTGAAGGCCTGGAGCGAGGAGTTCCTGGGGGGAGACTGGGGCCGCCGCTATCCCGGCAAGCCCGCCCGCCCGGTGGAGCCGCCCCGCACCGGGCAGCGGATCCGGCTGCAGGAGGATCCCTCCAAGGAACTTCACCTGGGGATCTCCTTCCCCGGCCCGGATGCCCGGCACCCGGACAACGCCGCCCTGGACGTGCTGGCGATGATCTACGGGCAGGGGGACACCTCCCGGCTGTCCCTGGAGCTCAAGCGCAACCGCCGCTGGGTGAACGCCGCCGGCGCCTACTCCTACACCGCGCTCAACCCGGGGGTGTTCGCCGCCTCGCTCACCCTGGCCCCGGAGCACGCGCTGGAGGCCTTCGAGGAGATGTTGCTGCTGGCCCGCGACCTCACCGTGGCCGAGGTCTCCTTGGACGAGCTGGAGACGGTGAAGGCGATCTTCGAGGCGGAGGCGGTCTACCAGAAGGAGACCGTGCAGGGTCAGGCCCGCAAGCTGGGGATGTTCGAGACCACCGTGGGCGGGATCGAGGCCGAGGCCGCCTACTACGATCAGGTGGCGGCGCTCACCCCCCAGGCGGTGCGCGCGGTGGCCGAGAAGTACCTGCGGCTGGAGCAGGTGGCGGTCTCCGGGCTGGTGCCGGTGGGCTCCCCGCTCTCCGAAGCGCAGGTCCGGGGGGTGCTGGAGCGGGTGGCGAAGACCGACCGTCCTCCCCGCGCCTTCCCCCGCCCGGCCCGCACCACCCCCAGCGGCCGGCTGCAGCTCACCGCCGGCAAGGCCCGCCAGGACTCCGGGGTCCAGGTGGAGACCCTCCCCTCCGGCGCCCGGCTGATCATCCGCGAGGAGAGCGCGGTCCCCCTGTTCGCGATGCGCGCCGCCTACCTGGGCGGGGTGCGCTACGAAGACGACGCCCACAACGGCCTCACCACCCTGCTGGCGCGGACCCTGACCCGGGGCACCGCGCAGCGCTCGGCGGAGGCGGTCTCGCACCTGGTGGACGATCTGGCCGGCAGCCTCTCCGGCAGCGGCGGGCGCAACTCGGTGGGCGCGCGGGGCGAGTTCCTCTCCAAGCACTTCCAGAGCGCCTTCGGGCTGTTCTCCGAGATCCTCAACCAGCCCTCCTTCACCGAGGAGGAGGTGGACCGGGAGCGGCGGTTGATGCTGGAGGACCTGCGCTCGCGCGACGACAAGCCGGCGGCGATCGCCTTCGAATTGTTCTCCCGCGCGCTCTACCAGCAGCACCCCTACCGGCTGCCCTCGCAGGGGGATGAGACCTCGCTGGCGGCGCTGCGACCCGCGGACCTGCTCGACTACCACGCCCGCTTCATGGACCCCTCCCAGCTGACCCTGGCGGTGGTGGGGGACGTGAAGGCGGACGAGGTCCGGGAGCTGGCCAACCAGGCCTTCGGGAAGTCCTGGGGCCGGGCGGCGGCGGCCCCCACCCTGCCGGTGGAACCGGCGCGGACCGGACCCAGCCGGGTGGAGAAGCTGCTGCCGCTCAAGCAGACCCACCTGGTGGCCGGGTTCCAGGGCGCGCGGATGACCGACGCCTGGCGCTGGCCGCTGGAGGTGCTCTCCACCGTGCTCTCCGGCCAGGGGGGGCGGTTGTTCCTGGAGCTGCGGGACAAGCGCTCGATGGCGTACAGCGTGACCAGCTACGCGGTGGACGGGATCGAACCCGGCTACTTCGCGGTCTACATCGGCACCAGCCCGGACAAGGAGACCGACGCGCTGGAGGGGATCCGCACCGAGCTGAGCAAGGTCTGCGAGACCCCGATCAGCGAGGCGGAGCTGGAGCGGGCCAAGCGCAACCTGATCGGGGGCCACGAGATCGGCCTGCAGCGCAACGGCGCCCGGGCCGGGCTGCTGGGCCTGGACTACCTCTACAACCTCGGAGGCCGGCGCTTCGAACACTACGGGGAGCTGGTGGAGGCGATCACCGCCCGGGAGGTGATGGAGGCGGCGCGGCGGGTGATCGACCTGGAGAAGATGGTGGTGGCCCGGGTCGGGCCCTGAGGGAAAGCACCGGAAGCGGACGAAGCGGCGGCCGAAAAATCTGTGGGAGCGCAGCGTGGCCGTAACCTCGCGCGCATGAGCACCAGCTCCGATCTCACTGCCCGACGGGTGTTCGTGGTCCTGTTCGTCATCGCCCTCCTCCTGGTGGGGATGGTGGTGCTGCCGTTCGCCTCCGCCTTCTTCCTGGCCGCGGTGCTGGCCGGCGCGCTGTGGCCGCTGGAGCAGCGGCTGCGGCGACTGTTCCGGGGCCGGACCCACCTGTCCGCCAGCCTGATCGTGCTGGGGGTGCTGCTGCTGCTGGTGGTCCCCCTGGCCGGGCTGACCGCCTTCGTGGTCAAGGAGGCCAGCGACGGCTACCGCTACGTCTCCCAGACCCTGCGCAGCGAAGGCGCGGAGGGGCTGATCCAGGGGCTGCCGGACCCGCTGGAGCGGCAGGTGCGCAGGGTGATGGACCGCCTCAACGTGGGGACGGAGGAGGCGCTGCAGCAGCTCAACGAGGAGCTGGGCAGCACCGTCCAGGAGCAGGGCGGCAAGGCGGCCCAGGCGGTGACCGGAGCGGTGGCCGGGGCCGGCTCCTTCGCGGTGCAGACCATCTTCATGCTGATCGCCCTGTTCTTCCTGCTCACCGACGGCAAGGCGCTGGTGGACTGGGTGGAGGACGTCTCGCCGCTCAAGCCGGGGCAGGCGCGGGAGATCCTGATCGAGTTCCGGAAGGTCTCGGTGGCGGTGCTCTTCTCCAGCGCCGCCACCGCGGCGGTGCAGGCGGTGGCGGCGCTGGTGGGCTACCTGATCGCCCGGGTGCCCAACGCGCTGTTCTTCGCGGTGGTGACCTTCTTCGTGGCGCTGATCCCGGCGATCGGCGCGGCGGCGGTGTGCCTGGCCGCGGCCCTGCTGCTGTACGCCACCGGCCACCCCTGGGCCGCGCTGTTCCTGGCGATCTGGGGAGTGGTGGTGGTGGGGCTGTCCGACAACGTGGTGAAGCCGATGCTGGTCAAGCGCGGCCTCTCCATGCACGGGGCGATCGTGTTCTTCGCCCTGCTGGGAGGCCTGGCGGCGTTCGGCACCGTAGGCCTGCTGCTGGGCCCGATGTGCGTCGCCTTCTTCCTGGCGCTGATCCGGATCCACCGCCGCGACTACGGAGACGCGCCTCCCCCGGCCATCATGTAGAAGGCGGCCAATGGCCCAGACCTACGCTTCGTTGACCGTGGACCTTCCCGAGGACGCCTCGGAGGAGTGCCAATCGCTGCTCCATGACCTGGGCGCCACCGGCCTGGAGATCCGCGAAGCCGGCACCACCCTGATGCCGGGGACGCGCTCCCCCGCCGCGGGGGAGGCGATCGTGGTGGCCTACTTCGAGGACACGGCCACCGCCCAGGAGGCGGCCGAGGCGCTGGCCGCCGAGCTCCCCTCCGCCCGCACCCGGCTGGAGGAGGTGGAGAACAAGGACTGGTCGGAGAGCTGGAAGGCGCTGATCAAGTCGGTGGAGGTGGGCCGGCTGTGGGTGGGTCCGCCCTGGATGGTGGAGGGGGCCCCGGCGGACAAGGTCCGGATCGTGATCGAGCCGAAGATGGCGTTTGGCACCGGCGACCACGCCACCACCCAGCTGTGCCTGGCCGCCACCGACCGCTATCTCCTGGCCCATCCGGGGGCCTCGGTGCTGGACGTGGGCACCGGCACCGGGGTGCTGGCGATCGCCGCCCGCAAGCTGGGCGCCCGCCAGGCAGTAGGCACCGACAACGATCCGGTCTCGGTGGAGCTGTCCCGGGAGAATGCCGAGAGCAACGGCACCCCGGAGGTGGAGCTGTCCGGCGCCACCCTGGAGGAGCTGCCCCCGGGGAAGTTCGACCTGGTGCTGGCCAACATCCTGGCCAACACGCTGATCGAGCTGGCCCCGGCGATCACCGCCCGGGTGGGAGACCGGCTGGTGCTGGCGGGGGTGCTGGTGCCCCAGCACGCCGACGTGGAGGCGGCCTACGTGGCCCAGGGCCTCAAGCCGGCGGGCACCGAGATCATCGGGGAGTGGATCCGCATCGAGCTGTCCCGCTGAGCCGATGATCCGCCTCCTCCTCCCGGTCCCCTCCCCCGCCCCCGACAGCCTCCGGGTGGAGGGCGAGCGCTTCCACTACCTGACCCACGTGCTCCGGCTGGAACCGGGGGCGGGGCTGGAGGTGTTCGACGGGCGGGGCACCCGCTACCAGGCGGTGGTGGTCCGGCGGGAGGAGGCCTTCGCCGAGCTGACCTTGTCCAACCCGCAGACCGGGATCGGCGGAGCGCCGCTGACGCTGCTGCAGGGGCTGCCCAAGGGGGACAAGCTGGAGTGGATCCTCCAGAAGGGCACCGAGCTGGGCATCACCCGCTTCCTCCCGGTGGCCACGGTGCGGGCGGTGGTGAAGCTGGACGCGGCGCGCGGAGAGTCCAAGCGCACCCGCTGGCAGAAGATCGTGGAGGAGGCCGCCCGCCAGTGCGGACGGTCGGATGTCCCGGAGGTCGGCTTGCCTCAGGATCTGCTGCAGGCGGTGCGGGCCTTGCCACCCCAGACCACGGTGCTGGTGCTGGATGAGGAGGAGCGATCCCGCTCCCTCTCCCAGGCGGTGGGAGAGGCCGGCGAGCGCGGGCTGGCGTTGGTGGTGGGACCGGAGGGCGGGCTTGATCGCGCGGAGGTGACGGCGCTGATCGCCGCCGGCGCGGTGCCGGTCACCCTGGGGGCGCGGGTGCTGCGGACCGAGACGGCGTCCCTTGCGGCGGCGGCGGTGATCCTCCACCTGCGCGGTGAGCTGGGCTGATCCAGCGCGCCGGCGCTGTGCATTGCCTCGCGGGACAGAGCAAGCAGGAGACCGAGCCCCTGGTGTGAGCGTCTCCTGATCGGGGAACACGCCAAGCATTCCCGGACATCGAGCACCTACTTTCCTCCGTCACCGGGACCGAGCGGGTCCCCTTCAAACAGGAGCAAGGCAAATGGGAATCATCGCGTTCATCGTCATCGGTCTACTCGCGGGTCTGATTGCGCGTGCACTTCTTCCCGGGAACCAGTCGATGGGTCTGTTGGCCACGACCCTCCTGGGCATCGTCGGCTCCTTCGTGGGCGGGCTGATCGGTTCTCTCTTCCGTCGCGATGGGCGGCTGTTCGACCTCACCCCCAGCGGCCTCTTGATGTCCGTCTTGGGAGCAGTGGTCGTGCTGCTTCTGGTCGGATTCGCCGGCAAGCGTCGGCGTGTCACCGCCTAGTTGCGACCGGTCTTGCTTCACGGGCCTCCGGCGATGAGCCGGGGGCCTTTTTCTTTTTCAACCAACCGCCACCGACCGTTTCTTGATCCCCCGGGCCGTTGGTCGTTTCATCAAGCGGAAGGGATGGAGGTGGATGTGACCAAATGTCTGAAATGTGGGTCTGAGCTTCCTGCGATCGGCGAATGCGGTGTCTGCCACGGCCAGGGTCTTCCCGCGACCGCGGTCCCCCGACTTCTCGATCAGGACCTGAATCTGGATCGCCGGGCGCCTCGGCCCGAAGAGCTACCGACCCCGCCCCGCGCCCCGGCCGCTGTGGAGCCGCGTCCCCCCGCTCCGCCCGCCGGTCCCGCAAGTCCTCCACGCCCTCCGGCTCCGGTGGCTGCCGTCCCTCCGCGTCCTCCGGCTCCGGTCGCCGCCCCTCTTCCCCCGCGTCCCCAGGCTCCGGTCGCCGCCGCCAATCCTCCGCGTCCCCCGGCTCCGCCTGCCGCCGGTCTTCCCCCGCGTCCCCCGGCTCCGGCCTCCGCCGCTCTTCCCCCGCGTCCCCCGGCTCCGGTCGCCGCCGCCCTTCCCCCGGCGCCGGTCGCTGCCGCTACTCCCCCGCGCCCTCCGGCCCCGGCCGCCGCCGCTCTTCCCCCGCGTCCCCAGGCTCCGGTCGCCTCCGCCGCTGTTCCCCCGCGTCCTCTGGATCCCGCCGCCGCCGCCCTTCCCCAGCGTCCCTCGGCTCCGGTCGCCGCCGCTCTTCCCCCGCGTCCCCTGGATCCCGCCGCCGCCGCCCTTCCCCCGCGTCCCCCGGCTCCGGCCGCCGCCGCACTTCCCCCACGTCCCCCGGCTCCGGTCGCCGCCGCCGCTCTTCCGCCTCGGCCCTCAGCGCCGGTCGCAGCGGCCGCGGTCGCAACTCCCTCCAGCGTTGCTCCGGCGACGCCCGCCCCGGCTCCGGTGGACTTCACCTCTCCGCTGCTGGCAGATATCCCCTCCCCCGAGTCCGACTTCGCCGCTCCCGGCCCGACCGGGAGTCTCCACTCCGACGCACAGCTCGAACACGCTCCTGACATGACCCCTCCTCCGCCTCCCGCATCGCGACCCGCCACCCCGTCCGCCACTCCCCCCCGGATGAGCGCGGCCTCGCAGGCTGGAGTGGAGGAGCACCACGCACGGCCCGCCTCCCTATGGCGGCGAGCGTTGGCCTTCACCGTGGACGCGGCGCTGATCCTGGGAATCCTGGCCGCCTATCTCGCGGTGGCCGCCGCGATCGTCGGGCCCACTCCTACCCACCTCACCGGGCTCGATGCCTGGATGGCGCGCGCCCACGCCATGGAGCACGTGTTGATTCCCGGGCTGGTGCTGGCCCTGGTGCTGTCCCTGGTCTATTCGGCGGTGGCCGGGTTCCTGTGGGACGGCCGCACCCTGGGACGACGGCTGCTGGGGATCCGGCTGGTGGATCGCAGCGGCCTGGCTCCGGCGCCGGCGCGGGCCATCTTGCGCGCGTTGCTCTCGGCCTTCTCCTTCGCCCTCTTCCTGGGCGGCTTCTGGCTGGCCCTGTTTGACCGCCGCGGCCAGACCCTCCACGACAAGCTGACCTCGACCTTCGTGGTCCGACCGGTGTGATTTCGGCGCGCCCTTTCGCGCGCGCCGCATACACTCCGCCCGCTCCAATGCCCGCCCGTCTCGCCCAGGTGCTTGTCAGCCGCGGCCTGCTCACCCCCGAGCGGGCGGACGAGGCCTTGCGCCAACTGGCCGTGGCCGGAGGAGCGCTGGACACCACCTTGCTGGAGCACGGCTGGGTCCCCGAGGTGCCGCTGCTGCAGGCACTGGGTGAGGCCTCCGGCTTCCGCGCGGTGAACCTGGCGGACTTCGAACCGAACCCGGAAGTCGCCACGCTGATCCCCCCGAAGATCGCCGACCGCCTCTGCGTGGCGCCGCTCTCGGTGGAAGGCCCGGTGCTGCACATCGTCTGCGGGTACCCGGTCCGCAAGGTGGAGCTGGACGAGGTGGCGTTCCTGCTGGGCAAGCAGCTGGAGCTGTGGGTGGGGCTGGAAGTCCGGATCCGTGACTGGATCTCGACCATCTACAAGCAGCCGCTGGCCGCCCGCTTCACCGCGCTGCTGGCCCAGGGCGAACCGGTCCCCGCCGCCGAGCCCGAGGCCCCGCTCGCCGCGCCCCTGCCGCCTCCCCCGCCCACGCCGTCCGCGGCCGAGGTCCCGCCCAGGCCGCCGGCGAACGTGCCGGTGGAGGAGACCACCCTGGAGGACTCGCTCTCCCTGGAGATGGTGGAGCGGCTGGCCCGCACCGTCGCCGAGGAGCCGATCCCCCTCGAGGTCCGCAAGAAGGACCGCTCGGCGCCCACCCGCTCGCCCGAGCCGGTTGCGCCTGAGCCGGTTGCGCCTGAGCCGGTTCGACGCGCTCCCGAGCCCGTCCGCGCCCCCGAGCCCGCTCGCGCTCCCGAGGTGGTTCGGGCTCCCGAGCCCGCTCGCGCCCCCGCCGCGGCCCGGCCACCGGAGCCGCCCCCGCCCGTCGCGGTCCGGCCTCCCGAGCCTCCCCGGACTCCCGAGCCGCCGCCGCGGATCCCGGCCGTGCACGGCAAGACGCCGACCCAGCCGGAGCTCCGCGTCCCGACCGCGCCCGTCCGGCCGCCGCCCGTCGCCACCCCGGCTCCGGTCAGCGCGCCACCGCAGCGGTCCTCCTCCCTCTCCCCGCCGCTTCCCGCTCCGGCGATCGTCCCTCGCCCCAGCGCGCCGGCGCTGAGCGCCGCGCTCCAGCCGACCCCGGACGTGGTCCCGGACTGGTCGATCGCCGATGCCCGCGCCGCGCTCAAGGTGGCGGCGGCCAGCGGCGATCGCGATCAGGTGATCGACGTCGCCTTGACCTACGCCCGGCGGACCTTCGAGTTCGCCGCCGCCTTCGCGGTGCTCCGCGGCTCGGCGGTGGGCTGGGATGCCCGGGGCCAGAACGCGACCAAGGAGATGATCGCCCAGGTCTCCATTCCGCTGGATGCCACCTCGGTGTTCCGCACCGTGGCCCTCTCCCGGGGAAGCTTCACCGGTCCGCTCCCGCCGGACACCCTGAACCTGCACTACCTCTCCGCCTTTGGCCGTCAGCCGCGCGCGTTGTTCCTGTTCCCGGTGGAGGTGAAGGCCCGGCTGGTGGCGCTGGTGTACGGCGACTCCGGCACCCGGCCCTTCAGCCAGCGCCGCCTCTCCGACTTCCTGATCTTCTGCCAGGAGCTGCCGGCCGCCTTCCAGGAGCTGATCCTGCTGCGCAAGCAGCGGGTGGCCACCGTCTCCGAAGAGGTGGAGCTGACCGTGGAGACCCCGGCGACCCCGCCTGCGGCCCCCTCCGCTCCCGCCGGCCTGGGACCGGCTCCCTCCGCTGCGGGCTTGGGGTGGGGCCCGCTGGCGTCCAGCACCGGTGGTCGCACCGGGCGCGCCGCCTCCATGCCCGCGCTGACTGTGATGGAGGCCGAGCGGCCGCCCCCGGACTTCACTCCCATCCTCCGCCGGCTCACCGGCCCCGATCCCACCGAGCGGGCGCGCGCGATGGCGGAGCTGGCCCGGGCCCCCGAGGCGTCCTCCCGGGTGCTGGCCACCCGCTTCCCCGGTCCTACCGCCTGGTCGCGGCTGCCGGTGATGGAGCTGCCGGAGGCGGACGAGCTGGGACCGATCCCCGGGGCCCTGGCCCGCCTTGGCCGCCCCGCGGCCACCGCGCTGGCCCCGCTGCTGGACAGCGACGACTCCGACACCCGCTACCTGGCGCTGCTCACCGCCGGGAACCTCCCCTACGCGGAGCTGGTGGACGGGGTGCTGCGAGGACTCTTCGATCTGGAGCCGGACATCTCCTCCGCCGCCCGCGCCGCCGCCACCGCGCTGCGCAAACTGCCCCGCTTCGACGCGGCGATGAAGGACCTGCGCCAGGAGCTGACCGCGCGTGACTCGCTCCGCCGCGGCCTGGCCGCCCGGGCGCTGGGGGTGCTGCATGATCGCGAGGCGATCGACGGGCTGGTGGGGCTGACCGGCTCCGAGGACCAGCTGACCGCGCAGGCCGCCGCGGAGGCGCTGCGGGAGATCACCAAGCAGAGCCACGGGACCAATCCCCGCGAGTGGCTGATGTGGTGGGCGGAGAACCGCGGTCGCCGCCGGATCGAATGGCTGGTCTCGGCGCTGCGCCACCGCGAGCTGGACATCCGCACCTCCGCCATCGAGGAGCTGACCCGCACCCTCAACGACAGCCTGGGCTACGCGCCGGATGGTGCCACCGCCGAGCGCGAGGAGGCCACCCAGCGCTGGGAGGCGCTGCTGGCGCAGGGCGGCCGGTGGCAGAAGCTCGAGATCTAGCCGTCGGCGGGGACCGGACCTGACGTGCACGCGACCATCACCCTGATCGCCTGTGCCGGGCAGCTGTTCCTGGCGCTGCTGGCCCTCTGGCGGGGAGCGCGCAGCCCGCTGGGGATGCCGCTGGCGCTGCTGGCGGTGACCCAGTTCTCCTGGGGACTCCCCTCCGCGGTCCACGAGCTGACCGGGCAGCCGGAGTGGCTGTGGCTGAGCAACACCGCCGCGCCGATGAACCTGCCGATCGCCCTGCACTTCGTGCTGGCCTTCGTCGGCCGGCGCCGGTCGCTGGCCTGGTTGATGTTCTCCACCTACGCGGTGGTGACCGCCTTTGCCGCCAGCACCCTGCTGGCCTTCGTCTCCCCCCGGGTCCGGCAGTTCGTCACCTCCGCTGAACACGCCACCGTCCACCTGGCGTTGGGAGCGGCGGTGGGGGCGATGATCGTCGTGCTGCTGCTGACCCACCTGCGCCGGGTGGCCCGCCCGGACGAACGCGCCCGCACCCAGCTGGTGCTCTACGCGCTGGCCCTGGTCGGGATCCTGGGCTTCACCGAACCGTGGTCGGTGATGTTCGGCGGCGTGCCCCGGCTGGGGAACGTGGGCGCGCTGGCCAGCAACCTCCTGCTGGCGTTCATTGCCCTGCGCTGGCGGCTGTTCGGCCGGGACCTGGCCACCGGCAGCTTCCCGGTGATCTTCGTCACCGTGGCCCTGGGGGTGGTGGGCTACCTGGCGGTGTTCGCCTCCTTCAGCACCCGCACCGGGCCGCTGGTGGCCTTCACCGGGCTGCTCACCCTCTCGGTGATCGTCACCGTGCGCCGGGTGCTCACCCCCCGCGCGCTGGCCCGGGAGCGGCTGGAGCGGCTGGCCACCCTGGGCCGCTTCTCCGCCCAGATGGCCCATGACCTCAAGAACCCGATCGCCGCGCTCAAGGGCGCCGCCCAGTTCCTGGAGGAGGAGCACGCCCGCGGGGCCTCGCTGGCGGACAAGGGGGACTTCCTCAAGCTGATCGTCCAGCAGACCGACCGGCTCTCCCGGGTGGTCGAGCACTACCAGCGGCTGGGCCGGATCGAGCCGGTGCTCGCCCCCCAGGAGCTCAACGCCCTGGTGCGCACCGTGCTCTCGCTGCAGGAGTTCGCCGGTCAGGGAAAGGTGCGGATCGTCTCCCAGCCGGCGGAGGGGCTGCCGGAGCTGAGGCTGGACCGGGATCTGATCGCCGGCGCGCTGGAGAACCTGGTCCGCAACGCGATGGAGGCCATGCCCCAGGGCGGGACGGTGACCGTGCGCACCGGGCTGGAGGACAAGCTGGAGCCGGCGCGGGTGTTCCTGGACGTGCAGGACACCGGAGAGGGAATGGACCCCCGCACCCGCGAGCGCGCCTTCGACGACTTCTTCACCACCAAGGCCACCGGCAGCGGGCTGGGCCTGGCCTTCGTGCGCCGGGTGGTGGAGGCCCACGGGGGCGAGGTCCGGCTGACCAGCAAGGAGGGTTCCGGCACCACCCTCCGCCTGGTCTTCGTGGCCGACTCCGGCCAGGCCAGCTGAGCGGGCTGTCAGGACTTCACCCCGCCGCTGCGGTAGCTTCCGCGCGTGGCCAGCTCTGGATTGATTCTCCTGGTGGATGACGACTCCGCGGTCGGGATGACCCTTGGCGCGCAGCTGCAGCAAGCCGGCTACGCCACCCGGCACGTGACCTCCGGTCCGGCGGCGCTGGAGATCCTGGAGCAACGTCCCTGGGACGTGGTGATCAGCGACCTGCGGATGCCGGAGATGGACGGGATGACCCTGCTCTCCCGCATCCTGGAGAAGTGGCCGGAGATCCCGGTGGTGCTGCTGACCGCCCACGGGACGGTGCCGGACGCGGTGGAGGCGATGAAGCGTGGCGCCGCCGACTTCCTGCTCAAGCCCTGGGAGCGCGAGGAGCTGCTGTACGTGGTGGAGAAAGCGCTGACCCGCAGCCGCCACGAGACCGCCACCGCGGCCAACGCCGGCGCCTTCGTGGGCGGCTCGGCGGTGATGAAGGAGGCGTACGAGCTGATCCGGCGCGCCGCCAACGGCAACGCCACGGTGCTGATCCGCGGCGAGAGCGGCACCGGCAAGGAGCTGGCGGCCCGGGCGATCCACGACCAGAGCCCGCGCAAGGCCGGCCCGTTCGTGAAGCTGCACTGCGCCGCGCTGCCGGAGTCGCTGCTGGAGAGCGAGCTGTTCGGCTACGAGAAGGGGGCGTTCACCGGCGCCGCCAACCGCAAGCCGGGCCGGGTGGAGCTGGCCCAGGGCGGCACCCTGTTCCTGGACGAGATCGGGGACATCACCCCCGCGGTACAGGTGAAGCTGCTGCGGCTGCTGCAGGAGAAGGAGTTCGAGCGGCTGGGCGGGACCCAGACCCTCAAGGCGGATGTGCGCTTCGTGGCCGCCACCCACCGCAAGCTGGAGGAGATGGTGCAGGCAGGCACCTTCCGCGAGGATCTCTTCTACCGCCTCAACGTGGTCCCGGTGTGGATGCCGCCGCTGCGCGATCGCCCGCTGGACATCCCCACCCTGGCCGAACACTTCTGCAAGACGTTGGGCGCGGCCAACGGCAAGCCGGGCGCCGCGCTGGAGCCGGAGGCGATGCGGCTGATCTCCACCCAGCCCTGGCCGGGCAACGTCCGTCAGCTGCAGAACTTCATCGAGCGGCTGGTGGTGCTCTCCGACTCCGAGACCCTGGCCACCACCGACGTGCAGCGCGAGCTGGGCCGGCAGGCCGGGCCCGGTGCCGCACCGGCCCTGGGCGCGGCGCCGGCCACGCCCAGCAGCGCGTCCCTGGACGCCCCCACCCTGGAGTCCCGCCGCAAGGAGGCGGAGAAGGACGCGCTGGTCGGCGCCCTGCAGCGGGCCGGGAACAACCGGACCCTGGCGGCCCGGCTGCTGGGGATCAGCCGCCGCACCCTGTACAACAAGCTGGAGGAGTACGGGCTCCTGTAGCTCGCCCTAATCGGTGACCACGCTCCCGGGGAGGTTGCCGTAGTCCTCTCCCTCGTCCGCGTGATCGAGAGAGAGGCTGACCAGGTCGCTGATGAACAGGTTGTTGGAGGAGAACTTCGCCAGCGCGATGGCCAGGTCGTCGTTGCTCTTCCCGGCGGTGACGATGTCGAAGCTGGCGTCGCCGTTGCCGTCCTCGGCGGCGCGGTCCTCGAAGCGGTGGCGCAGGTCGGAGAGCTGATCCTGGCTCAGGCGGATGGTGATCGGCCGGTCGTGGCTGGCGGCCTCGTCGCCCTGGGCGGGATCGCCGGTGAAGGCAGTGACCAGGTCGCGGCGGAACCCGTCGCTGTCATTGGTGAACACCAGCTCGTGGTACGACTCGTCGTACTGTTTGCCGTACTCGTTCTCCACGTTGTGGATGTTCAGGGTCGCGCCGCCGTAGTTGAGCGAGATGTCGTCCACCCGTGACCCATCCTCCTGGATGAAGGAGGTGCGGGTGCCCGAGGTCCCGGCGCCGTCGAAGGAGGCCGCGTCCAGTCCGGAGATCCCCAGGTCGACGCTGGACTGCGAGCTGAAGTCCGCCCGCTCGATGATCCCCGCGTGGGTCACGCCCGGACGATCGCCGGAGGGGAGCTCGCCGGTGTTCAGGTAGCGCTGATACTCGAGCGTGCCCTCCTCCGAACCGAGGTCGAACGAGGCCGTCCGCAGCCGGACCTCCTCGAAGGAGGTGCTGTTTCCGGCGGAGACCGACACCGGTCCCACCGAGAGCCCGGCGGTGATCCCGGACTCGAACGCGGCGGTGGGGCCGGCGCTGACCTGCACCTGGTCTCCGTTCCGGGAGACTTCGATCGAGGTGCCCTCGGACTCGCTGCCGCTGGAGCCGAGGCTGACCTCCGCGCCGTGATACGCGACCGTGGCGCCCAGCTCACTGCTCTCGATGTTGGCGGTGTCCAGGCGAACCGATCCGCCGTCCGGAATGGTGGTGGGATCCGCCGGGTTCGGCACCGGGATCTCGCCGTTCTGGAAGCGCTGGAAGTCCTCCTCGCTGAGCCGGACCTCGTAGGTCGCGTTCGCGGTCTCGGTGTGGCTGCTGGAGACCGAACCGCCCACCTTCTTTCCCTCCAGCGCCAGCTCGCCGGTGGCGGTGAGCGAGGCGTTGGCGCTGACGTTGAAGGTCACGAAGCCATCCTCGCGCGTCACCTCGGACTCGAAGTTCGCGGAGACCTCCAGACCCCCACCGATGGTGACCCCGCCGACCTGGGTGCTGCCCTCCACCCCGGCGGTGACCTCGGCCCCTCCGTCGGTCGGATTGACCGCCAGGGACATCGGATCGGCGGGAGCAGGCGGCTCGTACTGGTCCGCCGGGGGCGGGGGCGGCGCAGGCTTGGGCATGGCCCGATCTGCGGAGTCCGGCGAGCTGCGACGGATGGGCGACGAGTCGGAGATCCGCGAAACCATGGAGGCGTCCTTTGAGAGTGTCCCTGGTGGCGATTACGCACCCACTCCGGAGCCAGTTACAAACACCCTCCACGATTCTCCTGGCCCGCCCCTGACACGGCGCGCCATCCCGGGCGGTCAGGGTCGTTCCCTTCCCAGCACCCCTAAACCGGCGAAATTGACAGTCAGCACCCGGATGCCGAAGGTCTGCTCCGTGCTGACCTCGTTGCTGATCGCCGCCGCCTCCCTGACCACTGCCGCCGCGCCCACCGCCCGGACCGTTCCCCGTGCGGAGGTGGTGGTCCACCTTCCCCGCCCGGATCGCCTGGCGCCGACGGTGAAGTTCCTCACCGCCGCCGGCCGTCACAGCGCGATGCTCCGGCCGGACAGCTGGGCCCGCGAACTGCTTCCGGGGCTGGAGATGGATGTCCGCGACGTGGCCGACCTGGAGGCCAAGGGGGTGGACACCGGCCGTCCGCTCACCAGCAGCTTCTTCGGTTCCGGAAAGGTCACCTGCCTGTGGCTGAAGGATCCGGCCCGCTTCGAGAAGGCCGCCCGCGCCTCGCTGGAAGGCTACGGCCCGCTGTGGAAGGACAAGACCCCGGGGGTGTTCGGCGTCCATGTGGAGGGCCAGCTGGTCTACGGAGTGGTGATCCGGAAGAAGGAGGCCTGCGTGGCGGACGACACCGACGGGGTCCAGCCCCGGCTGCAGCAGGCGGTCCGCGCGCTGGCCGCCGCGCCCACTCCGCTGAGCGCCTTCGACGGACTGACCGGCGAGGCCTTCGTGCTCGCCCCCGGCAAGGTGGCGCTGGCGCTGACCGCCGAGGGGGACACCCTGCGCGCCAACGGGTTCACCCTCGGTGACCACGATCCCCGGCTGATGGGCGCGGGTCCCTCCGCCTTCGCCGCCCTCAAGCTGTCCGGGATCGCGGTGGCACGCACCCGCGTGCACCCGGACTCCTCCCGCTACCTGGCGCGCAAGCTGGACTCCCATCTGGCCGCCGCCTGCCCGTCCTGCGATCGCAAGCTCACCGGAGAGCTGGTGTTCGCTCTCTCCAAGCACCTGACCGGGGACGCCGCCCTGCGGGTGGACCGGGTGCAGGTGGCGGGGACCCTGCGCACCGCGCCCTCCCGGTTCTTCGCCGTCAAGCAGGCCGGGGTGGCCCGGCTGGGGAACGTGGCCGCCGCCCGCAAGCTGCTGGAGGGGATGAAGTCCTGGCCCCACGCCCGGGCCACCGACCGCGGCTATTTGCTGAAACTGGAGGGGGGAGAGGTGGAGCTGGGGATCAGCGGCAACAACCTGTTCTTCGGCAACGACTCCCAGGCAGTCACCCACCTCCTCCAGGAGCTTCCGCCCGCCGCCACCCCGATGGCGCACGGGGCGGTGATCGACCTCGATCCCAAGCTGGTGAACAAGGCCTTCGGTCAGGTCTCGATGCTGGACCTGATGAGCTCTCGCGAGCTGGCCGCGGTGGTGGCGGTGGGGATCGAGCTGGGCCCACTGTTTGCCCACTCCAAGGCAGTCTCCCTGTGGGCGGACTCCGCGACGGGGAAGAAGCACCGCTTCCAGCTCCAGTGGACCCTGGACGCCGACGCCGGCGGGCCCTGAGCGCACCGTGTAGGCAACCCCGGGTCTGATTGGCATCGCCCACGGGCGTTGACGGTGCTTTCTGGCCGCCCGTCCCCTGTGTATAGAGGCCGGGCCATGAACGAGACCATCCCGGAGAAGGACCCCCTGCGCCTACGCCTCAAGGAGATGGAGGAGCAGGCGGAGCTGGGAGGCGGGGCCGATCGCATCGCCAAGCAGCACGAGGTGGGCAAGCTGACCGCCCGCGAGCGGATCGACCTCTTGCTGGATCCGGGCTCCTTCCAGGAGCTGGACAAGTTCGTCACCCACCGCTCCTCCGACTTCGGGATGGCGGAGCGGAAGATCCTCGGCGACGGCGTGGTCACCGGCTACGGCGCCATCGAGGGCCGCAAGGTGTTCGTGTTCGCCCAGGACTTCACGGTCTTCGGCGGCAGCCTCTCCGGCGCCTACGCGCAGAAGATCTGCAAGATCATGGACCTGGCCACCCGGGTGGGCGCGCCGGTGATCGGGCTCAACGACTCCGGCGGGGCCCGCATCCAGGAGGGGGTGGAGAGCCTGGCCGGGTACGCGGACATCTTCCTGCGCAACACCCTGGCCTCCGGAGTGGTCCCGCAGCTTTCGCTGATCCTGGGCCCCTGCGCGGGCGGCGCGGTGTACTCGCCGGCGATCACGGACTTCATCCTGATGACCAAGGACACCTCGTACATGTTCATCACCGGTCCGGAGGTGATCAAGACCGTGACCCACGAGGAGGTCTCCAAGGAGGACCTGGGCGGCGCGCTGGCCCACAACGCCAAGTCCGGCGTGGCCCACTTCGCCGCGGAAAACGAGCAGGCCTGCATCCTGCTCACCCGCGAGCTGCTCTCCTACCTGCCCTCCAACAACGCCGAGGATCCGCCGGTCGCCGCCAATGACGACGACCCGTTCCGCGCCGACGAGGCGCTCAAGGACCTGGTCCCGGCCAACCCCAATAAGCCCTACGACATCAAGGAGCTGATCCGGGCGGTGGTGGACAACCGGCACTTCTTCGAGGTGCAGGAGCACTTCGCCAAGAACATGGTGATCGGCTTCGCGCGCCTCAACGGCCGCAGCGTGGGGATCGTGGCCAACCAGCCCGCGTTCCTGGCCGGCTGCCTGGACATCGACGCCTCCCGCAAGGCGGCGCGCTTCGTCCGCTTCTGCGACTGCTTCAACATCCCCCTGGTCACCTTCGTGGACGTCCCCGGCTTTCTGCCCGGCACCGATCAGGAGTGGGGCGGGATCATCACCCACGGCGCCAAGCTGCTCTACGCGTACGCCGAAGCCACCGTGCCCAAGGTGACGGTGATCACCCGCAAGGCCTACGGCGGCGCCTACGACGTGATGGCCTCCAAGCACATCCGGGCGGACATCAACTACGCCTACCCCACCGCGGAGATCGCGGTGATGGGTCCGGAGGGCGCGGTGAACATCATCTTCCGCAACGAGCTGCTCAAGGCCAAGGACGCCAACGCCGAGCGCGCCAAGCTGGTGGCGGACTACCGCGAGAAGTTCGCCAACCCGTTCAAGGCCGCCGAGCTGGGCTACATCGACGAGGTGATCCGCCCGGAGGAGACCCGCGCCAAGCTGGTGCGGGCGCTGGAGATGCTCAAGGACAAGCGGCAGGAGAACCTCCCCCGCAAGCACGGAAACATTCCCCTCTAGGGACGGACACCGTGCAGCAACGCCTGATCGTCTTCTGTTCGGATGTGGATCTGGAGCTCGAGCGCGTCCGCCGGGTGGTGGGAGCCCTGCGCGAGCAGCACCCCGAGCTGGGCGCCCTGGAGCTGGAGGAGCTGGATCCCCCGGCGGCGCTGGCCACCTCCGGCTGGACCCTGCTGGCGATCCGTCCGCTGCGGGGGCGGGGCGAGAAGTCCTCCTCGCTGGAGCCCCACCTGGACGCCCTGGTCCAGGCCTTTGCCGGCTCGCTGGAGGAGCAGGTGGTGGCCGTGTACCACGACGTGGCCAACGGCTTTGCCCGGGCCAGCCTCCAGAAGGGCAAGGGCCCGCTGAAGCGGATCCAGGGAGACGCCGGCCGGGTGGTGCGTCAGGCCGCAACCTGGCTGGCCTGTGACGCCGCCGAGCTGGCCGTCTGGTTCCGCGACTCGCTGGCCCCGATTCCCCCCGAGCCCGCCAACCCGCTGGCCGGCGCGATCGACGCCCCGGCGGAGGAGCCGGCCGACCCCGACGAGGACGACCGCTTCGTGGAGGACAAGCTCCGCCAGGCCCGGGAGCTGATGGAGCAGTACCGGGCGGGGCGGAAGTAGGCCGGACCGGAGCTCGGGGCCCCTAGCGGGCGTCTTTCATGGCGCGATGGGCCGCGAAGTAGCCGCGCATGACACTGCGAAGGCGATCCGCCCCGGGCCGTCCCCAGTCCCGCTGAAGCTCACAGGCCAGTCCCAGCACCGAGATGGGCCGCGCCCCCGCCTGAGTCATCCGCTGCATGGCTGCTTCATGGGCCGCCCGGCTCACTCCGCCGATTGCGTCGACGACCACGTAGACCTCGTACCTTTCCCGCAGGGCGTCGAGCGCCGGAAACGCCACACACACCTCGGTCCACAGCCCCGCGAGGATCAGCTTCTTCCTCCCGGTCCGCTCCACGGCTGCGCGAAAGTCAGGGTCCTCCCAGGAGTTCATCGTCGTGCGGTCGATCTCCTCCACGCCCGGCAGCTCCGCCAACAACTCCGGGTTGGTGCCCGACATCCCGTGCTTCACGTAGACCGTGGACAGCACCACCGGCAGTTCGAACGCGGTCGCGAGCCGGCCCAGGAGGGTGACATTGGCAACCAGCTCCCGGGGGTCGATGGAGCCAACCCCCGCGTACTGCTCGGGCTGATAATCGATCAAGGCCAGCACCGCGTTGTGCGGGGTCAACAGGCTGTCCTGCTTGGGATCTCGAACCGGCGTGACGTCGGACATTCCCGGGACGCTAATTCACCCACCCCCTGGGCGCACCACCGCCGGTCCATGAGCGCCCGGCGGGGCAGCGCGCCTCACACCCAGAGCACGTTCTCCCGCTGCTGGTTCCACGCCGAGGCGCTGCCGGCGTACCGGGCCTCGATCGCCGAGCGCTTGAGCTTCAGGGTCGGCGTCAGCAGCCCGTTCTCCACCGTCCACTCGTCGGACATCACCACCACCTTGTGCAGCTGCTCATGCGGATCCAGCTCCGCGTTGAGCTTCGTCATGTGGGCCTCCAGGGCCTGGGTGATGAACGCCTTCCGCTGTTGTAGCTGGTTGGACTTGCGGAGGTGTTCGGCCAGCACCACCAGCGCGTAGGGCTGGGGGAGGTCGGCGCCGGTGACGCAGGCCTGCTCCAGATCCGGGTGGGCCAGCAACCGGTTCTCGATCGGCGCCGGGGCCACGTACTTGCCCTTGCTGGTCTTGAACAGCTCCTTCACCCGGCCGGTGATCTTCAGGCGGCCTTGCTCGTCGACCTCGCCGCGGTCACCGGTGTGGAGGAAGCCCTCGGCGTCGATCATCTCCTGGGTCAGGTGATCCGCCTGGTAGTAGCCGAGCATCGTCCCCGGGCTCTTCACCAGGATCTCTCCCGCGGAGGTCAGCTTGCAGGTCACGCCGGACAATGGCGATCCCACGTACCCGGCCCGGACCTGGCCTTCGCGGACCGCGTGGGAGACGGCGAAGTTCTCGGTCATCCCGTACACGTCGTGCAGCTTCAGCCCCAGCCGCGCGTACCAGGCGATCACCTCCGGGGGCGTGGGCGCGGAACCGGTGACCGCCACCCGGACCTTCCCCATCCCCAGCCCGTCCAGCACCTTCTTGCGGATCAAGCCGCTCAGGATCGGGATCTTCAGCAGCCGCGCCAGCTTCGGGGCCGGCACCTTGGCGTGGACCCCGCTCTGCAACTTCAGCCACAGCCGGGGGACGCTGCCGAAGATGGTGGGCTGGGCGCGCTTCACGTCCTCGACGAAGGTGTCCAGGCTCTCGGCGAAGAACACCTGGAAGCCGACCTTGAAGGCGCCGGTCTCCAGCAGGGAGCGCTCGGCGACGTGGGCCAGCGGCAGATAGGAGATCAGCCGGTCGTTCTCGGTCGCTCCCAGCAGGTCCACGAAGCACTGCGCGGCGGCCATGGTGCGGAAGCTGTGCATCACCCCCTTCGGCTCGCCGGTGCTGCCCGAGGTGTAGACGATGGTTCCGAGATCATCCGGCGCCGGCCGCGGGCTCTCCTGGAGCGGCGCGGTCTTCGCCACCAGCTCCGCCCACTTCGGCGCGTCGATCGCCGGTCCCAGCGGCATCACGATCTTCGGCAGGTGCGACGGCAGCCCGGGGGCCATCCCGGCGAAGTTGTCCAGCTTGCCGACCAGGATCAGGCTCGAACCGCTGTGCTCCAGGATCGCCCGGATGCTGGCCGGGGTGAGCACCGGATAGATGGGCACGGTCACGTGGCCGGCCATCCAGATCGCCAGATCGCTCATCAGCCACCAGGCGGTGTTCTTGGAGAAGACGGCGATCCGGCTTCCACGTGGAAGGTTCAGCGACTGGAGGTGCGCGGCCATCCGGCGCACCTCGTCCATCGCCTGCCCCCAGGTGTACGTCTTGAGGACGCCGCCTCCGATCGGCTGGGTGAGCCAAAGACGGTTCGGATGCCGCGCTTCGTGGGCGTAGACGTGATCCAGTTGGGTTTGCACAGGGTCCCCCGGGTTCGAGTGCGCGGGGAACGCCGTTCAACCGACCGTGCCTCCCCCGATGATCTCGAGCGTAGGCCACGTCCGCTCCAGCCGAACAGGTGCCCGGTACAGATCACCTGGCGCCCTCCACACCGGGGAGGGTTCCAGGACCGCTCGTGGGGGTCCCGAGGCCCCGGTCATCCATTGGGCCCGAGGATTGGAGCCCGCACCGAGGTAGGCTTGAATTACAAATGTCTCCTCGACTCCTGTCCTTCGCCCTCCTCCTGGCTCTGACCAACGGCTGTGTACCTGGGTGCTCGCCACCCCCGCCCACGAGCGGGGGCATCTGTCCCCGGGAGGGTTGCCCGCAGGGGCTGGTCTGCGACCCGAACGACATCTGTTCCTTGCCCTGTAGCGCCGCGGAGCCCTGTGGAGAGGCCGGGGTCTGCAGCGCGGTGTCGAACACCTGCGTGCAATGCGCGGTCGACTCCGACTGCCAGGCGGCCAAGCCCTTCTGCGAGGCGTCGAACGGGATCTGCGTGAGCCGCCCGCTGTCCCCCACGAAATGGATCCTCGGTCCGTTCCACGGCAACCTCGAGGCCGGAAGCCTGGCTGCGACCCGTATCGATCGACTGGTCGTGGAGGACATCCCCATCACCGGCTTCCACTTCGACGGGAACGAGTGGGCCCTCCCGGACAAGAACTGTGAGTTCGTCGGCGGTGAGGACGCGGCAATCGCGCGGATGCGGGCTCTGGGAATTCCGGCCTTGATCCACTTCTGGGGCGGCTGCGACACCGAGGCCGACTTCGAACGGCTGCACGCGCAGATTGGCGACGTCCTTGGCGGCTTCTACCTCGACCACCTGGCGGACGATGATTTCGGACGGCTCACCCAGCAGTGGGTTCGCCAGAACCTTCCCGAGCGGGGAGCGGTCGTCCTCAAGGCGTGGGGAAACGACTACTCTGGCCCGCAGCCCTTCTCCGACGCCTATCTCGCGGAGGCCGGTCACACCGCCTACATCGACGATCTGCCCACCAATTTCGAAGGACTCCAGGAGGGCATCCGCCGGGTGTACGCGAAGACACCGTTCGTCGGCGCCTTCAACGAATTCACCGCCTTCGAGTACGAGACGGTCGAGGAAGAGACCTACTTCCGGCGGATCCACTGGGGCGCGCTGCAGCTCGTCATGGACCACAGCCCGTCGATGCCGGTGGACCCCTGGGACTATTCGACCGAGCTGCTGCGGAGCTTCCGCGATCACGCCTGGCTCCACGCTGAGCTGACCCCCTATCTGCACAGCTACGACTGGAGGCACTACGAGACCGGCGAGCCGGTCCTTCGGGGGATGAACCCGGAGCGGTTCTCGCACAGGCTCGGTGACGAGATCTTCGCCGCGTTTGTGGTCCAGGCCGGCGTGAGCTCTCTGGAAATCGAACTGCCCAGCGGCGAGTGGATCGATCGTTGGGATGAGTCGCGGGTCGTCTCGGGCACGGTCTCCCAACCGGTGCCCCTGGGGCGCGAGCCGGTGTTCTTCCGCCACGGCTCGATCATCCCGCTGGATGTCCGCCGCGACTACCTGGGACACGGATCGAGCGCGTCGGAGGGCAGCCTGACGGTGCTGGTCTACCCGAAGGGCGCGACCACCTTCCGCTACCGGGACGAAGGCAAGCGAAGCTGGATCACGCTCACCGCTGACGAGGCAAAGGGTCCGCTGGAGCTGCGGTATTCATCGCCACCCTCGCAGCCCGTCATCTGGAGGGTCGCCCGCTGGCCGCACAAGCCAGCCGGGGTCTCCGTGGAGGGCAACTCGGTCCGCTTTGTCGGCAGCGAAGGAAACATCCCCGAGGCGCCTACCGCCGCTGAGGCGGAAGGTGCGACGAACCATCGGTGGTTCTATGATTCCGCTGCCCGCGTGGTGATCGTGAAGATCGTTTCGCCCTGATCTTCAACCAGGTAGGTCCCAGCTCTAGCGCGGCGCTGGCCGGTGGGTAGCCCGGCCAGCTTTCCGCTCCAGCCCTCAATTCAGCGCGTCCGGCGAGGCGTGGACTCGCCGGCTCCGCGCGCCTACTCGTAGTCCGCGCCGCCGATGCAGGGCACCGGCAGGGACAGGGTGCAGGAGGGGTTTCCGTTGATCACGCTGCAGCTCAGCCCGTAATCGATCGAGATCCCATCGCAGTCGAGATCCCCGCGGGCCGTGACCTGGGCGGCCTCCCCGTTCGGCGCGTTGTACGAGAAGACGAAGCTGTGGTCGGCGGCGATCGCGAAGCCCAGCGTCTGCCAGACGCCGTACTCCCAGGCACCCGCGTAGCCCGGGCACTCGAACACCCCTCCGGCTCCACAGCAGGAGGCGAGCGGCGTGTAGGCGGCGGTCTCGACCGGGAACTGACCGTGGGCGGCGAAGTAGAGGAGGAGCCGGCGCTGCAGATCGGCCAGCTGCCGCGCGGCGTTCCCGTAGCCGTTCTCGGCGACGCCAAAGCCGCTGGGGATGGTGGTGGTGTCACCGTTGCAGGTGATCGAGGTCCCGTCCGGGCCGGTGGAGAACAGGCAGGTATTCTCGATGGTGGCGGTGTGTCCGGAGCAGGTGACCGTGGACTGGCTGCAGGAGGAATGGGCCACCCCACAGGCCGCCCCACCCACCTCTTCCACCTCGATCTCCAGGTTCAGCCGGCCGTCTCCGAACTCCATCACCTCCTCGCCGGCGCGGAAGGTGAAGCGCACCGAGGTGATCTCCTGGGCGAAGATCGAGAAGCTCTGCGAAGCCGGACTGGCCAGTACGGCGTTGACCGCGGCGAAGGGGGCACCGTCCGTGGAACTCTCCATGTGCCAGCCGTCCTGGAGGGTGATGGTGTAGTCGCCGGCGGCGAGATCGACCCTGAACCGCTCCTCCTCCGGGGCGGGCGTCACGCTCAGGGTCTCGGTGCCCGCCAGGGCGAAGGTGGCGCCCATCAACCGGTACACCGTGGTGCCCTGGGTGGTGGTCAGGGACAAGCTCAGCGTGCCCGGGCGGGCGGGGGTCTCGGGGTTGCTGCAGCCGGTGGCGACCGCACCGGCCAGCGCAAGGCAGATCAGGATCTTCGGAGAACGGGGCATTGCAGGGTTCCTTCCGGGGAGGCAGCGGCGCGGGAATCTACCCGGAGTGAAATACTACAAACCCGAAAATCGCGTCGCGGTTTCCGCCGCGGGGCCCGAAGGTGGAGAAGATCCCGATCATCACCAGCATCAGCCAGGTGATGACCCAACCCTGTCGCCGGCCGAAGAGAACGCTGCGCAGCGGACCGGCACCTGACGCAGCGGGTGCGCGCCTAGAAGCAGCTCCACGGTTCCAGCGGCACCGCCGGGAGGGGCAGGTGGACCGGGCGCATCGACAGGTCCGGCTTCTGCTCCGCGATGAACCGCCGGACCCCGTCGTCAAAGACCAGTGCCCCGTCGCCACCTTCCACCCGGAAGCAGCGCGCCTCCGGGTTGCTGGGGCGCCGGGTGCGGAGGTTGTCGAACTGGAGCTGACCGCGGAAGCCGCAGTGTGGACAGGGCTTCTGCGGCCTGGTCACCACCGGCTCCACCGAGCAGACCGGCCGCACCTGAAGGTACTGGCGACTGCTGGGCCCGAACACGGTGGGCGCCAGATCTGCCGCGACGCCCAGCGCCGCCCAGGCCTCGAGCAGGTCGCCGGCGATCAACAACTGCCGGGTGGTGGTGAGGACCACCGGGTTCAGCGGGACGTGCGGATCGAGTGGCTCGAAGAGCAGTGCGCCCGGCGGCGGGGGCCGATGGTCCCGTCCACATCCGGTGCAGACCTCCAGCGGAGGCTCGGGAAACTGCCGAGCCGTGGCGGGCTCGACGACGAAGAACAACATCCCCGCAAGCCCGCTGTCGCGCTGCACCGGCCCAGCCTACTCGCCTGCCGCTCCGGGCGCGCCCCACGCCGGCGGGTGACCTCCCACGTCTGGAGGTGGCCGTTGGAGGTGGCACCGGAGGGGGTCGTGGCCGCGGGTGCCTGGCGTCCTGAGACAGTGGTGGATTGGCGACGAAGTGGCAGGCAGTTGCCTGCCTGGACGCTTTCCCCCCGCATCTGCGGCCCGGCGTGGCTATCTGGAGGAGTGGTCATGCTGATTCCCCCTTCGGAAACGCCAGCGCAGGTCACGGACGACAAGGCGCCGGCGGAGGACGCCCTCTCCACCCTCTGCCGGGCGTGTGGGCTGTGCTGCGACGGCAGCCTGTTCACCCACGTCCCGCTGGAGCCGGACGAGGTCGCACAGCTGGAGGCGTTGGGGATCCCGATCCAGCACCGGCGCAGCGGGAAGAAGGCGCTGGCCCAGCGCTGCGCGGCGCTGGAGGGAAAGGACTGCCGGATCTACCAGTCCCGCCCCGGCACCTGCTCCGACTATCGCTGCCTGCTGGCGGATGCGCTGATCGACGGGGAGGTCACGCTCGAGCAGGCCCAAGCCAAGGTGAAGAAGGCGCAGCACCTGGTCGCCACCGGCCACGCCCGGCGGTTCTTGCGTCGCGAGTTCCGGGGCCGCAAGGGCCTGGACTGAGTCGGGCCCGGGTCACTCACCGCCCCAGCAGCCGCTTCAGCATCGGCGCGAACTTGAACTTCGCCGAGCAAAGCGCCCGTCCGGTGGTGGTGCGCGCGAAGACGTACAGCCAGTGGTGGGGGCGCACCTGGTCCGCCCAGGCGGCCTTGTAGGGGGCGTCGTCCCCGAGCAGATCGTATTCGGTCAGCCCCTGGTTGATCGCGTACCGAAGCATGTCCTCGGTCAGCAGCTGGCCGGGCCCGAAGCGCGCCAGCGCCTCGTCGTAGGCAATCTTCAACGAGAGAAATCGCCCCCGGTACGCCAGCGCCAGATCCGCGGCGATCGCCTGACCGTTGAGTCGGAGGAAGTGGAGGGACAGGTACCCGCCCCGGGCTGCCGCGTGACAGAGGTCGCGGTAAAAGGCCCGGGTCTCCGCCTCCAGCGCCATCGCGGTGCCCTCCCTGCCCTTCCAGCCGCTGGCCTCGACGCGGTACAGCTCCTCCATCCGCTGGTCCAGCTCCGGTCCGCCGGTGAAGTGTTCCAGCGAGATCTCTCCGCTCTCCCCCAAACGGCGGCGGCGCCGGCGCAGGTTTGCCAGCAGGGTGGGGTCCAGTCGGGTCCGCAGCCCCTCCACAGTGGCGGGCAGGGGCAGATGCCGGGAGCGATTCGCCGACCAGGTCCCGATCGGATGGTTCCGGGCCTCGGCGGCGAACAGCAGGTTCCAGCAGGCAGCCCCCTCCGCCACGTTCGTCAGCCGCAGCACCTGCCAGCCGGGATCCCGGCCCAGGTGTTCCATGAAGGCGGAGGCCGCCGCGGCGGGATCGAGCGCAGCGAAGTCGAAGCGGCAGGAGTGGACGTTGCCCGGGGCGCACAGCGCGCGCACTCCGCCCAGCTCCGGGACGCGGGCCTCCACCAGGGGGAGCACCGCCGCCAACTTCCCCTGCGCATCCCTGGCCACCAGGGTCCGTACCGCGCCCGGGCTGGAGAAGCTCCGAAGCCAGACACTGACCAACTCCGGTCGCGAGAACACCTCGTGGGGGATCTGATCCAGCAGCTCGCTCCACTCCCCACCCAGGGCTTCCAGGCGGTCCGGCCCTCGAAGTTCGGAGATCTGTAGCCCCGCTGCCTGCCGTCCAAAGAACTGCTCCGCCCGCTGCGGCTGGGTGACCTCGTTGCGCGCTGTCCCACCGACGGTGCGCAGCTGGGTCCCGGACTGGGCCCTTGATCTCGACTCGTCGATGGGCAAGTCCGCTCCGACTGGCTTCCGGCCGGGGAGATTCCCGAACCAAGGGCCCAGAAGTGACGACGAGACCGGCAATCCGCGACTGCCTCCGGGTCGCAGCGGACTGTCGGTCCAACGGACGCAAGGGAGCAGCGGGATGGGCCCCCGGGTGCGCCGAGCGAGAACCACCGAACGCTCCGACCTCTGATCGCGACTGGCGGGAATATCTCCGGGCGCGTTCGTCTCCTCCGCATGATCCGTCCAGTGCTTCTCGTCGCGTTGGTCTCCGCGTTGTCAGGGCCAGCGCTCGCGCGCGAATCCATCGAAGGGACCCTGGCTGAACCCGAGCTGCGGCTCTTCGGGGATCGCCTGGTCCTTCCCTTGCTGCGCCCCAGCACCGAGTGGGGCAAGAGCCTCGGCCTGGAGCCGGAGAAGCTTGCCGAGGATGGGTTGGCGATCTCCCTCTCCGACGTGGCGGTCCGCACCGCCGGCCCAGAGGCGCTGGAGAAGATCCTGGAGGGACTCAAGGGCCAGGGGGAGGACGGCGTCCGCCTCGCCGAGCACCTGCGGGCCCTCAGTGAGACCCCGGAGGTCGAGGTCCGGCTGGAGCTGTTGCTCAAGGTGCTGGAGTCCCAGCCCGGATCGGAGGGGCTGCTGAAGCTGGTCCACCAGGTGCGGGTCAAGCCCACCGAGGTCCTGTTCTCCCTCAACGAGCTTGATCCCACCCTCGCCGATCGCATCGGCTTCCCGGAGGTGGGTGACCTGTGGGGGGTCCACTTCTTCCCCTGGCTGCCCCCGGTGCTGGAGCGCCTGAGGGATCCGGACAAGGTCCCCCAGCACTGGGAGATGGACCTCGAGCAGGTCGTCCAGAAGACCGGGTGCCTGTCGGTGGTGCCCGGCGTCCCCACCGCGGATGAGATCTACAAGCTCACCGCCACCGTCGCCGATCCGTTCACCGTGGAGATCGGCTGGGAGGGAGTGCCCCCCAACGGCGCCATCCCCCCCGGAGGCTCCCGGCTCCTCTACGGCCCGGACGAGTTCGTCCTCCAGGGAGGCCGCGCCTACAACCTTCCCTTCCCGAACCTGTACTCGTTCTGGGGCGGCCTCAACCGCTTCGCCCATGCCGACCACCCGCTGGTCCCGAACCAGTTCTACAAGTACTGCGTCTACTCCCGGCGCAACGGGCTGGAGGTGGCGCGCCGCCGCGTCGACGTGACGATGCCCGACGCTCCTCCGCCCGCGCTGTCGTTGTCCGCCACCGTCCTGGGAACCCGCGCGGTCCGGCTGAACTGGACCCCGCCTCCGCCCCCGATGAACGGTGGGCTGTTCCTCTCGCGCTACGAGCTGTTCCGCGACGGGCAGAAGGTCCACGAGCTGACCTGGGGTGGCTCGGGGAACGCCAACCTCCCCACCTCCTACGTCGACGATCCCCGGGGCATCCGCGGCGCCCACAACTATGAGCTGGTCGCGCACTGGAGCTGGACCGCGGCCACCTCCACCGCCTCGGCATCGATCACCCTTCCCCGTCTGGTGGGGCTGGCCGACACCCACAATCACCAGTTCTCGAACCTGGGGTTCGGTGGCGAGCTGTTCCACGGCGACCCGAGGGGGCCGCTCTCCTCCCTGGACGAGTGCTCCATCCATGGGATCAACCCGCTGGACACCACCTTGTCCTCGCATGACTTCGTCAACGCCGGGGTGAGCATGGGGCGCAACCTTCCCTTCCACTTCCGGGCCGGGTTCCCGGACTTCCTGGAGTGGCCGCGCTACGACGACTTCACCCACCAGCAGGTCCACAAGGAGTGGCTCAAGCGCGCCTGGGAGGGCGGCCTGCGCCTGATGGTGATGCTGGCGGTGACCAGCGAGCCCTTGTGCGAGGCGAACTCCCTGCTGGCGATCGGCCCCGCGGCCGGCCGCACCTGCCAGGACATGGAGAACGTACTGGCGCAGATCGACGCCGCCAAGCAGCTGGAGACGGAGATCGCCAGCGAGGGCGGCTGGTACGACGTCGTCTACACCGCCGCCGAGGCCCGCGACGCAATCCTCCACGGACGGCTGGCGGTGGTGCTGGGCCTGGAGGTGGATCAGCTGTTCGACTGCAACAGCGGGAATCCCAACTGCAGCGATCCGTCCTTCCTGGCCACCGAGGTCGCCAAGCTGCGGGCGGCGGGGATCCGACACGTGTTCCCGATCCACCTCACCGACAACGCCTTCGGCGGGGCCGCCGTCTACAACGACTTCTTCAACCTCTCCAACCGGTGGGTCAACGGCTCCTTCTTCGGGGTGACCGACTGCTCCACCCTCCCCAACCCCACCAGCCCGGCGATCACCTTCCAGCTCAGCGGCCTACAGCCGAACAGCCTGTCCCAGGCCTTGGTGGACGGGCTGGGAACGGGCTTGGCGCCTGCCTACCCGACCTCCTTCGCGCACTGCAACGCCACCGGCCTCACCACTCCTGGGCAGACCCTGCTCACCGAGCTGATGCGCCGCAAGCTGATCATCGACGTGGACCACATGAGCGATCAGGCGACCCAGGCGACTGTCGTGGCGGCGGAGAGCGCCAACTACCCGCTGATCGCCGGCCACACCGGCTTCAACGCGCTGTCGATCTCACCCCACTCCTCGCACGAGGCCAACCTCGACGACGCGACACTGGCGCGAATCCGGGCCCTGGGGGGACTGGTCAGCGTGAACATCCGGCAGGGGGCGGTGGGGGAGACCGCCGAGTTCGACGCGGCGGCCCACGGGCTGACCCCGGTGGCCCACGACTGCGATGAGTCGGTGACCGCCTTCGCCCAGGCCTACTGCCATGCGGTGGCGCAGATGCAGGGCCTCCCGGTGGGGATTGGCACCGACTTTAATGGCCTCAACGGGCTGCCCCCGCCGCGGTTCGGCGCCGCGGCCTGCAAGGGCGCCGGTCCGGGCACCGGCCCGATGGTCAGCTACCCGTTCACCGATCGGCGGGGAGTGACCTTCAACCGGCAGGTGTCCGGGGCGCGGACCTTCGACATCAACTTCACCGGGGTCGCCCACGCCGGGATGCTCCCGGACTTCATCCAGGAGCTCCGCACCGTGGGCCTCTCCGACTCGGAGCTGCAGCCGCTCTACGAGTCCGCGGATCGCTACCTGGAGATGTGGGAGAAGATCGACGCCCGGCCGTAGCCGGGGTCGATGGCCAGGTGGCCGGCTACGGGGCGTAGTAGCTGACGGTCAGCGAGGCCGCGTACCCGTCGGTGGACTCGCCCACCTTGAAGTTGGTCCAGCCCGCGGCGGTGGAGAAGTTCTCGGTGGAGCAGCGGACGCGGAACTGGGCGTAGCGCTGGGGGGAGACCGCGCTGCCGTCCCACTCCGCGAAGTGCTGGAGAAAGAAGGGCCGCACGTCGGCGGTGTGAGCGCTGTAGATGGTCTGGACCTGGTTGGTGATCGGGATGGTGGTCGTCAGCCCGGCCCCTCCCGGACATCCGTCTGACGACGGACAGGCGGCGATTGCTCCCACGTTGAAGTCCGCCTCCTCCAGGGTGGTGCCGTACTCGATGCTCTCCCCGATGATCGGCCCCTTGGGGGTCGTCCACGGGTTGTTGGTGCCTTCGGTGCCCTGCCACAGCGCCAGAGAGACGGACTGGAAGAGGAGGGGGGTGTTCGCGAACACAGCGGTCATGTCGAACGCGAGGTAGGTGCGAACCAACTGGGAGGTGCTGGTGCCCACCGTGGAGCTGGTGTAGCCCTGGAACAGCTCCCCCCCGGAGGGGTACTTGCGCACCTCGCCGTCGAGGGTGGCGTTCGAAAAGAGGGTGGAGGTGACGAACCGCCAGGTCCGGTAGGTCCGGGTCACCTGGGCGGAGAGCGGATTGCCCGCCGCATCCTTGGCGCCGGTGCTGATCCTCCAGCCGACGTCGGTCTGCAGCGCGGCCGCCGGAGAGAGGGAGAAGGTGACGGTGGTGTGGTCGGGAGACCACACAAAACCGACCGGGGTAATTCCTCCCGGGCTGGTGACCGCGATTGCAGCCTGCACCGAGGTGGGGTCCATCGACTCCGAGAAGGTGACGGTCAACGTCTGGGCAGGATCGATCCCCACCGCCAGATTCACCGGCAGGTTGCTGACCACGGAGGGCGCGGTGGTGTCGGGAGTGGCGCCGGTGGTGAAGCTGTAGCTGAACGGCGCGGCCACCGGCAGGCCTGCCACGTCGGTGACGGCGGTGGTGACCGAGATCGTGTACTGGGTGTCCGGGCTGAACGTCACCGTCGGGTGGGTGCAGAGCGCCCGGGTGCCCGAGTCCTCCATCACCCAGCTGCAGGCGCCGTCCGCGGGCTCCACCACGATGCCGGCGGCCACCGAGGTCACGTCCATCGGCTCGGAGAAGGTGATGCTGGGGGCGGAGTTCGGCGAGACGTTGGTCGCGCCGTCTTGAGGGGTAGCGGAGACCACCGTGGGTGCGGTGGCATCGACCACGGTGCGGAACGAGAGCGTGGTGGGCGACTTTAGCGGGAGGCCGTTGGCGCCGGCCCCCGAGAGCTGGACGGTGTACGCAGTGTCGTCCGCGTAGCGGGGTGCGTTCGGGAACGAGACCTCGGTGCCCTCCCCGTTCCACTGGGGTGCGCCCAACTGGGTGGCGGGGGTGAGGACCGCGGAGAAGCCCGCCGGATCCACGCGGGAGTCGAAGGTCAGGGTCAGCTTGTCATGCACCCCGGCCACGTTGGTGCCTGCGGCGGGGATGCTGTGCACCAGCAGCGGGCCGCTGGGCTCGCGGCAGTTGCCGGCGGCGTAGCAGTCTTCGTAGGCGGTCTCGAAGTCGAAGCAGCCGGCCACCGACAGCGCGGTCCCGATCAGCAACAGTCCCCTCGTCGTCCTGGTCCTCATCAGAAGGCCCCCCTGATTGCGATCGATCCACCGCCCGGACCCACCGCCAGCCCGGCTTCAATCACCGCTTCGTTGCCGAGGAAGAAGAAGCCGGCGGCAGTGGCCAACGCAGCCGCTCCCACCCCAAAACCGACCAGCGAGACGGTCTGCCAGGTCTGCCCCTCGCTTCTCAGCTGGCTGGGCACCGGTTCGATCAGGGTGCCTCCGGCGCGGAGCGCATCGTAGCGGTCCTTGGCCTGAAGGTAGGCCACTGCCCCTCCGGCAACCGCCACCGCCCCGGCCGCCGCCGGGATCCAGGCCAGCCGCTTGAGGCCGGTGCGCTCGGTGGAGGTGCCCAGGGCCTGCACCGGAAGCCCGTCCCCGCGCACTCCCGCGGTGGTCTCCGCGGCCAGCTTGGGAGCGATCGAAGAGAAGGCATCCAGGATGGTGTCTTCCGAGCTGCCGGTGATCACCGCCGAGGAGACCCGCTCACCGTTCCGGGTGAGGACGATCCGCACCGACAGCCGATACTTGTCTCCGACCTTGGCGACATCCCCCAGCATCAGCGCATCCGAACCCAGGGCGTCCGCCAGCTCGATCGCACAGGAGGAGCTCTCCTCCCCGCAGCCCAGCAACTGGCGCTGACGCTCATTTCCCAGCAGCGCCTGGATCTCGCTCCGGGTGATCACCTTCAGGCTCCGGAAGGCCAGCTGCTGCGCCAGCTGATCGGAGTAGAAGTCGCCAGCCTTCTGATCCAGTCCGCGCACCGAGAACCCCGGCGCGGCCACCCGGACTGGAGACGCCGACAAGGTGGCGGTGAGCAAGAGGGTCAGGACCATCATGCGCGGGGACGGTAGCACGGGCCAGGCCGGCCCCGCTCGCGGGCCAGCCAGGGAACCCGGGCGGCGTTATGCAGCCGCGGAGCGGACCGCTACAGTGCTGAGCCGATGCGTCCTTCTCGCCCGTGCTCCAACCGGTCTCTTGCTATCCTCGCCGCAGTCCTCTCGCTCACCGGTTGTCGTGGCTGTGGCGACAACGGGAGCGATCCCGAACGCACCGTCTGCGAGACCGCCCAGCCCTACCCGGCGATGGCGGTCCGCTGGGGCCCGATGCCCGCCGGGGACTCCTCGTCGGACGCGGTGGCGTTGGCGATTCCGGTCGCGTCCAACACCACCTCCGCCGCGCCGATGCTCGACTTCAGCTACGCGGTGCCGTTCTCCGGTGGGCCGCTGAACGGCGTGCGGATTGCGATCGGCGAGACCTGCTACTTCGAGGTCCCGATCGATCGGTCCCGCGCGGACGACTCCTCCGATCCGGAAGAATGGGATTCGACCCTCGAAGAGGCGATCTCGCGGGCGATCGATGCCAGCGCGACGGAGGGCACCCTCTACATCAGCGGCGAGGTCTCCGAATGGCTGAACCTGCCGGATGCGGTCGCCGCCGACTACGGGTTCCAGGTCCGGGGGGATGACAACCGTTGGAGCCCGACGGAAGCGGGCGGGCGGCTCACCCTCTGCACCGAAGAGGACGACTGCAGCCCCGGCGGTGGCGGCGGCGGAGCACTGGCCAGCTGCAGCAACCAGGACGCCTGCCTGGAGCTCACTGGCGGCGAGGTGGCCCCGTTCCAGACGCAATGCGAGGGCGAGGGCGACGGCAGCATCTTCCGTACCGGCCCCTGCCCCAGCAACGGCGGTGGCCCCACCTGCCTGGACGCGACCATCACCTCCAGCGGAGTGCGGCTGCCCGCCAACGTCTACTGGGCCGCGGACTTCTGCTCGCGCAACCCGCACATCGATACCCAGACCACCTGCACCGCTGATCTCGGCGGCACGCCGTCCGGGACCCACTGCTCGCCTCCGTAGACCCGGAGTCGGGCCGCGGTCCGCGCCCAGCGCTACTTGGTCCGCGCGCTCTTCGGAGGCGGCGGCATCTCCTGCACCGTGTCCTCGTCGGAGTCATGGGCCAGCGGGGCGGGAGGAGGAGGTGACGAACCCTTGCGAGCACGGGCCGCGGAAGGCGCCGGCGTCCTGGCCTTGGGTGAAGACGCCTCCTGGAGGGCGCGCTCCAGCTCCTCGGAGCTCAGCGCCTGGGTGGACTGGGCGTTGGCGGCGCTGACCGGCGCCCGGGCCGACTTGCCGGTCTGGATCGCCCGCATGTTGGCGGTGGGGGCGGCGGCACCGGCGATCGGCGGGCCCTTGCGCTTGGCGGGCATCGACTTGGACGCCGAGCTCTGTCCCCGCGCCTGCTCCCGCGCGAAGACCGCGGTCAGCTTCTCGCCACCATCCCTGGCCGGCAGCTGGGTGACCTTGACCTTCTTGTTGGGGTCCGCCGGTCCCAGGAGGATCGCCTCCTCCACCGCGGCCGCCAGCGCCGCCTGGCCTCCGGGGTAGGCGGCCATCAGCCCCTCCAGCTTCATCAGCTGGGCGCGCAGCTCGGCGCCGGTGGCGGTGCGCCGCTGGAGGTCGTGGGTCACCAGCTTCATCACCACCTCCTCCAGCTCGGGCGGGATGTCCTGCCGCAGCTCGGAGGGACGGGGGATGCGGGGGAAGATCCCCTTGTTCAACGAGGCATCGTCCTCGGCGGTGTAGACCCGGCTGAGGGTGAGGGTCTCGATCAGGGTCAGCCCCAGCGCGAACAGATCCGCCCGCCCGTCGAAGGGGCCGACCACGATCTGCTCCGGCGCCGCATAGTGCAGCTTGCCGTAGAAGATGTCGGTGCGGCCGGTCTCTACCCGGGTGGCGGCGTTGGCCACGCCGAAGTCGCCCAGCTTCACCTCCCCGATGCGGGAGAGGAGGATGTTGGGCGGGTTGACGTCCCGGTGCACCAGGTTCAGCGGCTTGCCGCCCGAATCCACCCGCCGGTGGATGTAGTCCAGCGCGTTGGCCAGCTCCGAGGCCAGGTAGGTCACCGCGTTGAGCGGCAGCGGCCGCTGCAGCCGCTTGAGCAGCCGGTTCAGCGGCAGCCCGTCCACGTACTCCATCGCCAGGATGAAGCTGTCCTTGAATCTCCCGCAGTCGAAGACCTGGACGATGTTCGGATGGTTCAGCGAGGCGCACAGCCGGGCCTCCTCGCGGAACATCTCCACGAAGGCCTCGCTGCCGGCGAAGGTCGGCAGCACCCGCTTGATCGCCACCGGCTTCTGGAAGCCGCCCTCCGGGCAGTAGGTGGCGCGCCACACCTCGGCCATCCCGCCCGCGCCCAGCCGCTCGTGGAGGAAGTACTTCCCCATCAGGTCCTGCTGGCGGACCTGCTGCAGGGCCTCCTCGGTCTTGCGGATGAAGTGCCGGGCGATCAGCGCCGCGAAGCCGCCGCACATGATCAGGATCACCGCGCGCAGGATCGCCGCCGGCAGCTTCACCGCCCCCTGGATCATGTCCGCCGGCAGCCGGGGGACCAGCACCAGCAGGTACAGCGCCATCCACTCCGCCGCCGCCAGCGCGCCGGCCACCAGCGACAGCCGGGGAGTGGCGCGCACCGCGGAGGCCACCACCAGCCCGCCCCAGATCACGTGGGTGGGGGTCATGTGCGCGTACTCGCCGCCGCGGACCAGCGCGGTCATCAGCACGATCACCGCCGGGACCGACACCTCCAGCAGCACGTTGGCCCAGGCGATCGCCGGGTGGTACCAGCCCCGGTTCATCGCCCGCAGCTGCGCCAGGTAGTAGGCGGCCACCACCGCCAGGAAGGCGTTGATCGACAGCGAGGTGGTCCAGCTCTGGAAGAAGGCCAGGGAGAAGACGAAGGGAATCGCGATCCCGCAGAAGGCGGCGATCAGCTTGGCCACCGAGGCCTCGCGCACCGGCGAGTCTGCGCGCAGCGATTCACGAAGGACCTGGAGCGGGGCCAGGGTGGCGTCTTTGCTCATCCGATCCCCAAGGCTACCACCCTTTGCGCCAGGGGCCTGATCTTGCCCGGCCTGCCGGTTGCACTCCCGCCGGGCCATGCGTCCCGCCCGCCGCGCCCTGTGGCTGTCCGTGCCCGCCCTCTGCCTGATTGGCTGGTTTGGCGGGGAGGTCCCACCCTCCCCCGCTCCGGTCCGCGGAGATCGCCTGGTGATCGAACTGAACCAGCGCACCCTGACCGTGATGCTGGGGGTTCAGGAGCTGCGCCGCTTCCCGATCAGCCTGGCCAGCGGAGGGGTGGGCAAGGTGAAGCGGGGAGACGCCCGGAACCCGGTGGGGACCTATCGGCTGATGGAGGGTCGCGCCTCCCAGTTCCATCGCTTCCTGCCGGTCAGCTACCCCAACGCCGAGGACGCAGCCCGGGGGCTGGCGGAGAAGCGGATCACCCCGGCGCAGGCGGCGGCGATCGTCCGGGCGGTTCGCGCCGGACGGATGCCGCCGCAGAACACCGCGCTGGGCGGACAAATTGGCATCCACGGACTGGGCCGCCGCTTTCCGCTGGGGCCGCTGCAGAGGCTGCACCGCTGGTTCAACGCCAGCGAGGGTTGCTTCGTGCTCACCGACCCGGAGGTCACCGAGCTGGAGACCCTCTACGCCCCGGGCGCGGTGCTGGAGATCCGCTGACCGCTACTCCACCTCTGGCATCGGTCGGCCAGCCCGGGCCCGCTTCACCCGCTTGGCGGTGACCACGGTCAGGGTCCGGCGCCCACCATCGGCCCGGCACTCCAGCACCACCGGTCCGGCGGCGATCTCCACCCAGTCATCGGAGGGGCCGTGCTCGCGCAGCGCCGCCAGGGCAGCCGCGGCGGCCAGCCGGCGATCGACCGTCTTCTGCTGGGCTGCGGGCAGCGCTCTCAGCTCCGCGGCCGCCGACTCCTCGAACTGGATCTTGAACGGAAGCTTCACCCTGATGGCCTCAGGGCTACCACCTAGCACATGTGCCTGGTTTTGCCATGCACATCGTCCCGGTGAGACCGGGAGCGCACTGGCCGTTTCCCCCTCTAGCCCGAGGGTTGGCTACCGGAAGCGCCTGGAAAGCCGAGAGGTTACCGGCCCAACACTCAACTCCCTGCGCACCCCACTCGGTGATAAACGCCGCGCATGGCCAAGATCCGGAAGATCCTCATCGCCAACCGCGGCGAGATCGCCATCCGCGTGATGCGCACCTGCAAGGAGCTGGGCATCGCCACGGTGGCAGTCTACTCGGAGGCGGACCGCTCGGCGCTCCATGTCCGGATGGCGGACCAGGCAGTGTGCGTCGGTCCCGCCCCTTCCCGGGAGAGCTACCTGGTCCAGGAGCGGATCATCGAGGCGGCCAAGCGGACCGGCGCGGACGCGATCCATCCCGGCTACGGCTTCCTCTCCGAGAACGCGTCCTTCGTCCGGGCCTGTGAGAAGGCGGGGCTGATCTTCATTGGTCCCCCGGCCAGCGCCATGGACGCGATGGGGGAGAAGACCCGCGCCCGGCAGAACATGATCAAGGCCGGGGTGCCGGTGGTCCCGGGCACCGCGGACCCGATCGCCACCGTGGAGGAGGCCCGGGCCTTCGCCGAGAAGGTGGGCCTGCCGGTGATGCTCAAGGCGGCGGGCGGCGGCGGCGGCAAGGGGATGCGCAAGGTGGAGAAGTGGGAGGACTTCGACTCCTTCTGGCGCTCCGCCAAGTCGGAGGCGATGAGCTCCTTTGGCAACGACGCGGTGTACATCGAGAAGTTCCTCGATCAGCCCCACCACGTGGAGATCCAGGTCTTCGGCGACACCCACGGGAACGTGATCCACCTCAACGAGCGCGAGTGCTCGGCGCAGCGCCGCCACCAGAAGGTGGTGGAGGAGACCCCCTCCCCGATCCTCACCCCCCAGATGCGGGCGGCGATGGGCGAGGTGGCGGTGAAGGCCGCCAAGGCGGTGGACTACGTGGGCGCGGGGACGGTGGAGTTCCTGGTGGACGGGGCCCGCAACTTCTACTTCCTGGAGATGAACACCCGGCTCCAGGTGGAGCACCCGGTCACCGAGTGGGTCACCGGGATCGACCTGGTCCGCTGGCAGATCCTGATCGCCCAGGGGGAGAAGCTGCCCTTCCTCCAGCCGCTGCAGCCGCGCGGCCACTCGATCGAGGTCCGGGTGTACGCCGAGGATCCGGGCCAGAACTTCATGCCCTCCCCGGGGAAGATCACCTACCTGCGCGTCCCCAGCGGGCCGTTCCTCCGCGACGACGGCGGGGTGTTCGCCGGCTACACCGTGCCCAACTTCTACGACCCGATGATCTCCAAGCTCTCGGTGTGGGCCCCCACCCGGGAGGAGGCGATCGCCCGGATGAAGCGGGCGCTGAGCGAATACGTGGTCAAGGGGATCACCACCAACCTGCGCTACCTGCACGGGATCATGGAGCACCCGGAGTTCGTGGGCGGAAACTACGACACCGGCTTTCTGGGCCGCGCCCACACCGAGCTGCTGGGGCAGGAGAAGCCGGAGCTGGTGGAGGCGGCGTTGATGGCCTCGGTGGTGTTCGCCCACCAGCAGAACCAGAAGAAGGCCCGCACCCTGGCCCCGGCCACCGCCAGCACCGGCGGGTCCGCCTGGCGCAACGGTCTGCGCCGCGGCCGGTCGCTCTAACCTCGAACTGAAGAAGGATCTCCCGTGCGCTACTTCACCAAGCTTCGAGGACAGAAAGAGCCCGTCCCGGTGGACATTGAACCGCTGGCGGGAGGCCGCTACCGGCTGACCCTGGAGGGCAAGACCCACGAGATCGACGCGCTGACCCTGGAGCACGGCGCGGTCTCGCTGCTGATCGACGATCGCTCCTATCACGTGGAGTTCGAGGAGCAGGGCGAGGAGGTGCTGGTCTCGGTGGGCAAGCACCTGACCCGCATCGACGTGGCCGACGAGCGCAAGCTGCGGCTGCGCGCCGGTCAGGCTGGGTTCCAGGTGGAGGGCAAGCAGACCATCCTGGCGCCAATGCCGGGCAAGGTGGTCAAGGTCCTGGTCAAGCAGGGCGACGAGGTCACCGAGGGCCAGGGCCTGGTGGTGGTGGAGGCGATGAAGATGGAGAACGAGCTCAAGGCCCCCAAGGCCGGGAAGATCACCGAGCTGTTCGCCAAGGAAGGCTCCACCGTGGAGATCAACGCCAAGCTGGTCACCGTCGAGTAGGAGTTCCAAGCCCATGTCCGATTGGATGAAGACCGCCGAGCGCTGGATCACCGCCACCTACGAGAAGGCGCGCGCCAAGTCCAAGGAGCGCCAGGCGCGCTTCATCACCTCCAGCGGGATCGAGATCCCGCCCCTCTACGGTCCGGACGCGGTGCCCGAGGCGCAGTACGGCGAGAAGCTGGGCTTCCCCGGGGAGTACCCGTTCACCCGCGGGGTGCAGCCCACCATGTACCGCGGCCGCTACTGGACCATGCGCCAGTACGCCGGCTTCGGCTCGGCCCGGGAGTCCAACCAGCGCTACCACTACCTGCTCAAGTCCGGGCAGACCGGGCTCTCGGTGGCCTTCGATCTCCCCACCCAGATGGGCCGGGACGGCGATCACCCGCGCGCCCGCGGGGAGGTGGGCAAGGTGGGGGTGGCGATCTCCTCCCTGGAGGACATGGAGATCCTGATGAAGGGGATCCCCCTGGGCGAGGTCTCCACCTCGATGACCATCAACGCCACCGCCTCCACCCTCCTCTGCCTGTACGCGGCGGTGGCGGAGAAGAACGGGGTGCCCCTGGATCAGCTGCAGGGCACGGTGCAGAACGACATCCTCAAGGAGTACATGGCGCGGGGCACCTACGTGTACCCGCCCCAGCCTTCGCTGCGGATCATCACCAACCTGTTCGCCTTCTGCGCCCAGAAGGTCCCCAAGTGGAACCCGATCTCGATCAGCGGGTACCACATCCGGGAGGCGGGCTCGACCGCCGCCCAGGAGATCGCCTTCACCCTCGGGGACGGGATCGCCTACGTGGACGCGGCGCTGAAGGCCGGGCTGGCGGTGGATGAGTTCGCCGGCCGGCTCTCCTTCTTCTTCAACGTCCACAACAACTTCCTGGAGGAGATCGCCAAGTTCCGCGCCGCCCGCCGGCTGTGGGCGCGGATCATGAAGGAGCGCTTCGGGGCCAAGGACCCGCGGTCGATGATGCTGCGCTTCCACGCCCAGACCGCCGGCAGCACCCTCACCGCGCAGCAGCCGGACAACAACGTGGTCCGGGTGGCGCTGCAGGCGATGGCCGCGGTGCTGGGCGGCGCCCAGTCGCTGCACACCAACAGCAAGGACGAGGCGCTGGCCCTGCCCTCCGAGGAGTCGGCCCGGCTGGCGCTGCGCACCCAGCAGGTGATCGCCTACGAGAGCGGGGTCTGCGACACCATCGATCCGATGGGCGGCAGCTACGCGATCGAGCACCTCACCGACGAGCTGGAGGCCAAGGCGGAGGCGTATCTGAGGAAGATCGACGACCTGGGCGGGATGGTGGCGGCGATCGAGAAGGGCTACCCCCAGAAGGAGATCCAGGACGCGGCCTACCAGGCGCAGCGGGACCAGGAGGATCGCAAGCAGATCGTGGTCGGGGTGAACCAGTTCCAGGTCCAGGAGCCGCCCCCGGAAGGGCTGCTGCGGGTGGACGAGAAGGCGGAGCTGGCCCAGATCGAACAGCTCAAGGCCCTGCGCCAGCGCCGCAGCAACGACGCCTCCCGCCGCACGGTGGACGCGCTGCGCACCGCCGCGGGGACCCCGGACGAGAACCTGATCCCCTACATCCTGGACGCGGTGAAGGCCTACGCCACCCTGGGCGAGATCTCCGACGCGATGCGCGAGGTGTTCGGCGAGCACAAGGAGACGGTGGTCCTCTAATTCTGGAGGCGGGCCCGCAACCGCGGCCCGCCGTTCCGGTACCTCCCTCCGCCGGTCCGCTCCTGGGCCGCGGAAGGGAACCATGTCTGAGACGTTGACCGCGGCCGACCTTCGCGCCGCCTCCCGGGCGGGGGTGGTGGCCGGCTTCACCGGGCTGCTGCTGGGATGCCTCCTGGTGCTCGGGATCTTCGAGCTCTCCACCCGCTGGGAGGCGCTCCTGGCCAGCGCCACTGCGGTGCTGTTCGCCAGCCTGGCCGCCCTGCGGCTGGGACGCTGGGCCGGCCGTCGGGTCCTCCGTTCGGGCCTCCCGCACGCGCTGTGGGTGGGCCCGCTTTCCGCAATCCTGACGCTGATCTGCGGCACCTTCGGGGTAGCAGTGGGCAACCTTCCCACGATGATCAGCAAGCTGGGCGAGGGAGGCGCTGCCACCCAGGTGGTGGCCTCCTACGCCCTGTTGCCGGTGGTGTGGGGATCGCTCTGGGGCCTGGTCCCGGCGGCGCTGGTCGGCCTGCTATGCGGGCTGGGACTCTGGGCCTGGTTGGAGAGCCGCCTGGATTGAAACCTATCGGGAGCGCTGGGCCACGGTGCGGACCGGGGCCGGCTCCACCGGCTGGACCTCCACCGAGACCGGCGCCACCACCGGCGGGGCCACCGGGGCCACCGGCTCCAGCTCCACGTTGTAGGCCGGCGCGTAGTCCGCCATCCAGGCGATGGGGACCAGCAGCCCCAGGCCGACCACCGTCCACCAGGTGACCGCCGCCCCAGCCACCCAGCCGGCGATCGCCAGGCCGTTGACGTGGTCCTTGCGGATGGTGAGGGTGTCCTCCACGAAGCCCTCCTTCTCCAGCAGCAGCACCTCGCTGGAGCCGATCACCCCTCCCCCGGAGAAGTCGCAGGGGGTCTTGCACACCTTCTCGCCCCTCACGTTGCGGACGGTGGCGCCCGAGGGCCGGGAGCGGATCATGGTGGTGGACGAACAGCCGGTGGAGACAGACAGCAGGGAGACCAGCGAGACGAACAGGGCGGTGCGCTTCATGGGGGCTTCCTCGGTTGGAGACGGTTGGGGGGTTCGACTGCGGTCCGCCCCCTGTGCAGCGCCCAGGCCAAGCGCAAACGCCCGCAAACCCTGGGGCGTCCCTGCTCCCGTCAGTCTCCCTTCCCCGGGGACAGTCTCCGCCCGCGGACGGACCGGCGGCCGGTCCGCTGGTCACCAACTCCCGAACAAGGACCGTCCGGCTCTCCCCGGGGTGGACCACAATCCCCTCCCGGAGGAGTCCTGATGAAAGCCATCCTGCTGCTGACCCTGCTCACCCTCGCCCCCGCCGCCCTGGCGCAGGAGAAGAACCCGATCGAGAAGTTCGGAGAGTGGATTGGAACCCTGGGTAAGCCGGCCGCTCCGCCCAAGCCGCCGGAGCCCAGCTCCTGGAACACGGTCACCCTCAACCCGCTGGCGCTGCAGCAGCAACAGCTGGGGATCGAATACGAGCGGGTGCTGGGAGCGCCGGCCTCCCTGTACGTCGCGCCCCAGGGGGTGTTCGGGGCGGCAGGCAACTCCTGGATCCTCTCCCTGGGCCTGAATGTGGGGATGCGCTTCTTCGTGCTGGGCACCGCGCCCAACGGGCTGTTCATCGGCCCGGAGGTGGGGGTCAACTACCAGCGCAGCAACCAGCAGGGAGTGATCCGCACCGCGCTGGGGTTGGGAGTGGGCGCCGGGGTGGGCTGGTCGCTGGTGTTCTTCGAACGCTTCGCCTTCTCGGTGGGCTTCTCCGCCCAGTACCGCAGCGTGCCGGACATCGAGAGCCCGGAGCCGGACACCGTCCGCACCAGCTTCACTCCGCTTCCGCGGCTGGCCTTCGGGGTCGCCTTCTAGACTGTCGCTACCTCCAGTAGAGGTCGAACTGGAGGATCAGGTTGCCCAGCGAGTCCGCCAGCAGCAGCCCCGGCCGCCGCCGATACCCCAGCCCGAACCGCAGGTGGGCGGTGTCGCCGATCAACTGGTCCCGGAACAACACCACGCCCCAGGAGTCCAGGTCATCCAGCAGCAGCGAGCCGGTGACGTTGGCCTGACCCAGCAGCTCGTCCACGTGCAGCGTCTGCTGGGTCAGCAGCGGGAAGCGCCCCTGCAGCATCCAGGCGCCGAACGGGTCGTATCGGATCAGCGACACCTCCCCGCGCAGGTCGCGGACGTTCTGGGAGAGCCCGGGGAGGGCCAGCACCTGCGCACGCAGGGTGGGCGCCAGGTTCAGCTCGAAGTCTCCTCCCAGGGGAACGGTGACCCTGGGGGTGAGGTGGACCTGGAGGGCGTTGATCGCCAGCACCGGGGAGAGCGCGAACCAGTAGGCCCCCAGCTCCACCGAGGCCCGCAGCTCGTCGCGGTCCACGATCTGGTACTCGGCGGTGAGGTTCACCAGGGTCAGCAGATACGCCCCCAGCTGTGCCGAGAGCTGGAGTCCAGGCAGCAGGCCGCGCGAGTACTGCAGATAGAAGAGGTTGAACTGTCCCTCTCCCGGCTGGAGCACCTCCGCGGTCTGATCCGGAAGCCGGTTGCGGGCGGTCCCCGGTGGCAACGACGGGGCGGGCAGCTCCTCCGGGAGCGCCGGCTGTTCTTCGCTGGCCTCCGGCTCGGGGAGAGGCGGGGAGAGCAACTCCCCGGATTGGGCGGCGGCGGGTCCGCAAAGGACCAGCGCCAGGGTCAGCAGCAGCGTCCTCATCGGGGGTCTCCCCACCCGAAGCTGGCGCCCATCCCCACCACCAGATCCAGCCGTCCGGGAGCGTAGGTGACGTCCACCCCGGTGCGCAGCTGGGTCCGGCCCAGCCTGACCCCGAAGGCCAGCTCTGCTCCCGCGCACCAGCGGCTCACCAGCGCGCCGTAGGACCGCTGGGCGTCGGCCACCGAGGAGTGGCTCAGCTGGAGTCCCGGCCCGGCGCCCAGCGAGAAGAAGGCGGTGCCCAACGGCAGCGAGACCTGGGGGCGCAGGTGCAGCCGATGGTGCTGGGTGAAGCTGCGCACCACCGTCCCCTCCCGGGCAAACGCGAACTGGTAGCTGAGTCCTGCCGCCAGCGGGCCGGGCAGGTGGTCGTAGGAGAGCCGGGCGGTCAGCGCCGGCAGCGGCGTCCGCTGTCCGCCTGCCTCCTGCCGCATCAGCAGCCCCAGCTCTCCGCCCGCGCGCCACTCCGGGGTCAGGGACTGGGCCAGGGCGGGACTGGCCACCAGCAGCATTGCCAGCATCCCGCCCCTCATGGCGCCTCGCAGTTGGTGAACTCCGCGGCCAGCGGGGCCAGCCGGCGCAGCAGCAGCTCGCAGGCCGCAGCCCGTTCCTCCGCTCCCAGCTGTGGCACCAGCCAGTTCGGGAACGAGGCCAGGCTCAGCTGCCCGTCCGCCAACGGGATGGTCCGCAAGGTGGCCAGGATCACCGACAGCATCCGCGAGCGCTCTGCCTCGGAGATCGACCCCTCCGGGGACTTGGGCCACAGCTCGTAGACCGCCCGGGCCATCACCGACCCGTGGAAATGCGGATCGGTCTCTCCCCCGCTGAGCAGCTGGTCCAGCTCCCCGTCGGTGTAGTCCCGCGGCACCGAGAGGTCCCGGTGGATGTCCACGGTGGGGCCGATGTAGTTCGGATCTCCGGTGGCGGCGAAGCCGATCAGATCCGCCACCCCCTCGTGGAGGGAGGCGGCGCTGGCATTCTCCAGCCAGTGGGACCCGGTGGGTGCGAACAGCTCCTGGTGGATGGTGGCGTGGCCAAACTCGTGCGCCATCACCCCCTCGTTGAGGAACATCGGGACGTCGGCCAGCACGAAGCTGGGGACGATCAGGAAGGCGTTGGCCTGGGGGACGAAGGCGGCGTTGTCGGTAAAGCCGGCCCGGCCGTCCCCCAGCACCAGGCTGTCCATCCGGGGGAAGTAGAAGACGTCCAGTCGGGCGGCGGGCACATGGCCATGCGCCCGGAGCAACGCCGCCACCCGATCCAGGTTCCGGTACAGGGAGAGGGCGTACAGCGACTGGAGGTCCGCGGGCTGGACCACCCCTTCCGCGTCCGCGGTCCACTCCAGCTGGAAGGGGGCCCCGCGCACCACCTGCAGGTCCAGCAGTCCGCTGTTCAGCTCCGAGCCGGCCCGCACCGAGACGTCGCGGCCCTGCAGGCCCCGCAACGACTCCAGGTTGTCCACCGCGCTGCGCTCCAGGGAGTAGGCGCGGGTGGCGGAGTCCAGCCGATAGACGTAGGCCTCGACACTGCCGGAGAGATCCGCGGGCTGGCAGCCCAGAAAGAGCAGGGCCGCGCACCACACCCCGGGCAGCCTCCGCGGGGCTGGCACGTCATCCTCCGAGTCACTCATGGGTCGAATCTTCCGCGTGGCTCCGGCCGGCCCGCAAGCAAGGAACGCTGCTGACAGGCCAATCCGGCCATCGATTCAACCGCGAAGACGAAGGCGGGGACCGCGGCCCCCCCCTCGCAGGGGCGCTAGCCCTTGTTCAGCCAGGTCTCGTAGGCCTGGAAGCTGTAGTCCCGGCCCAGGAAGTCGCGGATCAGATCCGCGGCCTCGTCGCCGCCCCCCGGCTCCAGGATCTTCTCCCGGTAGGCGCGGGCCACGGAGGGATCCATCAACCCCGCCTGCTTGAAGGGGGTGAACAGGTCCTTGGCGATCACCAGGCTCCACATGTACGTGTAGTAGATGGCCGAGTAGCCCTCCAGGTGCCCGAAGGAGAGGTGGAAGTAGGTCCCGTCCACGAACTTGAAGGGCGTGTACTTCTCCTGCATCTGCTTCACCATCTGCACCGGATCCACGTCCTTCGGATCGCGGTTGTGCAGGTTGAGGCTGGTCGCCGCGTAGAACATCTGCTGGCGGACCGCCAGGCCACGGCCGAAGTCATCCGCGGCCTCCATCTTCTTCACCAGCTCCGCCGGGATCGGCTGGCCGGTCTGATGGTGCTTGGCGAAGGTGTGCAGGACCCCCACGTCCCAGGTCCACTCCTCCAGCATCTGGGAGGGCGCCTCCACGAAGTCCCACTCCATGCTGGGACCGGCCACCGAGGTCCACCTGGTATGGCCGGAGAAGATGCTGTGAATCAGGTGGCCGAACTCGTGGAAGAACGTCCCCACGTCGTCGTGCAGCATCAGCGCCGGCTCGGCGCCCGGCTTGGGGAAGTTGCACATCAGCACCGCCTCCGGGAGGCGCTGGCCGCGCTTGCCGTTGATCAACGAGAACTGGGCGGCGTGCTTGTACTTGTCCTCCCGCGGATGCATGTCCAGGTAGAAGCGGCCCAGCAGCTGCTGGCCGTCGTAGACGTCGAAGGTCTCCACGTCCGGATGCCAGACCTTGGCGTCGGTCACCTTCCGGTAGGTGATGCCGAACATCTTGGAGGTGACGTCGAACAGGCCCTGCTTCACCTTGTCGTACTCGAAGTACGGCCGGACCTCCTGGGAGCTGAAGCTGTACTGCTCGCTCTTCACCCGGTCCTCGTAGAAGGAGGTGTCCCAGGGATGGACCGCGGTGGCCTTGGGGTCGTCCTTCTTCTTGCGCGCCAGCAGGATCTCGTAGTCGCGCTTGGCCCGGGCCTCGGAGGCTTGGGAGATCTTCTCGATGAAGTCCGCCGCGCTCTGGGCGTTCTTGATCATCTTGTCTTCGGTGACGTACGCCGCCCAGTTCGGGTAGCCCAGCAGGGTCACCAGCTGGTGCCGCTTGGCGAGGATGGAGTTGAGCACCTCGATGTTCGCCGGGTGCCCGCGCATCCGGAACGTCTTCCACAGCTGCTCCCGCGCCTTGCCGCTCTTGGCGTAGGACATGAACGGCGTGTAGTCCGGGTAGTTGGTGGTGACCTTCACCTTGCCGTCCGGGCCCACCGGGTGGGAGCGGATCCAGTCCTCCGGCAGTCCGGCCAGGTCCTTGGGGGCCAGCAGCACGAAGCGGGTGTCGCCGGCGATGTTGTTGCTGAACTGCTGTCCCAGCCGGGTCAGCTCCTCGTTCAGCGCCTTGACCTGGGCCCGGGTGGCCTCGTCCTTGTCCACGCCGGCGCGGCGGAAGTCCGCCAAGGTGTCGGTGATCCACTTCAAGGTGGTGGCGTCCTGCCCCTGCAGATCCAGGGAGACGATCACGTCATACAGCGCGCGATCCAGGCTGATGTCGGTCAGCACCCGCGCCAGATCCTGCTCGCAGGCCTCGGCGGCGTCCCGCACCGCCTTGTCCGGATGGGAGTTGCGGATGGTGCTGGCCGAGGCGCTCATGTCCGCCAGGGCGGCCACGCCCTCGTCGAACTCCTCCAGCGCCACCCCGGTGTTGCGCGGGGCAGTCAGCTGCTTGACCGCGTCGATCCGGCGCTGGCCGGTGGCGATGGCGGCCTGGCAGCCCGCGGTCAGCTCCGCCGGCGTTCCCACCGCGAACCGGTGGCCGATGAAGGAGTCGGGCCCCAGCTGCTTCTGGACCGGCGCGGCGGGCACCGGCGCCTCGGCCGGAGGGGTGGCGGTGCCGGTGGTCTGCGCGCGCTCGGTGGCGCAGGCGGTCAGCAGCAGGACGGCGGCGAGAAGACGATGGCTCAAGAAAACCCCTCCAATGGGAACGGCGCCAAACCCAGCACGCGCGGACTTATTCCCCAGTGGGACACAGGGCGCAACCGGTGGGAGGGACTACGGGTGCCCGGGGTGAAGCACGTGACGGAGCCGGTCGCGCTCATGCTTGAAGTCGGGGTTCTCGAAGAACTTCACCAGGATCAACCCGGCCAAAAAGCCACCGATGTGCGCCCAGTAGGCCACCCCGTCGCTGACCTCCGCGTCCACCGGCGAGAGCTGCGGCATCCCCGAGAGCAGCTGGGTTCCGAACCAGAAGATCAGCACTGCCCAGGCGGGGATCGGCAGCACGAAGACGAAGAACAGCATCCGCACATAGACGCGCGGGTACAGCAGCAGGTACGCGCCCAGCACCCCGGCGATCGCGCCCGAGGCGCCCACCATCGGGACCGGCGAGGCAGGATCGGTCAGCAGTTGGACGCCCGCCGCGGCCAGACCGCACAGCAGGTAGAAGATCAGGAAGCGCGCCCGCCCCATGCTGTCCTCCACGTTGTTGCCGAACACCCAAAGGTAGAGGGCGTTGCCCAGCAGGTGCATCCAGCCACCGTGGAGGAACATCGAGGTCAGCGGCGTCCAGAGGTTGATCGCCTCGCGGTCCACCACGCAGGCCATGGCCTGGATTCCGGTGGGGGTCTCCACCGCCCCCAGCGGCACCGCCAACCCCACCTGGGCCAACCCGGTCAGCTCCCCGGCCACCATCCCCAGGTTGCAGACACTGCGAAGCAGCTCCAGGCCTGCCCCTGCGCCCTGGACCACGAACCACACCCCCGCCAGGCTGCCCAAGAGCAGGTAGGTGGCCCAGGGGGTGCGCAGCGTGGGGTTCTCGTCGCCGATCGGGATCATCTGGCGACGGTGTTAGCGCGAGCGGAGGTGGACCGCTGCTTTGCTGTCGCGGTTCCGTCCACCAACCATCGGCTCAGCCCACCAGCTTGCCCAGCCGCTCCAGCCGGGACAGCCACTCGGTGCGGTGGGCCTCGCGGACGGCGTTGTTGGGCAGCAGCTCATGGGTGAGCGCCAGCTCGGTGCCCTTGGGGCCCTTGCGGAACTCCACCGTGACCAGCGTGCCGCCGATGTCCGCCTTCTTCCCTTCCCGGGCCCAGCTGAAGACCAGCATCTCGGAGGAGGCGTCCTGAAAGGTCCCGAACACCGCCGAGGGCTCGCCGAGGCCGTTCTCGTATTCGAAGCGGAACTCGCCCCCGGTCTTGGGCTTGAGGGTCACGTTCTTGAGCTTGAAGCCGTCGGGCGCCCACCACTGGGCCAGCTGCTTCTCGTCGGTCCAGGCCTTCAGCACCTTGCTGGGTGAGGCCGGCAGGGACCGGGTCAGGTGCAGCGCGCTCACGGTGGCGGGGTTGAGGCTGAAGGTCTTCATGGCGCGGCAGCTTGCCAAGGCGCGATGTGGGGGTGATAGCCCCCCGCCGCTTACAGCCGCGCTATTGCGGGAGGAGGAAGTCCCGGATCACTGCCATGTGCTGGAGGTTGTTGCAGTCGGTGGACAGCACCGGCGCCACGTCCGTCAGCGGCGAGTACACCCGGCAGTCGAACACCAGTCCGTGGGGGAAGCTGTTGGCGCCGATCACCACCGGCGTCTCCAACGCGCGCAGGTCCGACTCGGCCAGCACCCAATCGTAGGGGGCGGAGCGGCCGAGGTTGGTGTCCCCATCCCCGGCCTGATCCACCGGGAAGGGGCCCGCCGGATCCACCACCGCGGAGAGGGTGTTGATCGCCGTCTCGGTGCGGCTGTCGGTGTTCAGGTCGCCGCCCACGATCAGATAGCCCCCCGGGGGAATGAACTCCTGGAGGTAGCCGAGCAGGACGCTGGCCTCGTTGGGCCGGTCCCCGTCGGTGGTGGCCAGGTGCACGCTGACCACCCACAGATCGACCGACCCGGGGATGTTGATCTGGGCCCAGACGAAGTCCCGGGTCTCTCCCGCGCCGGGGCTGGTGGGCTGGATCCACTGGCCGGCATCCAGAATCGGCCAACGGCTGATCACCCCGTTGGGGATGTTCTCTCCGCTCTCGATCGGCTCGCGATACCAGTGGAAGTCGGTGCCGAAGGTGCTGTCCACCCAGGCGTCGGTGGTGCCCAGCGTGGCGTCCAGCGTGAACTCCTGGATCAGCACCACGTCCGGCTTCAGTCCCCGGAAGATGCGGGTGCCCTCGGCGTCGTACTTCTGGGCCGGTCCATTGGTGGTGTTGGCCGCCATCACCCGGATCGTCACCCCCTCCTGACCGCCATCGGTGAGCGGCTCCGGTCCGGCGTCCAGCCCGCCGTCCTCGTGGGTGCCGGCGTCTCCGGTTCCTCCGTCCAGGCCCGCGTCCCCGTCGTTGGTCCCGCCATCCTCGTCCAGGATGCGCTGTCCGCATCCGCTCCCCAGGCCCAGCGTGAGCAGGGCGATCCACAGCAGTCGGGAGAGACTGGGCAAGAACATGCGCGGTCCAGTATCAGGGGTGCTCCGCAGTTTTCCAATGTTGCTTGAACCCCCTGCTGGCTCGTGGGTCGGGGATCAGGTCCAGCCCCGGACAGAAAGGCCGTCAGGCTTCTTGAGCGGATCGTCGGCGCCTCTACAGTCGGCGGCGGATGAGTCCAAGGAACGTGGTGGTGTGGGGAGTGGCGCTCGCGGTGGGAGCGGCGTGGGGGGCGTGCTCGATCCCGCCCGGAGCGATCTTCCGCTGCGAGGTCGGCGGCGGCTGTAGCCCCGGCTTCCAGTGCATCGACGATCACTGTCTGCCCGTCTCGCCCGAAGACCCCGACGGCGGACCGGACGCGGGCGCGGACGGGGGAGAGGACGCGGGAACCCACGATGCCGGCCCCGAGGACGGCGGCAGCGATGCCGGCCACCCGGTCAACGCGGTCCCGGTCACCTGGCGCAACCCGCAGCCGCTGGGGACCTTGAACACCGCGGCCTCGGAGCGGATGCCCACCGTCACCCCCGACCAGTCGCGGATCTGCTTCGTCAGCTCGCGGGCCTCGGCCACCGAAGACATCTGGTGCGCTTCCAGCACCGGCCCCGACTTCGGTGCGCCCGCCCTCCAGGACACCCTCCTCCCCGGTGAGTCCACCGAACACCCGGAGCTCTCCCCGGATGGAACCGAGCTGTTCTTCGCCGCGCTGGACGCCGGCTACCCCGACCTCTTCCGGGCCACCCTCTCCGGCGGCAAGTTCGACAACGCGGAGTGGATCCAGTCCCTGGGCGCCGAGGGCTTCGACACCGGCCCCAGCCTGGGCGGCGATGGTCGCACCCTGTACTTCCAGTCGGATCGCACCGGCACCAGCGGCGCGGACATCTTTGTCACCACCCGCAGCACCTCCGGGACCGGAGTGGACTTCGCCGCGCCCACCGAGCTGAGCGTCCTCAGCTCCAAGGGCGGGGATCGCGAACCTTCGGTCAGCCCCGACGGCGGCTATCTGGTCTACACCTCGGATCGGGATGCCGGCATCTCCGGGGTGCTGATCTGGCTCTCGGTCCGGGAGGCCGGCGGTTGGTCCAATCCCCGTGCGGTGCGGCTGGAGGGAATCACCACCGAGGTCCAGGGCCTGGAGCTGGCCGACGACGACACCCTCTACTTCCAGACCCGCCCCCTGGAGGGAGGGGACGCGGATCTCTTCCGGGCGGAGCCGGTGTACCCGGAGCCCTGAGCCGGACCGGGCTTCAGCGGGAACGCTTCCGCCCCCGCCGGGGGGACGGGCGACGGAAGCCCGCCGCCTCCAGTTGCCCCAGGGCGTCCGCCGCGCTCAGCGCCTCCGCCTCCACCGCCACCTCCGGCGGGACCCAGTCCTCGAAGGGCACCAGCTCCACCTGATGGTGTCCCCGCTCGGTGTGGACGTGGCGGGCCAACACCCGCAGCGCACGTTCCAGCTCCAGTCGCGGCGAGCCTTTGGCCGGCGTCTCTCCCCGCCTCCGAACCGTGGCCCACAGAGCCTGCGCTGCGGGGGACAGCGCGGGCCAGAATCCCTCCTCTCTCTGGAGCCTGACCAGCGCGGGCCAGAGCCGCCGGTGCACCAGGGTCTGCTTGCCCTCCACCAGCTTGAGGGAGATCAACCCGGTCTCTTCGTTGAGCCGCAGCAGCGCCTGGTAGGCCAGCTTCGCCCGGGGATGGGACCACCAGCTCCCCTTGGGGGACTCACCCAGGATCCAGCCGACGACCTCCTGCTCGGTCACCAGGCCGCGGGCTTCGATCCGTGGGAGGAGTTCATCGGCCATCTCCGCACAATGTAAGCACAGGGCGAGCAGGCTGAACGGCGCGCGCGCGACGTGGTACGAAGGAGGGGTCGCCTTGTCCTCGAACGGCCTTCCCCCAGCGCACCCGAATGTGGCCAAGGAACGCGTCACCGACGCGGGCTACGACCTTGGTGTGCACGCGCGCTCCAGCCTCGGGCCGGTGGACGTGGGCGTGTCGGTGGAGGACTCCGATCCCAACGCGCGCGCGGTGGGTCTCTCCATCCGCGCTCCCAAGCTGGGGAACCTGATCGTCGGCATCACCCTGGACGCGGACGGGACGCCGAACGTCGACTCGCTGAGCCTGGAGTCGGAGGATGGTCAGCTCCGGGAGCCCCAGCGGCTGGGGGCCGCGGCCCAGGCGGAGGTGGCGCGGCTGCAGCGGGAGCTGGCCCAGGTGAGGGCCACCGTCGCCCGGGGTGAGCGGGCACTGGCCGAACAGAAGGCGCGCTCACTGTCGGAGGCGGTCCCCCACGTCGAGCAGCTCCGCCGCAAGGTGACCCGGGCCGAGGAGCGGATCGCCCAGCTGGAGGCCCAGCTCACCACCGGCGCTGCGCAGCAGTCGCAGCTGCGCTCGACCCTGGAGAGCGAGCGGACCGACGCGGCCGAGGCCCTGGAGGCGCAGGCCCAGGACCACCGGGCGGCGCTGCGCGCGCAGGCGGAGGAGGCAGCGGACAACACCCGGTCGCTGCTGGAGGAGGCGCGCTCCGCCGCCGAGGAGCTGCAGCAGGCACTGCGCGCCCAGCTGGAAGACGCAGTGGCCGCGGCCGCCGAGCGGGAGCGGGCGCTGGAGGTGGAGCTGGAGGCTGCTCGCGCTGCCGGTGCGGAACGCGAACAGGCGGCGGACCAGCAGATGGAGGCCACCCGCGCCGAGGGGCTGGAGCAGGAACAGGCGCTGCGTCGGGAGCTGGAGGCCTCCCAGGCGGAGGGGCTGGAGCGGGAACAGGCGCTGCGGCAGGAACTGGAGGCTGCCCGCGTTGCGGCGGACCAGCTGCTGGAGGCTTCCCAGGCGGAGGGGCGGGAGCGGGAACAGGCCCTGCGTCAGGAGCTGGAGGCCTCGCGCCAAGACGCCGAGCAGGCGCTGCTGGCCCAGGTGGAGGCGTTGACCGCCTCGCTGCAGACCGAGCGGGTCCGGACCCAGGAGCTGGCCCGCGAGCAGGCGCGCCTGGAAGGTGAGCTGGCCGAGTCCTCCGGTCGCGCCGAGGCGCTGGAGCGCGCGCTGGGGGAGACCCGCGCGGAGTTGGAGTCCCGAAGCGCCGACGCCGGTCAGCGCGAGCGGGAGCTGGCGGAGAGGCTGGAGGTCTCGCGCACCTCCAACGAGGGCCTCCTGGCGCAGGTGGATCGGCTGACCACCGGGCTGGACGATGCCCGGACCGAGCTGGAGGCGGTCTCGGGGGAGCGCGACTCCCGGGCCGCCGAGGCCGAGCAGCTGGCGCAGCAGCTGGCCGACACCCAGGACACGGTCACCGCCCTGACCTCCGAGCGGGAGGGGCTGCGCGTGGAGAAGGCGACCCTGGAGACCTCGCTGGAGCAGGCCCAGCAGGCCTCGCTGCTCCGCGCCGAGGAACACTCCCGGGTGGTGGAGGAGCGCGACGGGGCGTTCGAGCAGATCGCCGAGCTGGAGCGCACCCTGGAGTCGGAGCGCTCGACGATCGCGCTGCTGGCCACCGAGCGCGACGACACCGCCAACAGCCTCCGCGACACCACGCGGGAGCTGGAGCAGGAGCAGGCCCGCACCCAGGAGGCGACCAGCGCGCGGGACGAGGCCCAGGCCCGGAGCGAGGCGCTGAACCGTGAACTGGCCGCGGAGCGGGAGATCTCCGCCACTCGGCTGGCCGAGCTGACTGAAGAGCAGCAGCGCCGCGACGAGCTGATCCAGGACATCGCCTTCATCCAGAGCCAGGTCTCGGATCTGGCCTCCACCAAGGGTTCGCTGCTCACCCGCCTGGATCAGATGTCCCGGCGCGAGGGCAAGCGGCAGGCCTCGCAAAGCGAGATGACCAACCTGCTGCGCGACACCGAGGCCCTGGCCGCGGACCGCACCGCCTCCCTGCGCCGGCTGCAAGCGCGGGCGGAACGGCTGGAGGCGGTGGCCTCGGAGTCCCAGGCAAGGATCGAGGTCCTGGAGCAGGAGGCGGCCGAGGGCCGCACCGCCCGGGAGTCCCTCCAGAAGGTGACTGTGGAGCGCGACGAGCTGCGCATCCAGATCGCCTTCTTCCAGAAGCAGATCGGCGCGATGCAGCGGCAGAAGCCGGCGGCGGCTCCCCCGGGTGCCAGGGTCCCCGCCAATCCCGCGCCCCGGCCAGCGGGCCCGCCGGTGTTGACCGCCTCCGCCGACGCCACCGTGCCCAACGTGCCGGCCCCGGCCCTTCCGGCCCCCAACCGGGTCGCCCGCCCGCAGGGAAGCGCGCCTCCGGGGCTGCAGCCCCGCCAGCCGGGCCCCCTGGTCGCGGCGCCTCGGCGGGCCGGTCCTCCGGTGGCCTCCCAGGAGAAGACCCAGCAGGTCCTCCCGCCCCGGCCGGAGCGGGGGGAGGTCACCGCCAGCAACGCCGCCATCGACGTCCCCTCCGAGCTGCTCCCGCCCGAGTGGGGGGAGGCGGCCACCGTGGTGCGGGCCCCGCCCACCTCCCGGCCCGCCGCGCCGGTCTCCCGGCCCGCGGCGACAAAACCACCTGGTTCGCGATCCGGGAGCTGAGCTGCGGTAGGGTCCCCGTCCTCCCATGGAAGCGACCCCAGTCCAGGTCTTCGTCCGCAACGACAAGGGCAAAGTGTGGGGGCCTCTCGAGCTGCCCACCATCGAGCTGTTGATCGACAACGGGTTGATCGAAGGACGACTGCAGGTCTCCCAGGATGGCGTGAACTTCGCCTTCCCCGGACGGTTCCCGGGGATCCGTGACCACTTCCCGCGCGAGCTGTGGGGAGAGAACCCGGTCGGCAACCCTCCCACGGCCCGCCCGGCGGGGCCGGCCATCGTCCTGGGCAGTGCTCCTTCCGCTGAGGCAGCTCGGCCCCCGGCACCGGGGGTGATCTCCGCGGGGCCCGGCGCCCGCGCCGCCGCAGCCGCCCGCGCGGGTCCTCGGACTACCGGCGGCCACCCTTCCCAGGGCGTGGCCCCGGTGGTGCTCCCCACCGGGCCAGGGGTGATCGCTCCTCCCTCGCAGGGCGTGGCCCCGGTGGTGTTGCCCACCGGACCGGGGGTGATCGCTCCTCCCTCGCAGGGCGTGGCCCCGGTGGTGTTACCCACCGGACCGGGGGCGATCGCTCCTCCCTCGCGCGGCGTGGCGCCGGGTGTGAACGCTCCTCCGCGCCCCTCCGCTTCGGGCGCGGACGTACTGCCTGCCTCCGGAGATCTGGCCGCGTTCTCGCCCCTGCGGCTGTACTACCTGGCCGCGGCCGGAGAGCACTCGGCGGCCGTCACCTTCCGGCTGGCGGACCGGGAGATCCTGGTCCACTTCCGCAAGGGCAACCCGGACTTCATCGACTCCAACCATCCGGAGGACTCGCTGCAGGCCTTCCTGCTCAAGCAGGGCCTGGCCACCCCGGAGCAGATTGCCCAGGCGGACTCGAACCTGGACCGCTTCGGAGGGGAGCTGATCGGCGCGCTGTTCGGGCTGGGGCTGCTCAATGCCGGCTCTACCTTCGGCCAGCTCGCCCAGCGCGCGCAGGGACTGTTGCAGAAGGTGATCGGCGCGGCGGCCGGAACCTTCGCGGTGGAGGAGCGGGAGCTGGCGCCCCACAAGGTGATGCCACTGGGGAACAAGTGGGCCGCGCTCACCGACACCGTCCGCCGGATCGGCGCCGCCGACCTCCGCAAGCGCCTGCAACCGGTATTGGACCTGCCGATCATGAAGTCCGGCGGCAAGGTCGCCCCCTCCGAGCTGCGGCTGACCCCGCAGGAGACCCGCGCCCTCTCCTATATCGACGGGGTGCGCTCGCTGGCCCAGATGGGCCAGGACATGCCGCAGGAGTTCGACCACCTGCTGCGGCTGGCGTTCCTGCTGCGGGAGATGGAGATGGTCTCCTTTGCCGCCGTGCCCGCTCCCCGGCGCCCGACCGCGGAGGTGGCGGCAGTCACTCCTGCGGCCACGCCCACCCCGCCCCCCGGCGTGGCCCCCCCCGTCGCCGCCGCGGCCCGGCCGGCTGCGGCTCCTGCCCGTCCGGCAGCTCCTTCGCGTCCTGCTCCGGCCCCGGCCCCGGCCCGACCTCCCGCCTCCGCCCCGGCCCGGCCGGTGGCACCGGTTGCCGCTCCGAAGCCGGAGGCCGCCAAGCCGGTGTCCCCCGAGGAGGAGATCAAGGAGCTGAACGCCCGGGTCGCCAAGCTGAAGGACCAGAACCTGTTCCAGGTGCTGGGCCTGGAGCAGAACGCCGACTCCGCGGCGGTGAAGATGGCCTACTTCAAGCTGGCGCGGATCTTCCATCCGGACACCGTGACCCAGGACGCCCCGCCGGAGATCGGCCGGTTGAAAGGCGAGGTCTTCGCCGCGGTGGGGGACGCCTACCGTCGACTGGGCGAGGACAAGAGCCGCGCCGAGTACCTGGAGGAGCTCAAGCACGGGGGCGGGGAGCAGATCGACATCCAGCAGATCCTGATGGCGGAGGAGTACTTCCAGAAGGGCTGCATCCTGGTGAAGGCCAAGAAGTTCCCCGAAGCGGTGAAGATGCTGGACGACGCCATCAAGGCGAACGACAAGGAGGGGGAGTTCTACGCGTGGAGGGGTTACGCGAAGTACTTCGCCGCGGTGGACAAGGGCGCGGCCAGGACCGAGATCTGGAAGGACTTCAACACCGCCCTGAAGATGAACGAGCGGGTCGGCTCGCTTCACTACTTCATGGGACACATCGCCAAGCTGAGCGGGGACAACACCGGCGCGCTCAAGCACTTCAAGAAGGCGATTGAATATCAGCCCGATCACACCGACGCGTTGCGAGAGCTGCGGATGATGGGCACCGGGAAAAGGTAGGAGGCAGGCGTGGCACTGAAGGGCAAGGATCGTCGTGAGCTGCGGGGAATGGGACATCACCTCTCCCCGGTGGTGCAGATCGGGCAGAACGGGGTGACCGAGGGGGTGATCGGCGCCACCCGGCAGGCGCTGGAGGACCATGAGCTGATCAAGGTGAAGATCGGCGACGGGCCGGAGGGCCGCCACGAGGCGGCCGAACACCTCGCCCGGGAGACCAAGTCGGAGGTCGCCCAGGTGCTGGGCAAGACCGTGCTGCTGTTCAAGAAGCGGGCGAAGGACTCCAAGTTCGACAAGCTGGGCAAGAAGCCCGCCGCCAAGCCGGAGACCGGGAAGAAGAAGTCCGGCGCGAAGGCAGCACCGGTGGATGCCGACGCGGATGACGCCGACGCGGATGACGCCGAAGACGACGCCGACTCGGACGGGGACGACGGCGAGGCCGACGAAGAAGCGGACGAAGAGGCGGACGACGAGGAGTAGGGCTCAACCAGGGGGGGACCACCCGTCCTTGGCGGGTGCTGCGCGGCCTCTCGGACAAGGTGGACGGGCTGCCCGCGCACCCGTCGTTTATCTGGGGCCCTGGAGCTCCGAGGCGGCCAGTCGGGTCGCCTCGCTCAGCCGCGCGGCCAGCTCCGGACCGAAGTACTGGCGCCGGCTCTCGCCCTGCTGCTCGGCGACGAGCTCCGGCGCCTCCACATAGCCAACGTAGTCGTTGACCAGTGACACCACCCGCGCCCGGGTCTCCAGCTCGAAGGCGCCGGCGGACGCAGTGGTCACCTCCCCGGGGACCGCGGCCAGGCGCAGCGCGCCCAGTTGCAACATCGACAGCTCCACGGCTCGCGGCGCGGAGGCGCACAGGAAGTTCTCCCCGGCGCGCCGCACCCCGGAGGGCACCAGCCGGGAGGCGTCGGGACGGGGAAGGCTGGCGCGGACCCGGGTAAAGGCCAAGCGGGGTTCCAGGGCCGAGAGCGCCATCCCTCCCAGGCGCTGGGAGACCTGCTGGGCATAGCGCTCCGGTTCGGCCTCTCCGGCGGTGCTGGAGTTGCCCACCGCGCCCATCAACACCAGGGCCACCCCTCCCTGGGCCTCCAGCTGCTGGCTGAGCCACCCCGGGTAGTCCGGAGAGAGCGCCCCACCATCGCGGGGCTCCATCGTCGCGTGGGCGGACATCACCACCACCTCGCCCACCGGCCGCTCGGGGCCCAGGATCCGCAGCCGGGTGAGGCGGCGATCCGGCTCCATCGACTGGACCCGGCTTCTGACCAGCGGCCCCAACTCGCCGCCTCCCAGCTCCAGCCGCGCTGGCACCCGGGACTCCAGCGCCACGCGCAGCGCGGCCAGCGCCGCATCGACCACCGACTGCTGGACCTCCGGAAGGAAGCGTCCCGTCCCGGCCAACTGGATGAGCAGCCGCTGATCGAAGGCGCCCATCGCGCTGTGCGAGTGGGTGGCGGCGACCCACAGCTCATCGATCTCCAGCGAGGCGGCCTGCTGGCGGATCTCCTCGGCGAGCGGACCGGAGACCAACAGCAGCTCCAGCGACACCAGCGCGATCCGCAGCGGGCCCTGCTCCAGGATCAGCGCGCGGGCGTGGAGCGGAAGTTCGGTGGCGGAGACGGTGGGCCGGGGAGGACCGTAGCCGGCCCGGACCACCGGGTAGGGCGGGGCGATGGCGACCCTTCCGGCGCCGGCGAGGAGCGGACCCTCGCCTGCCTGGCCCTGGACGATCGCCGGTGGAGCGGCGAGCCACCGTCCACACCAGTTATAGGAAGCAAGCGCGTATGCCCCGCCCACTGCCAGCAGCAGTGCGGGGCCCACCGCGCGAAGGAACCGCCGCCGAGCCATTCGGGGCACTCATATGGGGGCGGAAGCGACGCCGCCACCTCGCTGTTCATCCAGACCCAAAGGAGGCATAAGGCGCGCATGTGCGGGATCTTCGGAATCACCGGTCACCCTGAGGCTTCGAACCTCACGTACCTGGGACTGCACGCCCTGCAGCACCGGGGACAGGAGTCCGCAGGCATCGTCTCCGGGGGGAAGGCCGGCCTGAACGTCCATCGTGAGATGGGCCTGGTCGCCGACATCTTCACCAGCGACGTGCTCGCCCAGTTGCCTGGTGAGGTGGCGATCGGCCACGTGCGCTACTCCACCGCCGGCGTCAGTCAGGTCAAGAACGCCCAGCCGCTGTCCGTCGCCTACCAGGGAGGGCAACTGGCGGTCGCGCACAACGGCAACCTGGTGAACGCCCAGGTGGTCCGCCGCGAGCTGGAGTCCCACGGCGCGATCTTCCAGTCCGACTCGGACACCGAGGTGGTGATCCACCTGATCGCCCGCTCCAAGGAGGCGACCTTCGAGAAGAAGGTGGTGGAGGCGATGCGCCAGCTGACCGGCGCCTACTCGCTGCTCTTCCTCAACGGACAGCAGATGGTGGCGATCCGGGATCCCTACGGCTTCCGGCCACTGGTGATGGGCAAGCTGCGCAACTCGTATGTGTTCGCGTCCGAGACCACCGCCCTGGATCTGATCGAAGCGGAGTACATCCGGGAGATCGAGCCGGGAGAGATGGTGGTGGTGGACGAGGAGGGGATGCGGAGCACCAAGGCCTTCCCGGCGATCCAGCAGGGCCGCTGTGTCTTCGAGCACGTCTACTTCGCCAAGCCGAACAGCACCCTGTTTGGCAGCTCCGTATACCAGACCCGCAAGGAGATGGGCCGGCAGCTGGCCCGCGAGCAGCCGGCGGAGGCGGACCTGGTGATCGCGGTCCCGGACTCCGGCGTCCCCGCGGCGATCGGCTTCTCGCAGGAGAGCGGGATCCCCTATGACGTCGGCCTGATCCGCAGCCACTACGTGGGCCGGACCTTCATCGAACCCCAGCAGTCGATCCGTCACTTCGGCGTGAAGTTGAAGCTGGCCGCGGTGCGCGAGGTCCTCAAGGGCAAGCGGGTGGTGGTGGTGGACGACTCGATCGTCCGGGGCACCACCTCCCGGAAGATCGTGAAGCTGCTCAAGTCGTGTGGCGCCACCGAGGTGCACCTGCGCATCTCCAGCCCCCCCACCTCCTGGCCCTGCTACTACGGCATCGACACCCCGTCCCGGACGGAGCTGATCGCCGCCAGCCACAGCATCCCGGAGATCGCCAAGTACGTCACCGCCGACACCCTGGGCTACCTGTCCCTGGAGGGGCTGGGCGCCGCGGTCGGCGACAAGGACTGGAACAGCTTCTGCAACGCCTGCTTCTCCGGGAACTACCTCACCCGCCTGGACGGCGCCGAGGTCACCCCCCGCGAGCAGTTGAAGGTCGTCGCCGGCTAGGCGGTGGCCGCACCGGCAGATCCGGTGGAGCCCGCACCCGCTCGGCGTGAGCGGCCAGGCGGCGCCCTCGGAGAGCAGCGGCAAAGACCTCTGGCGACGCTCGAATCACCCCGCCTCTGACTCGAATACCACCGGCGCTCCGGCGCGGAAGGCCACCAGGTCCTCCGGCAGCGGGGCCTCGAAGCGGACCGGCTGACCGGTGCCTGGGTGACGAAAGCGGATCACCGCCGCATGCAGCGCGTGGCGGGGGAGGCGCAGCTTCTTCCAGGCCTCGGGCTCCAGAGCGTGTCGGGAGAAGCGATCGAAGAAGCCAGCGTCCGGCCCGTACATCTTGTCCCCCACCACCGGGTAGCCGGCCACGCTGAGATGGATCCGGATCTGGTGCTGGCGCCCGGTCTCCGGGAAGGCCCGGACCAGGGCAAAGCGCGCCCCGTCGCGCTCGAAGCGCTCCAGCACCTGGAACCTCGTGCGTGACGGCTTGCCCTCCTGGGCGTCGATCCGGACCGCGATCCGGATCAACTCGGTTCCCTCGGCGATCGGTGCGTCCACCTCGAAGGTGTCCTCCGGGGGCGCTCCCTCGGTAATCGCCAGGTACTCCTTCTCCACGCCCCCTTCGATGAAGGCACGGAACATCAAGCGGCAGGCCTCGGTGGTACGCCCGCAGACGATCAGCCCGGAGGTCTCTCGATCCAACCGGTGCACCGGATCCGCCTTGAACCGGTACTGGTCCTTGAGCACCGTGAGCAGGGTGTTCTTGTGGTACCGGGCGGTGGGATGGATGGGCAGCCCCGCCGGCTTGTCCAGCACCAGCAGGTGCTCATCGAGGTGGATCTCCCCGATGTTCTTGGGGGCCTCCGGCTCGTCGTGGACCGGTCGCTTGAGCTTGAACCGCTGCCCGGCGACCACCAGCGAGGAGGGCTTCAGGGGCCGCTCGCTGATCAGTCCCCGCTCGATGATCCCCTGGATGCGGGTCCGCGAGAGCCGCCGGATCTTCACGCACAGGTACTTGTCCAGCCGCCAGCCCGCATAGTTGGGCTCGACGACGAACTCGATCTCCACGTACTCGGGGGTGACCTGCGGCATGGCGGCGCGGGTGCGTGTAACACGCCGCTGGCGCATCTACCCGTAGGCGCTGGTCGCCTGCACGCGCCCCAGGGTGGCCCACAGCTCCTGCGCCACCTTCTCCGGCTGGTGGATCACGTCCTCACACCAGAACTCCAGCGGGTGGAAGCCGGCCCGGACCAGGAGATTCCGCCGCCGGGAGTCGTTGAGTCGCGCCTTGTCGGAGCTGTGATGGGCCTTGCTCTGCAGTTCGATCGCGATCCCCCACTCCGGGTAGGCGGCGTCCACCCTCGCCACCAGTCGGCCGGTCTCATCCACCACCGGGAAGTTGTGCAGGGGCTTGGGGAGTCCGTAGCGGCCGATGATGTGCTCGTAGAACCAGCGCTCCTGCTCGCTGTCCTTGGGCTTGGTGTTTCCTCGCTGGTTCAGCAGCGCCCGCAGGGCGCTCAGTCCTCCCACCCCGCGGTGGCCAATCTTCTCCACCGCCAGCTTCAACCCCTTGAGGTTGAGCAGCTTCTTGCGAAGGGCACAGTCCAGTCCTGCGTCCACCTGATCCGAGGGACCGACCCGGGCGGCGTCCAGCAGCGTCCGGGCCACGGTGGTGACTGGAATCCCCTCCCGGGTGGTGACGTTGTCCTTGGGGACCCAGCAAACCCGGTGGATGGTGATCCCACTGGGGGCCCGGCCGCTGTGTCGACGGTTCAGGCTGACCTCGATCGGCCGCTCCTCGAAGCCGTCCAATTCCCACAGGTTGGCGGCGGCATGGTGGGAGACCGCCGCCTCCGGTCCAAGCCACAGACAGACCCCCATCAGCTGCTGGTGCCAGGCGGAGCTGCCCGAGGGCAGCAGCCGGAACACTCCCGGAAAGAGCCGCCGCCAGTGGTGAGCGCGCAGCCGACGCCCCAGGGTACGCCTGGAGGCGCCCAGGGCGTGGAGCTGGTCCCAGGTCACCAGGCCATGCTGGGAGGAGGCCAGCGCATAGGCCTTCGACTCCTGGATCCCGCTCCACCGTGCCATCTGGCCCCCAACCTGTGGACAGCTGACCATGCCGGGGTGACATGCGGGAGCAACCAGGCATCCGTCCCGGACCCCGGTGGCCGGGATTGATGCAGGGGTCACCGTCGGCCCCGCCCACGCCTGTTGCCGGAGCGCACGGTGGCCCTGTAGATGGTCCCTCCCGTTCCCCCGAGGCGAGCCCCGATGTCGGAAACCCCTGCTGTCTGTGCATCCTGCGGTCGGTCCCGTGAGCAGGCCCGCCTGCTCATCCCCTCGGGAAGGATCGCCTTGTGCGTGGACTGCATCCGCGCCGCCGAGGAGGGGATGGCCCAGGCGATCGACCAGGACATACGCCGCCGGGCAGGCCCCTCCGAGTCGGTGATGGCGGAGGAGCTGGCCCTGAACCTGATGGATGCCCTGGACGCCACCCGGTCCGACCCCGGCAGCTACGAGGACTGGCAACAGTCAGGGGATCCGGTGGAGGTCGCCCCTCCAGAGCCGGAGCCCCCGGCCCGGCGCGTGCTCAAGGTGGCCGCGGTGATCCCCGCCCGCTTCGCCTCCTCGCGCTTCCCCGGAAAGCCGCTGCACCTGATCGCCGGCAAGCCGATGATCCAGCACGTGTGGGAGCGCTGTGTCGCCTCCGGCGTCTTCCGGGAGGTGCTGGTGGCGACCGACGATGACCGGATCTTCCAGGCGGTGACCGGCTTCGGGGGGACCGCGGTGATGACCTCCGCCTACGCCAAGTCCGGCACCGACCGGGTGGCGGAGATCGCCCGGGCCCGGGAGGACTTCACCCACTTCGTGAACGTGCAGGGGGATGAGCCCCTGATCCACCCGGAGATGCTGTCGGCGGTGGCCGGGACCTTCGAGGATCCCGAGGTGGAGATCTCCACCCTGATCCGCCCCCTGGAGGACACCGAACGCCACAACCCCAACGTGGTGAAGGTGGTGCTGGCCCGGAACTCCGACGCGCTCTACTTCTCCCGCGCGGACATCCCGCATCAGCGCGACGAGGGCTCCGGGTTCCCCCACCGCTACGCCCACATCGGACTCTACGGTTACTCCCGGGCCGCGGTGATCGAGCTGGCCTGCCACGCTGCCTCCCCGCTGGAGGAGATTGAAAAGCTGGAACAGCTGCGCGCCCTGGAGCTGGGGATGAAGATCCGCTGCCTGGTCACCTTGCACCGCTCGGTGGGAGTGGACACCCCGGAGGACGCGGCACGGGTGGAACAGCTGCTGGCCTGACGCCGACCTGAGGCGGATGGCCGCCCCCAGAGCGAGCGGGCGCGTGGGTGGGGCCGGTTCTTCCAGGTTTCCACGAACCAATTGACGCGCCCGGTCCCTCCTTGGCATTACGGCTCATGCGCTCCAAGAAGACCAAGTACATCTTCGTGACCGGCGGCGTGGTGAGCTCGCTGGGAAAGGGGCTCGCCTCCGCGTCCATCGGCGCCCTGCTGGAGAACCGGGGACTGAACATCACCCTGCTCAAGCTGGATCCCTACATCAACGTCGATCCGGGGACCATGAGCCCCTTCCAGCACGGCGAGGTGTTCGTCACCGACGACGGCGCCGAGACGGACATGGACCTGGGTCACTACGAGCGCTTCACCACCGCCAACACCACCAAGCTCAACAACTTCACCTCCGGCCGGATCTACAAGGACGTGATCGAGAAGGAGCGGCGCGGGGAGTACCTGGGCAAGACGGTCCAGGTGATTCCGCACGTCACCGACGAGATCAAGGCCAAGATCCGGGCCGCCGCCGACGGCCATGACGCCTGCATCGTGGAGGTGGGAGGCACGGTCGGTGACATCGAGTCCCTGCCGTTCCTGGAGGCGATCCGCCAGCTGCGCTACGACGTGGGCTCGGAGAACGCGGTCTACATCCACCTCACCCTGCTCCCGTACATCGCCGCCGCGGGCGAGGTGAAGACCAAGCCCACCCAGCATTCGGTGATGAAGCTGCGGGAGATCGGCATCCAGCCGGACATCCTGATCTGCCGCACCGACCGGGACGTCCCCAAGGAGATGCGCGACAAGATCGCCATGTTCTGCAACGTGGACACCCGCAGCGTGTTCACCTCCCCGGACGTCAAGTCGGTGTACTCGCTGCCGCTGGAGCTGCATCGCCAGGGCCTGGACGAGCGCCTGGCGGAGCTGCTCAACATCTGGTCCCGCGCTCCCCAGCTGGAGAAGTGGGAGAGCATCGTCCGCAAGATCGAAGCCCCGGTCCACGGGACGGTAAAAGTCGCGATCGTCGGCAAGTACGTGGACCTCAAGGAGAGCTACAAGAGCCTCAACGAGGCGCTGCTCCACGGCGGGATCGCCAACGATGTCCGGGTGGAGCTGGCCTTCGTGGACTCCCAGGACGTGGAGAACCAGGGGGCGGCCACGCTGCTCACCGGGATGGACGCGGTGCTGGTCCCCGGCGGCTTCGGGGTCCGCGGCACCGAGGGGAAGATCGCCGCGGTGAAGTTCGCCCGCGAGCAGAAGGTCCCCTTCTTCGGGATCTGCCTGGGGCTGCAGATGGCGGTGATCGAATACGCCCGCAGCGTGATCGGCCTGGCCGGCGCCAACTCGCTGGAGTTCGACGAGCGCACCCCCCACCCGGTGGTCACCCTGCTGGAGTCGCAGGCCAAGGTGGAGGAGAAGGGCGGCACCATGCGCCTGGGCAGCTACAAGTGCGCGCTCAAGGCGGGGTCGCTGGCGGAGCGCCTGTACGGCTCCCCGGAGATCGGTGAACGCCACCGCCACCGGTTCGAGGTCAACAACCAGTACCGCAACCAGCTCACCGAGGCCGGGCTGGTGATCTCCGGGGTGAACCCGGAGCTGAACCTGGTGGAGATGATCGAGCTGAACAACCACCCCTACTTCGTCGCCTGCCAGTTCCACCCGGAGTTCAAGAGCAAGCCGTTCGCGCCCCACCCGCTCTTCTCCGGCTTCGTGGACGCGGCAATGAAGGCTCGCGACGCCCGGAGCAAGTCATGATCGAGTTGGGAGGTCAGCAGGTCGGTCCCGGGCAGCCGCTGTTCGTGATCGCCGGTCCGGACGTGATCGAATCCGAGGGGATGGCGTTGGATCACGCGGCGCTGCTCAAGGAGATCTGCGCGCGCCACGGGGTCCCCTTCGCCTTCAAGTGCTCCTACGACAAGGCCAACCGCACCAGCATCCGCTCCTACCGCGGACCGGGGATGGTGGAGGGCCTGCGGGTGCTGGCGCGGATCAAGCGCGAGCTGGGGGTGCGGATCCTCACCGACGTCCACGACCTCAGCCAGGTGGGGCCGGTGGCGGAGGTGGCGGACATCCTCCAGGTGCCGGCGTTCCTCTCCCGGCAGACCGACCTGGTGGTGGCGGTGGCGAAGAGCGGCCGGGGGGTGAACATCAAGAAGGGCCAGTTCGTTGCCCCCAAGGACATCATCCACTCGGCGCAGAAGGCGTACGACGCCGGCAACCGCAACGTGCTGGTCACCGAGCGGGGCGCCAGCTTCGGCTACAACAACCTGGTGGTGGACATGCGGGGCTTCGCCCTGATGCGCGAGGCGGGGCTGGTGACCTGCTTTGACGCCACCCACTCGGTGCAGCTGCCGTCCGCGGGCGGGCACGAGACGGCGGGAGAGCGGAAGTTCGTGCCCCTGTTGGCCCGCGCCGCCGCCGCCGCCGGGATCGACGCTTTGTTCACCGAGGTGCACCGCACCCCGGATCAGGCGCTGTGCGATGGCCCCTGCTCACTGGATCCGGTGATGTTCGAACAGGTGCTCAAGGATGTGCTCGCCATCCGCCGGGCTCTGGGTCATCAGGCCTGAGCCGATGGACACACCCAACCAGCCCGAAAGATCAGAACTGATTGCCCTGGCGGCCAGTGTCCGCCTCCTGATTTTCGACGTAGACGGGGTTCTGACGGACGGGGGGCTGTATTACGGGCCCGAGGGAGAGGCGCTCAAGCGCTTCGACGTGAAGGACGGCCATGGGTTGGTGATGGCCCGGTTGGTGGGTCTGCCCTCCGCGGTGATCACCGCGCGGACCGGAAAGATCATCGAAGCCCGGGGCAAGGAGCTGGGGTTCGTCGCCGTCCTGCAGGGGTACAGAGACAAACGGGAAGGGCTGGACGCCCTGTTGGATTCCCTACAGTTAACTCCCGATGTGTGTGCTTACATGGGAGACGATCTCAATGACCTGGGGCCGATGTCCGAGGTCGGGCTCTCCGCGTGTCCGGCGGACGCAGTGGCGGATGTTCGCAAGGTCGCGAAGTTCGTGGCCCAGAGTCCGGGGGGACGGGGTGCGGCACGGGAGCTCGCGGAGTTGTGTCTGCGGGCCAGCGGGCGGTGGGAGCAGGCGCTGGGCCTGATGAATCCATCCTCGCGTCGGTGATCTTTGCCGGCTGAGTGAAAAATTTCCGCCTGCCTGTTACCGTTCAGGCCGGGCAAGACGCCGTTAAAAGGTATTTATGGATCAGCTTTATACGACGCACGACATCAGCCGCCTCTTGCAGGTCGACCCCTCCACCGTGAGCAAGTGGATCGATCGCGGCATCCTGCTCGCCTTCCGGACGCCGGGCGGGCACCGGCGGGTGCGCTCGGGAGATCTGCGGACCTTCCTGATTGCGCACCAGATGCCGGTGCCGGACGAGCTGGGGAGCGGCGCGATCAAGCTGATCGTGGTCGACGACGAGAAGCCGGTGCTGGAGGCGCTCAAGCGCGCGTTCAAGCCCTTCGCCTCGCAGGTGGAGCTGGTGACCACCACCTCCGGCGTGGAGGCGGTGCTGCTGGTGACCGAGCAGCGTCCGCACGGGTTGCTGATCGACCTGAACATGCCGGACCTCGATGGTCTGGAGCTGTGCCGTCGGGTCCGCTCCCGCAAGCAGCTGGAGGGCGTGCGGATCATCACCATGACCGGCCGCCACACCCCCGAGGCAGTGGACGCCTCGATCAAGGCCGGCGCGATCGCCTGTCTGGCCAAGCCGGTAGAGGTGGCCCAGGTGCTGGAGATGTTCAAGGTCCCGATGGCGCTGGGCGCCACCGCCGCCGCCGGCGGCAAGCGGTAGCCACTCCCGGTGGGAGGGCGTCCGAGGCGGGTTCCGCTTCGGACGTCCCCGCCGAAGTGGAGGGCGGCAGTGACCGTGGTGGCCGAGCTTCGGACCTCGGCCCGGTCTCAGCCTTCCCAGCAGGCGGCCTGGCAGGTGCCGCTGCAGACGTCGGAGGCGCACTCGGCGTCGATCCCGCAGGGCGCGCCCACTTCCTTGAGCGCCTCGCAGGTCCCTGCCACGCAGGCCCCCGCGGCGCAGCCCCGGTTCGGGTCGCAAGCCTCGGTGCTCAGCGCCAGGCGCGGGCTGCAGCGGCCCGACACACAGCCCAGCAGGGCCTGACAGTCGGCGTCGCCCTCGCAGGGCTGATCCACGCCCAGATAGGGCTGACAGGTGGATGAGCCACCGGCGGCCGGGGTCAGACAGCGCAGCCCGAAGCCGCACTCCCCCGCCTCGGTGCAGTCGGCGCCCGCTCCCAGGCGATCGGTGCAGACGTTGGCCAGGCAGTATTGGCTCTCCGGACACAGCGGCACCGGCAGCCCCAGGTCGGCGCCTTCCCCGTTCCCGCAGCTCCCGCCGCGGACGGTCTGGGCCTTCACGCAGCGGTCGACGGTGGCGCCGCCTCCCGGCGGGGTCACCGGCGCACAGACCAGCTCGAACAACCCACGCCCGGAGCGCGCGCACTGGAAGCGGTTGAGCTCGCAGGACTCGCCCTCCAGTCGAGCGAAGTTGCACTGGAAGCCAAAGCCCACCTGGGTGCAGACCTTCCCCGACCCGCACTCCTCCTGCTGCAGGTCCGCCACCGTGCAGGCCTGGCCCACCGCCTTGAAGGGCTGGCAGCTGCCGGACTCGCCGTCGCCGCCGGTGCAGAAGTGGGTGACCGGGTTGCACTCCGAATCCCGGGAGCACGCCGAGCCGGTGGTGCTGCTTGGCTCGCTGCAGACCCCGCAAGTCTCGGGATCACTGGCGGTGCAGAAGGCAGTGCCGGCGCAGTCCGCGTCCAGGGCGCAGGCGCCACCCAGCGCCACCTGGCCGGAGAGGAAGGGAAGATTGCGGCAGCGCTCCAGCGCCTGGATCGCGTTCCGGTCGCAAGTCCCCGCGGGATAGGCGGTGTCCACGCAGGCCCGGTAGGGAGCTTCGGTGAACAGCGCGCGCCCGGAGAGGACACTCTGGGTGAGCTGCCGGCAGTCCAGATCCAGGGCCACCGCCTCCTCGCAGCGGGCGCGCTCGCTCTCCGGGACCACGTTGACCAGCCCCGCGTCGGTGAGGGTCACCCCGGTGATTGGAGTGGCGGGATCGGCGTGGCAGCGGATGAAGAAGTCGCACTGGGCGCGGGCCAGCTGGAGGCACAGCTCTTCTGGCTGGAGCCCGGCATCCACTCCGGCGTCCGGCCCGTCCTCGCCGCCACAGTTCGCGCACCCCACCCACAGGAGTGAGACCAGCCACACCACGGATACCGAACGCATGACGAACCCTCTTCCACTTCCGCCGCCCCGGCCGGACGAACGCCACCCAGCCTGTCGTGAAGCCCCTTCGAAGTGAAGCGCGGGGCGTCAGTCATCGTCGCGCAGCAACTCCACGCTAGGGCCCTCCTCGGAGCGCCAGACCTTCACCGTCCAGGGCCGACAGCAGACCGAGCAATCCTCCACGTAGGTCTCCTCGGAGGGGCCCAGTTCGTCCACGTCCAGCTCCACCACTTCCCCGCAGTAGGGGCACTGCGCGGAGATCGCTTCGGGCATGTTCCACCTTGGAGGGGCAGCGGTACAGATGCGCCACCCAGCTGTGATCCCAGGTTCTTTGACCCCGGGTGCGGGTGCGCTTAAAGCGGCCGCCGATATGGCCAAGCGTTCGAGTACCACGACCCCCGCCTCCATTTCCGTTGCCAACCCCCAGACCGCGGAGAAGACCGTCTCCGCCACGACGGATGCGCCGAAGGCCGTCCCTGCCGCCGTCGCGGCGAAGGCCGTTCCTGCCGCCGTCGCGGCGAAGGCCGTCCCTGTCGCCGCAGTCGCGGCGAAGGCCGTTCCTGCCGCCTCGGTCGCCGCGAAGGCCGTTCCTGCCGCCGTCGCCGCGAACGCCGTCCCCGCCTCCGTCGCGGCGAAGGCCGTTCCTGGCGCCGTCGCGGCGAAGGCCGTTCCTGGCACCGTCGCGGCGACCACCGCCAAGACCGACGGGCTCAAGACCGACTCGATCAAGACCGACTCGATCAAGACCGACTCGATCAAGACCGACTCGATCAAGACCGACTCGATCAAGACCGACTCGATCAAGACCGACTCGATCAAGACCGACTCGATCA
>JAKFFE010000026.1:0-267622 GCA_036675345.1 Myxococcaceae bacterium
GACGGCGCTGCGTGGCTGGCTGAATCACTACAACGGAGGCAGAGTGCACGGAGCAATCAAGAGCACACCGCTCGCCAGGCTGAGGCGAGCGGCGTGAACAACCTCATGAGAATCCACAGCTAGTCGCTTAGGCGGCGCCGTCTTCCGCCGCCGCCGCGTCCAGCCGGTTGCGGGTCAGCTCCAGGTAGCGATCGTCCAGGTCCATCCCCACGTACTGGCGGCCCAGCTTCAAGGCGGCCACCCCGGTGGTCCCGCTGCCGTTGAACGGATCCAGCACCAGCGCCCCCTCCGGGGTGGAGGCCTCGATCACCCGGCGCAGCAGGGAGATCGGCTTCTGGGTGGGGTGCTTGCCGTGCTCCTTCTCGGAGCTGCGCGGGGTGGTCATGGACCAGACCCGGCCCTCCCCATCCGCGGACAGCTCCTCCTCTCCCCCCTTGGGCAGGTTCCACACATCCCGCATCTGCTTGCCGCCGTTCTCCGCCTTCATCTTCGGGTAGTTGAAGATGTGCTGCAGCTTGGGCGCCTTCACCGGCGAGGCCCAGAGCAGGATCTCGGTGGAGTGGGTGAAGTAGCGGCAGGAGAGGTTGGGGCTGGCGTTCGGCTTGTACCAGGTGACCGTGTTGAGCAGCTTCATCCCCAGCTGCTGCATCGCGAAGCCCACCGAGAAGATCACGTGCTGGGTGCCGGAGACCCAGATGCTGCCGGTGGGCTTGAGCACCCGCTGACAGGCGGCCAGCCACTCCTTGGTAAACGCGTGATCCTCCTCCAGGCCCTTGGACTCGTCCCAGCGGCCCTTGGCCACCGGGGCCCGCCGCCCGGCCTTGCAGGTGAACCCGCCGTTGGAGAGGAAGTACGGGGGATCGGCGAACACCATGTCGAAGGTGCCCGGCGCATAGGCGCTGAGCAGCTCCAGGCAGTTGCCCTGCAGCAGGCGGTAGCCGTCGCCGCGGGCGAACTCGGCGTTCTCGAGCAGGGACGAGCGATCATCCAAGCGCGCCTGGGCGCTTGGGCGGTGGGCAGCAGCGGTGGCCATCTGGAGACTCCGTTGGGGAACACCCGGACGGTACCGCGTCGCCGATCGGCGTCGATTTTTCGGCCGCGAGGGACTGCCCGCCGGCCAGGAGACGGGGCGAAGGGCGTCTTCACCGGAGGCAGAAAATGAAACGGGCGCCACCTGGGCGCCCGGATCAGACCAACTCTGCCAGAAGCCTGGCGTTACGCCTTGGGGGCCTTCGGGGCCTTGGCGGGCTTCTCGGCCTTGGGGGCCTTCTCGCCAGCGGGAGCCTCGGCAGCAGCGGCCGCCTTGGGGTTCGCACCCTGGGCGCCAACCGCGATTCCACCCACCGACGCGTCCTGTCCGGCGTACTTCTTCTTGAACCGGTCGATGCGACCCGCGGTGTCCACCAGCTTGTACTTGCCGGTGTAGAAGGGGTGGCAGTTGGAGCAGATTTCAACCTGGAAGGAGCCGCGGGTAGAGCGGAACTCGATCTGGTTGCCGCACACGCAGGTGACGCGGGCGGGCGGGTACTGCGGATGGATGTCGGGCTTCATGTGGTGAGTCCTTTCGCCTTGCCCCGCGCGCGTGGTGTCGGCGGAGGTCCAGCGGTGAGTTGAAGGGTGGGCTCATAACGCCAGGGCCCGGCGCATTCAAGTCCGGGGCGCGATCAGTGGTTGTTGACCGGGTTGTGCTTGGCCACCTGGGCCTCCAGCACCGGGTCCGAGGCCACGTCCGGCCCCAGCATCGGGAAGGAGAGGCGAAGGCTGCGCCCTGCCCCCTTCCGGGTCCCCAGCTGCTTGACCACCTGGGCCCGGCGGGCCTCGAAGCTCTCCAAGGTGGCCTGATAACTCTGTTTTTGGGCGGGGTCGGTGGTCGCGGCCAGCCGCTTCTTCACCTCGCCCACCTGCCGGTCGAGGATCTCCAGGCTCTGGCGCTCCCGGTCGGACTGGTGACCGTCCTGGAACGGCCCCTTGCCTGCCAGGGTCAGCTCCAGGCGGGCGATCTGACGGCCGCGCTCTCCGGTGTGGATCAGGAAGTTGTCGGCCACCGCCACCGGGACCCCGGGCCCGGCGCCGCGGCCCTCGTGGTTCTGCAGCACCAGGTCCACTGCCCCCTCGGCCTGGGAGGCGATCTGCATCGCGTCCGGGTACATCACCGGGGCCAGCACCACCACCACGTCCACCAGGGGGCGCAGCCGCTTGGCCTCCGGGATCACCGTGTCCTGCAGCGGCAGCCCCACCACCCCGGGGAACTTGAACGGGTTGGGCGGGGAGGCGCCGATCACCCCCACCTTCACCCCTCCCACGTTGAGGATGGTGGAGGCCTTGAAGATCAGCTTCCCGTCCCGGGCCAGGTTCGCCGAGAGCGGCTGCAGCTTGTGCTTCTTCGCCAGCGTCGCGATGAACTCCGGGCCGGCGCTCAGGTCGCGCATCCCGACCCCGATCACCTGCACGCCCATCCCGGCCATCGCCTGGGCGATCAGGTCCGCCTTGGCCTGGTCCTCTGGCCCCGACTTGTAGAACTCGGCGAACAGCGAATTGCCGGCGTCGATCGGAAGCACGTTGCCGGCCTCCTTCTTCACCGCCTGGAAGAACGTCTTTCGCCTGGCAAGACCGCCGGCGGGAGAATGCTGTCAACCACACGGGGCGATTTCGCCCCGGTTGTCTCCCGTGATCAGCAAGGTGAGCTTCTTGGCGGGGGCCTCGGCGGCCAACGCCAGGCCGCCGGTCAGCGCCAGCACCAGGGCCAGTCCGGAGGAGAGCCGCCTCACTTCTTCCCCTTCTTGGCCAGGGTGGCCAGCCGGGCCTTGGCGGTCTTGGCCTCCGGAGACTTGGGATAACCCTTCACCAGCTCCTCCAGGGCCAGCTTGGCCTCGTCCACCATCTTCAGCTTCTCGAAACAGTCGGAGGAACGCAAAAGGGCCTCGGGAGCCACCTTGGCCTTCGCGTACTCCTGGATCACCTTGCCGTACTCCGGCAGCGCCTCCCGGCAGCGGTCGTCGGCGCGGTGGGTCTCCCCCAGCTCGAAGTGCACCTCGGGCACCCGGGTGTCCTTGGGCCACTTCTTGAGGAACTCCCCGAACAGCTGACGGGCCAGGGCGCGGTCTCCGGCCTTCGCCTTCTCCGCCGCCAGCTCGAAGAACCCCTGGGGATCGGTGGGCCGCTTGAGCTCCTCGGCCCGGCGGCGCGCCTCGGCGGCCTTCACCGCCTCCTCGCCCTTGAGGGCAAGGAACTTCTGGTCGGTCTCGGTGGAGAGCTTGGCCAGCCCGGTCTCCAGCTCGGTGATCTTGTGCAGGTAGGTCTCCACCTCCCCGCGCAGCCGGGCCACGTCCTCCAGCGACTTCTGCATCTGCACGCCGATGTCCGCGCCGCTGCGACGGGACGCCTTGTCCAGGTTCTCCAGGGCAGTGGTGACCTCGGCGATCTTCTCGTCCAGCCGGGGCATGGCGGTGGTCAGCTTCTGCTCGGAGGCCTCGGCGCGGGAGGCCAGCTGGGCGTTCTCCGACAGCAGCCGATCCACCCGGACCTCGAGGGCGCGGCCGCGGTCGGCCGGGTAGAAGCAGCCGGCCAGGGACAGCACCGGGACCAGGGTCAGGAGCCTTCTCATGGGACGGCGATAGTAGACCAAAGGGTCCGCCGTCCAGGGTTAGACTTCCGCTCCCTTGCCGTCCTTCGGACCCTTCGAGCTGGTCAAACGCCTCGGTGCCGGGACCTCCTCCGAGGTCTACCTGGCGCGGGGGCCCAACGCGGCCGCCGTGGAGCCGTTCGCGCTCAAGACCTTCCTGCCCCACGTGGCCCCCGATGAGCGCAGCCGCAAGACCCTGCTCAAGGACCTGGAGCCGGCCCGCCGGCTGCGGCACCCGGGGATCGTGGAGCTGTACGAGACCGGCGAGCACGAGGGCCGGGTGTACCTGGCGATGGAGCTGGTCCGCGGTCAGCCGGTGGGCGCCCTGGTCCGCAAGATGCGGGAGGCGGGCAAGGCGCTGTCGCTGGCGGAGGCGGCCTATGTGATCTCCCAGGCGGCCTCTGCCCTGGACGCGGCGCTGGAGCTGGAGGGCCCGGACGGAAAGCCGGTGGGGCTGCTGCACCGCAACCTCAACCCGCAGAACGTGCTGATCGGCGCGGGCGGCGAGGTGAAGCTGACCGACTTCGGGGTGGCCCGGACCGTCCACGCCGCCGCCCAGGTGGCCGGGGAGCTGAAGGAGACGCTGGCCTTCCAGTCCCCGGAGCAGCTGCAGAAGAAGACCCTGGATCGCCGCTCGGACGTGTTCTCCCTGGGCGCGATCCTGTGGGAGCTGCTGACCGGACTGAGGTTGTTCAACGGCAAGAGCGAGGAGGAGATCACCGAGCAGATCCTCCAGCGGCCGGTTCCCCGGATCGACAAGCGGGTCCCCGGGCTGCCCCGGGAACTGGTGGAGATCCTGGATCAGGCGCTGCAGCGCGACCGCGAGCGCCGGGTTCCCACCGCCGGAGTGCTGGCGGATGTGCTCACCCCGTTCACCACCCCGGAGACGCAGAAGAAGCTGGGGTCGCGGATCGAGGCCCTGTTCGAGCCATTGCCGCAGTCGTTGGGGGAGCGGATCTCCCGGCCGTCCAAGCCCGGGAGCGGCGAGAAGGGGCGTGCGCCCCGCCCGGTGGTGCCGATCCAGGCCGACGCCACCCAGCGGGACCACAAGGCCGCGACGGGTGCAAAGGCCAAGCTGCCCGAGGTCGATGCCCGGGCGGGGACCGGCTCCAAGTCGAAGTTGCCCGCAGCGGAGGCCAAGGCGGGAGGCAGTGCGCGGGCAAAGGACGCGGAAGCGCTGGGCGGAACCGGATCGAAGTCGAAGCTGCCTGATCCAGACGACAAGCTGGAGAAGGACCGAGCGGTGGTGGTGCACCCGCTGCTGGCGGCGCGGCCCGCGCGGCGCAAGGCCAAGCTGGCACTCCCGGAAGACGACGGGATCGATCACCGGATCGGCTACTCCGAAGGCACGGTCAGCAGGCTGCTGCGGTTGAACCATCCCGAGCCACGCAAGATGGCCACGGTTTGGGGAGTGCTGGGTGCCACCCTGCTGATCGTCTTCGCTCTCTGGGCCTACACCCGGGTGGGGATCAACCAGGGCGCGGTGGAGCCCCCGGTGGTGCCTGAGCAGGCGCAGACGCCCGAGGCAAACTCCACGCCTCGTGACGAGGAGCGATCGGAGCCGCGTCGACAAACGCGAGGCACCTTGCAACTCCAGTCCGATGTCCCGGCCTTCGTGCGCCAAGGCGGCAAGGAGCTGGGGATGACCCCGCTCACCCTCACCCTCCCCGCCGGCAGCGCCAAGCTGGAGTTGAGGACCCCGGACGGAACGCTGAGCACCGCGATCACCGTCCAGGTGCCCGCGGGCGGAGAAGTGACCCGGAAGGTCCGGCTCCAGCGCTAGCCGCCGAACGTCGGGCGTCGCTTCTCGGCCCGGTACCCCAGTCGCTCCAGCGACTTCTCGCACGCCTGCTTCAGCCGCTCCTCGTTGAGGAAAAAGGGCGTGTTCCGCGACCGGCCTTCGTTGAGAGCGGCCAGGGCGCGGCGGTACTCGCTGGCCGCGTCCGCCCGCTCGCCCTTCTGCTCCAGGAGCATCGCCAGCAGATAGCGGGCCTGGGCGAAGTGGGGGTCCAGGTACACGCACTTGCGCAGGCCCTGTTCGGTCTGGGCCTCCTGCTCGCCGGCGGCGGCCCAATCCATCACCAGCTCGAAGATCTGGCTGGCCTCCACGTGGGGATCCAGCTCCACCGGCATCAGCTCCACCGGCTGGGGGGCGCTCCTCACTCCCCGGGGCGGAGTGACCGGTCGGCTCCGCGCCGGCGGCAGGGCGCTGGGAGGCGGCGCCCACGGCTGCCGGAGCGGAGGCATCAGCCCGGTGGCTCCTCCCCTCTCCCGCACGTAGAAGAAGGCCTGGTCACACTTGAGGGTGGTCAGCTCCGGCTGACGCTTGAGGATCGGCTCCGCGGCGGACAGCACCAGCGTCCCCTGCGGCTTGAGGGTCTCCGCCAGGCTGTACACCACCAGATCGAAGGCGGCCTCGGTGAAGTAGATCAGCACGTTGCGGCAGAAGATGACGTCGAAGCCCTGCCCGGTGGGCGCCACCGGATAGGGGCGGTCCATCAGGTTGTGCTGCTCGAAGCTGGCCCGGGCCCTCAGCTCCGGGATCAGTTGGAAGCCACCCCGGACCTCCTGGAAGTACCGCTCGCGCAGCGCCGGGGGCACCCGCCGCAGCATCGCCGGGTGGAAGGTCAGGGTGCGGGCCTGACGCAGCGCCGCGTCCGAGATGTCGGTGCCCAGCACGGTGCTCTGGGAGTGGGCCCCCAGCTCGTGCATCAGGATCAACAGGGTGGCGACCTCCTCTCCGGTCGCGCAGCCGGCGCTCCACAGGTGCAGGGGCCGCGAGGCGCCGCGCACCAGCGGGGAGAGCACGTGCCGGCGGAAGGCCTCCAGCTGGACTTCATCCCGGAACAGGTCGGTCTTGTGGACCGAGATCGCGGACATCAGCTCCGCCAGATCCGCCGCCCCGGACGGGGTCTTCAGCAGCTGCAGGTAGGCTTCTTCGGTGCGGCCCTTGAGCCGGAGCGCGAGCACCTCGGTCAGCCGCGACACCTGCTGCGCGGACAGCGAGGAGCCGGTGCGCGCCGCCACATACGCGCACACCGGGGAGAGCTTCTGGGCCCCCCCGCTGGCCATCGGTTACCTCGCCCCCAACGCGGCGGGTTCGCCCTTGGCCAGCCGGATCAGCGTCGCCGAGAGGTCGTCGCTGTGCACGATGGTGTCCACCGCGCCCTTGGCGATCGCCGCCCCGGGCATCCCGAACACCACGCAGGAGTCCTCGCTCTGCGCCAGGGTCTTCCCGCCGGCGGTCTTGATCGCCACCATCCCATCGGCGCCGTCGTTGCCCATCCCGGTGAGGATCACCCCCACCGCGCGCCGGCCGTAGGCCTTGGCCGCGCTCTCCAGCAGCATCGAGCCGGAGGGCAGGTGCCCCTCCTTGGCCTCGCCGATCCGCAGCGCCACCCGTCCTCGGGTGGGCACCAGCAGGTGCTTGCCGGGCGGAGCGATCAGCACCTCGCCGGGAAGCAGCGCATCTCCGTCGCTGGCCAGGCGGACCTTGAGCTTGCTGGAGGCGGCCAGCCAACCGGCCAGGCTCTCGGCGAAAGAGGCGTTGATGTGCTGGACGATCACGATCGGCGCCGGAAAGTCACCGGGCAGCTCGGAGAGCAGCTTGTGCACCACCTGCGGACCGCCGGTGGAGCTGGCGATGGCCACGATCCCGATCGGCGAGGTGGAGAAGGCCAGCACGTCCTTGGGAGGGCTGGTGACCACCGGCATCACCGCGTTGGGGCTGCGCTTCTTGTTCATTCCCCGCAGGTGACGGATCACCCGCACCGAGGAGAGCAGCTTCACCTCCCGGGCCAGGTTCCAGGCCTCGGGTCCGGCGTCCAGCGACGGCTTGACCTGAAGCGCCAGCGCGCCCAGCTCCAGCGCCCGGCAGGTCAGCTCCGGGGCCTGGTTCCGGGGATCCGCGGTCAGCATCAGGATCGGGATCGGGTTGTCCGCCATGATCGACTCCACGGCGGCCAGCCCATCCATCACCGGCATGTCCACGTCCATGGTGATCACGTTGGGCTTCATCTTCAGGGCCTGATCGATGGCCTCCTGGCCGTTGGCGCAGGTGGCCACCACCTCCAGGTCGGGGTCCCTCTTCAATGCATCGCAGATGAGCTGCCGACAGATCGGCGAGTCATCCACGACCATCACTCCCACTTTCCTAGCCATGATCCCCCCGGCGCTTCACTGGCCGCGCCAGCGTACTTCAATCCTGTGTGTCCTACCCCAGCAGACGCGAGACCACATCCACCAGGTCCTGTCGCGCCAAATCACCCTTCGCCACGTAGCCGTCCGCGCCGGCCTCCATTCCCCGGCGCCGGTCCTGCTCGGTGCCACGGGTGGTGATAATCACCACCGGGAGGCTGCGCAGGGTGGGATGGCCCTTGAGCCGACGGGTCAGCTCCAGTCCGTCCATCCGCGGCATCTCCAGATCGGTGACCACCATGTCCACCGACTCCCGCCCCAGCCGTTCGTAGGCCTCCACCCCGTCTCCGGAGCTGATCGTCTCGTAGCCCACCGCCTCCAGCAGCGAGGAGATCAGCTCCCGGGTCAGCGGGGAGTCGTCCACCACCAGGATCTTCCGCCGCTTGACCTCGGTGGTCTTGCTGGCGGTGTGGGAGAGGCGGATCGCCGAGGCCCCCTTGGCGGTGGCCACCAGGTGCGCGGCGGACAGCACCATCGCCAGGCTTCCGTCCGCCATGCTGGTGGCGCCGGAGAGGTGCTGGAAGCGGGACAAGATCCCCTTCAGGGGGAGGATCGCCTGCACCCGCTCCTCGAACACCCGGTCCACCGAGATCGCCGCGGTGGCGCCCTGCCCGCGCACCAGCAGCACCAGTTCGCCCTCCCGGGCCGGCCGCTCCGGGGCCATCCCCAGGATGAAGGCCACCGAGGCGAACGGCAGCACCTCGTCGTGGACCTTCAGCGCCGGACGCCCGGCCAGCTCCTGCGGCTGGCCCTCCTCCACCTTCAGCGCGTTGAGCACGTGGGCGGCGGTCAGACAGACCTTCTCGTCGCCCACCGCCACGAACAGCAGCGGAGCCACGGTCAGCGAGACCGGCACCCGCAGCTCGAAGGCGGTGCCCTTGCCCACCTCCGACTGCACCACCACGTCCCCGCCCAGGCCCAGCATCCGCACCCGGACCACGTCCAGCCCCACCCCGCGGCCGGAGATGTCCGAGGTCACCTCCTTGGAGGAGAAGCCGGGCTGGAAGATCAGGTCCCGGGCCGCGTGATCGGACAGCGATCCGGCGCCCGCCTCGTCCAGGAAGCCCTTCTTCACCGCGGCCTTCTTCAGCACCACCGGATCCAGTCCGGTGCCGTCGTCCTCCACCCGGATCAGGATCCGCTCCCCCTCCCGGGTGGCGCGCAGGGTCAGCCGGCCCTTGGGGATCTTCCCGGCGTTGACCCGCTCCTCCCGGGACTCCAGCCCGTGATCCAGCGCGTTGCGCACCAGGTGCATCAACGGATCGCGCAGGGACTCGATCACCGAGCGATCGGCGCGGGTCTGCTCGCCTTCGATCCGCAGGTCCACCTCCTTGCCCAGCTCCTTGGCCATGTCCCGGACCATCCGCGGGTAGGGCTCCAGGAGCACGCTCAAGGGCAGCATCCGCAGCGCCTGGACCTCCTCGGAGATCTGCATCAGCTCGCGCAGCTCCTGGTTGGCCAGCAGCTTGGACTCGCGGTGCAGGGTGGCGGCCACCTCCTTGCTGCGGTTCATCCGCGCCGCCAGCTCCGCGCCCGCCGGACCCAGGTCCTCGGCGGCGCGGGCCATCAGGGCCAGCTCCCGGGCCAGCCCCAGCCGGCGGGAAGCCTGCAGCTCCCGGCGCCTGGCCACCTGGGTGAGGTTGGCCACCGCGCTGGTCAGCATCTCCAGCGACTGCAGCCCGATCCGCACCCCTTCCGCGCGGGCGTCCGCCTGGCGGACCCCGGGCGCGCGACCGGGGTGGATGTCCTCGGTGACCCGGGATTCGGCCGGAGCCGGCTCCACTGGCCGCACCGCCTCCTGCGCTGCCGCCTGGAGGTTCTGGCCGGCCCGCTCCACCGCCGGGGTGGGGGCCGGCGCGACGATGGCGGGAGGCAGCGGGGCCGGCGCCGGACGGGAGGCCTGTTCGGCCACCACCCGTGCCTTGAGCCAGTCCACCAGCTTCTGGACCTCCGGGGGTGGGCCGTTGGTCTGCGCCGCCCCGGAGAGCACGGTCACCGCGTCCGCCGCCACCAGCAGCGCGTCCGCCGAGCCGCCGGTGAGCTGGAAGCCGGCCGCCTCGGTGGTGCGGACCAGCTCCTCCATCTCGTGGACCAGCTGGTTGATGTCCGCGAAGCCCATCATCCGGGCCTCGCCCTTGAGCCCGTGCAGCTCGCGCAGCGCGCCCCGCCCGTCCTCCTGGGAGGGGCCCGCCTCCATCGCCATCACGCTGGCGGTGATCTTCTGCAGCCGCTCGCCCACCAGCTCACGGAACTGCTTGAGCAGCCTGTCTCGGGATGACTCGCTCACTGCGCGCCTCCACCTTCGGAGATCCGGAACCGGCCCACCACCGTGCGCAGGTCCTGGGCCAGGGAGATCAGATCCACATTCGCGGTGGAGACCTGCTTGGTGGCCATCAGGCTCTGCTGGGTGACCCGCAGGATGTCCGCCATCGCCTCCGCCAGCTGATCGGTGCCGGTCTGCTGCTGCTGGGTGGCCAGGGAGATGGACCGCACCGCGTCGAAGGTCTGCCCGGCCAGCTGGACGATCTCGTTGAGGCTGTGGGACACCGCCAGCGCCAGCGAGCCGCCGGAGTCGGTGGCCCGCACCCCGGCCTCGGTGGCGTTGACCGCCGCCTGGGTGGCCTCGCGGATCTCCTCGATCAGCCCTTCAATCTCCTTGGTGGACTCCAGCACGTTCTCCGCCAGTCGCCGCATCTCCGCCGCCACCAGGGAGAAGCCGCGGCCCACGTCCCCGGCCTTGGTGCCCTCCAGCTCAGCGTTCAGCGCCAGCAGATCGCTCTTGTCCGCCACCCCGTTGATGAACTCCACGATCCGGCCGATCTGGACGATCCGCTTGTTCAGCTTGGTGACCGAGTCCGCGATCGCCCGGTTGTCCTGCTGCATCCGATCCATGGACTGGGAGAAGGCCTCCGCGCTCTGCTGTCCGGCCTGGGCCGCGGCCAGGGTCTTCTGGGCGATCTCCGCCATCGACCCGGCGTTCTCCGCGATCTGCCGCGCCGAGCGGGCCAGCTCCTCGGTGGTGGCGGAGGTCTCGTTGAGCGCGGTGGCCTGCTCCGCCGCCCCCTCCTCGTACTGACTGGAGGTGGTGACGATCTCCTCGGTGGTGGAGCCGATCTGCACCCCGGCGCGCTTGAGCTCGCGCAACACCCCGGTGAGGTTCCCCTGCATGGCGGTGAACGCCGCGGAGACCGCCCACACCTCGTCGTCGGCGGGGATCACCCGCGGCGACTCCAGGCTGCCCCCGGCGATCCGGGTGGCCTCCTCGGCGATCTGCCGCATCGGCCCGCCGATCACCGTCCCGCCCACATAGGCGGTGATCAACGCCAGCCCCAGCACGAACAGGCCCATCCCGGCCACCCGCAGCATCCCGTCCATCCGCAGCTGCGCCGCCACCTGGGCCTGCGCCCCGGTGGTCACCGCCGCCACGTCCTCCAGGGTGTGGTGGGCCAGCGCGGAGGAGAGATCCGCGGTGAGCACCGCGGGGGTGAGCACGCAGATCGCCGCGAACAGCACCAGCCGGGCGCGCAGCTGGGTGCGGGTCACCGGCACCGCCTCCAGCACCTGCTGGGCGCTCAGCCCGCATCCGGCCAGGACCAGCACGAACTCGCGCGCCCGGACCACCGCCATCAGGTGGGCCAGCAGCGCGCTGATCGGGCCGCACAACAGGCCCACCAGCAACACCCGCGGCAAGGGCCCCAGCCCGGGGGCGGCGGTGAGCAGCTTCAGCCCCACCCCCACCGAGGTCACCGCGATCACCCACCCCACCAGCGAGAAGAAGAACACCCGGTCCGGGAAGGCCAGCACCTCGCGGATCGCCGCCTGCAGCAGGTCGGGCGAGAGCTTCCCGTCCGCCTCCCGCAGCGTGCGCTGGGTCTTCAGCGAGAGGCTGGAGACCACCGCGGTCACCGCGATCACCAGCCCGCTGGTCCCCGCCGCCAGCAGGGCCGCGGCCAGCTCCAGCCCGTCCGGGAGCCGGTAGGTGAGCAGCATGTAGACGATGGCCAGCGCGGCGCCGGTTCCGTTGGCCGCCAGCGAGGGCCACACGATCCGCCGATACCCGGCCGTCAGCCCGTCCCGTGGGTCGTTCATGTTCCCTGCACTCCCTTCACTTCAAAGCGGCGGACCGTCTCCCGCAGCGACCGGGCCAGCGCGGAGAGGTCCACGTTGGTGCCGTGCATCTGCTGGGTGGCCACCGAACCTTCGCGGGTGATCCGCAGGATCTCCGCCATCGCGTCCGCCAATTGGTGGGTTCCCGTCTGCTGCTGCTGGGTGGCCAGGGAGATGGACCGCACCGCCTCCGAGGTCTCCTTGGCGTGCTCCAGGATCCCCCGCAGCCGATCGCTGACCTCGTTGGCCGCCGAGGTCCCCTGGTCGGTGGCCTTCACCCCCGCCTCGGTGGCCATCACCGCGGCGTTGGTGGCGTCGCGGACGTCGGTGATCGCCCGGCCGATCTGCCCGGTGGAGCGCAGCACGTCCTCCGCCAGCCGGCGCATCTCCGCCGCCACCAGCGAGAAGCCGCGGCCCACCTCGCCGGCCTTGGTCCCCTCCAGCTCGGCGTTGAGCGCCAGCAGATCCGTCTTGTCGGCGATCTCGTTGATGAACTCGACGATCTTGCCGATCTGCTGGATCCGCTTGTTGAGCCGGATCACCGCGTCCGCCACCAGCTGGTTCTGCTTTCGCATCCCCAGCATGGCGTTGAAGAACGCCTCCGCGCTGCGCTGGCCGGTCTGCGCCGCCGCCAGGGTGCGCTGGGCCACCTGCGCCACCTCGGTGGCGTTCTCCGCGATCTGCCCGGCGGACCGGGCCAGCTCCTCGGTGGTGGCGGAGGTCTCGTTGAGGGCCGATCCCTGCTCCGCCGCCCCCTGTTCCTGCCCGCCCAGGGTCCCCACCAGCCCCTCGGTGGTCACCGAGAGCTGATCGCTGGCCACCGTCAGCTTGGAGAGCACCTCGCCCAGCTGGCTGGCCATCCGCATGAAGGCCACCCCCATCGCCCACACCTCGCCGTCGCTGGCCAGCAGGGAGGGCGGATCGAGGTGGCCCTGGCGGATCCGCTCCGCGCGGGCGGAGATCTCCCGCATCGGCAAGCTGAGATCCCGGGCCGCCGCGGAGGCGACCAGACAGGCCATCAGCCCCGCCAGCGCCGCCACCAGCAGCGGCATCGGATCCACGGTTCCGGGCGGGGGCAAGGGGCGCAAGATCACCACCTGGGCCACCAGCACCGAACCGGTGACCGCGAACACCGCCACCAGCTGGACCACGAAGGTGCGGAACCGACGCTGTTCGGAGTTGGCCAGGGCCACCGCGTCCTCCACCGTCAACCCGGCGCGGATGATGCTCTCCAGCACCGGCCGGGAAGCCACCTGGGTCATGAACCCGGCCAGAAACCCGGAGATCACCATCACGCAGCTGCCGGCCAGGGCCAGCCGGAACAGGCTGCCGGAGGTGACCCCGGGGACCCACAGCTTCCAGCCGATCCCGGTGGCCAGCAGGGCGCCGCCCAGGTGGAGCGCCGCGCCCAGCCGCACCCGGGAGGGAAGCCTGGCCACCGCCTGGGCGGCGGCCAGGGCGGCGCGGGTGCCGGTGACCCCGCCCTCCAGGGCCTTGAGCGGCATCAGCCAGCTCCGGGTCCGCAGGTAGAACGCCCCCAGCGCCAACCCCGCACAGGAGAGGGTGACCGCCAGCAGGCGCCCCATGTGTCCGGAGGCCGGGCCCCGACTCAGCGAGAGGGTGACCAGACCCAGCACCAGGCCTCCGGCCCCCCCGATCAGGGCGGCGCGCAGGATCCGGTGCCGCATCCGGCGAAGCGGGTCAGCCACCCGACTCCTCCCGCTCCAGCCGGAACTGCTGCACGGTGGATTGCAGGGAGGTGGCCAGCTGGCAGAGGGTCTGGTTGGCGGCGCTCATCTGTTCGCCGGACGCCGACCCCTCCTGGGTGATGCGCAGGATCTCCGCCATCGCCTCGGTCAGCTGATCGGAGCCGGTCTGTTGCTGCTGGGTGGACAGGGAGATGGACCGCACCGACTCCGAGGTGTCCCGGGCCAGGGCGACGATCTCCTCCAGCTTGTCCAGGACCTGCTTGGCCAGGGCGTTGCCCCCATCCATGCCCTTGAGCCCGGACTCGGTGGCCATCACCGCGGCGTTGGTGCCGTCGCGGATTTCGTCGATCAGCCGTTCGATCTCATGGGTGGACTGGACCACCGTCTCCGCCAGCCGACGCATCTCCGCCGCCACCAGGGAGAAGCCACGGCCCACCTCTCCGGCCTTGGTGCCCTCCAGCTCGGCGTTGAGCGCCAGCAGGTCGGACTTGTCACCCACCTCGTGGATGAACTCCACCACCTTGCCGATCTGCTGCACCCGCTTGTTGAGCTTGAGCACCGAGTCCGCCACCCGGCGGTTCTCGTCGGCCATCTGCATCATCGAGGCGAAGAAGGTCCGGGCGCTGTGCTGCCCGTGCTGGGCGGCCTCCAGGGTCTTGCTGGCGATGTTGGAGACCTCGGTGGCGTTCTCGGCGATCTGCCCGGCCGAGCGGGCCAGCTCCTCGGTGGTGGCGAAGGTCTCGTTGAGGGCCGCGGCCTGCTCCGCCGAGCCGCCCTGCTGGGCCTCGCCGGCGCCGGTCAGCTGGCCGGTGGTGTGGTTGAGCTTGAGCCCCGCGGTGCGCAGCCGGGAGAGGGCATCCCGCAGCTGCTCGTGGATGGCGGAGAAGGAAGCGGAGGCGGACCACACCTCGTCGTCGGCCACCACCAGCGGGGGCGCATCCAGGTTCCCGGTGCCCAGCCGTCCGGCCGCCTCCGCCAACCGGCGCAGGGGTCGGACCAGCCCCCGGCCGGCGATCATCGCGGTGGCGATCCCCACCGAGGCCAGGGCCATCCCCAGCGCCAGGGTGCGCAGATCCAGCTCCGCGCCCAGCTGCTGGGCCAGCAGCAGCTGTCCTTCGCGATCCGGCACCGCCAGCAGCTCGCTCACCCGGCGCTCATTCTGGGACCAGATCACATCCGCGATGAACAGGGCCGGGGTGGCTCCAGCCACCGCGGTCAGGGCCATCAGCCGCAGCCGCAGCTGGCGGCGCTGGGAGGCCAGCGCCAGCGCGGCCTGCTTGGCGGTCAGCCCCAGGCTGCAGATCCGCTCCACCGCCCGGCGGGAGCGTTCCTGCACCAGCAGGTAGGTGATCACCGAGATCATCGGCGCCAGGCCCAGCCCCAACAAGGCGATCCGCCAGGAGGTGACGCTGGCCCCGGGGCCGGCGATCAGCCGGTAGAGGATGGCCACGAACGAGCAGCCAAAGCCCCACATGGTGAGGTTGATCAGGAAGGACGCGTCGGGGAACCGGTGCGCCGCGCGGGCCGCCCGCTGCAGGGCCTGGACCCCGTTGCCCTCCGGCAGCAGGCTCCGGATCGCGCCCATCGCCCGCTGCTCCAGCTGGTCCCCGATCACCGTGCAGCCCACGCAGGCGCCCAGGGCGATGGCGGAGAAGTAGCCGCCGGATCCTTCGACGAAGGAGAGGGTGATCAGCCCGTAGCCGACGCAGAACAGCCCGCCCACCAGTCCACCCAGGATGGAGGGGCCGGAGATCCAGCGGGCCAGGGCCGCGGGAGTGGGGGGCAGCTGGCTCATGCCACCTCCGCCGGGGTGGTGCGGATCAGGTAGCGGGAGAAGTCGGCCAGATCCAGCACCGGCCACAGCTGGTCGCGCGCGGAGATGAACCCCTTCAACCACCCGGCGGTGGCTCCCCCGGCGATCGCCGGCGAAGGCAGCAAGGAGAGCGCCTCTTGATGCACCAGCACCTCGTCCACGATCACCGCCTCCCCGCTCTCCGCGATCAGGGTCCTTCCGGGGGTGGGCGCCAGGGAGAACGCCACCCGGGCGTTGGGCGCCTCCAGGACCGGATCATAGGCCTCCACCGCCACCACCTGGCGGGCGGGAAAGGCCAGCCGGTTGCCGCCGGAGCGGCACAAGAGCAGGCCATCGACGACTTTGGCGGGTGGGCCCACGGGGGGATCAGGCGCCCTGGCTGAGGAAGTCGAACAGGCCTTCGGGATCGATCACCGCCACCTCGTTGCGCTGGGCCCGGGCGGGACCGCGCAGGTGGAGATGGGCCCCGGAGGTGCCCAGGGCGTCCAGCTTCCCGCTGACCGCGGAGACCCCAGCCACCTTGGTGGCGGTCAGCGCCATCGACCCCTTGGCCAGGCGGACCAGCACCGCCCGCTGGGTCTGATCCGACTTGCCGCCCAGCAGCAGGGCCAGGTCGACCACCGGGATCACCTCACCGCGGTGGGCGAAGACGCCGAGGAGATGGGAAGGCGCGCCGGGAACCCGGGTCAGCTCGGGAAAGCTGACCACCTCCGCGGCGGTGTCGGCGGGAACCGCGTACCAACTCGCGCCGCACGCAAAGACCAGGTGTGACTGTCGCTGCTCGGACATGGGTAGGGGGGTGGAGAGGGATGTCTTTCATAGCACACCCCCTTTCCGCCCCCCTGGGTACAGCCAAATCAAGCTGATCGCCTTCCCGAAGGGCAGGCGACCTGAGGCTAGCGCTTCAGCTCCACCCGGCGGTTCTCGGACCAGGCGTCCTCGGAGGAGCCCGGGTTGGCCGGCTGGGTCTCGCCGTAGCCCACCGCCTTGACCCCGCGGACGCCCAGGTCGCCCAGGTACCGGCGGACCGCCTCGGCGCGGCGGTTGGAGAGCTGCAGGTTGTACTCCTCGGTCCCGCGCTCGTCGGCGTGACCGGCGGCGGTGATGGCCGCGCCCTTCTCCTTCTTGATGCACTCCGCCAGGGTGGACAGCTGCTCCTGGGCCTCGCTGGAGAGCGAGTACTCATTGAAGCCGAACTTGATCGCGTCCCAGTTGCAGGAAGCGGAGGTGTCCTCGGCCTTCACGCACTGGTTGGCCTCGCAGTTCTCGCCCATCCCGCAGTCGCTGGTCTCGGTGCAGGCACCGGGGGCCAGACACTGGTTGTTCTTGCACTTGCCCTCGCCGCAGTCGCCGTCACTGACGCAGGCGCCCTCCTTGAGAGCGCACTTTCCGGCCTGGCAGCTCTTGCCGGCGCCGCAGGCGGCGTCGTCGGTGCACTCCGGCTTGGGAACGCACCGGGTCTCCTGACACACGAAGCCGTCCTGACAGTGGGCGTCGGTCGCGCACTGCTGGCACTGACCCTGGACGCAGACCTCGTTGTTGGTCTTGCACTGCTCGTCGTTCGAGCACTTCGGGTACGTCGGGGGACAGCCGGCCAGCACGAGGGCGACCAGGCCAACTCCAAATCCAAGGGCAATGCGACGCATCGGCACTCTCCACAACACCGGGGTTTTTCCACGGACCGTCCCGGCCAGTGCTGCCGCGGGAAACGGTCGATCCGTTGCGGCTGTAGCCCTCTCTCTCACACCCAGTCAAAGCAAAAAGCCGGCATGTGGAGTGCACTACAACCGTTTGTCCCCCAGGGAAGCCCTTGTTTCCGTTCACTTTTCCAGTAGCGCTGCGGCAGTTTTGACACACCCGCCTTCTGCCTTTAGTCCCTCGGTGAGCAATGGCCACGATCCTGATTGTCGATGATGAGAAGAACATCCTCCTGTCGCTGAACCAGTCGCTGCAGCTGGCGGGGTACCGGACCGAGCTGGCCGCCTCGGGGAAGCTGGCGGTGGACGTGGTGGCCAACCGCCCGGTGGACGCGGTGTTGATGGACGTGAAGATGCCGGACATGGACGGGCTGACCGCGCTGGAGCGGCTGTTGGAGCTCAAGCCCGGACTGCCGGTGATCATGATGTCCGGCCACGGCACCATCGAGACTGCGGTCAAAGCGACACAGAAGGGGGCGCGGGACTTTTTGGAGAAGCCGATCGCCCGCGAGCGACTGCTGGTGGCGCTGCGCAACGTGCTGCAGCACCAGGCGGTGGTGGAGGAGCTGCACCAGCTGCGGGCGGAGGTGGGCGCCTTCCAGATGGTGGGCCGGGCCCCGAGCATGGAGCGGATGTACGAGATGATCCGGCGGATCGCCCCCTCGGAGGGGCGGGTGCTGATCACCGGAGAGAACGGCAGCGGCAAGGAGCTGGTGGCGCGGGCCATCCACCAGAACTCGCGGCGCAAGGGCGGCCCGTTCGTGAAGCTGAACTGCGCGGCGGTCCCCCACGAGCTGATCGAGAGCGAGCTGTTCGGCCACGAGCGGGGGGCCTTCACCGGCGCGGTCAGCGTCCGGCGCGGCAAGTTCGAATTGGCCCACGAGGGGACCCTGTTCCTGGACGAGATCGGGGACATGCCCCAGGCGATGCAGGCCAAGGTGCTGCGGGTGCTGCAGGAAGGCGAGCTGGAGCGGGTGGGCGGCGCGGACACCCTGAAGGTGGACGTCCGGGTGCTGGCCGCCACCAACAAGGATCTGGAGGAGGAGATCGCGAAGGGACGGTTCCGCGAGGATCTCTACTACCGGCTCAACGTGGTCCATCTGCAGACCCCCACCCTGCGCGAGCGCCGCGAGGATCTGCCGGATCTGGTCGGGTACTTCCTCAAGGACGCCTGCCTCAAGAACGGCAAGCGGCCAATGATGATGTCCGCCGAGGCCCTGGCGGTGCTGGCCGCCTACGAGTTCCCGGGCAACGTCCGCGAGCTGCGCAACCTGGTGGAGCGGCTGGCCATCCTCTGCGAGGGGCCGATCATCTCCGGGGCGGAGGCCGAGGATCTGCTGCCCCGCCGGCGGCGCCCGGGCGCCAGTCCGGAGCTGGGCGCGGAGCCGATGCGGGCGCCGGTGATTCCCGGCGGGGTGCCGCTGGGTTCGACCCAGACCCCCACCCCGCCCCGTCCGGTGGATTCGATGACCCCGCCGGTGTCCAGTCCGGCGCCGATGGGTCCGGCCCCGGTGCCCGCCGCGTCCAGCGGCCTGGGCCGGTTCCGGGTGGACCGCCCGTTCCGCGATCAGGTGGACGACGCAGAGCGGGAGATCATCGTGGCCGCCCTGGCCTACACCAAGGACAACGTCACCGAGGCGGCCCGGCTGCTGGACCTGGAGCGGGGCCACTTCTACAAGAAGATGAAGTCCCTCGGTCTGCGCCGGGGGACCGGGAACGGCGAGGCGGCGTAGCCCCCCAGCGCACCGAGGCCCGGTCGCGGGCTTAGCCGCGCATCGACTTCCACCAGCCCAGGAACTCGTCCCAGGAGATCTTCTGGTCGCCGTCCTGGTCCACGGTGAGCAGCGCGACCTTCAGCTCGTGCTCCTCCATCTCCATGCCCAGCGCCTCGCAGATGCGGGCGAACTCCTTGGCCTCGATGATCCCGCTCTTGTCGCGGTCGTAGTGGCCGAAGATCTCCTTCACCTCCGCCAGGGGATCGCTCTCGTTGTAGCGGACGGTTCCGTAGACGCCGGAGACCTCCACCTCGCCCTCCCCCAGAGCCGGAGGCTTGTCCAGCGACTGCGCGGGAGGATGCAGCGACGTCACCTTCCGCGCCGGCGGGGTAGACTTCTCCACCGGCGCCTTGGCGAAGGAGGTCACCGCGACCTTCTTCGGCGCGGCCTTGGCAGCGACCTTCTTCGGAGCAGCCTTGCCCGCGGACTTCTTCGGCGCGGCCTTGCTCGCGGACTTCTTCGGCGCGGCCTTGCCCGCGGACTTCTTCGGCGCGGCCTTGCCCGCGGCCTTCTTCGGCGCAGCCTTGCCCGCGGCCTTCTTCGGCGCGGCCTTGCCCGCGGACTTCCTCGGAGCGGCCTTCTTCGCCGCAGCCTTCTTCACCGGACTCTTCTTCTTCGCCGCCGGCTTCTTTCCCTTCGACTGCGCACGCTTCTGAGCCATCGCCCCTCCCGAGCAAGAGCGCGGAAGATAGCGAAGGCCACGAAGAAAACGCCACGCTCAATCCACCTGCACGAACACCGGCGCGTGGTCGGAGGGCTGCTTCCCCTTGCGGAACTCTCGCTCGATCCCCGCCTCGGTGACCCGCGAGAGCACCGGCGCGGTCACCAGCACATGATCGATCCGCAGCCCCTTGTTCTTGGGGAAGGAAAGCTGCCGGTAGTCCCACCAGGAGAAGGCCTGGGTCTCGGGGTTCTTGAGCCGATAGGTGTCGGTCAGCCCGAACGCCATCAGCTCCGCCAGCGCCTCCCGCTCCGGGGGGGAGTACAGGGTCTGCCCCTCCCACAGCACCGGGTCGTGGACGTCGATCGGCGCCGGGGCCACGTTGAAATCTCCGGTCACGATCAGCGGCTGATCCTTCCGGTGCCGGGTGTCCAGGTACCTCCGCAGCCGCTGGTACCAGCGCAGCTTGTAGACGTAGGCCTCCGAGCCCACCTCCTGGCCGTTGGGGGCGTACACCGAGAGGATCCGGATCCCGTCCACCGTCCCGGCGATCAGCCGCGAGTGGGAGTCGTCCTCGTCGTCGGACAGGCCCTTCACCACCTCGGTGGCCGGCCCCAGCTCCTGGCGGGTGAGGATCGCCACCCCGTTGTAGGTCTTCTGGCCGTGCAACACCGTCAGGTAGCCCGCGGCCTGGACCTCCTCGGTGGGGAACTCGTGCTCCTGGCACTTGAGCTCCTGGACGCAGAGCACGTCCGGGCGTCCCTTCTCCAGGTATTCAAGGAAGCGCGGCAGACGCGCACGGACCGAGTTGATGTTCCAGCTGGCGATCTTCACGGGCCGGAAGCTGGCACACCGGGCCGCGCGGTTGGCGCAGAAAATTGCGGCCTCGGGCTGGCGGTTCTTTACAGCCAAGGACCGCGCGTAGTACCGGATTTGACGTGGCCTCCTCCTCCCCAGTCCCGCGGATCGTCGCGCTGACGGTGCTCGTCCTGGCGTTGGCCCTGCCGGGCGTGGGCCCGACGGTGGACCTGGCGTCGGTTGCGGACAGCGGCGAGGGCGAGCGGGTCAAGGCGGTGAAGGGCGCGTTCCCACGCGGGGTCCACCTCCCCTCCGTGTCGGCGGACAAGCCGCTCAAGGAGGGCCGGGCGCGCTGGGCTGAATCGACCGCCCTGGCGGAAGGTCACCTGGCGGAGAGTCGTTGCGCCCCGGCCCCGCTGGGCTGGCGCGCCACCCATCGGATAGGCGACCGGCCAGGCATCACCGCGGCGCCGCTCTGTGGCCCGCCCGCGGTCTGACGTCCCCCCGCCCTCCCCCTCCAAGTTCCGCCCGGGCACCGGCCCGGCCTCCTTCTGTCCCCGAGTTTCCCCATGCATGAGCTTCACGACTTTCTCGAGGTCATCGCCATCGTGCTCTGCGTGGCGGCGGTCACCACCGTCCTGTTCCAGCGGCTCAAGCAGCCGGTGGTGCTGGGCTACCTGATCGCCGGGCTGATCGTCGGACCGCATACCTCCATCCCGCTGGTGGCCAACGTGGAGGCGGTGCAGGTCCTCTCCGAGATGGGGGTGATCCTGCTGATGTTCGCGCTGGGGCTGGAGTTCAGCCTGCGCAAGCTGGCCAGCGTCGGCACCACCGCCGGGGTGACCGGGTTGATCCAGTGCGCCCTGATGCTGGGGCTGGGCTACGCCGTCGGCCAGGGCTTCGGCTGGACCCGGATGGAGAGCGTCTTCCTGGGGGCGATCATCGCCATCTCCAGCACCACCATCATCGCCAAGGTGTTCGACGAGCAGGGCATCCGCGGGAAGCTGCGGGACCTGGTGGTGGGGGTGCTGGTGGTGGAGGACCTGATCGCGGTCCTGCTGATGGCCACCCTGACCGCGGTGGCCACCGGCTCCGGCCTCTCCGCCAACGCCCTGGTGATCACCGTGGGCAAGCTGGCCGCCTTCCTGATCGCCCTGGTGGCGGTGGGCCTGTTCGTGATCCCCCGCGCCGTCCGCTACGTCTCCCGGCTGAACCGGCCGGAGACCACCGTGGTGGCCAGCATCGGGATCTGCTTCGGAGTGGCGGTGCTGGCCGCCGCCTTCGGCTACTCGGTGGCCCTGGGGGCGTTCCTGGCCGGATCGCTGGTGGCGGAGTCCGGCGAGGAGCGGAAGATTGAACACCTGGTCCAGCCCCTGCGCGACGTGTTCGCCGCCATCTTCTTCGTCTCGGTGGGGATGATGATCGACCCCAAGCTGGTGGTCCTCTACTGGGTGCCGGTGGTGGTGATCACCGCGGTGGTGATCGTGGGCAAGCTGGTGGGAGTCAGCGTGGGCGCGTTCCTCACCGGCGCCGGGACCCGGACCTCGGTCCAGGCGGGGATGAGCCTGGCGCAGATCGGCGAGTTCTCCTTCATCATCGCCGGACTGGGCCTGTCCTTGAAGGCCACCGGGGAGTTCCTCTACCCGGTGGCGGTGACCGTCTCCGCGGTGACCACCCTCACCACCCCGTGGTTGATTCGCGCCGCCGGGCCGGCCGCCAGCCTGCTGGACCGCAAGCTGCCCCGCACCCTGCAGACCTTCGCCGCCCTCTACGGCAGCTGGATCGAGAAGCTGCGCGCGCCCCGGCCCCGGGGCGCTCCCCGGTCCGCCATCCCGCGGATCCTCAAGCTGATCGTCCTCGACGCGGCCTTGATGACCCTGGTGGCGATCGGCGCCTCCCTCTCCCGGAACCAGCTGACGCCCCGGTTGCAGCAGTGGCTGGGGCTGGAGCAGCGGGCCTCGGATCTGGTCCTGTTCGGACTGGCGGCGCTGCTGGCGGCGCCCTTCGCCTTCGGCCTGGTGCGGCTGACCCGGAGGTTGGGCCTGCTGCTGGCGGAGAGCGCCCTGCCCGCGGTCCCGCGGGGAAAGCTGGATCTGGCCGCCGCCCCCCGCCGGGTGCTGGTGGTGACCCTGCAGGTGGCGCTGATGCTGGTGGTGGGTCTGCCGGTGGTGGCGATCACCCAGCCGTTCTTGCCCAAGTACTTCAGCGGAGGTCTGCTGCTGGCCGGGCTGGCGCTGCTCTCGGTGGCCTTCTGGCGCAGCGCCACCCAGCTGCAGGGCCACGTGAAGGCTGGCGCGGAGGCGATCGTCTCCGCGCTGGCCGCCCAGTCGCAATCCAGTGACGGCAAGGAGCACCCCCCCAGTCCCACCGATCTGGCGGTGATGCACCGCACCCTCCCCGGCTTGGGGGATCCGGTGCCGGTGACCGTCCCCGAGGGCAGCCCCTCGGTGGGCCAGACCCTGGCCGGGCTGAACCTCCGCGGGGCCACCGGGGCCACGGTGCTGGTGATCAAGCGCGGGGAGCAGGAGGTGGTGCTGCCCACCGCCCAGGAGACGCTGCGTGCCGGAGACGTGCTGGCCCTGGCCGGCACCGAGGAGGCGGTGCGCGCCGCCCAGGCGCTGATCGAGGGCGCCCCGGTGCCTCCGGGCGAACCGCGGGCCGCGTAGCCGCCGGACTGCCGCCCCGCTGCGTCCATCCGGCCGCACCGGGGCCCTCCTCCAGAGGGAGAGGGGGCTGGCACGCGCGTCGCAATGGGGATCGGGCGTACCGCTGCCCAGGAGTCCTCCCATGATGCGCCCAGTCCTCGCCGCCGGTGTTGCCTCCCTCCTGCTGACCACCGCCTGCCGCGGTGAGCGCCCCTCCCCGTCCCCCGCCCCGGTGGCGTCGCGGACGGTGGTGCCCACCGTGGCGGCGCCGCGGGAGGAACCGGTGGCCCCGGTGCAGCCCGGCGTGGACGCCGGCACCGCCTTCGACGCCCTGGCGCTGGAGCACCCGCATCGTGATGGGGTGGATCACCTCCGCCGCAGTGGGACGATGCGGGACGAGGGGGACCTGTCCGGGGCGCTGAGCGAGGCCCGGCGCGCGGTGGCCGACGACCCGCAAGACACCTTCGCCCTGCTGCAGGTGGCCCGCCTGGCGGGGGTGATGGAGGAGCTGGACCTGGCCGCCGAGGCCTGGGGCCGGATCGCCCAACTGGATCAGGAGGACGCCGCCGCCGCCCTCCAGCATGCCCGGGCCCTGATCGCGCTGCGGCAGTTCGGGCCGGCCACCATGAGCGCGCTGGATGCCATCGAGCGGAACCCCACCAGCGCCGAGGCCCAGCACGTCACCGGGCGCGCCTACCTCTCCGCGGGCGACCTGGCCTCCGCCATCACCCACTTCGAGAAGGCGGTGGAGCTGGCCCCGGACCACGGACACGCGCTGAACAACCTGGGCTTCGCCTACCTGCGCGCCAACCGGAATGGGGACGCGGTCACGGTGTTGGAGAAGGCGGCGGACCTGCTGCCCACAGTCGCCTACGTGCAGAACAACCTGGGGGTGGCCCTGGAGCGGACCGGCCGCACCGCGGAGGCCCAGGGGGCCTACGGGTTGGCCAGCAGCCTCTCGCCCAAGTACATCAAGGCGCAGCTGAATCAGGCCCGGGTGCGGAAGGTGGCCTCGGCCGCCGGTGTTGCCGAGGAGAGCGCGCTCCCCCCCTCCTTCGTGGAATAACCGCCCCCAGATGGAAGAGAACACCCCCCAGGTCGACGCACCGCCCGCCCGCCGCGGGCGGTCGCGTGTGTGGAAGTGGCTCAAGCGGCTGATGATCACCGCGGTCACCGGGCTGGTGCTGATCGCCGCGGTGGCGGTGGGCACCTACCTGTACTTCGAGCGGGACCTGCCCTCGGTGGACGCGCTGCGCACCTACCAGCCCCCCCAGGTCACCAAGGTCTACTGCGCCCAGGGTGAGCTGTGCGCCGAGTACTACAACGAGCGCCGCACCTGGGTGGAGCTGGCCACCCTCCCCCCGCACGTGAAGAACGCGTTCCTGGCCGCCGAGGACGCCGACTTCTACAAGCACGAGGGCCTGGACTACGTGGGGATGATCCGCGCCGGGGTGATGGGCCTGCTTCCCGGCCGCCGGATGGCCGGCGCCTCCACCATCACCCAGCAGGCGGTGAAGAACCTGCTGCTCTCCCAGGAGCGCTCGGCCTCCCGGAAGATCCGCGAGTGGATCCTCACTCCCCGGGTGGAGCAGGCGCTGACCAAGGAGCAGATCCTGGCCCTGTACGTGAACCAGATCTACTTCGGCCACAACCGCTACGGGATCGAGGAGGCGGCGCTGTTCTACTTCGGCAAGCACGCCAAGGACCTCTCCCTGGGCGAGGCGGCGGTGCTGGCCGGCACCCCGCAGCTGCCGCACCGGATCAACCCGCTGACCAACATCGTCAAGGCCAAGAAGCGGCAGCGCTATGTGCTGACCCAGCTGGCGCGCCACGGCTTCATCCCTGAACCGACCATCGCCAAGGAGCTGGACAAGCCGATCGTGCTGGCCCCCTCCGCGCCGGAGCCGGTGGGCCCGTACTACACCGAGGAGATCCGTCGCACCCTGGTCTCCCGGTACGGAGAGAAGACGCTGTACGAGGGCGGGATGCGGGTGGACATCGCCATGGACACCCGGCTGCAGGCGCTGGCCGACCGGGGGATCCGCGAGGGGCTGGAGGCGGTGGATCGCCGGATGGGCTACCAGGGCCCGCTGGGGACGCTGGCTCCCGCCGACTTCCAGGCGGTCCGTCCGCACATCGTCACCCGCATCGAAGAGGCCGGAAAGCGCCGCAAGGACGAGGTGGTGGTGGCGGACCTGGAGCCGCTGATCGCCTCGGCGCCCCAGCCGGAGGGGGAGCGGGTGGAGGAAGGCGCGGAGGAGCTGCCCGAGCAGGTGGAGGAGGGCGAGGCGCCTCCCTCCCGCGAGGAGATCCGCGCTCGCGAGGTCCGGCTGCGCCCGCTCAAGCAGGACCTGCGGGTGGCGGGGATGGTCACCCTCGTGGACGACGGGGCCAAGAAGGCCACGGTGGATCTGGTGGGCCGCACCGCCGAGATCTCGTTCTCCACCATCGGTTGGGCCCGGCCGCGCGGGGTGGGCAAGTGGACCCGCACCCCGGCGAAGATCTCCGAGGTGCTCTCGGTGGGGATGGTGGTCCAGCTGAAGGTCACCCGCCTCACCCCCGCCCCGCAGCCGCTGGAGGCGACCTTGGATCAGACGCCCCAGGTGCAAGGGGCGCTGGTGGTGATCGATCCCGCCAACCGCCAGGTGGTGGCGCTGGCCGGCGGCTACGACTTCTTCCGCTCTTCCTTCAACCGGGCCACCCAGGCCAAGCGGCAGCCGGGCTCGGCGTTCAAGCCCTTCCTGTACGCGGCGGCGCTGGCCAGCCACCAGTACACCACCATCAGCCAGGTGAACGACGCCCCGGAGGCGATCCGCGATCCGTACACCGGCAAGACCTGGAAGCCGCAGAACTACGAGAAGGGTGGCTTCGAGGGGCCGATGACCCTGCGCACCGCGCTGACCAAGTCCAAGAACACGGTCTCGGTGCGGCTGATCGAGAAGCTGACCCCGGAGGCGGCCATCCACTTCGCCCGCCGCGCCGGGATCCGGTCCGACCTTCCGGACAACCTCACCCTGGCCCTGGGCACCGGGGAGGTCAGGGTGCTGGAGCTGACCAACGCCTACGCCACCTTGCACTCGCTGGGTCAGTACGCGGAGCCGATCCTGCTGGTCCGGGTCACCGACCGCGCCGGGAAGATCCTGGAGGAGCACCAGGCGGCGTTCGAGGAGACGATGCAGCCGGCGGTGGCCTACCTGGCCACCTCGCTGATGCAGAGCGTGGTGGAGGAGGGCACCGCCCGCGCGGTCCGCGAGCTGCAACGACCGGCGGCAGGCAAGACCGGCACCGCGAACGAGTACCGGGACGCCTGGTTCGCCGGCTACACCCGCGACTTCGTGGCCACCGCCTGGGTGGGCTTTGACGATCACGCCTCGATGGGCAGCAGCGAGACCGGCGGCACCTCCGCCCTGCCGGTGTGGATGAACTTCATGCGGGAGGCCCACCGGGAGCTGCCGGTGCGGGAGTTCGATCCTCCGCCGGGAGTGACCCTGGTGCGGATCGATCCGGTCACCGGGCTGCTGGCCGGCGACGCGGTCCCCGGGCGGCTGGAGCCGTTCCTGGAGGGCACCGCGCCCACCGCGATGGCGCCCCCGCCGGGTCAGGTCTCCCCGGACCAGTTCTTCCTGGAGGACTCGCGCCGGGGCGGGATGTGAACAAGGCGGTCCTGCTGCTGTGGCTGGGCGGGAGCGCCGCCCTGGGCGGAGAACGGGCCCCCACCACCGCGGTGGCCCGCACCGCGCGGGCGCTGGCCGCCCAGGTGGCCGGGTCCGGCGCCGAGTCCCCGCTGGCGGTCTCGGTCAGCGCCCCCACCCCGGAGCTGGCGCGCGGGTTCTTCGCCGCGCTGGCCCCGGAGCTGAGCCGGGTGGGGCTCTCCGCCCTGCCGCTGGAGGCCGCCCCCCCCGAGGCGGAGCGGGCCGCGGTGGCCGCCGGCGGGCGCACCCTGATGCGGGTGGCGCTGTCGGTGGAGCGCGGTCTGTTCTCCGCGCGCGGCGATCTGTTCCGGGTCCGCCCCAACTTCTGGGCCGGGGTCTCCGGGACCCGCTCCGGTCCGGGGGCGGCCCTGGCCAGCTCCACCGAGGTGGACGCCCACGCCCTGGCCCTGGCCGCGCCCCTGCTGCAGGCGCCCGAAGGCTTGCTGGCCCCGCTGCGGCTGTTGCCCTCTGCGCTGGTGCTCCTCCCCAGCCCCACCGCCGCCCTGGCCGCCGCGGATCTGGACGGAGATGGACGCGACGAGGTGGTGGTGCTCACCGACCGGGAGCTGCAGCTCTTCTCCCCCACCGGCACCTTGCTGGCCCGCCGCAGCCTGCGCGAGCTGCCCGCCTCCGCCACCCCCTGCCGCGAACCCTTCGGGGTGCTGGCGGTGAGCGGCGCGCAGGTGGGCTACTTCTCCGGCCGTCACGGCCGCGGCGAATGGGTGGAGCTGCAGGGCCGGCAGCTGACGGTGGTCGGTCCGCTGGAGCGCCCGGTGGTGGCGGTGGGCGCCACCCGGCTGGAGGGGACCTGGACCCCGGGCCAGAACACCTTCCGGATCGCACCGCTGCCCGCACCGGTGGTGCACGCGGCCACCTTCCTGGGGCCCACGGGGGCGCAGGTGCTGGCGGTGCTGCCGGATGGCACCGGGAGCTGGCTGTGGCCCGATTCCTCCCGGGCCCCGGTGCCCCTGTCCGCCCTGGGCGCGGCCAGCGCGCTGGTGGACCTGGACGGAGACGGACAACCCGAGCTGGCCACCACCTCCGCCGAGTTCCTCCCCCGCCCGGACGTGGTCCGGGTCACCGACGCCGGCCAGGCCGTGCTCTGGGAGGTGCCGCTGGAGCGGGGACGGATCCTCCAACTGGTCCCCGCGGATCTGGACGGGGATCGCCAGCCGGAGCTGGTGGCCGGGGTCTGGCTGCCCGACGGCACCGCCGAGCTCCGGGTGCTGAGGAGGGCCGGACCATGAGCCAGCCCCGACTCCTGCTGCTGGCCGGGGGCGCGCTGGCGCTCACCGCCCTGGGCGCGTCCCGTCCCCGCTACGGCGGGGAGCTGCGGGTGGTGGTGGCGGGCAGTCCCGCCCCGGAGGATCCGGCGCTGGCGGACACCCCGGCGGACGCGGCCATCTCCTGGCTGACCGCGCCGGCGCTGTGCCGGCTGGACGCGAACCTCCGCCCCGCCCCGGTGCTCACCGACGAGGTCACCCGGCTGGGGCCGCAGCGGCTGCGAATCGGCCTCGGAGGATCCCGCGCCACCCCCGCGGCGATCGCCGAACGCTGGGAGCGGCTCTCCCGGACCGCCACCCTCTCCCCCTACCGGGCCCTGTTGTACCCGCTGCGCGACGAGGGCCGGCGGCTGACCGGGAGGGTGACCGACGACGCGCTGGAGCTGTCCTTGGCCTTCCCCTGGCCGGATCTGGAGCGCTCCCTGTGCCACCCCGCGCTGGGGATCCCCGGCAACCACGGGGCGTTCTTGTCCAACCGGGCGCGCACTCCCCTGCTGGCCAACCCCGCCCACGCCGCCGGCCGTCCGTTCGTGGACCGGCTGCTGCTGGCGGTGGCCAGCGAGCGGGACGCGGCGCGCCGCCTGGAGCTGAATCAGGCGGAGGTGCTGCTGGGCGCCGGCGAGGACAGCTCGCCTGCGCCACCGCCGGCGCTGTCCGCCACCTACCTGGCCTACCGCCCCTCCCGGGTGGGCGCCAGCCTGGGCCGGAGCGTGGAGGCCGCCATCGACCGGGCGGATCTCACCCGCTACTTCGTCCGCGGTCCGGCGGTGCCGATGTCCGCGCTCTTGCCTCCGGCGCTGATGCCCCAGCCCACCCTGGCCCGGCCCCCCCCGCCCGCGTCGGAGAGCCGGGACGTCACCCTGCTCTACGACGCCGGGCTGGATGATCAACGCGCGGTGGCCGAGCGGCTGCAGGTCAAGCTGCACGATCGCGGCTACCGGGTGGCGCTCAAGGCGCTGTCCCGCGGGGAGCTGCGCCGCCGCTGGGCCCAGGGGGACTTCGATTTGATGCTGCACGCGGTGCTGCTGCCGCCGCTGCCCGGCCCGGCCCTGGCGGTGGTGCTGGACCTGGCCGGCCGGCACGATCTGCTCCCCACCGAGCTGCGCCCGATCGGCGCCCTGGCCGATCCGGCCGAGCGCGACGCGAAGGTCCGGCAGCGGGCCGAGGCGCTGCGGGAGACCCTGCCGTTGATCCCGCTCTACGCCCAGGGGCTGGCGGTGCGCAGCAGCAGCCAGATCCTTCCCCCGGCCAGCGACGGCCAGGGGCTTCCCCTGCTGGACGATCTGTTCCTGGTGCGCTGACCATGCGGCTGCGCACCCGGCTGATGATCGCGCTGTTGCCCCTGGCGGTGGTCCCGCTGGCGGTCGTGCTCCCGGTGGCCCAGGCCAACCTGCGCCGCACCCTCTCCCGCGAGCTGGAGGGACGGCTGGAGGCGGCCCACGCCGCGGCGGCGGCGGCCCTGGACAAGCGCGCCGAGGAGGTCCGCCGCTCGATGGACGAACTGGCGGACAGCGCCGCGCTGGAGGAGGTGGCCCGGACCCTCCATGGCGGCGCTCCCCCGGCGCGGGTGGCGGGACAGGCCACCCGGCTGATGAGCGCCCGGGGGCTGACCGTGCTCTCGCTGTTCGACGCCCAGGGGACCACCGTCTCCTCCGGACACCTCCCCGCCCGGGTGGGAGATCCGGACCCGCGGCTGTTCGCCGCCTCGCTGTGGAAGGACCCCGCCCCCTCCTGGGCGCTGGTCGAGCGCCGCGACGCCTCGGGGATCCGCGAGGTCCCGGCGCTGGTCGCCGCCCGGGCGGTGGACTACGGGCGGGTCCGGGTGTGGGCGGTGGGGGGCGCGTATCTGGATGCCTCGCTGGCCCGGCACCTGGCGGGGCTGACCGGCACCCGGGTGGAGCTGTTGTGGGCCGGTCAGGTGCAGGAGTCCGCCGGCAGCGCCGCTCCCCCGGTGCTCGCGCGGGTGCTGCAGCTGGGAGATGGGGTGGGCGTCCGGCTGGCGATCAGCAGCGCCGCCCAGCGGGAGGCGGAGGCGGGGATCACCCGCGCCTTCCTGGGGCTGGCGGTGGTGGGGGTGCTGTTGACCCTGCTGCTGGGCTTCTACGTCGCCCGGCGGATCAGCCGTTCGGTGGAGGCCCTGACCGCCGGTGCGCAGCGGGTGGCGGGCGGAGATCTGGACGCCAAGGTCACCGCCCGCGCCTCGGGCGAGGTGGGGGAGCTGATCGGCGCCTTCAACCAGATGACCCAGCAGCTGCGCACCCAGACCGAGCGGCTGGTGGCCTCGGAGCGGATCGCCGCCTGGCAGGACGTGGCCCGCCGGCTGGCCCACGAGCTGAAGAACCCGCTGACCCCGATCAAGATGTCCCTGGAGACCCTGCTGGCGGCCCGCGAGCTGAACAGCCCCCGCTTCGGAGAGCTGTTCGGGGAGAGCGCCACGGTGATCCTGGAGGAGGTGGAGCGGCTGCGTCGCACCATCGACGAGTTCTCCCGCTTCGCCCGGCTGCCCAAGCCGCAGCTGGAGGAGGTGGCCCTGGACGCGCTGCTGGGGCAGGTGCTGGCGCTGTACGCCTCCCCCCGCGCCGGGGTGACCGTGGTCCCCCAGCTGCAACCGGGAGTGACGGTGCGGGCGGACCCGGACCAGCTGACCCAGGTGTTGCTGAACCTGATCAAGAACGCCGACGAGGCGATGCCCGAAGGGGGCACAATCCGGGTGCGGCTGCGGACCGGGAAGGGACAGGCGGTGATCGAGGTGGAGGACACCGGAAAGGGGATCCCTCCCGAGGATCGGGCGCGGGTGCTGGAGCCCTACTTCACCCAGAAGGAGGGCGGGACCGGGCTGGGGCTGTCGATCGCCTCGCGCATCTGCCAGGAGCACGGCGGCGCGCTGGAGGTGGACGGCGCGCCCGGCGGGGGCGCCCTGATGCGGGTGGTCCTGCCGCTGCCGGAGTCGGTCAGTCCCTGACCGGGGTGGCCTTCAGCGCCGCCTTGCCGTCCTTGACGTACACCTGGAAGCGGACGGTGCGGCAGTTGTACTTCTGGACCAGCTGCTCGCGGTTCTTGCGGAGCTTCTGCACGAACTTGTCGTAGGTCAGCCCGTCCGAGGCCTCGCCGCACTTCTCGCGGGTGGAGACGAACTCCCGGAACACGTCCTGGAAGTGGGGATCCTCGGCGGTCCCGCTGCCCATCGCCGCCGCCACCGCGGGGGGGATGGTGGAGACCGGCCGGGTGGGAGGCTCGGGCTTGAGCTCGCCGCCGGAGCGGGCGCTGGCCGCCAGCAGCTCCTGGGGGATGGCCGCCACCCGGGTGGCATCCGGGTTGTCGTCGTACTGGCCCCCCGCGTACGGGTCCGCCGCGGGCGCCGGCTCCGAGTAGCCGGCCGGATAGGCGCGGGTCTGATCCTGCTGGGTGCCGGGCACGGTCAGCGGGGCCTCCCCGAACGGGTAGCCCGGATCCTGGGACCCGGGGAGCGGCTCGGCCGGCGCGTTGCTGAACTGGAAGGCGCCCTCCGACGGCGCGGGCTCTCCGGTCTGCTGCAGCACATCCCGGGAGTCGGCGAAGGGAGCCTCCGCCTCCGACGCGTACTGGGGGGCCTGCAGCGGGCCGGTGGCCTCGCCCCCGCCAGGGAAGTTCCCGGTGGCCTCGCCGGCGTGCTCCGGCCCGGGGGAGGCCTCGGTCTGGGGGGCGGCCACCGCGGCGGTGGGGGCGGCCAGCCAGGGAGACTGGTCCGCGGGGTCCTCGGCGCCCACCGTCCGCGGCCCGCGGCCGATCCACACCAGCCAGATCAGGCTCAGCAGCAGCAGCAGCCCGGCGGCGGGCAGCGCCAGCTGCTGGTAGGAGGCCAGCGCGCTGGCAAAGCCCCGGGTGCTGGCCACCGCCACCACCTCGTAGGGAGACCCGGCCACCGCGTCGCGCGATCCCACCAGCGAGGGTGCGTCCGCCTGCGATCCCTCGGAGAACAGCGGCAAGGAGAGCCCCGCCCACCGGGTCGCTCCCGCGCGCTCCACCACCTTGGCCTCACCGGCCGCCAGGGTGGGCGCGGCCTTGGCGGCCACCTCCCGCTGTTCGCCGGCCATCGCCACCACCCGGGTGCCATGCAGCAGCGCCACCGAGACCAGGCCGCTGTCCCGCACCGCCTGGTCGAAGGCCTGCTGGGAGGCGCTCAGGGGCAACCCCAGCGCGCCCACCGAGGTCGCCACCCCATCGCTGCCCACCGCCAGCGGGAAGGTGACAAAGGCGTGCGGAACCCCGTCCACATCCACCAGCTCCGCGCGCCCCGCCGCGGCCAGCATCGAAGGATCGCCCTCCGCCTGCGCCCCGTCCGGGCGCAGGAAGGTGCCCCCTTCGGCGTTGCCGGCGCCGACGATCAGCGAGTCCCGCAGCGCCTCGGGGGCCTGCTCACGGGCCAGCGTCCCCAGCAGGGCGGCGCGCTCGGCGGCGGGAGCACGGGCCACCTTGGCCAGGGCGGGAGTGGGGGCCAGCTGCAGGGCCAGCATCCCCAGCTCGGCGCGGCGCTCGGCCACGGTGGCCCGGACGGTCTGGGCGGCGGCCCGGGCGTGCGCCCCGGCCTGCTCCACCGCGCGGGCGGTCAACGACGGACTCACCAGCAACAGATGGCCCAGCCACAGCGCCAGCACCAGCAGTGCAAACAGGAGGAACTTGAGGCGAACCATCGCGTCCTTGGCCGGGGTGGAGGGGCCCGGCGCTTATAGCCGCGCCCCCCCTACCCATCAAGAACGCCGGCCCAGCGAGGCTCCCTACTGCTCGGGGAGGTTGGAGAGTTCCATCCCCAGCCGGGCCGCCGGCTTGGAGACGTGATGTCCTGAGATTTCCCGCTTCTTGTCCATCTCCCGCTTGGCCGCCTTCACCAGGCGGTCCTCGCACAGGTCGATCGACTGGAAGATGTCCTCGGTCGTCTCGGCGACGTGGATCCCCGCGCTCCCCGGCATCCGGAAGGTCACCGAACACTCCATGTCCTTCCCCTTCTTGGGGCCGTTGGTGTCCTTGAGCATCACCTCCAGCTCCGCCGCCTCATCGTCTGCAAAGCGCTCCATTGCGCGCACCAGCCGCTTCTCGACGTAGTCCTTCATCCGCTCGTTCAGCGTCAGATGGACCCCATGGACAATCACCTTCATCCGGACACCTCCTTGGCCCTGAACATGTTCAGGCGCCCCTTGCCCGGCACGCTTGCGGTGTCTGTCTGCCTGCCCACCCGCCAGGCACGAGCCCTGCCGGGCGGACCGCACTTAGATTGTTCCGGCGATGCCTGAACGCAGGCACAGACTGCTGATCGTGGACGACGATCTCGACACCCGGGAGCTCCTCGGTGAGGCGCTGGCCGAGGAGTTCGAGGTGATCGCCGTGGGGGACGCCCAGGCGGCGCTGGTCGCCCTGGAGACCTTCGCCGCGGACGTGGTGCTCACCGACGAGACCCTGCCCGGGATGCGGGGCGCGGAGCTGGCCGCGGTGCTCAAGCAGCGCCCGGATCCGCCGCGGGTGATCCTCTTCTCCGGGCACCTGACCATCCCCGGCGCCGACGCCGCGGACCTGATCTTGAGAAAGCCGCTGGACCTGCCGGAGCTTCACCAGGCAGTCGCCACCCAGGCGCTGCATTGAGTGACGCCGGAGCAAAGCGGGAGTGCTAGCGTCGTTCCTGGTCGGGGAAACCTTCGCGGAGGCGGGCATGAAGTATTGCGGCGAATGCGGCGCGGAGTACCTGGACACGGTCACCGAGTGCGCGGACTGTGGTTCCAAGGAGATGGTGAGCGCGGACGAGCTGAAGGTCCGCGGCATCCCCAACCCCAGCGAGCGGGACACCCGCAAGTTCGTGCGCGCCGGCAACGCGGAGGATCCACTCAGCGCCGAGCAGTTCGTGCGGGTGCTGGAGGAGGAGCGGATCCCGGTGTTCTCCCGGCCCCGCCGCGGCGGCTCGGTGGATGCGCTGACCACCGCCATCTCCGTGCCCTGGTGGGAGATCCTGGTCCCGGAGGAGTTCCTGGCCCGGGCCGGGGACCTGATCACCCAGGAGAAGGCCCGCATCGAGGCCTCCTCCGAGGAGGCCGGACGCGCCGCCGAGGAGGAGTCGCAGGCCGGCCCGGAGACCGCCGGTTAGCCTTCAGGGCGGTGAGGAGTCGGCCACCGCCGGGGCGTCGCGCGGCAGCACCTCGAAGAGGCTGATCCCGCTCACCCGCCACCGGGCGTACTTGGAGTTTCGGATCAGGAAGGTCTCCAGGTCCTCGTCCACCACCCGGCCATAGCCGTTGCGGGCCGCGTGGCGCAGGTAGGTCCGCTTCTTCTTCTGGACCACGAAGCCCAGGTGGGTGACCCGGGTGGCCTTCTGGGGCAGGTCGTCGCGCACCACCAGCAGCAGCGTCCCGGAGGGGATGGCGCGCGCGTGCTTCATCACCTTGTCGATCGGCAGGAGCGGGAACCGGAACTGCCCCACCGCCTGGCGGGGGGCGGGCAGCGCCAGCGCCTGGGAGGATTGGGACTTCCAGGTGCCGGGGGTGAGCACCTTCTGGGTGGTGACCACGTCCGCCCCCCCGTAGGTCCGGGTGACGTCCCGGACGAAGCGCTTGGCGGCGTTGTTGGGCAGCCACTGCACCTCCATCAGGTGGTTGCGGTCCTCGTAGGTCGCCTGCCGTTGATAGCGGATCTCCTTGAGCAGCTCGGCCGCCTCCGCCTCGCCGCCGGCCAGGCTCAGCGCCAGCGTCTCCTCCACGAAGGTCAGACAGTCCACCGCGTCGTAGCGCTGCAGCGGATCCGGATCCGGCAGCTGCCCCTCCCCCTCCCCCAGGGGGGACACCTGGTAGGGGGTGTCCAGGAAGCGTCGGCTGACCTCCAGCAGTCGCCCGGGCAGAGGCTGTCCTTCCAAGGAGGACAAGGTCTCCTCGCGCGCCTGCGGGGTCAGCGCCTCCCACCGCTCCGGGGCGGGGATGGCGGGCGGGGGCGCCGCCGGGGTGGCGGAGAGGACGATCCACAACCAGAGGGCGTTCACGGTCCGGCCGCCCCGATCCCATTGCGCCGCAGCACCGCCCGGCGCTCCGAATCCGCCAGGTGCAGCTTCTCCAGCTCCGCCTCGATCGCCAGCTTGGCGTCGCCGCTGGCCTGGTGGGAGGCCACCACCATCCAGTCCAGCATCTGGCGCTCTCCTCCCTGGAACAGGATCCGCGCCGCCGCCGCCGCCAGCCGGCGGTCGGGACTCTCCAGCAGCGGGCGCAGCTGTGCGCCCACCTTCCGGGCCGAGGCGCCCTCGAACAGCTCCAGCCCGTGGCGCTGCTGGTAGCGGTCCTCGGAGGCCAGCAGCTTCTTGGCGAACTGGAGGCCGGCGGGGGCCCCCAGCAGGCACAGCCCGCGGGCGGCGGCAAAGCGGGTGCTCTCGGAGGAGGAGGTGAGGAACTTCTCCAGTGCGGGGCGGGCGGCCGGATCACCGCTTTGGCCAATCGCCACCAGCAGGGCGGCGCGCACCTCCGGCTCTCCTTCCACCTTCACCGCCTGCAGCAGGGGCCGGGAGAGCCGGGGCTGCGCGATCTGCCCCAGCGCCCGGGCCGCCTCCCGGCGCACCGGCATCGACCCATCCGCCAGCAACGGGACCAGGGTGTCCGCGGCCCGGCTCTTCACCCGGGTCAGCCCCTGCACCGCGTACATCCGCACCACCGCGTCGTCGTCCGAGGTCAGCTTGGCCAAGGTCGGCTCCGCGGAGCGGACCGCCAGCAGACTGAGGGCAAAGGAGAGGTTCCGGCGCTGGCTGTCTTCAAACTCGGTCTTCAGGGCGCGACTCAACACCTCGGTGGCGTACTCTTGTTCCCCCAGGTAGGCGATCCGGGCCGCGGCGGCCTCGGTCCCGCCCCCCCCGGCCACCACCTGGGCCAGGACCCGGTCCGCCTCGGCGCGGCGCTGGGCGCGCTTCTCCCCCGCCTGGGTGGCACCCGCCCCGCAAGCCACCGCCAGCCCCAGGACCACGGCCCATCTGCCACCGGAAGGAACACGCACGGCCCGCAGGATAGCCAGCAATCCAACCCCTGGAAAACTCAGACTAAAAATTGACGGAGCGGCGAGTGGACTGGTACGAAATCCTGACCTGTCGCGTCGAGGAATCCGCATGCTTCGTCGTTCGGCCCGTTTGATCCTCCCGGGTGCCCTCCTCGCCGCTTTCACGGCGTGTGGCCCCGTTCAGTCCACCGCCTTCCTGCTGGATGCCGAGGTCCAGATCGAGGCGGCCCGCACCGCCCAGGCAGACAAGCTGGCTCCCTACGAGTGGACGCTGGCCAACCTGTACATCCACAAGGCGCGCGAAGAGGTCGGCTATTCGGACTTCGAGGCCGCGGTGGACTTTGCCCGCAAGGCCTCCTTGAACGCGAACGAGGCCCGGAAGGTCGCCATGGGCGCCGAGAACAAGGACGGCACCTCCCCCTCCGAGACCCCCGCCCCTTGAGCCGCCCGATGACCCCCCCCCGCCTGTTCCTCGCCGCGCTCTCCGCGGTCCTGCTGGCCAGCTGTGTCACCGGCAGCAAGATCCGCGCAGACACCGAGGTGATCCAGAACGACATCGAGAAGGCCGAACGCAGCGGCGCCCGCAAGTGCGCGCCCCGCGAGCTGGCCACCGCCCGGGCGGAGCTGGACTTCGCCAACGGCGAGCTGTTCCAGGGCAACAGCTTCCGGGCCCGGGACCACATCCAGGCCGCCGACGCCGCGGTGAAGAAGGCGATGTCCCTCTCCAAGGACTGCGGCCCCAAGCAGATCCTGGTCCGGGAGCAGGACCAGGCGCCGGACAAGCGCCCCCCGGTGGTGGTCCGGATCGAAGAGACCGACACCGACAACGACGGGGTCCCGGACAAGGACGACAAGTGCCCGGACCGCGCCGAGGACAAGGACGGCTTCCAGGACGAGGACGGCTGCCCGGAGAACGACAACGATCAGGACGAGGTGCTGGACGGCAACGACAAGTGCCCCACCCTCCCCGGCCCGTTCTCCAACCAGGGCTGCCCCACCGAGACCCCCAAGGATGCAGATGAGGATGGGGTGGTGGACGCGATGGACAAGTGTCCCGGCCAGAAGGAGGACAAGGACGGCTTCGAGGACGACGACGGCTGCCCGGACCTGGACAACGACGCCGACGGGCTGATGGACGTGGCGGACAAGTGCCCCAACGCCAAGGGCCCGATCCGGGAAGAGGGCTGCCCGATCACCGATCGCGACGGGGATGGAGTGGACGACACCGCCGATCGCTGCCCGGGTGAACCGGAGGACAAGGACGGCTTCCAGGACACCGACGGCTGCCCCGATCTGGACAACGATCAGGACGGGGTCCCCGACTCCGCGGACAAGTGTCCCAACCAGACCGGCGTCCCGGTGGCCGCCGGCTGTCCGGTGGATGATCGCGACCAGGACGGGGTGCCGGACGACAAGGACCGCTGCCCGCTGGACGCGGAGGACAAGGACGGCTTCAAGGACGAGGACGGCTGCCCGGACTACGACAACGACCAGGACGGGATGCCGGACAACCAGGACAAGTGCCCGGACGCCTCCGGCCCGCTCCAGAACCAGGGCTGTCCGGTCACCGACCGCGACGGCGACGGGGTGGAGGACGCCCAGGACAAGTGCCCCGGCCAGGCCGAGGACAAGGACGGATTCGAGGACGAGGACGGCTGCGCCGATCCGGACAACGACAAGGACGGCGTCCCCGATACCCAGGACAAGTGCCCCAACGACGCCGGCCCGGTGGAGGCCCAGGGCTGCGCCGACGTGGACCGTGACTCCGACGGGGTGGTGGACCGCCTGGACAAGTGCCCCACCTCCGGCGAGGACCGGGACGGATTCGAGGACGACGACGGTTGCGCCGATCCGGACAACGACAAGGACGGCGTCCCGGACGTGGCGGACAAGTGCCCCAACGACCTGGGGCTGGTGGAGAACTTCGGCTGCCCCGACGCGGACAAGGACGGGGACGGGGTGGTGGACCGCCAGGACAAGTGTCCGGAGGAGTTCGGGCGCGACGGCAAGGGCTGCCCCAAGAAGTACAAGACGGTGGTGGTGCAGAAGAACCGGATCCAGATCAACAAGCAGATCCTGTTCGGCACCGGCTCGGCCAAGATCGTGGGCCGGGACTCCCAGGCGGTGCTGGCGGACGTCGCCCTGGCGCTGCAGGACAACCCCCAGATCAAGAAGATCCGGATCGAGGGGCACACCGACTCCGCCGGCGCGGACGCCACCAACTTGCGGCTGTCGCAGAAGCGGGCGGACGCGGTGATGGCGGCGTTGATCCGGGCGGGAGTGGATCCGGACCGGATGACCGCGGTGGGCTTCGGCGAGGCCCAGCCGATCGCCTCCAACGCCACCAAGGCCGGCCGGGCGGAGAACCGCCGGACGGAGTTCAACATCGTCGAGCAGTAGGCCGCTCGCTGGGCTTGGCGGAGGGGGCAAGCTCCCCTCCGCTGCCCGGCGATGGCGTTGGGGTCCCAAGCGAGCGGCACCTTCTGCACCGGCTGCGTGCCAAAAGTGCACCGGGCGCCGGGGAGTGCCGAGGCCACGCCCCGGGGCGGCGATGGCACGGCGTTCGCTTAGAGAGGCGGTATCCCTCCTCTCGAGCCATCCTCCTTGAACGCCCCGCGGTCCCTCACTTCCCCTCCGACCGAGCTGCCTCCGTACGATCCGACCGAGGAGCGTCGGAAGTTCTTCGAGCGGCTGATCCTGGCCACCGCGTTACCCGGGGTCGCCGGCGCGGTGAATGCCAGCGGCTTTCTGGCGGTGGGGACGTACACCTCCCATGTCACCGGGCTGGTCGGCCGCTTCGGTGACGAGCTGGCCCAGGGACGGGCCCCCTCCGCCTGGCCGGCGCTGGGACTGGTGGGGTTGTTCCTGGTGGGGGCGATCACCGCCACCGGGCTGGTGGAGCGGGCCCGTCGGCTGGCCAAGGCCCGTTATGTGGCGCCCCTGCTCCTGGAGTGCGGGGTGCTGGCCAGCTTCGCGCTGTGGGCCTCGGCGCACCCGGGCAGCGCCGGCTTTGCCCTCACCGGCCTGCTGTGCTTCGCGATGGGGCTGCAAAACGCCCTGGTGACCAAGATCTCCGGTGCGGTGATCCGGACCACCCACCTCACCGGGATCACCACCGACATCGGGATCGAACTGGTCCGCTGCTACGGGTGGATCCGGGATGAGCTGCGCCGGGAGACCAGCCTCCACAACTCCTATGCGGTGGGCCGCTCGCTGCTGGGCGGTGGGGAGTGGAAGAAGCTGCGGCTGCACCTGGTGGTGTTCGGCTCCTTCCTCTCCGGCGCGGTGCTGGGACCGGAGCTGTTCCTGGCCTTCGGACAGTGGGCGATGATCGCCCCCTGCCTGACCCTGGTCCTGCTGGCGGCGTTCGACCTGGCGCTGGGGATCCGGGGGACCGCCGAACCCCGGGCCTCCGTCCCGGAGGCGACGGTGATCCCCCTGGGCGCCGCCCGCCGCTAGGGCCCGGTGGTTGCACAGTCTCCCCCCGGGTGCAGAAATGGCACCCCGCGATGCCCAAACCCCCTGCCCGTCCCCTGTCCCGTGCCGCCCTGGAGGCCAGCGCCGCCGGCCAGGCGGGGTTGATCGGCAACTCCCCGCCGATGCGCCAGCTGATGGCCAGGCTGGAGAGAATCTCCCGCTACCGGGCCAACGTGCTGCTGTTGGGCGAGAGCGGGACCGGCAAGGAGCTGATCGCCCGCGCGCTGCACGCCAGGGGGCCGCGGGGCGCCCAGCCGTTCGTGCCGCTCAACTGCGCCAGCCTGGGGAGGGACCTGCTGGAGAACGAGCTGTTCGGGCACGAGCGGGGGGCGTTCACCGGCGCCCACGAGCGCAAGCTGGGGCTGTTCGAGCTGGCCGACGGGGGCACCCTGTTCCTGGACGAGATCGCGGAGATGGATCTCTCCACCCAGGCCAAGCTGCTGCGGGTGCTGGAGCGCAGCGAGTTCCGGCGGGTGGGCGGGACCGAGAAGGTGAAGGTGGATCTGAGCCTGATCGCCGCCACCAACCGCAGCCTCCCCGACGCGATCGCCGCCGGCCGGTTCCGCGAGGATCTCTACTACCGGCTCAAGGTGGTGACGGTGGTGGTGCCCTCCCTGCGCGACCGCCGGGAGGACATCCCGGCGCTGGTCGAACATTTCGTGGCCGACTTCAACCGCCGCAACGGCCAGCGGATCACCGGCCTCTCCCCCGCCGCGCTGCAGCGGCTGCTGGACCACTCCTGGCCGGGCAACGTCCGCGAGCTGAAGAACACCGTGGAGAGCGCCGCGGTGCTGGCCAATTCCAACACCGTGGGTCCGGAGAACCTGGAGCTGGGCCGGACCGTGCCGGTCTCCCCCGCCGGGGAGGGGATCCTGATCCCCCTGGACGCCACCCTGGCGGAGGCGGAGCGGCTGATCATCGCCACCCAGCTGCGGCGTTCCCGCACCCGCGCCGAGGCGGCCGCCAGGCTGGGGGTGGGGTTGCGCACGCTCTACAACAAGCTGCGCCAATACGGCCCCGGGTTTCCCGGGCTGGAGGAGTAGCTGCGCTATGCTTCCCCCTTCCCAAGGGGGGAATCTGAGCACTGCCGCCACGCCCCACAGCAGCGACCCGGCCGCCAAGCAGGGGCCCGAGATGCGGCAGCGGATCCGGGACTTCGACTGGGCCCACAGCCCACTGGGGCCCCGCGAGTCGTGGCCTCCCACCCTCCAGGCGGCGGTGAACATCGCCCTGGGGTCGCGCTTCGGGATGGGGGTGTTGTGGGGCCCCGAACGGGTGCAGATCTACAACGACGCCTACGTCCCGATCTTCGCCCAGAAGCACCCCGCCTCCCTGGGACAGCGGGCCCGCGACTGCTGGACGGACATCTGGGACCAGATCGACCCGATGTTCACCGCGGTGGAGCAGACCGGAGAGGCCAACTTCCTCGCCGATCAGCTGATGCTGATCAACAAGCGGGGCCAGCCGGAGGAGTGCTACTTCACCTTCTCCTACAGCCCGATCTTCGGTGACGAGGGGCGGGTGGACGGGATCTTCGTCTCCGCGCTGGAGACCTCCCCCGGGGTGCTGGCCGAGCGGCGCCAGCACACCCTGCAGCAGATGGCCCAGGTGGTGACCGACGGGCTCTCGCCGGAGCAGGCCCTGGCGCGGTGCGCGGCGCCGCTGGCCAACAACCCCTCGGACGTCCCCGGGGCGGTGATCTACATGATGGAGCCGGGCGCCCGGTCGGTGCGGCGGGTGTTCCAGCAGGGCCCCCTGGGCGCACCGGAGCGGTTGTCCTTGGAGCCCGCCGACGCCTCCCCCTGGGCCCATCCGGTGCGGCAGGTGCTGGCCCAACGCCGGCCGCTGCGCCAGACCCTGGAGGGGTCGGACCGGGAGCTGCTCTGGCTGCCGCTGTGTGTGCCGGGGGAGAACGGTCCCTGCGCGCTGTTGGGGGTGGGGATCTCCCCGCTGCTCCCCTGGGAGTCCGACTACCAGTTCTTCCTCCACCGGGTGGGCGAGGCCCTGCTGGCCACCCTGAACCGGGTGGCCACGGTGACCAAGCTGGTCCAGGAGCGGATCGCGGTCCTGGAGCGGATGACCGACGGGTTCTACGCCACCGATCGGGATTGGCGGATCACCTACGTCAACGCCGCCATGGAGCGGTACATGCGGCTGCCCCGCGAGCAGCTGGTGGGACGACGGATGTGGGATGTGGTCCCGGCGTTGGAGGGAGGTGAACTCCACCAACGCTACGCCCGGGCGATGCTCACCCAGGAGGCGGACGAGTTCGAAAGCGCCGCCACTGTCCGCGGTCAGCTGGCCCGGATCTACGTCTATCCCTCCGCGGAGGGGATCTCCGTCTTCTTCCGGGATCTCTCCACCCTGCGGGAGGCCGAACAACAGGTGAAGGAGAGCGAACAGCGCTACTGGACCCTGTTCCAGAACAGCCCGCTGCCGATGTGGCTCTATGACCGCCAGACCTTGCGCTTCCTGGAGGTGAACCGGGCCGCCACCGAGCTCTACGGCTACACCCCCGACGAGTTCCGGACGATGACCATCAAGGACATCCGTCCCCCGGAGGAGCTCCCCAGACTGCAAGAGGCGCTGGCCCGGTCCATCGATCAGCGCTCCTCGGCGGAGCTCTTCATCCACCGCTACAAGGATGGGTCGCTGCACCCGGTGGAGATCAGCTCCCACGCGCTGCAGCTTCCCGGCGGCAAGGCCCAGCTGGTGATCGCCAGCGACATCACCGCCCAGGTGGAGGCGGCAGCCCGGCTCAAGGAGGCCCACCGGCTGACCGCCGCCCTGGTGCACAGCGCCCCGGTGGCGATCGTCGCCTGCGATCCCGAGCTGCGGGTCACCAGCTGGAACCCCGCCGCCGAGCGGCTGTTCGGCTGGGGCGCGGCGGAGGTCCTGGGCCGACCGCTGCCGTTCCTCCCCGAGGACGAGGAGGAGGAGACCCGGCAGCGGATCCGGCGCGAGTTCCAGACCGGGGTCCCCACCGACGGGGTGGAGGTGCGCTGCCGGCATCGGGACGGGTCTGGGCTGTACGTGCTGCTCTCCAGTGCGCTGCTCCACGACGACCAGGGGCAGATCAACGGCCGGGTGGCCTTCATGGTGGACCTCAGCGAGCGCCGGCAGCTGGAGGAGCAGCTGCTGCACGCCCAGAAGATGGACGCCATCGGCCAGCTGGCGGGCGGGATCGCCCATGACTTCAACAACCTGCTGGCGGTGATCCTGGCCAACATCCGGATCTGTGGCAGCGCCCTGCCTCCGGACTCTGAGGAGCGGCAGTGCGCCCTGGACGCGCAGAACGCCGGCGAACGGGCGGCGGTGCTCACCCGGCAGCTGTTGACCTTCAGCCGTCGGCAGACGGTGGACACCCAGCCGCTGCGGGTGGACGACGCGGTCCGCGCCGCGGAGCGGATGCTGCGCCCGCTGATCCGCGCCGACATCCAGCTGGTCACCCAGCTGGACTCGGGGCCCCACTTCATCCTCGCCGACCCCGGCCAGTTCGAGCAGGTGCTGGTCAACCTGGTGGTCAACGCCCGGGACGCCATGCCCCGGGGCGGGCAGCTGACCCTGGCCACCTCCCTGCTGGAGCTGCCGGAGCTGATCGGCAGCGTGCGCCCCGGCCGGTACGTGCAGCTGGAGGTCTCGGACACCGGCACCGGGATGGACGAGAGCACCCGGCGGCGGGTGTTTGAACCCTTCTTCACCACCAAGCCCCAGGGCCAGGGAACCGGGCTGGGGCTGGCCACCGCGTATGGGATCATCAACCAGTGGGGCGGCTCGATCCGGGTCCGGAGCACGGTGGGGGTGGGCACCACCTTCACCCTGCTGTTTCCGGTGGAGGAGCAGGCCCGGGAGCTGGCCCCCTCCGCTTCCGCCTCCGCCGCGCCGCCCTCCCTGGGGGGCAAGGAGACCGTGCTGGTGGTGGAGGACGAGCGGCTGGTGCGGGTGGCGGTCCGCCGGCAGCTGGAGCGCGCCGGCTACCGGGTGCTGGAGGCCTCCAACGGGGTGGAGGCGCTGCGGCTGTTCGAGGAGCGCCAGGCGGAGATCGACCTCGTCCTCAGCGACCTGATGATGCCGCAGCTGGGCGGCCGCGAGCTGGCGGCCCAGCTGGAGCGGCGCTGGCCCGGGGTCCGGCTGCTGTTCATGTCCGGCTACGACCGGGAGGGAGCGGAGAGCGGGATCGAAGGATTGCTGGAGGTGGACCTGCGCAAGCCGTTCGCCCCCACCGAACTGCTGGAGGCGGTGCGGCGGCGGCTGGATGGTCCGAGGCATCAGGCCCGGGAACCGGAGCCGAGCTAGCCGCGCACCCGGCTGCGGGCGGCGCCGCCCACGGCCCCCTCGCTCTCGATGGGGGCGATCGGCTCCAGGGAGAGGGTGGAGTAGACCTCGTGCTCCTTGGCGGAGGCCTGCACCGCCTCCACCCCGGTGAGCAGATCGTCCAGCTGTTCCCCCAGCTGATCCGGGCTGGCCATGGTCAGGATCTGATCGCGCAGTAGCCGCACCGAGTTCTCGATCAGGTTCATCTGTCCGCGGGCCCGGGCCAGGAAGTTCTGGATCTCCTTCATCATCTCCATCCGCTTGCCGATCACCGCCGCGTTCTTCCGCGCGATGTCCGCCGCACCCGGATCCTGGAGGTTCTTGATCAGGTTGTTCTGCACGTCCTGCTGCCGCTGCAGGTCCCGGGTGTCGGTGGAGGCCAGGTAGGTCTCGGCCCGCACGCAGGCCGCGGCCAGGTTCACGAAGTGGGTGTTCAGCTGGTTCATCTTGTCCAGCTCCGGCTGCAGCACGATCACCTGGAAGCTGGGGTTCTGCTGCATGTCCCGGCCGATCTCCTTGCGCAGCTCATCCAGCGCGTGCGCCCGGGCCCACTCCCGCTCCGGGAGGGTGTCCATCAGCTTGGCGATCTTCTCCCGCTCCTTCTTCTCCCGCTCCTCCCGGGCCTCGCGGTTCACCAGCCGCTGGAAGGGCTTGGTGTCCGGGCCGAACAACAGCCACATCGTCTCCAGGCCCAGCGCCACCGCGCCGATCACATACTCCCCGGTCATCAGGCTGGCCGCCGCCGCCCCTCCCAGCAGGGAGAGGTTGTAGGCGTTGAGGAAGGCCGCCTTGAGATAGCTGGGACGCTCGTCCATTTCGTTCGCTCGCCGAAAAGAGGCCTACAGCCCCAGGCGGACGTTCCCCTTCACGTCCAGCTTGTGGAGGACGTCGAGCAGGTGGTTCTCGACCTCCTTGAACCGCGGCGACTGCTTCACCATCGGCGAGCGATCCTCGAAGTGCGGGACCTCGATCCGGTGCAGCACCTTGGCCGGGCGGTGGGAGAGCACGTAGATCACGTCCGCCAGGTACACCGCTTCGCTGATGTCGTGGGTCACGAACAGCACGGTGTTGTCCTGTTTCTTGAGCACATCCAGGATCAGGGTCTGCATCCCGAACCGGGTCTGGGGATCCAGGGCCCCGAAGGGTTCGTCCATCAGCAGGATCTTGGGGTGGTTGATCAAGCTGCGGGCAATCGCCACCCGCTGCTTCATCCCGCCGGAGAGCTGCTTGGGGTAGGCGTCGGCGAAGTCCTTCAGGCCCACCTGGGCCAGGATCTCCAACGACCGCTGCTTCCGCTCCTCGGCGGGGACCCCGGCCAGCTTCAGCCCGTACTCCACGTTCTTGCGCACGGTGAGCCAGGCGAAGGAGGTGTAGCTTTGGAACACCATCCCCCGGTCGCGGCCGGTCCCGGAGATGGGCTGCCCGTCGATCAGCAGGGTGCCCGAGTCCGGGGTGTACAGCCCGGCGATCGCCTTGAGGACGGTGCTCTTGCCGCAGCCAGAGGGCCCCAGCACCACCGCCAGCTCCCCCACCCCCGGCTTGTTGGCCAGGGTGATGTCCACCCCCTCCACCGCCTGGACCACCTTGCCGGCGCGGTCCACGTAGCTCATGAACAGGTCGCGGATCTCCAGCTTGGGGACCGAACCGGCGGCGAAGCCACCGGAGGCCGCCTCCGCCTGGGACAGCGCCGTGGCGCTGGGACTGATCGGCTCAGACATCGGCTTCCCTCCAGGGGAACAGCAGGCGGTTGAGGCCGCGGATCACCAGGTCGGTGGTGATGCCAATGATCCCCACCACCAGGATCCCGGCGAAGGACCAGGCCGGCTTGGTGTGCTGCTCGGCCAGCCGCAGGATGTAGCCGATGCCGTGCTGCGCGTTCACCAGCTCCGCCAGGATGATGTACGTCCAGGCGATGGCGTTCATCACCCGGAAGCTGTCGAAGATCTGCGGCAGCGCGGAGGGGATCAGCACGGTGCGGATCGCCTGCCAGCGCGAGGCCCCGAGGGTAAACGAGGTCTGGACCAGCTCCTCCGGCACCGCCCGGATCGCGTCCACCACCACCGGCAGCAGGAACACGAAGGTGCCCAGGAACAGGAACACGATCTTCTGCCGCTCCTCGATCCCGAACCACAGGATCAGCAGCGGGATGAAGGCGGTGATCGGCAGGTAGCGCATCGGCGCCACCACCGGCTCGAAGAAGCGGTTCACCGCCTCGAAGCTGCCCATCGCGATCCCCAGGGGGATCGCCACCGCGATCGCCAGCCCGAACGCGATCAGGATCCGCAGGGTGGAGACCCAGATCGCCCCCAGCAGGTCCTTCTCGAAGAACAGGTACAGCAGGCTGCGGATCACCTCATCCGGCGGGGGGAGGAAGAAGTGGGAGACCAGCGGCACCACCTTCCCGTCCCGGGTGACGGACACGTAGCTGAGCAGACACCAGGTCGCCAGCACCAGGGCGATCGAGGCCACCCCCAGCAGACGGCCGGTGGTCTCGGGGATGCGCGAGCGCAGCCCCCACAGCGGCAGCGGCGCACGGCGCCGGGTCACCGGGACGGGAAGAGGAGCGTTGGACATGGCGCCTTAGTTCTGCGGGGTGTTGAGGACGACCTTGATGTCGGTGCGGCGGTTGAGCGCCCGCCCGTCCTCGGTGGTGTTGGAGGCCACCGGGTTGGAGGCGCCTTTGCCCACCGCCACGAACCGCTCTTCGGGGATCTGGAAGTTCTGGACCAGGTACTTCTTCACCGCCTCCGCCCGCTTCTGGGAGAGGCTGAGGTTGGTCTGCGCCCCGCCGCGGCTGTCGGTGTTGCCCTCCACCTGCAGGTAGGTGTTGCCGAAGGCCAGCATGGTGTCCCCCAGTGAATCGAGGGTGAAGTAGCTGCCGGGCATGATCTCATCCGAGCCGGTGGTGAAGTGGATGGAGAGGCTCTTGTTGACGATCGCCCGGTCGGTGGCCTTGGGCTTGCCGGCAAACGCGAAGCTGTCGGCGACCTTCTGGTCCTTGTACTGGTCGGCCAGCGCGGCCACGAAGCGGGAGTCCATCCAGTCCTTGGAGTCCACCGCCTTGGAGACCACGCCCTTCTTCCGCCAGATCCGGAAGGCGGAGTCGAAGATCGAGGCGAAGTAGGGCTTGGGGCCGGAGAGGCCGAAGAACTGCGCGTTGTCCGCGAAGGCGGTCAGCTTCAGCCCGGAGAGCATCCCGGACACATCCTCCTCCGCCAGCTTCAGCGCGTCCCCCACGATGGCGTTGGTGCCCTGGGGATCCTCCTTCATCACCGCGATCGCGTCGAACCAGCCGGCCACGAAGGCCTGCAGCGAGGCGGGGTACTTCTCCACGATCTCCTGCCGGGCCACCAGGGTGTCGGCGATCACGTGGGTGGCGTCCTGGGTGGAGACCAGGATGTGGGCCTCGCCCTCCCGGGCGGCCACCGCGCCGGAGAGATCCGGCTCCCAGGTCACCGCCGCGTCCACCTTCTTGGCCTTGAAGGCCGCCGCCGCCTGGGGGGCCTCGTTGAAGTACAGGAGGTTCTTCTCCAGCGCGTCGCGGTCCTCACGGGAGAGGCCGGACTGGGAGATCATGTACAGCAGCAGCCAGTGGGAGGGGGTGAACTTGGTGGTGGCGATCTTCTTCCCCTTCAGGTCCTCGATCGACTTGATGCTGGTCAGGGAGACGATCCCGTCTCCGCCGCGGCTCCAGTCCTCCTGGAGGATCGCCTTGGCGGACAGCCCCTGCTCCGCCAGCCGGGAGGCCTCGTTGGCGAACGAGTCCACCGTGTCCCACATGATGTCGATGTCGCCGGCGATGAAGGCGTTGAACTTCGCGGTGGGGTCCTCCAGCAGCACGAACTCCACCTCCAGCCCGTACTTCTTCTTGTAGATGGAGGCGGCGCTGCCGGGGTTCATCCCCCCGTTGGCCACCAGCCCGGGGGCATGGCCGGCCCAGGTGTTGATCGCCACCTTCAGCGGCCGGTTCAGCTTGCCGCTGCCCAGGGTGGGGGTGGCGGCGCGGACGTCCACCTGGCCATCGCGCGGCGCGTCCGGCAGCTGCCCCAGCCCGCCGAAGTCATCCTTGGTGACCGCCTCCGCGACCTTCGGCTCGCCCGCCCCCGCCCAGCCCTTGACCTGATCCCCGTAGCGCTTGAAGACCACGAACCCCACCACGCCCAGCACCACCAGCGCGATGAACAGCTTTCCAAATGGCGTCAGCTTCATTCCTAGGTTCCCCACTCCTTGATACGCGAACTGGTGAGACGGCCGGTGAGACGGTGACGGGTCAGCCCTGCGGAGCCACCGGTGCGGCGAAGAATTCGATCACCTTCTGGACCTCGCCCTTGCGGGTCTGGGCCTGGGTGGCCAGGCTGGAGAGCGCGGCGTTGCGCCGTTCGATGTCCGTTCGCAGCTTGGCGATCTGGTCGTTGAGGGACTGGATCTGGGTGTTGGCCTCGGAGACCGACTTGGCGGTCGCGTTCTCGTTGACCCGCAGGTAGGCGTCCACCGCGCGCTTCTGGTTCTCGGCGGCCACCGGGATCTTCTGCACGTCGAACCCGAAGGCCTTCAGCGAGGCCTCCACGATCTGCCGCTTGATCGGCAGCGGGGTAGCCTCGGGCAGGCTCTTGAGCAGGTCCTGGGCCTTCTTCACCCAGTCCAGCTCGGCGGGATCCATCCCCGCGCCGCGGAAGATGGCGTCGAAGTCCACCGGCTTGCCGTCCTCGGTCTCGCTGGCGGTCAGCTTCAGCGCCGGGCCGGCCGGGGCGGCAGCGGAGGCCGGACGCGCCGACACCGCACCCGCCGCGCCACCGGACTTCTGCGCCAGCTCGGCCACGATGTCCGCCGGGCTCTTGCCCTCGTCGGACCCGGACTCCTCGGGGGCCGGATGATCCGGGTCGGACTCCACGAACAGACCCAGGAACTTCGAACCAATTCCCTTCTCGGACATCCGCGCTCCTCTTTCCTAGGACGCTGCGGTTTATCACTGGTCGCCCCGCGGATTGAAGGAACGACTGTGCCCGCGGACAAGGGGGCCCGGTCAGGGGGTGGGATCGGCCTCGTCCGGCTCGTCGCTCAGCTGGGTCTTGAGCAGCTCCTCCAGCACCCCGCTGGCATAGCTGCCGGAGGTCAGCCCGAAGCGCAGCACCACGTCCGGCCCCTCCTCCAGCAGCTGGGGGTCCTCCAGCCGCACCCGGTAGGCGCGCCGGGCCCCCAGGGTCTCGTCCCCACCCCGCAGAAAGTCGCTGGGGTGCAGCCGGTGCGGCCCCAGCAGGGCGGCCTCCGCCTCGGCCACCGCGTGGGTGGCGGCCAGCATCTTGGGCCCGAACAGGGGGCCGGCGGGGGAGATCTCGAAGCGGTCCACCCGGGGCTGATCCACCGCCGGATCGGTGCACACGAACGCCCCGCCGCTGTCCGACTTCTTGAGCACGTCCCCCAGCAGCGCGGTCCGCCAGGTGCCGGCGTCCATCCGGGCGGCCAGCGCCTGGTTGAAGATCAGGGACTGGGCGGCGGAGAGGTACAGCTTGCGCTGGAAGCGCTCGGGGCGGACCGGCAGCTTCTCCCCCCGCAGCAGCGCCATCCCCTGCTGGGCGTTGTCTCCCCGGATCCCGAAGCGCTGGGCGCCAAAGAAGTTGGGCAGGCCCTCTTCGCACAACCGGGCAAACGCCGCCCGGGCCGCCCCGGGGTCGGTCACCTCCCGGATCCGGAGGGTGAAGATGTTCCCCCGCAGGTGCCCGGGGCGCAGCTTGTTCTGGTGTCGCCGGGAGGAGAGGACGGTGGCCCCCTCCAGGGCGAAGGCGGGCAACTTCTCCTCGGCGGTGGAGGGCACGGAGAAGAACTGCCGGGTGATCGCGTGGCGATCCTTGAGACCGGCGTAGGAGACCTCCCGGTCCTTGATCCCCAGCGCGGCGGCCAGGGCCCGGGCCACCCGGGGGGTGTCCACTCCCCGCTTCTCGATCCACAGGAACAGGTGCTCGCCGGCGCCGTTGGGCAGGTACGCCGGCTGCTCCTCCACCTGGAAGTCCTCCGGCAGGGTCCGGATCTTCCCGCCGCAGGGAGGAATCCCCGCGGTGAGGTGACGGGAGACGAGGGGCTGGGACATCAGCCCTGCTCGAGCGTGGCCAGGAGTTCCTTCACCCGCCGCGCCAGGTCCTCGTCGGCGCGGGACTCCAGCAGTTCGCCGGCCTGGAAGAGCAGGAAGAACATCACGTCCGACAGCGCCTTCTTCAGCGAGGCCACCGGCTCGCTGCCCAGCTGTTCCCGGGAGCGGGCGAAGTTCTCCAGCACCGCCTTCTCCGGGAGGTTGCCCTCCGGATCGAAGCGCAGCCCGGCCAGCGCCGGCGAGGAAGAGAGCGCATCTCCGGAGAGGGCGGCGTTGGCGGCGGCCAGGAACTCCTTGTCCATCGACTGCTTGGCCACCTCGTCGCGGATCTCGCGGAAGATGAAGTTGAACACCCGGATCACCGGGGCCGGATCGGAGGCCCGCGGCCCGTCCGGCTTGGCCGGTTCGGCGGCGGGCGCGGCCTGGGCCAGCGCCTGGCCGGCGAAGGGACGTTCCCCCACCTGGACGTAGCCGCCCTCCTGGAGCCGGAACACGGTCTTGGTGATGTCGAACTCGGAGAGCTTGGCCGCCTGGGCCAGCTCCAGCACCGTCTTGTCCCCGCTGACCAGCGCCAGCACCCGGTCCTCGTCCTCCTCCAGCTTTCCGTCCGAGGGCCGCTTCTTGCTGACGTAGATCCGCCCGTGGGGGATCCGCTTCCGGAAGTGGGCCATCTCGTCGATCTTCCGGATCGAGTCCATCAGCAGGCTCTGGGTGGAGAGCTGGATGTTGTGGCCCATCGCCCGCTCGTCCAGCTCCTGTTCCAGGAGCATGAACACCCCTTCGCGGCACAGCACCACCGCGTGGAAGATCTCCGAGAGCTGGTGGGTGAGGCACTTGAACAGGTCGTGGGACTGCAGGACCCCCTTGTCCACCAGGGCCCGCCCCACCTTGGAGGGTGGGTTGTCCCGCATCACCTCGTCCACCACCCCGCGCTGGACGTAGCCGAGGCGGATCATCACCTCGCCCAGCCGGTCGCTGGGATCATCCGAAGTCGCGCTGCGGACCTCCCCGTCCTTGAAGGCCAGGGCCCGCTCGCCGTTGGGGGCCACCACCCGCACCATCCCGCTCCAGCGGGCCTGGGAGAGGAAGGCGATCAGATCGGAGATCGGAAAGCCGGAGGCGTCTCCGCTGAGCACCACCCGGGGCGCCGGAGCGCGGGCGCCGCTGGGCGGGGTGCGTACCAGCAACAGCAGATCCGGGGAGGTGGGCTGCAGCGCGAACTGCCCCGGGTGGGCGGCCAGCTCCTTGTGGGCCTCGGCCCCCTCGGCAGAGAGCTGACCCTTCGCGTCGATGGTGAACCGGGCGGCCATGATCGTCTTTCGCCTAATCCGCCGACCAGGCGCCCTTGTTGGCGGACCACTCCAGCTCGTCGTCCACGGTGTGGACCAGGTTCTCCTCCGAGACGTCCAGCTGGAAGCGGCGGCCATTGAGGTACAGCGAGGGGGTGGAGTCCACCCCGGCGGCGCGGCCCTGATCGCGGAAGGCGGTCACCACGTCCACGTACTTGCCGGCGGAGATCGCCTTCCCCACCTCGTCCCCCTTCAGCCCCATCCGGGAGGCCAGCTGGCGGATGGTCTCCGGGGAGAGCGAGGCCTGGTTCTCGAACAGCGCGTCGTGCATCTCCCAGTACTTGCCGGCGTCCCGGGCGATCATCGCCGCCTGGGCGGCGGGCATGCCGTTGGGGTGGTTGGGCAGTGGATAGGGCAAGGCGCAGAAGCGGACCTTGGCCGCGTACTTCTTGGCGAACGCCTTGAGCACCGGGGAGACCGCGGCGCAGTACGGGCACTCGTAGTCGAAGAACTCCACCAGGGTCACCGGCGCGTCCTCCGCGCCCTGGCACATCCGCGGGTCAGGCTTGAACACCTTGCGCGGCTCGCGGAACCCCTCGTAGTAGCGGGAGAGGATCAGGATGATCTCCGACCCCGGATAGCCCCCCGCCGCGTGGCGGGCGGCCAAAGACGTCATCCGCTTGGCGTGCTTGCACTGGGTGTGCTGCTTGAGACACTGCCCCAGGGTGTGCGGGCAGCCGCAGTAGCAGAACTCGTCGGAGAACACGGTGGACAGCTGCCGGCGCTGCTCCACGCTGAGCTGGGAGAAGTCCATCCCCGGGATCCCCAGGGAGGTCTCCGGCCCCGGCCCACCGCCCCCGCTGTCCGGCGTCGACTCCAGAGACGAGGGGCGCGCACGGGGCGATTCTCCCTCGGGGGTAGCGCCCTCCGGGGTGGCCGACTGACAGGTGGCTCCGCCGAGGACCAGGACCGCGCCGGCGAGCAGGAGGATTTTCCAGGGTGTGGGAGACAAGGCGCGACCTGTTTAGGTCACCGCTTGCGCGCTTGTAAAGAATGGGCGCACCCCATAGACCGCGCGCTCCAATGCCGAAGATCCTCCTGCTGCATACCGGCGGAACCTTGGGGATGGAAGGCGGCCACCCCTCCGTCCTGCGCCCGGCCAGCTTCTTCCGCACCCTGCGCACCCGGGCCCCGGAGCTGTTCGAGCTGGCCCAGATCGAGCTGGAGCTGTTCTCCAACGTCGACTCCTCGGAGATGCAGCCGGAGCTGTGGACCGGGCTGGCGGCGCACCTGCACCGGCGGCTGCCCCAGTTCGACGGGGCGGTGGTCACCCACGGCACCGACACCCTCTCCTACACCGCCTGCGCGCTGTCCTTCATGCTGCGCGGGCTGCGCAAGGCGGTGGTGCTGACCGGGTCCCAGCGGCCACTGGGGGAGATCCGCTCCGACGCGCGCTTGAACCTGGTGGACGCGGTGGAGTCGGCGCTGCGCGGCCCCCGGGAGGTCACCCTCTGCTTCGACTCGCACCTGTTCCGGGGGAACCGGACCCGCAAGGTGAAGGTGGCCGAGTACGACGCCTTCGAGAGCCCCAACTTCCCGGTGCTGGGGGTGCTGGGGGTGGAGGCCCGCTTCGAGAAGGGACTGGTGCCCACCGGCAAGCCGCAGCTGCGGGAGAAGCTGGACTCGCGGGTGTTCTTGCTCAAGGTCTACCCGGGGCTGGATCCCAACCTGCCGCTGCAGCTGCTGCCGCACCTCAAGGGGCTGGTGGTGGAGGCCTACGGCGCCGGCAACTTCCCGGTGGATCCCAAGCTGGGTCGGTCGCTGCGGCCGCTGTTCGCGCAGGCCAAGCAGCGGGGAATCCCGGTGGTGGTGGTCAGCCAGGCCTACCGCAACGGGGTGGACCTGAGCCTGTACGAGTCGGGGGCGCTGGCCACCGAGGAGGGAGCGATCAGCGGCGGGGACATGACCCCCTCCGCGGCGCTGGTGAAGCTGATGCAGGCCTTGGCCTACGAACCCGAGGTGGAGGCGGTGCGGAAGGTGTTCGCCAGGTCGCTGGCGGGCGAGATCACCCTGTAGGTCCCACCTTCCCCCCTGGGTGAAAACACCCCTCGGGGGAGGAAAGCGATTTCGGTACGGGCGCTTGCGGGGGATGGGAGGTACCCCTAAGATTGGCGCTTAATGTCCGAGGAGAAGACGTCAGTCCACTCCGTTCAGGACCTGCTCGGGAAGGCCCGCCAGCAGAACGCGTACTTGATCGTCATCAGCGCCAAATCAGCTGCGACGGTCGGACGAATGTTCAAGCTGGACAAGCCCGAGGTGGTGCTGGGCAGGAGCGCAGACGCCACCCTTCAGGTGGAGGACGACGGCATTTCCCGCAAGCACGCCAAGTTGGTGTTGGCGGCCACCGGTGAGTACCAGTTGGTGGATCTGGGCTCCACCAACGGGACCTTCCTCAACGGGACCCGGGTGGAGATCGCCGAGCTGACCGACGGGGACAAGATCCAGCTGGGCTCGAACACCGTGCTCAAGTTCTCCATCCAGGATCAGCTGGAGGAGCAGTACCAGAAGAGCATCTACGAGTCGGCCACCCGGGATGGGCTGACCCGGATCTTCAACAAGAAGTACTTCCTGGACACCATCCGCAAGGAGTTCGCGTTCTGTGTCCGTCACCGGGTGGCGCTGTCCCTGGTGATGTTCGACGTGGATCACTTCAAGAAGATCAACGACACCTACGGGCACCAGGCCGGTGACTACGTGCTGACCAAGATCGCCCAGCGGATCTCGGACACGGTGCGGGTGGAGGACGTCTTCGCCCGGTATGGCGGAGAAGAGTTCGCGTTGATGCTGCGGGAGTCCAGCGAAGAGAAGGCCTTCCAGTGCGCCGAGCGCTGCCGCAAGGCGATCGACATCGCCGACTTCTCCTTCGGCGGGATCCCGATCAAGGTCACCATCTCCCTGGGAGTGGCCACCCTGCTGGACAGCGACTTCGTGCAGCCCGAAGACCTGATCGCCGCCGCCGACAAGTACCTCTACCGGGCCAAGCGAGCAGGCAGGAACCGGGTCGACGGAAAAGCCATCAGCGGACCGTAGGCAGGGGACCGGCTACTTCGGGGACAGGCTACTTTTCACCGAAGTAGCCAGAGCCAAGAAGTTCCCTGGCACCCACCGAAAAGTTGCCTGTCCCCTCCTGCACTGCCCGCCGAAGGAATGCCCCGCCCGCAGAACGCGTTACCCGTTCCACCCATGCCTTCGCCGCTCCGACGACTCCTAGGAAGGCGGGTTGAACCCCGCGTGCGCCGTACCCCCCGGCCGCCGACCCTGTGCGATCACGAGGTCGCCAGTCCCCGGATCCACCCCGGCCTGGATGGAGTGCGGATCGGCCAGCTCTCCGACATCCACGTGCGGGGAGGGGTCCGTCCCCGCCGCCTGGAGCAGGCGGTGGAGCAGATGAACCAGCTCCGCCCGGACTTTGTGGTGCTGACCGGGGACTACGTGTGCGTCTCCGGGTTTCCCCTCCCCTCCCTGACCCGGGCCCTGCAGGCCCTGCAGATGCCCTCGTTCGCCACCCTGGGGAACCACGACCACTGGTGTGGTGCGGGCAAGGTCCGCGCCGCCCTGGAGAACGCCGGGATCGACGTGGTGCTCAACGAGCACCGGGAGCTGCGAATCCGCGGGACCCCGTTGCACCTGGTGGGGGTGGATGACTCGGTGACCCGCCACCACGATCCAGAGAAGGCCTTCGAAGGCGTGCCGGAGGGAGCGACCCGCATCGTCCTTTCCCACGATCCCAAGAGCGCCGAGTTCCTCTGGCGCTACAACCCGGCGTTGGTGCTCAGCGGCCACACCCACGGGGGACAGGTGTACTTTGACAAGCTGACTCCCTACATCTCCGAGCGGATCGGGGTGCGGTACCTGGCCGGGTTCTTCGAGATCCACGGCAGCGTGCTGTACGTGAACCGGGGGCTGGGAGCGGCGGTGCCGGTGCGGTTCCGGGCGCCCACCGAGGTGGCCCATCTAACGCTGAGATCCACCGCGCAGGCCCGGCAGGCGGCGTAGCCAAGACCGGCGCGCGGCCCGCGGTGATCGAAGCGGCGCGGAGCAGGAACCGGGAACTCGACCCGGCTACCCGGTGACCGGGTCGCCCGCGGCAGCCGGCACATCCAGCGCCGTGCCGAACTGCACCTGATTCCCGCCCGCGGCCAGCGCCCCCTCCAGCGCGGTCTGGGCGCGCGCGGCCAGATCGCCGAAGGAGAACTCACCGTCCTTGGCAGCCCCTGCCGAGACCCCGATCGAGATCGAAGGCCGCAGCACCTGCTTGCCGAGGGGAAGACTGGCCTTGGCCACCCGCTCGCAGATCCGCCGGCTGACCACCAGCGCCCCCTGCAGGTCGGTGTGCGGCAGCAAGAGCAGCACCCGGTCCACCCCGTACTGGACCGGGTAGTCGATGTCTCGGAGCGAGCGCCGGACCGCCAGCGCCAGTCCGCCCATCAGCTGGGAGTGCAGGTCCCGATCGACCTTGGTGTTCAGGGGATCAAACGCGATCAGCGCGATCGCCACCGGGAAGCCGTAGCGGCGGGCCCGCTTCACCTCCACGAACACGATCTCCTTGAAGTGGTTGAAGGTATAGAAGCTGGTGAAGGGATCCAGGATCGGCTCCGCGGGTCGGAGCTCGGCGACCGCCGGCTTCTTCTTCGCTGGTGCCTCGCGAAGCTGGAGCAACTCCGGCAACCGGACCTTGAGGTCCAGCGCGGAGATCGGCAGCGGCAGCACCCCATCCGCATAGGAAGCCTTGAACCCGGTCCGCTGGGCCGCCAGCACCAGGGCTCCGGGACGGGCCGCGCGGATCTGCTTGGCCAGACCCTGCGGTCGCGGGACCGAAGGCCCCAGCACCACCAACTGCTCCTTGCGCAGCGCCTCCGGCCCGGAGGCGTCCGAGACCTTGAGGCCTGCCTTCTTCAGCCCGTCCACCAGCTTGCGGCGCTCGGGAAGACGGGGCTCGAAGACCGCGGCGTGACTGACCTTCATGGTCCGGGTACCAGACCACAACCCGGGACCGGGTTCGACTTTCCTCCCCGAGTGCTACCGGCGAAACCCCAGCTGCTTGAGCGCGCTCACCGCCCGCTGGCGGACGTACGGGTCCGGGTCGGAGGCCTGCAGCTCGGCCAGGGTGGCGGTAGCCACCGGACCTCCGATCTGCGCCAGCGCCCGCACCAGCTCCACCCGGATCTCCGCCTCCGGTTCCAGCGTCACCCGATCCTTGATCAATTGCAGATGGGCCAGCCGCGCGTGTCCGGCCAGCATCTTCGCCGCCACCTTCCGCACCTCGACCGCGGGGTGGACCATGAACTCCGGGGCCCGCTCCACCGCGTGACTGCTCTGGGTGGAGATGGCACGCAGTGCCTCGGCCAGCACCCGGGGAGAGGGATCCTGGAGCGCCTGCGCCGCCAGTTCGGCCGCGGCCCGGTTGCTGGGGAGATCGGCCAGCGCCCGGATCGCCCCGGCCCGGACCGCCTCCTCGGGATCCTCCGCCGCCAGGAGGATCCGGGACATCGGCGTCCCCTCTCCACATCTGCCCAGCTGGCCCAGCGCGGAGCCCCTCACCTCGGGTGAGAGCCGGGGGTTGTCGGCCAACGCCTCCAGCACCGCTCCGCACCCGTCCGGGCGCCCCATCGCCAGCAACCCCACCCACCGCAGCTGGGTTGGCACCGGCACCCCTCCTTGCTCCCAGGAAGGAACCCGGGCCAGCAGCTCCTCGCGCAGCCCCCGGTCATTGGCCTCCGCCAGGGCCCAGGCCGCGCTGTACTCCACCCCGGTCTCCACCGCGGACAGACAGCCCTCCAGCTCCGGTTCGCTCAACGGCAACAGCAGCCCCAGGGCGGTCACCGCCTCCAGCCGCTGCTCCCGGGCCGGGGCCTTGAGCTTGGTACGGAGGACGTCGATCTGCCGGGCGAAGACCGCCAGCAGCCGGTTCACCTCGCGCGCAGCGTCCGGACGGGCGTCCTGGAGCAAGATCTTCCCCACCGGATAGTCGGAGGTGGAGACCCGCAGCAGCAGTGCCGCGGGCACCTCATCCACAGTCTCGGGCCGGTCGCGGATCGCGCTGAGCACCACCCTCCCCGCGCCCTCCTCCAGCAACAGCATCAGCTGCCGCAGGGCGTCCTCCTGAACCGAGGGGAGCGGATGGTACAGCTGCGGTTCGATCGCCTCCCGCACCGCCTCCCGCACCGCCCGGCAGCTGCGCCGGGCCGTCTTGAGCACCTGCCCTTCGAGCAGGGCCCCCGCGCCGGCCGCCACCACGCAGGCGTCCACCCGGCGACTCCCCGCCGGCTGCCTCCGGATGTGGTCCGCCAGGGTCAAGGAGGGCTCCTCCCGGCGGGACCGGGACCGCGCCAGCAGCGCTCCCCAGCGGACCTCCCACCGGGGATCCTCCAGCGCGCTGTCGATCATCCGCGCTGGCATCCGCTGGCTGGAGTAGGCGTCCATCCAGGCAGCCACCCCGTTCCCCTTCAGACACGGGGCACATACCTTGGGGACTTCGGAGAGCGGCACATGCCGCTCACAGCTCTGCGCACAGGCCTCCGCCACCCCGGTGGTCAGGGGCTGCAACGACGTCGCGCCCAGGACGATCGCCAAGAGGAGAGGAGGCATCACCGGGGGGCATCCTGGCGCTCCCAGAACCCAAAGCCCATCCCCCCACGGCCGGCTCGGGGCCCTCGGAAGCGATCGCAAGGGAATTGCCTTTTGCAGACCGATCAGACATATCGCCCGCCCGACTTTGTTCCGACGCCCCTTGCATGGGGCGATCCAGTTGAGGGGAGGTGACAAGATGCCCGGTATTCGCGTGAAGGACGGTGAGTCCATCGAGAGCGCTCTCAAGCGCTTCAAGAAGGCCACCGAGAAGGCTGGCATCCTCTCCGAGATTCGTAAGCGTGAGCATTACGAGAAGCCTTCGGTGAAGAAGAAGAAGAAGGCGTTGGCCGCCAAGAAGCGAGCGGTCAAGAAGCTCCGCAAGAACGTCTAAGACGTTCAGCGAGATTCGGAAGCATCCGCCGGGGGAGCAAACGCCCCCGGCGTTTCGATTTTAGGGAGAGAAGACCATGGCTACGTTGCGCGAGCGCATCGACACCGACCTGAAGGACGCGATGCGCGCCAAGAAGGAGCTCGAACTGAGCGTCCTGCGGATGCTCAAGAGCGCCATCAAGTACAAGGAGGTCGAACCCGGCGCCAAGGCCGTGGACGACGGCACCGTCCTCTCCATCATCACCACCCTGATCAAGCAGCGCCGCGACTCGGTCGAGCAGTTCCGGGCCGGCGGGCGCGCGGACATGGCGGACAAGGAAGAGGCGGAGATCGCCATCCTGCAGGCCTACCTGCCGAGCCAGCTGTCGGCTGCCGACCTGGCCGCCGAGGTCCAGAAGGCGATCGCCGAGTCCGGCGCGCAGGGTCCCAAGGAGATGGGCGCGGTGATGAAGGTCCTGCTCCCGCGCGTGCAGGGCAAGGCGGAGGGCAAGACTGTCTCCGACGAGGTGAAGGCCCAGCTGTCCAAGCTGTAGACTCTCCCTCCCCCGCGGTACCCGTTTGGGAGTGTCTGCAGTTGATGATCCCGGAGCACAAGATCCAGGAAGTGCTCGAGCGGACGGACATCGTCACGCTGGTCGGGCGCTACGTGGAGCTGAAGAAGGCGGGGCGCTCGTTCAAGGGGCGCTGTCCCTTCCATCAGGAGAAGACGCCGTCCTTCCAGGTCACCCCGGAGATGCGGCGCTTCAAGTGCTTCGGCTGTGACGCCGGCGGCGACGCCATCTCCTTCATCCAGCGCTACCTGGGCAAGAGCTTCGTGGACGCGGTGAAGGACCTGGCCAAGGACGCGGGGATCGATCTGGCCACCGCCGAGGATCCCGCCGCCAAGGAGCGCCAGGAGCTCAAGGAGGCCACCGACGCCGCCGCCCAGCACTTCCGGGATCGGTTGTGGGAGCCCACGGTGGGCAAGTTCGCCCGCGACTACCTGCACTCCCGTGGCGTGGACGACGAGACCGCCAAGCGGTTCAACCTGGGGTGGGCCCCGAACCAGTGGTCGGACCTCGCCGACGCGCTGACCCGGCTGGGGATGGTGGAGTGGGCGTCCCGGGCGGGGCTGGTGGCCAAGCGCCAGAAGGGCGACGGCTACTTCGACTTCTTCCGCGGCCGGCTGATGATCCCGATCCGCTCCGCCGAGGGCCGGACCATCGCCTTTGGCGGCCGGCTGCTGGAGGGCGAGGACGGCGCCAAGTACTTCAACTCCCGCGAGTCCAAGCTCTACAACAAGAGCGAGACCCTCTACGGGATGGACCAGGCGCGGGAGGAGATCCGCAAGAAGAAGAGCGCGATCCTGGTGGAGGGCTACTTCGACTGCATCGGGATGCACCAGGCCGGGGTGCGCAACACCGTGGCCCTGTGCTCCACCGCGCTCACCGCCGGTCACCTGGCGCTGCTGACCCGCGCCGAGGCCAAGGAGCTGGTGCTGCTGCTGGACGGCGACGAGGCCGGGCGCAAGGCAGTGGAGCGGCTGGCGGGGCCGATCCTGGCGGCGGGCGCGGCAGCCAAAGTCGCGCTGCTGCCCCAGGGCGAGGATCCGGACACCTTCGCCCGCCGGGAGGGACCGCCGGGGGTACAGCGGCTGCTGGGCGAGGCCCAGGACCTGACCCGGCACCTGTTCTCCAGCATCCTCCCGGAGGGGACCGCCTCTACCTTCGAGGCCAAGATGAAGGCGGTGGAGCGGATCCGCCCGGTTGCCACCGCGCTGCCGGTGGGGCTGACCCGGTCCGCCTTCTTCGGGGCGATGTCCGCCTGGTTTGGCCTCCCCGCCTCGGAGCTGGAGTCCTCGCTGCGCGGCAAGCCGGCCCCGGTGGCCGCGGTCCCCAAGCCGGACCCGGCCCGCCCTGGCGCCCCGGTCTCTCGCGGCCCGATGGGCCAGGTCCCGGGCGTGCCTGCCCGCCCGCTCCCCGAGCGCCCTCCGGATGAGCTGGAGAGCGCGATCGTGGCCGCGGCGCTCAAGGAGCCCAAGGTCCTGGCCCAGGACCTGTACCGGGCCTGCGACGAGCTCAAGCACCCCGGGCTGCGCGCGGTGCTGGCCCATCTGCAGGGGGGGCACTCCGGGGAGGACGCCCTCTTCGAGTCCTCCGAGGCGGTCCGCAAGGCCCTGGCGGAGGGGCAGCGCCAGCTGCCGCAGGAGGGAAGCCTGGAACCGATGTTCGTGATCCTGTGTCGGAAGCTGAAGCTGCGGCGGATCGATGAGCAACTCACCCACATCGCGCGGGTCACCGGTCAGGTGGCCTCCGCCTCTGACCTGGACGATGAAACCCGTCGGCTTTTGTCTGAACGTGCGTCCCTTCTCTCTCTGAGAAAAAAGGTGATCACTGAGGGACAAAGCGTTACGGGAACAAAGCCCTCGCCCTACCCGGTTTGATTCGCGTTTTCTACACGCCCGCGTGACTTTCCCCGTGACTTTGCGCTAGACCCGCCGGTTCGCCGGCCCAAGGCGCCGAAGTCCCGAATATTGCAAGGAGAAGTTGGTTAAATGGCCACCAAGCAGCCGTCCCCGAAGGGTCCCTCCAAGTCGAAGGTGGTGAAGAAGGTCACCAAGACTGAGGAGAAGGACCTCAAGAAGAAGAAGACGTCTCCGGCGGTGGCTGTGGCTCCGATCGTGCGGGCCAAGAGCGGCGAGGCGGCCTCGGACGACGCGATCGCGCTGGCCAAGGAGAAGCTGCGGAAGATGGGCGGCAAGGCCCCCACCTCCTCCGAGGACATGGATCCCGAGGAGCAGGCCGAAGAGCTGGCAGCCGCGGTGGAGGTTGATCCGGACGCGGTGGAGGACGAGGTCGACGAGGAGCCGCTGGCGGACCGCAAGGAGGTCAAGGACCTGCTGGAGGCCGGGCGGCAGAAGGGGTTCCTCACCTATGACGAGGTGAACGACGCCCTGCCCGCGGACATCGTGTCGTCGGAGCAGATCGACGACGTGATGAGCATGTTCGGCGACAACGACATCGAGATCGTTGACGCCCAGAAGGCGGCGCAGGCGGCGGAGGCCAAGCCGGCCACGGTCACCGTGGACCAGGAGCAGGTCGAGGCCGAAGAGGAGGAGAAGGAGGAGGAGGACGAGCCGGGCGCGAAGTCCAACGACCCCGTCCGCCTCTACCTGCGCAAGATGGGCTCGGTGTCCCTGCTCACCCGTGAGGGCGAGGTGGAGATCGCCAAGCGGATCGAGGAGGGCGAGAAGGAGGTCCTGCGCGCGCTGTTGGCCTGCCGGGTGGCGGTGGCGGACATCCTGGACATCGGCAACAAGCTCAAGACCGGCAAGCTGCGGGTCCGCGAGGTGGTGAAGGACGCCCCGGAGGAGGCCAACACCGAGGGCGAGGAGGCCTCCGAGGAGGTGGAGGTCGGCGAGGACGGTGCCCAGCAGCTCAACCAGAGCGAGCTGAACCGGATCGAGCAGATCTCCAAGGCGATCGAGAAGATCCGCAAGCACGCCAAGGACGTGGAGTCCCTGGAGGAGGAGCTGATCTCCAAGAAGAAGCTCTCCGAGGTGCGCAAGAAGGAGATCAAGCAGGAGATCCGCGACTTCCGGACCAAGATGATGGAGGTCCTGGAGGAGATGCGGCTGAACAAGAAGCAGATCGACCGCATCGTCGGGAACCTGCGCGCGCTGATCGAGCGGGTGGAGAAGGCCGAAGAGGAGCTGCGCGAGTACGAGCGCCGCCTCTCGATGGACATGAAGGAGCTGCGGCCGATGCTGCGCGAGTCGCGCGACAACCCGGCCAACGCCAAGAAGCTGCAGAAGCGCCTCAACGTCACCCCCGAGCAGCTGGAGGCGGTGGACCGCGACGTGCGCACCGCGGTGCGGAAGATCAAGCGGGTGGAGGAGGAGGCCAACCTCCCCGTGGATGCGCTGCGCCGCAACTACGACGCGATCCGGATCGGTGAGCGGAAGGCGGAGCGGGCCAAGTCCGAGCTGGTGGAGGCCAACCTCCGCCTGGTGGTGTCGATCGCCAAGAAGTACACCAACCGCGGGCTGCAGTTCCTGGACCTGATCCAGGAGGGCAACATCGGCCTGATGAAGGCGGTGGACAAGTTCGAGTACAAGCGTGGGTACAAGTTCTCCACCTACGCCACCTGGTGGATCCGCCAGGCGATCACCCGGGCCATCGCGGACCAGGCGCGCACCATCCGCATCCCGGTGCACATGATCGAGACCATCAACAAGCTGATCCGCACCAGCCGCTACCTGGTCCAGGAGATCGGCCGCGAGCCGACCCCGGAAGAGATCGCGGAGAAGATGGAGCTGCCGCTCGACAAGGTCCGCAAGGTCCTCAAGATCGCCAAGGAGCCCATCTCGCTGGAGACCCCGATCGGTGAGGAGGAGGACTCGCACCTCGGTGACTTCATCGAGGACAAGAGCCTGGTCTCGCCGTCCGACGCGGTGATCAACATGAACCTGGCGGAGCAGACCCGCAAGGTGCTGGCCACCCTCACCCCCCGCGAGGAGAAGGTGCTGCGGATGCGCTTCGGGATCGGCGAGAAGAGCGACCACACCCTGGAGGAGGTCGGCCAGGACTTCGAGGTCACCCGCGAGCGGATCCGGCAGATCGAGGCCAAAGCGCTGCGCAAGCTGCGCCACCCCTCGCGCTCCAAGCGGCTGCGGTCGTTCGTGGAGAGCTAGAGAGCCCTCGGTAGATTTTGACCAGGCCGTGTCTCCTTCTGGGAGGCACGGCCTTCGTCTTGAAAGGGTCGGCGATGAACAAGCAGCAGTGCGGAGACGGAGACCCGGCCCGCAAGCCCACCCCCTTCGAGGCCCGGGTGGCAGCAGCGATCCGCGCCATCCCCAGGGGCAGCACCCTCTCCTACTCCGGCGTGGCGCTGGAGGCCGGCAAGCCGGGCGCGGCCCGCGCGGTGGTGCGGGCGATGAAGAACCTGCGCGACATCCCCTGGTGGCGGGTGATCCGGAGGGACGGGACCCTGGCCGCGGAGGTGGCCGAGGAGCAGTCGAAGCGGCTGCGACGCGAGGGAGTGAAGCTGGTCAACGGCAACCGGCTGGAGCGGACCTCCCAGCCGCGATCCGGAACCGTGGCCGGGCGCAGGCCGAAGCGGGACTGAGCGCGCGGGAAGCTCGTCCGCATGAACCGCCTTTGAACCGGCAGGGTGGCCGACGGGAGGTCTCCGCAAAGCCTTCCCCGCAACGAAGAACGCCTGCCCACGGAGGAGGAGCCCCCCGCGGCAGGCGTCCGTGAACGACCTGAGCCCAGCGCTACTTGCCGAAGGGCCGGGTGGTGGCGTCCTTGCGGCTGCCCTTCTTCGGATCCGGGGTCCCCGCGTCCGGCGCGCCGGCGCTGCTGGAGGAGTGGGTAGGGGCGGTGGTGGTGGTCCCCTTCGGATCTCCCGGCTGGCCCGAGGTTCCCTTCCCGGTCCCGGTCGGACCGGTGGGGGTGGTGGTGCCCTTCGGATCACCAGGGTTGCCGGAGGTGCCCTTGGGGTCGGGGGTGTTGGCCGTCGGCGACTGCTGGGTGTTGCCCGGAGTGGGAGCCGGCGGGCCCTGCGGCCCCTTGGGATTGCCGGGGGGGATCACCTGGCCGCCACCGACGGGCGGGTTCTGGTGATAGGTGGGCGAACCGGCAGAGGGCATCGACTCCCCCCAGCCGCCCTCGATGCTGGCCTTGGTCCGCCACTGTCCGTTGCGGCGGATCAGCAGATCCGCGCTGCGGTAGTTCATCTTCTGGTTGCCCACCTGCATCCGGTTCTCGATCTCCACGATCACCAGATCGTTGGTGATGAAGAACGGCTTTCGGCGCGCGGAGATCTTGGCGTTCTGGGGAGTCCCCGCCGAGGCCTGCTTCATGGTGCGCAGCCACTGCTCGCGGTTCCACATCGACCCGTTGCCCTCCCCGCGGGCGTCGTCGGTGACCATCAGCACCGGGAAGTCGATCTGGCTGGCGATCGCGTCCCAGTTGTTGGACTTCAGCGATTCGTCGGCGGCGCGGTAGTAGGCGTCGATCCCGCGCTTGTCCTCCCGGGTGACCTGGCGGGCCTTCCAGCCCATCTGGTCGGACTGGCCGCGGGACTTCGAGTCGTCGTCGTCGTCGTGGTTCCCCCCGGGAGAGGAAGCGCCGTGCCCTCGACCCGGATTGCCGTGGGACTTGTCGCCCTTGCCGTCCTTGTCGTTCTTCGCGAACCCGGTGACGGCGAAAACCGCCGCCAACAACAGCGCCAGCTTCTTCATGGAGACCCTCGTGACATGCCTGCGTGGGATGCGGGTCCCGCGTAGGAGAGTCATGCGCGGGAGTCAACGACCACGCGGACGAGGGTTCAGGCGGCGAATTCAGAACCGTTCGTTGTAAGGTCCCCAGGCTGCTTGCCGGGCCCTTAGCTCAGCGGTCAGAGCTGTCGGCTCATAACCGATTGGTCCTTGGTTCGAATCCAAGAGGGCCCAACTTCAGTCTCCGGCCGGTCCCACGCTCTTCGCGCGTGGCGACCGGCCCCCTCGGACGGCTCAGGTCGCCAGGCCGTGCATCCGCTCGAAGTCCTCCTCCGAGCAGAGATCTGCCGGGGGCTGCCGCGGCTCCTCTTCTTCCGGCAGCTGCACCCACCGGGTGTTGGGATCGGCGGGAAGCGCCCGGCGCGCGGGGAGCTCGGGCCGGTTCGACCAGAAGTCGGAATCCGCTCCCAGCTCGATCCGGCGCGGGCGGATGACGCCGAGGACATTGGCCTGCGGGCGGACCGGCGCGGGCACCTGGGGAAGCGACAGGTTCGCCTTCACCACCTCGTCATCGAACGGGGCCAGCTCCTCGGCGATCTTCACCGCCGCGCGGGCCCGTCCGCCGTACCCCTGGGCCGCGAACAGCCTGGCCGCCGCCAGGTAGTCGTGGGCCGCCTCCTCCCGGTTTTCCAGACGCCGGCGCAGCTCGCCGCAGCGCACCCGCAACCTGGGATCCCTCGGCTCCCGGGCGATCAGCTCCCGGTACAGCTGCAGACTCCGACGAAACTTCCCTGCGCCGAACAGCCGCTCGGCGCGGTCCTTCAACTCCATGGTCTGTGCTTGTTTCACGAGTCCCCCCGAACCGTGGGGGGACGAATGCACACAGCGATCCGGGGTGAAGGACTGCCGCGCCCCTGCTCTCACAGCAGCTGGTTTGCGTCGTCCGCTGTCCTTCAGACGATGGGGGTTTTCTCCCAGGCGCTCCGCCGCGCACCCCAGCCTGGGTGGAGTTTTTCTGCTCCCTTGGGACAGGTCCCGCCAGTCCAGCCCCAGGGGCCCCCTCGGTATGAAAGGTGCTGTGGGTCCGGTCCGCGCGGGGGCGGATCGATGGATGGAGTGAAGTTGCTGCAGGTCTCGGAGAAATGGGTGGTCCGGTTGAAGACGATCGCGGGGTCCAATCAGGATCTGGTGTGCCCGACAGAAGGGGTGGCCCGGGCCTTCGTGGCCAGGCTGGCCGGGCGCACCAGCGCTGCCCGCAGTGTCGTGAGGTAGGCGGCCAGGCAGCCAGGTGCCTGCCGCCGCTGGCTCCGGCGATGCCCAGCTTTGAAGGCGTGAAGACACCGACCTTCAGTTGGGTGTTGCTGGCGAGCCTGGTCCTGGCTCCGTGGGGTTGTCGGGAGCGATCCACCCCTCCCCCGCCGCGGCTGGTCGGGACCTCGGGACCCACCAACGGCGCGGTGGCTCCGGAGGATCAACGGGGAATCGGTGGCTCCGGGGCGGACATCCAGGAGCCCGCCGATCTCTCGGATGAACCCCGGACGGATCCGAAGACTCCCCGCCCGTTCCCCGGCGAGGATCCCGTCCGCCCGATCATCCCCTGAGTCCGGCCCGACGAGCGTCCCGAGAACTCGTCCGCCCGATCACCCCCTGAGTCCGGCCATGACCAGTCTCCCGTCCTTCAGTTCCACCTCCGGGCAGAACGGCCCCAGCGGCTCCACGGTCCAGAAGGCTCCTGAACCCGGTGGCGCGAACCGGTAGCGGGCGGCCTGGATCCTCGTCCTCTGCGGAGGCTTCCACTCGAACGGCACCGCCTCGAACAACTCCGCCACCGTTGGCGACCCCTCCAGCAGCGCCTTCTGCAGCGAGAACAGCCAGGGACTGTCCTCACAGCTCCCCAGGGCGGCGAACCACATCATCCAATCCAGCCGGGGCATGTGGGGGGCGGCGTACCGGGGCGTCTGCTCCGGGTCTCCGGGCTTGTACCGGAAGGAATAGGGGCGCCAGGTCTGACCATCGTCGCTGCCCTCCACCGACAGCTCCAGGCGCTCGCGGGTCATCACCTCGAACATCCCGTAGCCGTTGGCGATCATCAGCGGGGAGGAAAGCGCGTGCGCCACCCTCAGCGGCATCGGCACCCGTTCCCAACTGCGGGTGGCTCGGGCCCAGCTGGCGGCCACGGTGGCGAAGAACACCCAGCCCAGGATCAGCCCTGCGCCCACCCGCCGCAGCCCGCTCCGCTTGCGCTCTTCCCGCGTTCCCACCGGAACCCAGCGGTCCAGCCAGCGCAGGTCCCGGTCATCGATCACCAGCAGGCACAGGCTGGCGGTCAGCACTCCCAGAAAGCCGTAGCTGCCGGTGGCGGCAATGCCCCCCAGCAGGGCCAGCATCCCCATCACCCCGATCCGCCGCAGCGGGCGGTGCCCAAGGAGCAGGAACGGGAACACCAGCTCGATCACCAGGGTGAGCGCGGTCTGGGCGCGCAGGGTCGCATCCGCATGATTGGCCAGCCACCAACCGCCCCAGGACGGCAGCGGCTGGGTCCACAGATGGAAGTCCAGCGCGGTGAACTGCCGCCAGCTGGCGTCTCCGCTGGTCAGCTTCACCAGCCCGGAGAGGAACATCACCCGGAACAGCAGCCACTTGAGCAGCAGCCGCGCGGCCCATCCGTGGGCGGCCATTGGACGGGGATTCCACAGCCCCGGCGGCGCCAGGAACAGCGCCAGGAACCCCGCCTCCAGCAGCAGGGTGTCCCACTGGAAGGAGAGGAACGGCGCCCCCAGCCCGACCAGGGACAGGTACAGCACCCCCATCACCGCCAGTGCCGCACGCTGCGCGACTCCCGCCATCAACAGCAGCGCCGCCAGCGCCCCCACCGCACAGCAGCCGATCAGCACCGGGTCGCTGGCGGAGACCCACAACAGCGAAGGGACCCTCAGGTACATCCGCCCCCCGCCCGCGCCCTCCAGCATCGACTGCAGGGGGACGATGCCCTGGGCTCCGAACAGCCCCCGGACCTGCACCCCCAGGGAGACGAAGGCCAACAGGAAGGAGAGCCCCAGCAGGCGCAGGAACAGCCAGCGCGAACGAAGGTAGGTGGTGGGGTCTTCGTTCCACAGGCGCCTGGCCACCGCCAGCCCCGGCACCCGGTTCTCGGTCGCCCAGCGGTACCCCAGCCGATGGACCCGTCTCCAGAGCGCGGACCGCCGATCCCGCTCCAGCGCCGCCCCACCGTCCCCGGTCAGCGCGGCGGCGTGCAGCAGCGCGTCCAGCCCCCGCCACTCGGTCCCTTCGGGGGTGTAGAGGCGCAGCTCCCGGTCCACCGCGGGTCCGTCGTGATCCTGGGCGGCGGCCAGCTCCAGCCGGCCCTGGGCGGCGACCGCCAGCCGCTGGGCGACCCAGGAGGCCAACTCCGACTGGGCGTCGTAGATCAGCAGCGGCGACACGAGGCGAACAGCCTACGTCACCGCGCGCTCAAGGGACGCGGACGTCCACCATCAGGGCGATGAACAACCCGGTCAGGTACAGCAGGGAGATCAAGAACAGCTTCCGCGCCCAGAGGGGGCCCAGCTGCTTGACGAACCCGTACACCCCGTAGCCCAGGAACGCCGCCCCCAGCACCACCGCGGCGGTCAGGTAGATCCACCCCGAGAGCCCCATCGCGAAGGGGAGGATGCTGACCGGGACTAGGAACACCAGGTAGCGGACGATCATCGCCCGGGAGATCTCATCCCCCCGCTCCAGCGGCAGCGACTTGAGCCCGGCCGCCGCGTACTCCTCCTTGCGGAACAGGGCGATCGCGATGAAGTGGGGGATCTGCCACAGGAAGAGGATCGCAAACAGCACCACCCCCGCCCCGGTGATCCGCCCGGTGATCGCGGTCCAGCCCATCAGCGGGGGCAGCGCTCCCGGCAGCCCGCCCACCAGCATCGCCGTCCAGGACCGCGCCTTGAGCGGGGTGTAGACGAACACGTAGGAGACGAACGCCAGCAGCCCCAGAAAGCCGGTGAGCAGGTTGGAGGCCAGGGTCAGGGTGGGCAGGGACACCGCCAGCAGGAAGGCCCCGAACCAGATCGCGGTGGACGGCTCCATCCGCCCCGCCGGCAGCGGGCGGTTCCTGGTGCGCTTCATGAACCGGTCGCTGTCCCGCTCCCAGTAGCAGTTGAAGGCGTTGGCCGCGCCCACGATCCCGGCGGTGGCCAGGATCACCAGCAGGGTCCGGTGCGCGGGCAGAGATCCAGGCGCCAGCCACATCCCGCCGGCGGCGGTGCACACCACCAGCGAGGAGAGCCGCGGCTTGGTCAGCGACGCCAGGTCCGCCAGGGTGGAAGAGAAGGGCACGGCCTGGGCGCTCATGCGCACCCCAGGGCGGCGGTCACGGTGACGGTGGCGGGTCGGACTTCCATGATCCTCTCGGCGGCTGACTGCGCCACCGAATAACCGCAGCGGTCAGGAAAGTTCAAGTTGGGCCCCCCCGGGGGAGGCCCGATCCATCAGCGAGGCTAAGCCCACCCACCGCGGGAGGGCCTAGAGAGAGACGATCCGCTGGGCGTCGGCGGCGTGCTCGCCGCGCGGCTCGCGCTTGAGGTACTCCTGCGCGGTCGCCCGGGCCTTGCCGGCCGCGGCGCGATCGGTGGAGAGGAAGCGGGCGTAGAAGAAGTAGGCCGGCGCGTACTCCACGTCCGCGTTCAGCGCCTTCTTGTAGGTGTCGTCCGCCTTGGCCCGGTCCCCCTTCTCCTCGAAGGTGCGGCCCAGCTCAGTGTAGGCCTGGGCGGCCCGGGCGGGCTGGCTGACGTACTCCTGCGCCGCCTTCTCCAGCTGCTCCTGGGCCTTGTCGTAGGACCGCCGCTCCCGATACAGCGACCCCAGGGCCAGCCGGGCCTCCGGGTTCTTGGTCTTCGGGTCGGCCAGGGCCTTGGTGTATTCGGTGATCGCGTCGTCCGCGCGGCCCAGCTTGCGGTTCACGTCCCCCAGCATCACCCGCAGCTTCGGCGAGTCCATGCTCTTGAGGGCCTGCTCCAGCGCGGCCTTGGCGTCCTTCTCACCCCCGGCCTTGGCGGTCAGCACCTTGGCCAGCTCCAGGTGGAACTGGGCCCGGCTGTTGTCCATGGCGATCGCCTGCTTCAGCGCCGCCACCGAGCCGTCCACGTTCCCTTCCAGGCGCAGCCGCTGGCCCTTGATCGCCAGCAGCTCCGGGTTCTGACGGTCCAGCTTCACCGCGCGATCCTCGAGGTCCGCGATCTCCGCCCGGGCCTTGGCCGCGTCGTTGGGGACCCCGGTGTTCTCCACCAGCAGCTTCAGCTCCTCCGGCTTGGCGGTGGACATGGCCTGCGACACCCGCGAGACCAGCAGCGCGCGGGCCGCGTAGGCGGCGGCCAGCTGACGCGGCGAGGGCGGCGGATCGGCCTCGATCAGCTTCTTGAGCATCTTGGAGGCCACGTCGTAGGCCGGGGCGTCCTGATCCAGGATCAGCAGCGACCGTCCCAGCAGCGACTCCGGGTGGTCCTTCTCGTAGCGCAGCGAGAAGTCGTACATCTGCCACGCCAGCCGGTCCTGTCCGCGCCGGCGATACAGCCCGCCCAGCGCCGAGTAGATCCGCGGGTCGTCCGGGGCCAGGCTCTGGGCCTTCTCCAGGCTCTCCCGCGCGCCCTCCAGGTCTCCCTGGTTCACCTGCAGGATGCCCAGGGTCAGATACAGCAACGAGCTCTGCTTGCCCTGCGCGTCGAACGCCTTGACCTCTTCCCGCAGCTTGGTGAGCGCAGGCCCGCCCTTGCCGCCGAAGTTCTGGATCAGCGCGTCCGCCGCATAGAGGTGGGAGCTGGTCTCGCCCGCCTCCTTGGCGGCGGCCAGGTGCTGCTCGGCCGCGGCGCGGGCCTCATCGCCTCCACCGTGCTCGCCCCAGCGGATGGCCCAGCTGTAGGCCAGGTAGCTGTGCGCGGAGCCGGAGTCGGGGTGGATCTCCAACGCCTTGTCCGCGGCGTCGGCGGCCCGCTTGTAGGACTCGTAGCTGTCGTGCTTGAGCTGCTCGCTGGCGCTCTGCAGGTGCTTGTTGAAGTCCCGGTTCCGGCGGGCCTGCCACTGGCCGACGAAGTAGTAGGCCGCCAGGAACAGCGGCAGCGCCGCGGCCAGACCGAAGAACAGGAACTTGGTGGCGCCCGACTTGCGACGGGGCGCGGCGTCCAGGTCGTAGTCCGCCGAATCGTCGTCCTCCCGTTCGTCCTCGTCCCGGGCCTGCGGACGGGGGGCGGAGCGGACCGCCGGGCGGACCCCGGAGGCCCTGGCGGGCGCTGCCGGAGACTGACCGTTCGCCGCGGGGCGGGCAGCAGGCCGGGCCGCGGGCTGCGCGGGGCGGCTGGCGGCGGCGGGCTGGGCACCCAGTGCCGGGCGTTCCCCGGAGGGCCGCAGCATCGGGACCTCTCCCGAGGCGCGCGGCGCCGGACGGGCGGCAGGCTGACCGGCGGTGGGCGCCCGACCGATGGCCGGGGCCGACAGGGCGCCCGGGCCGGCGATGGGCACCGCGGCCGGAGCCGGAGGCGCGATCGACACCTGTTCGGTCGGGGGCTCGGGCGCGGCGGCCCGGGGCGGCTCCAGCTTCCACTGGGACAGCGCGGCCAGGGTCTCGGCGTCCGCCGGATCGGCCTCGAACGCCTTGAGGAGGTTGACGCGCCCGGCTTCGGGTTCGCCCGCCTTCATCTGGAGCGCGCCGGTCATCCGGAGGACGTTCTTGTCCGCGGGCGCGATCTGCAGCGCGGCGGCCAGTTCCTCCAGTGCCTTCTTGTCCTTGCCCTGTTCGGCGTAGACGCGCGCCAGGAGCATGCGGGGTTCCGCCGAGGTGGCGTGGGCTTTGACGCCCTTCTTGCAGACGACCATCGCCTCCATGAACCGGCCCATGCCGAGATACGCCTCGGCGAGGGGCAGGTAGGCCTGGGAGGCGGGATCAGCCGCGAAGGCCTGCTCCAGCTTCATGAGCTCGGCCGGGCTCAGATTCTTCGAGGACGCGGAAGCCATTCAGAGGGAAAGAAAGGCGGGACTTATGGCACCCGTACATCTACCAGTCAATGCGATGCGTCAGCATCAACCGTTCTTGACACCAGGAATGGGCTTGGGTACTAGCCGGTTCGCAGGTCGCTTTGGGCGCGCGGGGGTGTAGCTCAGTTGGGAGAGCGTCGCGTTCGCAATGCGAAGGTCGTCGGTTCGATCCCGTCCACCTCCACAATCTGACCCAGAGCACGAAGGGCCTTACTGGAAACAGTAAGGCCCTTCACTTTTGCGCACTGTCGCGTTGTCTCGGCCCCCCGCTCTGCTATCCGCATAAGCGCTATGAGCGAACCATCGTTCTTCGCGCGCTTGTGGATGGCGTGGGTGTGCTTCTTCCAGATTCTCTTCCGTCCCCCCTTCGCGCGCGCGGTGCTGCCGGCGTACGACGCGCTCCGGCAGGGCAAGCTGCCGTCCGGCGCGGACTCCGCCCGGGACGTCACCCCGCCCAGGGAGCCGCTCAAGGAGGCCCCCAAGCCTCCACCAGAAACGCCCGAGCGCACCCACCGCTCCGCCCTGGCCCTGCTGGCGCTGCTCCAGCGCGAGGGCCGGCTGGTGGACTTCCTTCAAGAGGAGGTGGCCCCCTTCAGTGATGCGGAGGTCGGCGCCGCCGCTCGCATCGTCCACGAGGGCTGCCGGAAGATCGTGAAGCAGTACGTGCAGGTGGCGCCCGTCCTCAAGGAGGGCGAGGGGGCGACCGTGACCGTGCCGGCGGGCTTCGACGCCCTGCGGATCCGGCTCACCGGCAACGTCGCCGGGCAGCCGCCCTACCGGGGGGCCGTGAAGCACGCTGGTTGGGAGGTGACCCAGCTGAGCCTGCCCTCCCCTTCAGAGGCGGTGGATCCAAAGATCCTCGCGCCCGCGGAGGTTGAGCTGACGTGAGCAATCGCCGCTACTCGGTGGGAATCGACCTGGGGACCACGCACAGCGCGCTCTCCTATCTGGCGCTGGACTCGGAGAAGGGCCGCGGACGGGGGCAGGCGGTGTTGCCGGTGCCGCAGCTGACCGCCCCGGGGACGGTGGAGGCCAGGACCCTGCTCCCCTCCTTCCTCTATCTGCCGGCCAACGGCGAGTTCGCGCCGGGGACGCTGGGGCTCCCCTGGGATGCCCAGCGCCAGGAGATCACAGGCGAGCTGGCGCGCAGCCATGGGGCCAAGGTCCCGGGCCGGGTGATCTCCTCGGCCAAGAGCTGGCTCTCCCACCCGGGCGTGGACCGGCGAAGCGGGCTGCTGCCCTGGCAGTCTCCGGAGGAGGTCCACCGGCTCTCCCCGGTGGAGGCCACCGCCCGCTACCTGCGCCATCTGCGCGAGGCCTGGGATCAATCCCTGGGGGAGGGCGAGGCCAACCGGGCGCTGGAGGCGCAGGAGGTGGTGGTCACCGTGCCCGCCTCCTTCGATCCGGGCGCCCGGGAGCTGACCCTGGAGGCGGCGCGCAAGGCGGGGCTGCCCAACGTGATCCTGCTGGAGGAACCGCAGGCCGCCCTCTACGCCTGGCTGGAAGGTTCCGGAGACGAGTTCCGGCGGCAGGTGAAGCCGGGCGAGCTGATCCTGGTGATTGACGTGGGCGGCGGCACCACCGACTTCTCGCTGATCGCGGTCAAGGACCGCGGCGGGGAGCTGGACCTGGTCCGGGTGGCGGTGGGGGACCACATCCTGCTCGGCGGCGACAACATGGATCTGGCGCTGGCCCACACCGTCTCCCAGAAGCTGGCGGCGGGTGGGAAGAAGCTGGACGCCTGGCAGCTGACCTCGCTGACCCACGCGGCCCGGTCGGCCAAGGAGCTGCTGTTCGCCGCCAGCGAGCAGCTGACCGCCGCGCCGATCGCGGTGGCCGGGCGCGGCAGCTCGCTGATGGGCGGCACCGTCCGCTCCGAGCTGACCCGCGAGGAGCTGCTCCACCTGCTGGTGGACGGCTTCTTCCCCCAGGTGGCTGTGACCGAGGCGCCGCGCACCGCGCGCCGGACCGGGCTGACCCAGGTCGCCCTCCCCTACGCCCAGGATCCAGCGGTGACCCGGCACCTGGCCTCCTTCCTGGTGCGGCAGGAGCGGGCGCTGGCCGCCTCCCCCGAGCCGACCATCGCTCCCACCGGGAAGAGCTTCCTGCACCCCACCGCGGTGCTGTTCAACGGCGGGGTGTTCAAGGCCGGCCCGCTGCGCCGCCGCATCCTGGAGGTGATCAACACCTGGCTGGCGGCAGACGGAGGCCAGCCGGTGAAGGAGCTGGAGGGCGCGGACCTGGACCTGGCAGTGGCCCGGGGCGCGGCCTACTACGGTTGGGTCCGGCAGGGGCACGGGCTGCGGATCCGCGGAGGCACCGCGAGGGCCTACTACGTAGGAGTGGAGTCGCCGATGCCGGCGGTGCCAGGGATGGAGCCGCCGGTGCGGGCCCTGTGCGTGGCCCCGTTCGGGATGGAGGAAGGCACCCAGGCGGACATCCCGCCCCAGGAGTTCGGGTTGGTGGTGGGGGAGCCCACCCGCTTCCGCTTCTTCGCCTCTTCGGTCCGTCGCGACGATGCGGTGGGGACCTTCGTGGACGAAGTCAGCGGCAACCCCGAGCTGGAGGAGCTGGCGCCGATCGAGACCGCGCTGCCGGTCACCGAGGGCCACGCCACCGGAGACCTGACCCCGGTGAACCTGCAGGCCGCGGTCACCGAGGTGGGGACCCTGGAGGTCCGCTGCCTGGAACACCAGGGCCCCGGCCGCTGGAAGCTGGAGCTCAACGTCCGAGCCGAATAGAAAAGGGGACAGGCTACTTTTCACCGAAGGCAAAGAGCCCGGCGGGAACCAGCCCACCGAAAAGTTGCCGGTCCCCTTTCCCCCGGAAGCCAGCAGAGCGGAGCCCCCGTCTTGACCGCAATCATCGGAATCGATCTGGGGACGACCCACTGTGCGGTGGCCAGCGTGGATCCCGCGGCCGGAAAAGAAGCCCCGATCCGGGAGCTGCTGATCCCCCAGGTGGTCCGTCCCGGAGAGGTCACCGCCCGCCCCCTCCTCCCGTCCGTCCTCTACGCCCCGGTGGAGGCGGAGGGGGATCCCGCGGCCGGACAGCTGCCCTGGGCCGCGGAAGGCACCTGGACCGCAGGAGAATACGCCCGCTGGCAGGGAGCCCGGGTGCCGGGTCGGGTGGTGGCCTCCGCCAAGAGCTGGTTGTGCCATCCGGGGGTGGACCGGGGGGCGGCGATCCTCCCCTGGGGCGCGCCGCCTGAGGTCCCCCGACTCTCCCCGGTGGAGGCCTCCGCGCGGCTGCTGAAGCATCTGCGCGCCGCCTGGGACGCGGCCCACCCCGACCTGCCGATGTCCGCCCAGGAGGTGGTGCTGACAGTCCCCGCCTCCTTCGATGAGGTGGCCCGCGCCCTGACCGTGAACGCCGCCCGCGCCGCCGGGCTGCAGAAGTTCACCCTGGTAGAGGAGCCCCAGGCCGCCTTCTACGACTTCACCGCCCGGCACCGGAAGAACCTGGCCCAGGCGGTGGAAGCGCTGAAGCTGGTACTGGTGGTGGACGTGGGTGGCGGCACCTCCGACTTCACCCTGATCCAGGCCGCGCTCTCCCCGGAGGGCCCACTGCTGCGGCGGATCGCGGTGGGGGATCACCTGCTGTTGGGCGGGGACAACATGGACGCCGCCCTGGCCCGGCGCGCCGAGGAGAAGCTGACCCTGGCCGGCAAGCGGCTGGGGGCCTCCCAGTGGACCCAGCTGGTGCAGGCGGCGCGGGTGGCCAAGGAGGCCCTGCTGGGGGAGGCCCCACCGGAACGCTACGGCCTGGCCATCGCCGGGGCGGGCAGCAAGCTGCTGGGGGGGACCCTCTCCACCGAGCTGGAGAAGGCGGAGGTGGAGTCGCTGCTGCTGGACGGCTTCTTCCCCCAGGAGGCGCCCACCAGCACCCCGCGCAGAGCGGCGCGGATGGGACTGCAGGAGCTGGGCCTCCCCTATGCCCAGGATCCGGCGATCACCCGACACCTGGCCGAGTTCCTGCGGGTGCACGCGGAGGCGGCGTTCAAGGCGCTGGGGATCCCCCGCCCGTCGCCAGACGCCCTCCCCCGCCCGGACGCGATCCTCCTCAACGGAGGGGTGTTCAACTCCCCCGCGATCGCCCGCCGACTGCAGGAGGCGCTGTCCGCCTGGTGGCCGGAGTCGGAACGGATCCCGCTGCTGGATCACCCGTCGCTGGAGCTGGCGGTGGCCCGGGGCGCGGCCTACTACGGGCTGGTGCGCCGCGGCCTGGGGTTGAAGATTGGCGGTGGCGCCGCGCGCGCCTACTACGTGACCCTGGCCCGGGAGGATGGGACCTCCGCCGCGCTGTGCCTGGTCCCCCGCGGACTGGAGGAGGGCCAGAGCACCGAGCTGACCGAGCGCACCTTCTCCCTCACCCTCGGGCGACCGGTGCAGTTCACCCTCCACTCCACCACTGCGGACCGGGTGGACAAGCCGGGGGAGGTGGTGGAGCTGACCTCCGAGCTGCACCCGCTGCCCCCGTTGCACACCCTGCTGCGCAGCCAGCGGGCGGCGGGAGGGAAGCTGCAGGTCACCTTGCGGGCGGGGCTGACCGAGATCGGCACCCTGGAGCTGTGGTGCCGGGACACCGCGTCGGACGAACAGTGGCGGCTGGAGTTCGAGCTGCGGGGGACCTCCGGCAGCGGCCCGCTGGCGGTCACCGAGGCGATGCCGGCCCGCTTCACCGAGGCCACCGAGCTGGTGGGGCGGATCTACGGCAACAAGCCGCTGCCGATGGGCCCGCGGGACGTGAAGCAGCTGCTCAAAAATCTGGAAAGGGTGCTGGGAGCCAAGGACACCTGGCGGGTCCCGGTGCTGCGCGAGCTGTGGAGCACCGCCTTGGCCGGGGCCACCAAGCGTCGGCGTTCGGAGGATCACGAGCGGGTGTTCTTCCAGCTGGCCGGCTTCGCGCTGCGTCCCGGCTTCGGCTACCCCCTGGACGGCTGGCGCGCCGAGCAGCTGTTCGCGCTGTTCAAGGACGGGGTGCAGTTCCACCCGGAGAAGGCGAACTGGAACGAGTTCTGGGTGATGTGGCGGAGGATCGCCGGCGGGCTGAACGAAGACGCCCAGCGGACCCTCTATGCGTCCCTGCGACCGCAGCTGGAACAGAAGGTCCCCCCGGACGCGCCCAAGCCTTCCGGAAAGCCGAAGGGCATCCAGCCGGAGGGGCTGGAGGAGATGGTCCGCACCGCCGCCTCGCTGGAGCACCTGGACCCGGAGGAGAAGGAGCAGCTGGGCGGGTGGATCGCCCGACGGCTGCGCTGGAACGCCGAACAGAAGCTGCGCGGCGGCCCCTGGCCCTGGGCGCTGGGGAGGATCGGCGCCCGGGTACCGCTGTACGGCAGCATCCATCGCACCGTCTCCGCCCAGACGGCGGAGGAGTGGATCTCCCTGCTGCTGGAGGCCGGGCTGGCCAACCTGGACGGCGGAGCCTTCGCGGTCACCCAGCTGGCCCGGCGCACCGGAGATCGCACCCGGGACGTGGAGGAGGCGACGCGGCAGCGGGTGCAAGACGCGCTGAGCGCGCAGAAGGCCCCCGAGGGCTGGCTGCGGATGGTGCGGGAGGTGGTGGCCCTGGAGGCCGCCGACGAGGCCCGCGCGCTGGGTGACACCCTGCCCGCGGGACTGACGCTGGCGTAGGCCGGATCAGCCCGCCCGTGGAGGGGGCGTCCAGCGCCACGGACCCTGGCCTGGACCCGGCCGCGTCTCAGCCCGCGGCGGCGGCGTCCAGCGCCTCGGTCAGCCGGTCCTGGCCGAAGAACAGCTCCCCGGCGACGAAGAAGTTCGGGGCGCCGAAGACGTCCCGCCGCATCGCCTCGCCGGTCTGGTCGCGCAGCGCGGCCCTCGCCTCGGCGCCTTCCGCGAGTGCGAAGATCTCCACCGGATCGTGCCCCAGCTCCCGCAGCAGCTCCGACAGCACGGCCCGATCGGAGATCTCCCGGTCCTCGGCGAAGTTCGCGGTGAACACCCGGCGGACCCACTGCGGCCCCCACGGTCGCTGAAGCGCCACCACCGCCACCCGGGCGGCCAGGGTGGAGTTGCGGGGAAAGACCGACGGCTGCTTCCACGGCAGCTGGTAGCGGGCGCACAGCCGCGCCAGGTCCCGCCACATGTATCGCCCCCGCACCGGCTGGGCGTTGAAGGGCGAGTCCTTCAGCCCCAGCTGGTCGCTGAAGATCGGCCCCAGCAGGAACGGGTGCCAGCTGACAGTCAGCCCACGCGCCGATGCCTCCTGCTGCAGCCGCATCGCCGCCACGTAGGAGTAGGTGCTCGCGAAATCGAACCAGAACTCGACCGGGTGGGGCATTCCTCCCTCCTTACAGGACTCCTCCCGGCGGTCGTGAGTCCGAAGGCGGGATGTGGCCCCACGCTCGATCCCGACCCCACTGGACGGAGCTACGTGCTTGCCGATCCACCGGACGTCTCTAGCGGGAGGCTCGACCGCCTCGGCGACGCACCACCCCTGCGCGGTGCTGCCGCACGTGCTTGCCGACCCACAGGACGTTTCTGACTGGAGGCTCGACCGCCTCGGCGACGCACCACCGCGCCGAGCTGCCGCACGTGCTCGCCCGACCCACCGGGCGTTTCTGAACTGGCAGCTGAGCCGCCTCAGCGAGGCACACCACTGCCCGGGCCGTCGCGAGTGTTCGGCGACCCAGGCGAGTCCCTCATTGAAGGCTCGACCGCGAAGCCGTCACCGGCCCCGCGGTTTCAGCGTCCGGACTGGATCAGACGATCGCCGACTCGGCCGGGGCGTCGATCGCCACCGGCAGCTCTTCCGGGCCGTCGGCCACCTCCGGAAGCGCTTCGGGCAGAGCGTTCAGCTCTTCCGCTGCCTCCTCCGGTGCCAGCACCGCCACCACCGGCTTGGGCTTGGGAACGCCCGCGCCCGAGCGGCAGGTCCGGCACCAGGGCTGATTCCGGATTGCCCCGTCCGCCATCTTCCGCAGCCCGAACTGCGCCAGCGGCCTCATCGTCTTGCACTTGAGGCACATCAAGGTGATCAGCACCTCGTTGCCCTCGTGGTCGTAGATGGCCGACTTGCGCTTCTTCCGCGGCTGCCCCGGCTCCCGAGCCTGCTTCGGCTTCGCCTCCGGCACCGGCAACATCGGGGTCACCTTGTACAGCATTCGCCCTCCCTCCTTCGTCCCGCGCCTCCGCAACGGCGGACTGCGCACGCAACAGTGGCCCACAGTAAGTACTGGGTCTGACACGCGCACGTCCCCCGGTCGCATTTACCGAGGAAGCCCCAAAGATCCCGGGGAGTTAAGCGCTAGGGAGTGGCGTGCAGGTCCAGGGTGGCCGCCGCCGCGCAGCCGGCATCGTCCACCAGGGTGATCCGTCCCGCCGCGGGCGCCACCAGGGGCCGGCCCTTCTGGGTCAGGTGCTCCACCAGCGCGTCGCGGAAGCCCACCGTGCGGGCCTCGCCCAGGTCCACCCGCGCTGCGGGCAGGGTGGAGATCAGTGGCTCCAGCCCATCGCCCCCCCGGGCCATGAAGTCCGGCATCACCACCCGGTAGTGTCGCTTGGCGGAGATCGGCTTCCCGTTCGCCAGGGTGGCGGACCGGAGACGGCCGTCGCCGGGACACCGGGAGAGGGTCAGCCGCAGCCCCGACTGCTGGAACACGCCCTTTCCTGCCCCGTAGGCCACCTTGAGCAACCGCTGCAGCTCCTCTCCGGTGAGGGTGAGGGTGGAGATGGTGTTGTCAAAGGGGATCACCTCGTAGAAGTCGCCGTAGCGGACCTCGCCGGGGCGCAGATCCGCGCGCAACCCGCCGCTGTTGAGCAGCGCGACATCCGCGTGCTCCCGTTCCCGAAGCGCGTCCGCCAGCAGCGATCCCAGCGCGCTCTCCGACTCGTAGCGCCGCCCCAGAAGCTGCGGGTTGGTCACCCCCAGCGGGCGACGCTGCAGCTTCTCCACCTCGGCCAGGGCAGGGGCGATCGCCTCGATGATCGCCGGGTCTGCCACCACCGGCTGGCCCCGGAACCGCGCCGGTTCCATGCGGGGGGCCTGCGCCTTGGCCAGCTGCTTGAGATCGCAGCTTTGCAGGGTGGCCTCCACCTGCTCGCAGATCGGGATCGCCGCCTGAATCATGGTCCTCGACGGGATCACCTTGCGGGTGACCGGATCCACCCACAGGTCGATCAGCCCGAAGGACTTCCCCATCCCCGCGCTCTCGATCACCGGCATCCCGTTGACCAGGTGCCCGAGCACCGCGTGGGTGTGTCCGGCCACCACCGCGTCCAGGGTCCCCGCCGGCAGTCCTTGCAGCAACTGGAAGATCTCCGAGGACGGATCGCAGCTGGACAGGTCCCGCGGATCGGTCAGCTGTTCGCACTTCCCGCCGGCGTGGGCGATCCCCACCACCACCTCCGCGCCTTCGGCACGCAGCCGCGCGATCGCCTTCTCGGTCTCGGGGATCAGCGCCCCAAAGCGCAGGCTGGCCACGTTCACCGGGTTGGTGACCATCGGGGTGGTGGGGGTGATCAGCCCCACCAGGCCGACCTTGATCCCGCGCAGGGTGAGCAGCACCGTCCCTGCGTTTCCCAGCCAGTCCGGGCGCTGGCCGGTGGACGCCTGGTAGACATTGGAGGCCAGGATCGGAAACCGGGCCTGGGCCAGCCGGGCCCGCAGCGCGCCGAACGGATCCATCCCCGGCTCCACCGCCACCGGGGAGGGCCCCACCGGGCCGTAGTCGAACTCGTGGTTCCCCAGCGCTCCTGCCGAGTAGCCCAGCAGGTTCATCGCGGCGATCACCACCTCCCCTTCGGAGAGGTTGGAGACCAGGGTGCCCTGGAAGATGTCGCCCGCGTCCAGCAGCAGCACCCCGCCGGGGTTCTCCTCCCGGAGGATGCGGACGTAGCCGGCCAGCGCAGCCAGGCCTCCCTCGCTGGCGGTGGACCCGTCGGCCAGGGTCGCGGTGCGCGGGGCCACCCAGCCGTGCAGGTCATTGGTGGCGGCCACCGTGAGGCGGAGAGGCTCGGCCGGCTGCACCGGACCAACGGTGGCGGCCTGAGGGGGCGGAGCGGTGGCCACCGGGGTACTGCAGGCGGGGATCAACCCCACCAGGGCGGCGTACAGGACAGTCCGGAGCGGAAACCTCATCTGTTCCTGGTTATCGCTGTAACTCGCGCATGGCCGCAAGGGTGCGGTAGATCGGCGCCCCCAGGTTCGGGCAGGCGGTCAAGCAGGCATCGGGACGCGAGAGCGTCCGGGAGGGCTGGAGAGTCGTGAGGATCCTGGTGACCGGTGCCGATGGGTTCGTGGGCAGGCACCTGTGTGCCTCGCTCCGCGCCGCCGGCGATGAGGTCCTCCCGGCCAGCGGCCCCCACCGCTCCCGCACGCCGGAGGGACTGACGCTGGAGATCACCGACCTGCAAAGCGTGCGGAACCTCGTCGAGGAGACCCGTCCGGAAGCGGTGATCCACCTGGCGGGGGTCAGCTCGGTGGCGCAGAGCCACCAGCACCCGCAGCGGGCCTTCACAGTCAATGTCCTGGGTGGGGTAAATCTCCTGACCGCGGTCCGCGACCTGGCGCCCCGGGCGCGGGTGCTGCTGATCGGTTCGGGCGAGGTCTACGGCCCGGTGGCGCCCGGGCTGCGGGCGTTCGAGGAGTACCCGCTGATCCCCACCAGCCCGTATGCCGCCTCCAAGATCGGCGCGGAGATGGCCGGGCTGCAGTTCTTCCGCAGCTATGGGCTGGAGGTGCTCTCCGCCCGGCCCTTCAACCACCTGGGCGCGGGACAGGATCCAGGCTTCGTGGTGCCCTCCTTTGCCTCGCAACTGCAGGCGATCAAGCGCGGGGCGCAGCCTCCGGTGCTCAAGGTGGGCAACCTGGAGCCGGTCCGCGACTTCTCGCATGTGCTGGACGTGGTGGACGCGTACCGGCTGCTGCTGGAGAAGGGCCAGCCGGGCGGCGTGTACAACGTCTGCAGCGGCGAAGGACGGACCATCCGCTCGCTGGTGGAGCAGCTCTCCGAGCTGGCAGGGGTGGAGGTGGAGCTGCAGGTGGACCCGGCGCGCTTCCGGCCTTCGGATGTGCCGTACCTGGTCGGCGATTCGCTGCGGCTGGATCGGCTGGGGTGGCGGAGACAGCGGACGGTTCGGCAGGCCCTGGGGGACGTGCTCCGGGAGTTCGAACTGCAATGAGCGGCTACAGCTCCTGGGGCCGCTATCCCGCCCTCCCCCCGGACTCGCAGCGGATCCTGCCGCTGCCCTGGCGGACCAGCCCGCTGCCGGCGACGTCCGGCCCGCTGCTCCCCTATGGAGAGGGCCGCAGCTACGGAGACAGTTGCCTCAACGAGGGCGGGACCCTGATCCCCACCCGGAGCCTGGATCGCTTCATGGCCTTCGACGCCGGCACCGGGGTGCTGACCTGCGAGGCCGGGGTCCGGCTGGATGAGATCTTGCGACTGGTCGCCGCCAAGGGCTGGTTCCTCCCGGTCACTCCTGGCACCCAGTTCGTGACCGTGGGCGGGGCGATCGCCAATGACGTTCACGGCAAGAACCACCACGCGATGGGGACCTTCGGCCGACACGTGCGGCGGCTGGAACTTCTGCGCTCCGACGGCAGTCGCCGGGTGTGCAGCCCCACCGAGCACCCCGACTACTACGGCGCCACCATCGGGGGACTGGGCCTGACCGGGGTGATCCTGTGGGCCGAGCTGCAGCTGTTGCGGATGCACAACCCGTTCATCCTCCAGGAGGCGTTGCCGCTGGAGAACCTGGACACCTTTTTCGCGGTCAACCGCGAGTCGGAGCGGGACTTCCACTACACCGTGGCCTGGGTGGACTGCCTCCAGCGGGGGAAGCGGCTGGGGCGCGGGGTCTACTACCGGGGCAACCACGCTCCGCCGAAGGAGTCGCTGCCACGGGTCGCGCCGCGGACTCCGCTGGCCGTGCCCTTCGAGCTGCCCGGCTTCACCCTCAACCGGCTGACGGTGGGCGCGTTCAACTGGCTCTACCGGTGGATGAACCTGCGCGGGCCGGCGGAGAAGCTGGTCCACTACCAGCGCTTCTTCTACCCGCTGGATTCGATCCGCGCCTGGAACCGGATCTACGGGCGGCAGGGTCTGCTGCAGTTCCAGTGCGTGGTGCCGGAGGTGGCGGGTGGCGGGGCGATGGTGGAGATCCTGGACCGCATCGCCCACAGCCACCAGGCCAGCTTCCTGGCGGTGCTCAAGACGTTCGGGGATCTGCCCAGCCCCGGCTGGATGTCCTTCCCCCGTCCGGGGGTGACCCTGGCCCTGGACTTCCCCAACCGCGGAGAGCGCACCCGGGAGCTGTTCGCCCAGCTGGAAGCGGTCACCCTGGCGGCGGGGGGCGCGCTGTACCCGGCCAAGGATGCCTTGATGAGCGCCCAGAGCTTTGCCGCGTGCTATCCCGCGCTGGAGCGGTTCCGCGCCTATGTGGATCCGGCCTTCTCCTCCTCTTTCTGGCGGCGAGTCACCTCATGAAGCGAGTCCTCGTCCTCGGCGCCACCAGCGCCATTGCGCAGGCCACCTGCCGCCTGCTGGTCTCCCGCGGGGCCGCGCTGTTCCTGGTGGCCCGCAACCAGAAGAACCTGGAGGCGGTGGCCGCGGACCTGCGGGTGCGTGGCGCGGCGCAGGTGGAGATCGCCGCCGCGGACCTGGACGACCTGGCCGCCCACTCCGACCTGGTGGCGCGCGCGGAGGCCGCCCTGGGCGGGCTGGACGCGGCGGTGCTGGCGCACGGGGTCCTGGGCAACCAGGCCGAGGCCCAGCGGGACTGGGCGGCCGCGCAGGCGGTGTTCACCACCAACCTGCTCTCGCCGATCTCGCTGCTCACCCACCTGGCCAACCGCTTCGAGGCCCAGAAGCACGGGGTGCTGGTGGTGATCTCCAGCGTGGCCGGGGATCGCGGCCGGCAGAGCAACTACGTGTACGGGGCGTCCAAGGGCGGACTCAACGTGTTCCTGCAGGGGCTGCGCAACCGCCTCTACAAGAGCAACGTGGCGGTGGTGACAGTCAAGCCGGGCTTCGTGGACAGCCCGATGACCGCCCACCTCCCCAAGAACAAGCTGTTCGCCTCCCCGGAGCAGGTGGCCCAGGTGATCGTCCGCGCCGCTCACCGCCGCCGGAACCAGGTCTACGCCCCGGGGTTCTGGGGGGGGATCATGCTGATCATCCGCGCCATCCCGGAGGGGATCTTCAAGCGGCTGTCGCTGTAGCTCAGCGGCCGGAGAGGGCCGACCGGTAGACGGAGAGAGTCTGCTCGGCGGTCCGCTTCCAGGAGAACCCGGCGGCGTGCGCCTTGCCCTTCGCGCTCCAGTGGGCGCTCCGCTCCGGAGAGTCGAGGAGCTGGGTGATCTCGTTGGCCAGCCCCACCGGATCGTCCGGGCGGACCACAATCGCCCCGCCCCCGCACACCTCCGGAAGGGAGCCCCCGGTGGAGACGATGGTGGGGATCCCCAGCCGCATCGCCTCCAGGGGAGGAAGCCCGAACCCCTCGTAGAGGGAGGGGAAGACGAACACCGAGGCCCGGCGCATCAGCTCGTAGAACACCTCGGTGGACTGATAGCCCAACGGCCGGATGTCGAAGCCCTCCGCCCGGAGGGTGGCAATCCGCTTCTCCAGCGGCCCCGCGCCGAACCATCGCTGCCCCGCCAGGACCAGGGTGACCGGCCGGCCCGCGGCGCGCAGCCGCTCACAGCCCTGCAGCACCAGCTCGATGTTCTTCCGGGCATCCAACGCGCCCGCATAGAGCACGAAGGACTTTGGCAGGCCGAGCGCGGCGAGATAGGCCAGCCCGGCGGAGTCCGGACGGGCGATCTGATCGACGTGATCCACGCCCAGGTGTACCGACACCACCCGTTCCGGCTCCACCTCGAACCGCGCCAGCAGATCCTCCCGGGTACGGGTGCTGACACAGATCACCCGGTCCGCCACCCGCAGGCTGCGGGACAGCCAGAGGCGGAACTGCCAGCGGAACGAGCGCGACACCGTCTCCGGAAGCAGGTCCGGGATCAGGTCGTGGACGGTCAACACCAGCGCCTTGCCCGGGACCCGGGTCAGCGGCAGGTTGAAGTTGGAGACCGCGTGGTACAGCGGCTGGGGAAGCCCCGTCAGCAGCCGGGGCAGTGGCCCCAGGGTGAACAGGCTCCGGGAGATCTTCCCCCGCGGCAGCTGTCCGGAGTGGCGGGCGCCGACCCGGGTCACCTCCACCCCCAGCTCCTCCAGGCCCTTCGCCAGCCAGCGGGTGTAGAGGCCGATCCCGGTGGTGGGCTCGTCCCACAGGGACGCGTCCAGGGCGATCGCTTCCGGCGAGGGTCCGGACACGCGGCCTCCTACGCTTGGCCCGGCTGGAAGGCCCAGGCGTGGGGAGGCCGGACGATCCCCTTGTCCCCGATGCGGGACTGGACCGTGAAGCCGTACAGCCCGGAGTGGTAGTCGTACTCGTGGCCGCCCCGGGCCTGAAGGCTCACGTCCAGCAGATAGGAGCCGGCCACCAGGCCCAGCCGGGAGATGGAGAAGCGCACCGTGCCGCTGCGGGGCAGGGGCCTGGGCACCGCCACCTCTTCGGTGAAGGTGCTGGTCTCGTAGACCCGCTCCCCGGCAGCCGACCGCAGCTTGAGCAGGAAGCCCACGTCCTCCAGCTCCTCCTTGGCGGCGAAACCGATCTCCACCACCAGGGGCGCCTCGCTGTCGTAGGTCCCGACCTCCGTCCCCTGGTCGTTGCACAGCCGGACCGAGGTGAGCTCCGCCCGGAAGTCACCCCACCGCTGGCCGCTCCCCACCTGGGGACCGAAGCTGGGCCGGGCGGGCCCCTGCAGGTCCGGCAGCGCCACCCCGGGGGCGGAGAGGGCGGACTGCTCTCCCGCCTCCTGCTGCGTCTCCGCCAGCGCCACCGCCTTCTTGTAGGCCTGGACCACGTGGTGCGGATCGCCCTGCTGCCGGACCCGGCCGCCGTCAATCCAGATCGCCAGATCACACCAGCTCTGCAGGGTGACCAGATCGTGGGTCACCAACAGGAGGGTCTTCCCGCGCGCCCGGAACTCCTCCATCTTGGCCTTGCTCTTGCGGGTGAAGTGCTCATCGCCCACGGCCAGGATCTCGTCGATGATCAGGATCTCCGGATCGACGTGCACCGCCACCGCGAACGCCAGCCGCATGAACATCCCGCTGGAGTAGGTGCGGACCGGCTCGTCCACGAAGTCCCCCAGCTCGCTGAACTCGATGATCTCCGGGGTGCGGCGCTCCACCTCCTCGCGCGACATCCCGAGGATGATCCCGTTGATCAGGATGTTCTCCCTCCCGGTGAAGTCGGGGTGGAACCCGGCGCCCAGGTCCAGCAGCGCCGAGATCCGGCCGTTCACCGTGATCGAACCCTCGGACGGCGAGTAGATCCCGGTCACCAGCTTGAGCAGGGTGCTCTTCCCGGAGCCGTTGCGGCCCACGATCCCCACCGTCTTCCCCTTGGGGACCACGAAGCTGATGTCGCGGAGGGCCTCGATGTAGCCCTCCTCCTTCTTCTGGCGCTTGCCCTTCAGCAGCCGCACCAGCTCACTCTTGAAGGAGGTGTACTCGCGCTTGGCGGACTTCTTGAAACGCTTGCTGAGGTGGGAGACGACGATCGCGTCCATGGGTTCGGTGCCGGAGGTCAGATGGCCTCGGCGAAGTCCTCACGGCGACTCTCGAAGATGGTGGCGGCCACCCACAGCAGCGCCAGGGAGAGGGTAAGGACGATCCCCAGCGCCTGCAGATCCGGCAGCTGCTGCTCGTAGAAGATGGCGTGGTAGCCGGACACCAGCGCCGCCATCGGATTCAGCACCAGCACCCAGGTGCGGAACTCCTCCGGGATCGAGGAGAGCGGGTAGAGCACCGGGGTGAGAAAGAAGGCCAGCATCATCAAGCTGGCCACGATGTGCTGCAGGTCGCGGAAGGTGACGTTCAGCGCCGAGAGCAGGTAGGTGATGGAGAGGGTGAGGATCAGCTGCACGAAGGCGATCAGCGGGAACAGCAGCGCGTGCCAGCTGGGGATCACCCCGAAGAAGCCACCCAGCGCCATCATCAGCGGCAACGCCAGCAGGTAGTTGACCAGGTTGGTGGTGACGATGGTGGCCGGCAGCACCTGCGCCGGAAACCGGACCTTGGTCAGCAGATCTCGCCGGTCACTGATCGAGCTGGCGCCGGAGACCACCGAGGTGGAGAACCAGATCCAGGGCAGCAGTCCCACGAACATGAAGTAGGCGTAGTTGGGGACGCCGGAGCGCAGGTAGACCTGGAACACCGTCGCGTACACCAGCATGTGCAGGGTGGGGTTCAAGAAGGTCCACAGAAAGCCGAGGACCGAGCTCCGATAACGCGCCTGCAGCTCCCGCTGGGTGAGGCTCCAGAGCAGCAGCCGGTACTGATACAGCTCTCGCAAGTTCCGCAACAAGGCGGCCGTGATTAGCGCAAGGCGCCTGCACTCACAACCTTCCGCGTTTCCCCTTGCGCAGGAGCGGACCGGGGGGGTGATTAGCGCTGCTTGGGAGTGCGTTTGTCGGCGGCGGCGGGAGCAACCCGGGGGGCCTGCTCGCTGCGCAGTTGCGCCACCTCCGCGCGCAAGCGCAGCACCTCGGCGGAGAGCTGGGCGTAGGCGTCCCGGGTGTGGCCGTTGAACAGCCGCTGACGGCCCAGGGTCTCGTTGATGAACACCTGGCAGCTGCGGCGGAAGGCCCACTTGGCCAACAGCACCGCGCGCCCCACCCCGCCCCGGTGGGTGGCCAGCGGCAGCGGCCGCGTCGGGTCCGCGTGCTCCTCCAGGGCGGCGAGGTTGAAGGAGATCGGATCCACCGGAGGCTCCACTCCGTCCGGGGCCCGCCCCGGACCGGGCTGCGGCAGTTCCCCTGCCTGACGCAGCCGGGTCTCGATCTTCTCCAGCAGCGCCTCTCCGTTGATCTCTTTGCCCAGCAGCTTCATCTGCCTCTCTCCACGATTCGCTCCAGCTCCTCGCGGTAGGCCTGCACCACCCGCTCCCAGGTGTGCAGCCGCGCGAACTTCAGCCCCCGGGCGCCCAGCGCCTGCCGCTGCTCGCCCAGCAACCGGACCCCTTGGATGAAGGAGTCGGTATCCAGATAGGTCACGCCCCCGCCGCTGCGCTCCAGCTGCCCCACCAGCACCTCGGAGGCACCGTTGGCCAGCACCGGCGTCCCCTGGGCAAAGGCCTCCAGGGCCAGCAGGGAGAGGCTCTCGTATCGGGAGGGCACCACCACCCCCAGCGCGCCGGCGATGGCGTCGTGCTTGTCCTGCTCCTCGATCCGGCCCAGGTACCGCACCCGGGCACCGTGGAGGGTCATCCCCGAGGCACCCGCCAACACCAGCTGAGGTGCGTCCGCGTAGCGACGGGTCAGCGTCTGGTGGTGCTCCAGCAGCTGGTCGATCCCCTTCCCCGGCTCCAGGCGCCCCACGTAGAACAGGTAGGGCCCCTGCACCCCGTGCCGGGCCCGGAAGCGCTCGGCGTCCGCGTCCGGGAACTCCACTCCCGCGCCCACGATGCGGGTCCGGGCGTGGTTCACGAACCGCCGCTGGATCAGCGCCTCCTCCTCCGGGGTGCTGCAGAACAGCACCCGGGGGCGCTCGTGCACGTCCCGGAACACCTCGAAGTTGAACGGCGCCTCGTCGTGCGCGGTGGGGACCACGATCGAACGATCCGCCACCAGCGGCAGCCCCAACGCGGTGGGCTGGTACAGGTAGGTGAAGAAGACGTAGCCGTCGTACTGATCCTGGGCATCCGCCAGGTGCTCAAGCAGCCCCGGAGAGTCCGGCCCCTGCTCGGCCAGCCAGCGCTCCTCGGCGGCGCGCTCGTTGGGGTGCCCATAGAGGCGGCGGGAGAAGGAGTTGAAGGAGGCCAGCTCCCGCGTCCGCCGGGTGGGGAAGCGCAGGACCCGCACACCCCCCTCCCGCTGTTCGCCCTCCGGGAACTCGTTCTTCCAGGAGAGGTGGTCCCGGGCGCAGGTGGTGAGCACGGTCAGCTGCCAGTGCGGCGCCATCCGCTGGGCGACCATCCGGGCCAGCAGCTCCGCCCCGCCGCTCAGCTCTCCATAGCGTTGAACCACCATCGCCACCCGGGGCCGGGTCTTCTTCGCCGGCCGCTTTCGCGCCGGGACCGTGGGAAGCAGCGGGGCCAACGCGGTCCGCAGTCGCTGCAAGGCGACCTCGGGGGACAGCTCCTGCAGCCTGCGCCGCTGGCCCTCCAGCACCCGCTGGCGCAACCCGGCGTCCTGGCACAGCTCCACCACCAGCTCGGCCAGGACGTTGTAGCGCTTCTCGGTGAACCCGATCCCGCTGCCGCCCAGGGTCTCTGGCACCGCGGCCGCGGCGAAGGCCAGCACCGGTAGCTGCGCCGCCATCGCCTCCAGCAGCGGCACCCCGAACCCCTCGTGCTCGCTCATGGAGACGAACACCGAGGCGCTGCGGTAGGCGGCCACCAGCTGCGCGAAGGAGACCTTGCCCCAGAACTCCACCCCGCCCAGCGCGCGGGCCTGGCGCTCCAGTCCCCGGAAGTACGCGCTGCCGGGCTCGTAACCGCCCACGATCCACAGCCGCGCGTCCGGCACCCGGCGGCGGTGTTCGGAGTGCAGCCGGAGCACATCCTCGAACCGCTTGTGGGGCATTACCCGGCTGACCGCCAGCAGGGTCGGAGGGCCCTGCAGTCTGCGCAGCCGGGCCGCGGAGAGCTGCTCGCGCGTGAAGCGGGCCTCCTCCACGAACAGCGGGACCGTGTGGACGTTGGAGTAGCCGGCCGCCTTCAGCTCCCGGGAGTTGAAGTCCGAGACCCCGATCGCCAGCTGGACGTGGGGCGCCATCGCCGCCAGCTGGGCCCGCCCTCCCAGCAGGGCCCCGGCCAACGCCGTCCCCCGGTAGGTCGGGTAGGGACTGATGTTGTGGAAGATCACCCCCCGGCGGCAGGGCAGGTGCAGCAGCCGGGAGCTGAGGCCAGAGGCGATCCCGTGGTGGTAGAGGACCAGGTCCTCCGCCTGGGGCCGCAGCTCGCTGGCGGGGCTGGCCAGCGCGCGCAGCTGGGGCGCCACCTCCCCGGCGTAGATCTGACCGTGGAGGCCCAGCCTGCGCAGCAGGAGGCCGAAGTGGAGGGCCGACTGCCCGGTGGCGTCCCCGGGCAGGAAGGTCGGCAACAGCTGGTGGACTCGCATCACCGCGGCGGGTGCTATCACAGCCCGGTGACCCCGGCGGGGGTTCGTGTCAGGGCACGAACGCGCGCAGCAGCCGCGCCGTCCCGGTGGGGGTCAGCGAGTACTCCCCCAGCGCGGCAGGCAACACCACCGCCTCCCCCCGGCCCAGCCGCAGCGACCCCTGCGCCCAGCCCAGGGTCAGCTGACCTTCAACCGGGCTGAGGATCTCGAAGGTCTCGGGGACGGTGGACAGCGCCACCGGTTCCGTCAGCTCCCAGCGGTCCAGCCCGAAGAAGTCACAACAGACCAGCCGGGTGGCGAACGGCGCCGACCCCGGCCGGGGCTGGACCTTCCCGGGGGCGCGGGCCAGGTCCGCCACCTGCAGCGCCCGCTCCAGATGCAGGGGGCGCGGCTTGCCGTCCGGTCCCCGCCGGTCGTAGTCGAACAGCCGGTAGGTGAGATCCGATCGCTGCTGGATCTCGAACAGCAGCAGCCCGCCGTTGATCGCGTGGACGGTCCGGGCCGGCACCAGCACCGTGTCCCCGGGGGACAGCTCGAGGCTGCGCAGCAGCCGCGGCAGCGACCCGTCCAGCGCCGCCGCCTCCACCCGGGCCCGGTCCACCTCCTGGGAGAAGCCCAGGTACACGTCCGCTCCCGGTCGGGACTCCAGGATGTGCCAAGCCTCGGTCTTGCCCTGAAAGCCGCTCTCCGCCTCCAGCTGCCGGGCGAACGCATCATCGGGGTGGACCTGCACCGAGAGCCGATCCTCGGCGTCGATCAGCTTGGCCATCAGCGGGAACTCCGCCCCGCTCCGCTGGAAGCTGCGGGTCCCCACCAGCTCCGCGCCCAGCGCCTGCGCGGCCTGGGCCAGGGACCGGCCGGCGAAGGGTCCGGAGGAGATCAGGTTCTGGTCGTAGACCAGCCAGGCCTCCGCCAGTCGGGCCGGCGCCTCCGCCAACCCCATCCACGCCCCCAGCCGCTCCCCGCCCCAGAGGCGGGAGTCCAGCCGGGCCTCCAACCGCAGCGGCTCGATCCGCACTAGCGGCCTCCGGCGGCCAGGCGCTCCAGGTCCGCATCGACCATCATCTCCACCAGCGCCTGGAACCGGACCTTGGGCTCCCAGCCCAGCTGCTGCTGGGCCTTCTGGTAGTTGCCGATCAGCAGGTCCACCTCCGCCGGGCGGACGAACGCCGGGTCGGTGTACACGTGCTGGGTCCAGTCCAGTCCCACCCGGGCAAAGGCGATCTCCACCAGCTCCCGCACCGTGTGGGTCTCGCCGGTGGCGATCACATAGTCCTGGGGGGTGTCCTGCTGGAGCATCCGCCACATCGCATCCACGTAGTCCCCGGCGAAGCCCCAGTCGCGGCGAGCATCCAGGTTCCCCATCGCCAGCCGCTGCTGCAGCCCCAGCTTGATCCGCGCCGCGGCGTGGGTGACCTTGCGGGTGACGAACTCCAGCCCCCGGCGCGGGGACTCGTGGTTGAAGAGGATCCCGCTCACCGCGTACAGCCCGAAGGACTCGCGGTAGTTCACGGTGATGAAGTGGCCGTAGACCTTGGCCACTCCGTAGGGAGAGCGCGGGTAGAACGGCGTCTCCTCCGACTGCGGGGTCTCCAGCACCTTGCCGAACATCTCCGAGGAGGACGCCTGGTAGAAGCGGGCCTGGGGCTTGGTGTGGCGGACCGCCTCCAGCATCTTGGTCACCCCCAGCGCGGTGAACTCGCCGGTGAGGACCGGCTGGCTCCAGCTGGTGGGCACGAAGGACTGGGCGGCCAGGTTGTAGACCTCGTGGGGATCGATCTGGCTCAGCAGCGCGGCCAGCGAGAACTGATCCAGCAGATCCCCCTGATGGAGGGTGATCCGATCCCGCAGGTGGTTGATCCGCTCGAACTTCTCCTCGGAGGACCGGCGCACCATTCCGTGCACCTGGTAGCCTTTTTCCAGCAACAGCTCCGCCAGGTAGCTTCCGTCCTGGCCGGTGACTCCGGTGATGAGGGCACGCTTGGTCATGGGGGCGCGCGATCTACCCTAGGGAACCGAGGGGTGCGAGTCCGGGTGCGGAGGGGCCTCCAGGGAGTGGGGAGGCGGCCCGGACTTGAGCTCCAGCCCGGTGGCGGTGATCACCGCCTCCTCCTGGTAGTTCTCGTAGTCGGTGTTGATGTCCCAGAGGTTGTGGCCGGCGCCCTGGAGCAGGTTCTCCACCGCCAGCAGGCCCATCAGGATCGAGTGGTCCTGGTTGTTGTACTTGAAGGCCCCATAGCGGCCGATCGGGGTCAGCCCCTTCACCGTCTTCAGGTAGTCCTCCACCGGGGTCAGCTGCTGCTTGTAGCCGCGGCGGTAGACCGGGTAGCAGCGGGGGACCCGCTCCACGTGGCCGTCCAGGATCCGGGCGCCCTTGAGCAGGCCGGTCTGGGTCAGCTCCCGCTTGGCCAGCTCCACCAGCTTGCCGTTGTCCTCGGTCCAGATCGGGTCCTGGTCGTAGCACCAGTACTCCAGCGCCATGATCGAGGTGGGCTGATCTCCGTGCAGCTGGGGCACCCAGTTGCGGAAGTTGGTCAGCCGGCCCATCTGCAGATCGGCGGAGTGGACGTACAGCCAGTTGTCTGGGAACAGCTCGGTGCCCTCCACGTTCAGGTACACCAGGATGGTGTTGCGGAAGGTCAGCCCCTCGGCGGCGGCGCGCACCGACTGGGGAACCTCCGGGAGCCGGGTCACCAGCTGGGTGAGCGGCATCGAGGAGATCACGTGGTCGTACGCCCGGACCTCGCCGCTCTCCAGCTCCAGCCCGTTGACCACCCCGCCCTCGGCGGTGGCGCGCTTGACCGGGGTGCGCAGGTGCACCCGCCCCCCGTGCGCGTTCACGTAGGCGGCCATCCGGTCGTAGACCATCCCGGTGCCGCCGGTGGGATAGGCGAACTGGTCCACCAGCGTCTTGTGGGTGTTGCCCTTCCCACCCAGCACCGCGTTCTTGATCGCCTCGTAGAGGGACAGCTTCTTGATCCGCTGCGCGGCGAAGTCCGCGTCCAGCTGGGCGCAGGGGATTCCCCAAAGCTTCTCGGTGTAGGTCTTGAAGAAGATCTCGAACAGCCGGCGGCCGAAGCGGCTGACCACCCAGTCCTCGAAGGAGCCATCCGGCTCCCGCTTCAGCACCCGCTCCTGGCCGTAGCTGAGCACGCACAGCCCTGCCTCCCACAGGCCCAGGTTGCCCAGCGCGTCGAAGGCCTTGAGCGGGTAGTGGAAGAACTTGCCCTGGTAGTAGATGCGGGTCAGCCGGTCGACCATCTGGTAGTCGCGGCCCACCACCTCCAGCCACAGCCGGTTCACCCGCGCGTCACTGGAGAAGAAGCGGTGCGGCCCCAGGTCCACCTTCTGGTTCCACAGCTCGAAGGTGCGCGCCATCCCCCCCACCCGTCCGCTGGCCTCGAACAGGTCGACCTCCACCCCGGCCTTGGCCAATTGGTAGGCGGCGGTCATCCCCGCCGGACCGGCACCAATGACTGCCACCTTCATTCAAAGCTCCAGGACACGTGAAGCCGGTCCCCTATCACAGCTGGATCTGGGAGTGCTGAAAGCAGCAATGCCGCCCGAACCTCTAGACCCGTTGGGGTCCGGCGGTCCAAACTGGCTGCATGCGATTTCCACTTATCTTGCTTTCACTCGTTTTTAGCGCAGGATGCCTCCCCAGCTATGCACCGGACGCGGGCCCGCAGGAAGGCAACGCCGAGGCTCCGGTGATCTGGGATGAGTGGATCTTCACCCACACCTATTCGAGCCACAGCGCCGCGGCGCGGGTTCCCCTGGGAACCACGGTGGAGTTCTTCACCGACGCTAGCTGTGGAACGCCCTTCGCGACCCGCACCCTCACCGATGCAGGTGACACCGAGGACGGTGGCACCGGAGTGGTGTCTGCCACGTTCTGCGAGTGCTACCGGCCTAGCGGCTTCAACAGTCCCCAACACTGTCTGCTGCGGATCGACCCGTCGGCGGATGGCGGGACGCCTGTTCCCGACGGCGGGAGCACTGTCACCCTCACCGCGATCCTTCACGATGACCGCTACCAGCTTCCTTCCCTCTGCTCGGAGCCGGTCGACCTCCATTGCGGATGATCAGTCGCCTTCCCCGTGCAGGGAGACGGGGGGCCGTTCGCCAAAAAGCCGCCTGCCCGCCAGGTAACCGCGCGCGTGGAGATACAGCCGCCGCAGCCGCTGTCCCCGGGCCTCCGGGATCTTGAGATCGCGCGCGGCGAACAGCAGCGGCGCCAGGGCGCGCAGGGCCCCATGGCCATAAAGCCGGTTGAGGAACAGGTACTCCAGCGAGTACTGCCGCAGCTGCTGCGCCAGGGCGGGTGAGCGGGTCTCACAGCCTCCCTGCAGCGCCTCGAAGTGGAAGAGCGACGCCCGGGGCGCGTACACCAGGTGCTCTCCCCGCCGGAACAGCTCCACCCCCAGGGTGGTCTCCTCCCGGTGGGCGGACCCTCCCAGGGATTCGTCGAACCAGCCGGGGCCCAGCAACGCGTTCATCCGCTCCCGGCGATAGGCCATGCTGGCGCCGATGGGGGTGATCGGCACCAGCTGTTCGGCCTCCTGCACCGAATCGAAGTGGGTCTCCACGAACCCCGACAGCCGCACCTGCCCCACCTCGCGGTCCTGCGTGATGCGATCCTTGTTGATGCGCGAGCGCACCCGGCCGGCGGCGCCAATCGCTCCCGGCGCGGCGTCCAGGGCCCGGACGTATTCCACGACGAACCCCGGATCGAGCAGCACGTCGTCATCGACGAAGATGATCAGATCGGCGCGGGAGTGGGCGGCCCCGTGGTTCCGCGCCCGGGGAAGGCCCGGCGGGTCGGAGAGGGTGAACGCCACCTTCGGGTCCTGCTCCAGCCCAGTAAAGCGCGCGCACAGCCGCTCCCGGGTCTGAGGGTTCTGGGGCACGAAGAGCAGCCGACACTCGTAGCCGGCGGCCCGGGCCAGCTCCAGCTCGCGCAGGTAGGTGGGGAGCGACTCCAGCGGCTCCTCCACCCGGTTGTAGGTGCAGCAGATCAGGTCCACCGAGCGGATCGGCGGGGACGCAGGGAGCTTCTCCGGCGGCGGAACCGGGGGGGCCCCCGCCAGCGCCCGGCGGATGAAGGGATAGCGCAACAGCGTCTCTTGCTGCCCCAGCCCGGCGGGCAGCTCGATCGCGGTCAGCTGACGGTTCCACAACCGGCGGAGCTCGAACAGCTTCTCCGCGGCCCGGTGCGCATCCAGGCCACCGACGCGTCCCAGCCGGGGCAGCCGACGCGAGGCGTACCCGCGCTCGGGGAGCAGCCGGAACACCCGCTCCCCGAAGGGGCCCAGGTGGAGGAACTCCTCGCCACAGTCGCTGGGGGCGATCCGCTCCACCCGGCGGCCCTCCGCGCGCAGGGCCTGGACGCGGGCCAGCACCCGCGGGTCGGCGGGATCATCGGAGAGCAGCACGGTGATGGGGAGCTTGGCCAAGGCCCGCGCACCGTAGGAGGGGCGCGAGGGCCAGGCAATCTCCAAGGATTGCGCCAAGGTCCCCGACCGCCTAAGCGTGCGCCATGCGGATCGCCCTGGTCTCACGCGAGCTGGCGCCCTTCGCCGGGGGCGGGATTGGCACCTATGCCTTGCTGATGGCACGGGCGCTGCGCGATGCCGGACATGAGGTCCATGTGCTCACCGAGCCCCGGGACCAGCTGCAGCAGGTGGCCGTCAAGGAGCTGTCCGGGATCACCGTCCACGGTGTGAATCTGGAATCGGGCCGGGCCGCGGTGGAGGCCTTCGTCTGTCATCCCCAGCGCCATGCGATGGCAGTGTTCGAGGCCCTGGAGGCCCTGCACCAGCGGCACCCTTTTGACGTGGTGGAGTTCCCCGAGTTCTGGGGCGAGGGCTACTTCGCGCTGCGGGCCAGGCGGCATCTGGGAAGCTTCGCCGGAGCCACCCTGGCCGTGCGGCTGCATACCCCCAGCCGGGACGTCCGGGAGCTGAACGACAGCGGGTGGTTGGACCGGGAGGGGGCCTGTCTGGACCACATGGAGGCGTTCTCCATCCGCTCCGCGGACGTGGTGCTCTCCCCCACCCGCTCGCTGCTGGAGCGGATCCGCGCGCGCCAGGGACTCCCGGCCGCTTCCGCGGTGGTGGTCCATCCCTTCGACGCGACGCTGGCCCAGGCCGCACCGGGTGGGGCCGCGGCCCGGGCCCGGGTCCTGTATTTCGGCCGGCTGGAGCACCGCAAGGGGGTGCAGTTGCTGGTGGAGGCGGCCCAGCGGCTGATGCGGGCGGGCAGCGAACTGGAGGTGGTGCTGCTGGGCTCGGACACCCCGACCGGTCCGGCGGGAGGCTCGATGCGCGCCCACCTCCAGTCGCGGATCGAGGCCCCCTTCCAGGGCCGCTTCACCTTCGCCGCCGGTCGCTCGCGCGAGGAGCTGCCCCAGCAGATCGCCCAGGCGAGCGTGTGCTGCTTTCCGTCGATCTGGGAGAACTTCCCCAACGTCCTGCTGGAGGCGATGTCCCTGGGGACGCCGGTGATCGCCAGCGATGCCGGAGGGATGGCGGAGATCATCGTCCACGAGCAAAGCGGGTTGCTCTTCCGTTCCGGAAGCGTGGAGGCGCTGGCCTCGGCCCTGGAGCGGATGTTGGGGGACGAGGCGCTGCGCCGTCGCTGTGCGCAGGCCGGTCCGGAGCGGGTCCGATCGCTGTGCGACTCCCAGCAGATCGTCCCCGCCTTCGAGGCCGCGGTGCGGGGCCCGCGGAAGGGCCCGGTCGCCCCCAGCGGCGAGGTGGGCGGAGTGGCGGTGGTGATCCCGGTCTTCAACTCCGGGGCCCTGCTGCTGGAAGCGGTGCGGTCGGCGCAGGAGCAGACCGTGGCCCCGGAGGAGATCGTGGTGGTGGACGATGGCTCCACCGATCCGCAGACCCTCTCGGCGCTGGAGGCCCTGGCGACGCTGCCCGGGTTGAAGGTGATCCGGCAGGCGAACCGCGGGGTGGGCGCGGCGCGCAACGCAGGCATCGCCGCCACCTTGGCCCGGTGGATCCTCCCGCTGGACGCCGACGATCTGCTGGCGCCGACCTTCATCCAGCGGACCCTGGCGGCGGCGGCCCGCGAGCCGGAGCTGGCCTATGTGACCACCCTGGTCCGGTACTTCGAACAGGAGCTCTCCACCGGCCTGAAGGGAGGCTGGATCCCCTGGGGCCTGGAGCGGGACGTGCTGCCGGCGCTCAATGTCGCCTCCACCTGCACCGCCCTGCTCCGCCGGGAGGTCCTGGAGGCGGTGGGCGGCTTCGACGAGCAGGGGCGCTACGAGGACTGGGACCTGTTCTGCGCCCTGGCCGAGCGCGGTCACCAGGGCGGAGTGGTCCCGGAGTTCCTCTTCCACTACCGGATGCACCCCACCTCGTTCATGAAGTCGTTGGACGCGCGGGGGCAGACCCAGCTGCAGGCCCGGGTGCTGGCCAGACATCCGGACCTGGCGCTGGACCCGGGCCGCGCCCTGCGGCTGCAGCTGGCGGTGCTCTCGGAGACCCAACGGGCCCATGAAGAGGCCACCGCCCATCCCCCCCTGCGCTACCGGCTGGTGGATCAGCTCAACCACCGCCTCAAGGCGGTGCCGGCGGTGCACTCCTTCTCCAAGCTGGTGGCCGGCGCGCTGCGCAGGGTCCGGCCCCCCGGTCGCTGAGGTGCGCCGGGCTCAGCCCCCGGTCACCAGCTTGCGCAACCGCCTCCGGATCCCGCTCTCCTTGAGCAGCTGGTGCAGGCGCTCCAGCTCCGCCTCCAGCCGGCGGGTCTCTGCCTGGCGGAGCTGACTCTCCGTCTGGTGGTGCTGGCCCTCTGCCTGCAGCAGCGCGCGGAGGCGATTGGACTCCGCCTCCCAGCTGACCCGCTGCTCCGAGTTCCAGGCCTTGGCCTTCTCCAGTTCGGCGATCCATCCCCGGAGCTCGTCCAGCTGTCCCTGATAACGCTGGGTCAGGGTGCGGTTCAGCTCCTGCTCCACCAGCCGGTGTCGGACCCGCTCGGCCTCGAACAGCGTCTCCCAGCGGGTGGCGCACTGCCGGTTCCACTGGAAGGCGGTGAAGGCCCGGACCAGGCCGACGCTGGAGGCCCGCCGGTGCACCTGCCCCAGCAGGTCCTCCCGTCGTTCGAGCCCACACCCGGCAAACAGCTGGGCCAGCTCGCCGATCGCCGCGTCGTCCACCGGGGCGCCCGCCTCGTCGGCCTCCGCCGCCAGGCGCAGCGCGCCGGCCATCCGCGACAGGCACTGGGCAAGCGGAGTGGTGTTCAGCTCGCCCAGCGCCGCCTCCAGGGCCATGCGGTTCCAGGTGGGCGCCGCCGCGGAGGCGGCGATCAGCGCGTAGAGCGCGAAGCCCCAGATGTCGAGGGCGCGAAGCTCATCGGTCAGCGGGTGGACGCCGTTGAGGTCCACCCACAGGCCGCGCCCGTCCTGGGTCACCATCGCGTTGCTGGAGAAGGGATCTCCGTGAACCAGTCCCTGCTGGTGCAGCAGGTCCAGCCCGGTGGCCAGATCCGAGAGGACCCCGAACAGCTGGCGCAGGGTGAGCGCGGAGGCCGCGTCGCGACGATCCGCGGGAGCCAGTGCCAGCAGCCAGGGCGGCCGGGTGCCGGCGTCCACCAGGGGCGGACCGGAGATCAGGGCGATGCAGAGGGTGCAGTCGCAGACGGCGTGCACCTCCACCACCCCTTGCAGCTTTGCTCCCACCAGCTTGCGCAGCCAGCCAGCGCGGCGCTCCGGCGACTGCGGAGGCTGGGCTCCGTGCAGCGGGTGACCGGGGGGGTGGGCGCGCGACGAGACATTAAGGAACAGCCGATCGGAGGTCACCAGCAGCGGCTGTTCCGAGCCGGAAGACAACCGGGCTGCCCGGGCCTCGGCCGGGACCTGATGGAGGACGCATTCCGCGGAGCAGAAGGCGACCACCACCTGATCGCGGGGAACGAACGCCTGGGAGGCGCGTAGGGGAGCCGCAGAGAACGAGATCAAGTTTAACGCTCCAGCCGAAAGAGGGTGCGCAGGTCGCCGTTCGCGGCGGGGCTCTGCCCGATCACGGTGCAGCGGGCGACCAGCCCTTCATCCAGGAACCAGGACGGCAGCGGGACAGCATCCGGGCCCGGCGCCAGGTCCGGCCCTTCGAAGTAGATCAGCGACGAGACCCGGGCCACCAGCTTGCGCAGCAAGGTCTCCACCCTCAGCCGCGCCTTGGCCCCCTCGCCGGTGGAGGCGTAGCCGGCGGACCACTGGTGGACCACGCTGAGCAGCAGACAGACGTCCCACCTCCCGGAGGTCTGCTCCAGGAACGACTCCACGTCCCCCTCCACCAGGGTGGCGCCGGTCACTTGGGTCCCAGCGCGCGACTGCTCGGCCAGATCCAGGATCTTTCCCGGATAGAAGCCCTGGACGTCGGCGGCGATGTTGCTCTCCACGCCCGTGGTCTGGTGCCCCAGCGAGGCCAACCCCAGGGTGAACAGGCCGCTGTTGCAGCCCACATCCAGGACCCGCGCCGAACGCACCGAGAGCAGGTCCAGGTCGGAGGCGATGGCGACCAGGCGATCGAAACCGACCCGTTCGTAGGGTCCCGCCCAGGCAGGCAATTCGGCCAGCGCCGCATAGTCGCGAGCGCCCAGGGCCAGGAAGGAATCAGCAGTGACTGGGACCGGAAGATAGGTACGGGTATCGGGCCTTGCCGCCATTGGCGGGGTGCATAGCAAAGGGCCGGGGGGTTGCCATCTACCCGGGGAGAAAAGGTGTCCCCCTGTGCCTTGCCATTGGTTAGCAAACCATCTATCCGGCCCCGGTCATGATCGACCCCCGGAATCCGGATTTCTCGAGCACCCCTGCTTCATCGGGCCGAGCCAAGTTCAACTACGCACCCCAGGGGTCGACGCCTCCGGTGGTTACAGTGGTGACACCCTATTTCAACACCGGGCCGGTGTTCCTGGAGACCGCCGCAGCGGTCCTCGGCAGCTCGCTGCAACAGTTCGAGTGGCTGATCATCAATGACGCCAGCACCGACCCGGCGGCGCTGGCCCAGTTGCAGCCCTACCGCAGCGGCGACCCGCGGATCCGGGTGGTGGACCATCCGCAGAACCGCGGGCTGAGCGCGGCGCGCAACACCGGGTTCAAGAACGCCCAGGCCCCCTACGTCTTCCTGTTGGACTCGGACGATCTGATCGAGCCCACCACGCTGGAGAAGTGCGCCTGGTTCCTGGCCTCCCATCCGGACGTTGCCTTCACCAAGGGCCGCTCGGTGGGGTTCGCGGCCCAGCAGTATCTGTGGGACCAGGGCTTCGAGAGCGGTCCGGGCTTCGTGGATGAGAACCGGATCACCGCCACCGCCCTGCTGCGAAAGTCGGTCCACGCCCAGTTGGGTGGTTACGACGAGACGATCCGGGGCGGGTTCGAGGACTGGGAGTTCTGGCTCCGCGCCGCGGCGGCCGGCGCCTGGGGAGCGACCATCCCCGAGTATCTGGACTGGTATCGGCGCCGGGACACCCATGCGGCGGACTGGTCCAACTGGAGCGAGGGCAAGGAGGCCTTCGCCAACGACCTCAAGCGCCGGTTCGGGCATCTGCGCAAGTCCTTCCCCTATCCCCGTGCGTTTCACAGCGAGGTGTTCGAGACGGTTCGCACCGACCTCCCCTTCGCCAACCCGCTCGCCACCGGGAAGCGCCGGATCCTGATGGTGTTGCCCTGGTTCACCATGGGCGGCGCCGACAAGTTCAACCTCCGGCTCGTGGAGCAGCTCACCGCGCGCGGGTGGGAGGTGACGGTGGTGGGGACCCTCCGCGGAGACCAGTCCTGGATGCCCGAGTTCAGCAAGCGGACCCCCGACGTGTTCGCCCTTCCGCACTTCCTGCGGCCGGTCGATTACCCGGCGTTCCTGCGCTACCTGATCGACTCGCGCAGTCCAGAGGTGGTGCTGCTGAGCAACAGCGAGCACGGCTACCAGGTCCTGCCCTACCTGCGTTCATGGTGCCCCCAGCCCGCCTACGTGGACTACTGCCACATGGAGGAGGAGTACTGGAAGAACGGAGGCTACCCGCGCTACGCGGCCACCACCCAGGAGGCGCTGGACCTGAACATCGTCTCCTCCGAGCACCTCAAGCAGTGGATGGTGGATCGCGGCGCCGACGCCTCCCGGATCCAGGTCTGCTACACGGACGAAGACCCGGTGGAGTGGAAGCGGGACCCCCAGATTCGCCGCGAACAACGGAGGGCGCTGGGGCTGGACGACACCCAGGTGGTGCTGCTGTACGCCGGGCGCCTCACCCGCCAGAAGCAGCCGGCGGTGTTCTGCGAGACCCTCCGTCGGTTGGCGGAGCAGGGACTGGCCTTCACCGCGCTGGTCGCCGGTGACGGCGAGGACCGGGGGATGATGGAGGCGTTCGTGAGGGAACACGGCCTCTCCGACCACGTCCGCTTCCTGGGGGCGCTCCCGCTCTCGCAGATGCGCGCCACGATGATGGCCGCGGACATCTTCTTCCTGCCTTCCCTGATGGAGGGGATCGCCCTCTCCATCTTCGAGGCGATGGCCATGGAGCTGGCAGTGGTGGGGGCCGACGTTGGCGGGCAGCGCGAGCTGGTCATCCCTGAGTGCGGGGTGCTGCTCAAGCGCGGCGAGGCCGAGGCGGAGCGCTATGCAGCCCTCCTGGCTGCGCTGATTCCGGATCCCAGCCGCTGCCGGGAGATGGGCCGGAAGGGCCGCGCGCGCATCGAACAGGAGTTCTCCCTCCAGCGGATGGGCGACCGGATGGTGGAGCTGTTCGATCTGGCCCTCAAGCTCCGCGGCGACCAGCCCCGGCAGCCGGTGTCCCGCGGGTTGGCCACCGAGCTGGCCACCCGGGCGGTGGAGTTCCAGCGGATGGAGCGCGAGTTCGACGCTCTGTGGTCCCGACTGCACACCGTGGGGGAGAGCCCCAGCGGACTGAGCGCCGCGGAGGAACTGGCGCACATCCAGCAGCTTCCGACCTTCCGTGCGCTGGAGCGACTCAAGCAGACCTCCGCCTACCGCTGGGTGGCCACCCTGCGGTGGGGGGACCAATGGGATCGCCCCGATACCGCCGAGCCGCCCTCCACCACCCTGCTCCGCATCCGGGAGAGTCGCTCCTTCCGGCTGGTGCGCCGTCTGGAGTCGGTGCGCCAGACCCTGACCCGCCTGGGGCCCAAGGATTCCTAGGGACCCGGGGAGTCCAGCGACCCACCGGGTAGGCGCCTTCAGCGGGTGGATGAGAGCCCGGGAAAATCCTTGGCCAGGATCTGGCGGGTGTTCTGGCGGTCTCCACGGAGCAGGACCTGCCCTCGGTGGGCGCGCGAAGCAGCCGCCCCGCTCCCCGCGACCACCTCGCCGGTCTCGCAGTCCACCCAGGTCCCCTGGCCCAGGTCCATCACGGTTCCCCAGGTTGCCTCGCCGTCCGTCCACTTGAGGAACACGCACGGATGCGAGGGCCAGGTGGCGCCCGGAGCAAGCCGCTCGGGCTCCCAGACCGCATCCACCAGGAGCAGAACGTCGCGCCCGATCACTTGCCGGCCAGCGGGCGCGGTGGCCCAGTCGCGGATGAAGGAATACCCGACCCCCACTGCAGCGGGAGGGTTCACCAGGTAGACCGTGGCGGCTCCGCTTTCGACTGCAACCTGCTTCGCATCCTGGAGGATGCGGCGCTCCACCTCGCCCGCGGGGTACCAGTTCCTCCAACCGGTGCTCCAGACATTGAACAGCATTCCCCCCAGCAACAGGGCAAGGCCCCCGCTTCGAAGCCAAGCCGGGACCTGCCTCGAAAACGCGGCCGCTCCCACCCCCAGCGACAGGGACAAGAATGCACCGGTGGGGAACGCGTACCTCGACTGCATGGAGTTTCCCACGATCGGCAAGTAGAGGAGGAGCGAGGCCAGGGCCAGGAGCGCGCAGCCCAATGCCACTCTCAGCGTGCTCGCCCGATCGGTCGGGCCCCCTTCACCGCTGGCAGAGGCAAACCGGGACCACACCCAGCAACCGGCAGCGGCACACCCGACGGCCAACACCAGCCAGCCCGCTGGAAGATACCTGGTGACCACTGCCGCGTGGGGTCCATGGCTCCAATACCAGGCAGCATCCATCGAGGAGGCAGCGCCCACCGACATCTGGAGCAACAGATCCAGATTGGTGCCCAGGTTCTCCACGCCCACCGCGTATTGCAGGGGAGAACCCCGGACCGAGACCAGTCGACGGACCAGTTGGAAGAGGACGTAGGCAATCACTACCGCCGCCCCCGGCAGCAATGCTCGTGGGTATGAAGAGCCCCGCCGTCTGCTCGCCAAGATTGCAACCCCGCCAGCGGGGATCAGCAGTCCCTCCGAGAACAGACAGGCCAGGAACAGCGCCACCAGCCCCAGCCGGGTGCGTCCCCGCAGCAAGGCCACGGCCCCTCCGGCGATGAAACCGGCACCGAAGATCAGGGTCGAGGCAGCTAGCCAGAAGGTCGCCTCCAGCGCCGCGGGCGTCATCAGGTACAGCGCCGCGGCGAGCGTGGCCCCCCGGTCCGCAATCCCCGAGGCCACCAGCGCCCGACGGACCATCAAGGAGGTGGCCACATGGACGACGACCACCACCGCGTGCGCCAGCCCCGCCTGGAGCGCCAGCAGCAATGGATAGAACACCAACCCGAAGAGCGGGAACCGGTTGTACTTGGTGTTGTGCCACAGGCTGGCCCACTGGGTCTGGTAGACCTCCACGTTCGAGAAGTCGTCGAAGTGGAGCCAGAGAAACGGCGCCATGTGGAAGGCCAGCCCCCCCAGAGCGACGATCACCCATGCCCCCACCCCGGGAGGGAACCTGCCCCGGTTCTTCTCGGAGGATGCGATCAAGGCCGGGCCAGGGGACGGGAGGGGAGCGCGCTTGCGATGACGGGAGCCCCTCGCGACGCCGAGAAGACCTCGTCGATCACGAAGCCGGGCCGGTTCCTGGACGCATCCAGCACCCGCCACAGGTACTCCCCCAACACCCCCAGCATCGTCAGCTGGACCCCGGAAGTGAAGGTCAGCAGGACCACCAGGGCAGTCCACCCCTGGACCTCCACCCCGTGGGTCATCCGGATGATCACCACTCCGGCGCCGTAGATGAAGGCCGCCACCGCCAACAGCAGTCCCAGCGCAGAGGCGGCGCGCAGCGGCACGTAGGAGAAGGCCACGAAGGAATCGATGAAGAGCTTGATCTTCTTCGACAGGGTCCAGCGCGACTTGCCCTTGTCCCGCCCCCGGCGGACGTAGGGAATCATCACCGGATGGTGTCCCAGCCAGAAGACCAACGACATGATGTTGGTGTTCTTCTCTCGTGCCCGGCGCAGCTCTTCCACCACCTGCCGGTCGATCAGCATGAAGTCGAAGCCACCCGGCGGGTAGCCGGGGATGGCGTAGCGACGCATCAGCCCGTAGTACACCGAAGCAAAGGCGCGCTGGGAGAGCGGCTCTTTGCGGTCAGTACGAACCGCCAGCACGGTCTTGGTCCCCTTCCGCCAGTGATGAGCCATCTCCACGATCAGGTCCGGAGGATCCTGGAGATCGGCGGAGATCACGGTCACGCAGTCGCCGCTCGCCACCTCCAGCCCGGCCTGGATCGCGGCCATGGACCCGAAATTCCGGGTCAACTTCACCACCTGGATCCGCTCCGGGTGCTGGACCTGGAACTCGCGCAGGATGGCCAGCGAACGATCTCCGCTCCCATCGTCCACGAACACCAGCTCCAGGCCCAGTTCCAGCTCCGCCAGCTTCGGCGCCAGCGCCAGCAGTTGCGGGACGGTGTCGGGGAGGTTCAGCTCGTTGAAGTAGACCGGGACGACAATCGATAGCTTCCGCATGCTCAACCCAGCACGGCCTGGAGTCGCTCGGGGGTGAGGTGCGGCCCCATCGGGAGGCTGAGGATGGTCTGCGCGATCTCCTCGGCGATCGGATACCGACGACCGGCGAACTCCTCCCGGTAGGCGTCGGATTGATGCGGAGGGACCGGGTAGTGGATCAGCGTCCCCACCTTGAGCCCGGCCAGCTGTTCGGCCAGCGCGTCACGCGCCGGGTGGCGAACCACATACAGGTGCCAGCACGGCTGGTCCCCCTCCTGCACCCGGGGAAGGGTGACGTTGAAGCGGCCCAGCAGCGAGGGATAGACCGCCGCGATCCGGCGACGGCGCGCATTGTGGTCGTCCAGGTGCTTGAGCTTGACCCGGAGGATCGCCGCCTGCACCTCGTCGAGGCGGCTGTTGTAGCCGATCACCTCGTTGTAATACTTCCGCCGCGAACCGTAGTTGCGCAGCACCCGCAGCCGGTCCGCCAGGTCCCCATCGTCGGTGGTGATCGCCCCCGCGTCCCCAATCGCTCCCAGGTTCTTGGTCGGATAGAAGCTGAACGCCGCCGCGTCGCCCAGGGCACCGGCCTTTCGGCCCCGGTAGGTCGCGCCATGCCCCTGGGCCGCGTCCTCCAGGACCTTGAGCTTGGCCTCCCTGGCCAGGTCCATGATCGGCGCCATATCGGCGGTCTGCCCGTAGAGATGAACCGGGAGGATCGCCCTGGTGCGCGGGGTGATGGCCCGCGCCACCAGCGCCGGATCCAGGTTGTAGGTGTCCAGCCGGGGCTCCACCGGGACCACCTTGGCCCCCACATGGGTCACTGCCAGCCAGGTGGCGATATAGGTGTTGGAGGGAACGATCACCTCATCCCCGGCTCCAATCCCCCAGGCCCGGAGGACCAGCGACAGCGCTTCCAGGCCGTTGGCCACGCCAACACAGTGCTGGGTGCCGCAGTACTCCGCAAACTCCTTCTCGAAGGCGGCCACCTCTGGCCCCAGGACCAGGGCGTTGGAGGCGACCACCCGCTGGAAGGCCCCCGCCAGCTCGTCCTTCAGCTCGTCGTGGATGGACTTCAACTCCAGGAACGGAATGGCGGCAGTCATTTCCGGGTCACCTCGGCGAGAAACTCGTCGTGATCCCGGATGTAGTCCTCGTTGCGGTAGACGTCCGAGGCCAGCACCAGCAACACCGCCTCCGGGCTGTAGTGGTACTGCGCCGCCCACACCATCGGAGGCACGTGCAAGCCCTGGGTGGGCTTGTCCAGCACCACCTCGGCACGGCTGCGACCATCATCCACCATCACCGTCACCTTCCCGGCGACGCAGATCAGGAACTGGTGGAGCCCCCGGTGGGCATGCTCGCCCCGGACCTCCTTGCTGGGCACTCCGTAGACCATGAAGTAGCGCTTGGGCAGGAACGGAAGCTGGCTTCCGTACTCTCCGAAGGAGAGGTGGCCGCGAAGGTCGGTCACCTCCGGCAGCGAGTGCAGCGTGGTCCCGCCCACCCCGATCGCGCGGGGCTCCCGGGCCTTGGTCCGCGGGACCTCGGGAGTCACTGCCGGGGTCGGCGGCTGCGCACCGGCGACGTACCCCTTGATCCGCGCTGGGTTCCCCACCACCACCGCGTCATGGGGCACGTCCTTGGTCACCACCGAGCCGGCGCCCACCATCGCCCGGGCGCCAATGGTCAGCCCGGGGAGGATGGTGGCGTTGGCGCCGATCGAGGCTCCCCGACGCACGATGGTCCGGGGATACGCCTCCAAGAACTGCTTGCTCCTGGGGAAGGGGTCATTGGTGAAGGTGACGTTGGGGCCGATGAAGACATCGTCCTCCAGGGTCACCCCGTCCCAGAGCTGAACACCACACTTGACGGTGACGCGGTCTCCCACCACCACGTCGTTCTCGATGAAGACATGATCACAGATATTGCACTGGGAACCGATCCGAGCCCGGGGGAGAACGTGGGCGAACGCCCAGATCCGGGTCCCCTCGCCAATCTGGGTTGATTCGACCAGCGCGCGTTCATGCTGGAAAAACTTGCTCATGATGTCCTCCGGGTGTGTTCCGGGGAGGGGCCTATCCAATCCCCTCCGCCGGCACAAGCCTACTTGCGCAAGGCGAAGCACAGGCTGGCGCGATGGAACCTCCGCCACTGGCGGAGGGTGCGGCCAGGACTACTCCTCCGCCGTGAAGTCCTGCCGCAGGATCTGGCGGGAGGGCTGGAATTCTCCTCGGACAAGCACCTGCCCGCGATGCACCCGGGGAGCCGAAGCAGCGCCCGCCACAACCACCTCCCCGGTGGTGCAGTCCATCTGGAGGCCTTCCCCCACGTCCAGGAGCGTCCCCCAGGTGGCCTCCCCCGAGGTCCAGCGCATGAACACGCAGGGCCGATCGGAGAACCGTCCTCCGGGCTTCACCGCGTCCGAGTCCCAGATTGAGTCCGCTTGCAGCCTGAAGGCGGGGGCGATCAGGAGGCGCCCTGCGCCCAGATAGGCCCAATCCCGAGTGAAGGCATAGGCGACCCCGACCACCATGGGCGGATTCACCAAATGGATCGACGAGACCCTGCTCTCCGCGGAGATCCGCCGGGCGTCGCGCAGGATGCGCTGCTCGACCTTGCCCGCCGCGTACCAGTTCTTCCAACCCGTGCTCCAGACATTGAAGAGCAGCACACCGAGCACCGCGACGCACCCTACCCCGCTGGTCCAGCCGCGCAGTTGCCGCGGCAGCAGACCCGCCCCTACCCCCACCGCCAGCGCCAGGAAGCCCCCGCAGGGAAAGGCATACCGGGATTGCATGCTGTTGCCGACGATCGGCAGATAGATGAGCAGCGAGGCGGCTGCCAGGAACGAACAGGCCAGCACCACCCGCCGCGCGATGGATCGGTCTGCGGGTCTGGGGACGGCGCCCTGAGTGGCTCGGAGCATCCATAGAGACCCGGCCGTCGTGCACACGAAAGCAATGACCAGCCAGCCCGGGGAAAGGTACTGGGTCACCACCCGCGGAGACCCGACGTGGAGCCAGTGCCAGGCAGCGTCCGACGAAGAGGCGGCCCCCACCGACATGAGCAGCAGGTCGGTCAGGTTCGAGCTGACCCGTTCCAGCCCCACCGCGTACTGAAGCGGAGGACCGCTGGTCGACACCAGGCGGCGAGCCAGCTGGAACACGAGATAGAGGGTTCCGACGGTGACGGCTGCAACCAGTGCGCGCCAAAACCCGGCCCCTCGCCGTCTGCTGGCGAAGAACGCCACGCCCCCTGCCGGAATCAGTAGGCCTTCCGAAAACAGGCTGGCCAGGAACAGGAGCACAGTGCCAATAACCTCGCGTCTGGCCAGCAAGGCCAGCGTCCCTCCCGCGATCAGAAAGGCACCGAAGATCAGGGTCGAGGCGGCCAGCCAGAAGGCGGGCTCCAGAGCGGCAGGCGAGAGCAGGTACAGCGCCGCGGCCAGGGTGGCCTGGCGGTCAGGAACGCCGGAGGCAATCAGCCCGCGACGCGCCAGCAGCGCGGTGGCCAGGTGGGCCAGGATTACCACCCCATGCGCCAGACCCGCCGGAACTGCCAGCAGAAGCGGATACACCACCAGCCCAAACAGCGGGAACCGGTTGTAGTGGGAGCTCCTCCAGAGCTCACCCCACCTCTCTTGATAACCCTGGGTGTTCGCGAAGTCGTCGAAGTGGATCCAGAGCAGCGGGGCCATGTGAAATGCCGCCCACCCCAGGAGGACCACCAGAAGTGCCCCGGTCGAGGGAATCCAGCTCGGCGGGACCTTGGAACGCCACGGCCTGTAGCCACTCGGGGCTGAGAAATCGTTCGGCATCGTCCCCTTCGGTGTTTTGCAGGCGCCACGTACCTAATGGAATCCGGTGGCGCAAGGCGCCCCCCGGGTGCCGAACGGCTTCCTTGACCTCCTTGGAGCCCCTCCGCTACTAGGCCCCACCATGAAAGTCCTCGTCACCGGTGGTTGCGGGTTCATCGGCTCCAACCTGATCCGCCAGCTTCGGCGCACCCGTCCGGAGTGGACGGTGGTGAACCTGGACAAGCTGACCTACGCGGCGAATCTGGAGTCGCTGGCCGATCTGGAAGGCGATCCCCGGCTGAAGTTCGTCCGCGGGGACGTGGGCAACCGGGAGCTGGTGGATCTGGTCCTCCGCCAGCACCAGATCGAGGCCGTCCTCCACCTGGCGGCGGAGAGCCACGTGGACCGGTCCATCCTCGGCCCGGAGGTGTTCACCCGCACCAACGTGCTGGGGACCCAGACCCTGCTGGAGGCGGCCAAGGACGCCGGGGTGCGGCGGTTCGTGATGGTCTCCACCGACGAGGTCTACGGATCGCTGGGGCCCACCGGGGCGTTCACCGAGCAGTCCCCGCTGCAGCCCTCCTCCCCCTACTCCGCCTCCAAGGCGGCCGCGGATCTGCTGGCGCTGGCCTACCACCACACCTTCGGGCTGGACGTGGTGGTGACCCGTTGCTCGAACAACTACGGGCGCTACCAGTTCCCGGAGAAGCTGATCCCGCTGATGGTGGTCAACGCGCTGAATGACAAGGCGCTGCCGGTCTACGGCGACGGGGCCCAGGTCCGGGACTGGCTGCACGTGGACGACCACTGTTCGGCGATCCTGCTGGCGCTGGAGAAGGGCCGGGCCGGCGAGGTCTACAACATCGGCGGGGGGGCGGAGCGGCGCAACCTGGAGCTGGTGAAGGGGATCCTGTCCCTGGTGAAGAAGCCGGAGAGCCTGATCCGCTTCGTCACCGACCGCCCCGGCCACGACCGGCGCTACGCCATCGATCCCACCAAGATCAAGAATGAGCTGGGCTGGACCCCTGCCCACACCTTCGAGCAGGGCCTGGAGGAGACCGTGCGCTGGTACGTGGACCATCCCCAGTGGTGGCAGCACGTGCTCTCCGGTCAGTACCGGCAGTACTACGACACCCAGTACCGCACCCGTCTGGGGACGGCCTGACCCGGCCGATCACCGTGGCCGCCTCCTTCCTGATCACCGGCGTCAACGGCCTGCTGGGCAACCGCCTCTGCGCGCAGCTGGTCGCCGAGGGGCAGCCGGTCCTGGGAGTGTCCCGCGGCCCGGCGCGGCTCTCCCAGTCCGCTCCCTATGCTTCCGTGGAGCTGACCGACGCCGCGGCGGTGGAGGCCCTGGTCGCCCAGCATCGCCCGACGGTGATCATCCACCCCGCGGCGATGACCGATCTGGACCGCTGCGAGAAGGATCCGGCTGCGGCCTGGGCCAGCAACGTCACCGCCACCGCGAACCTGGCCCGCGCGGCAGCCCTGGTGGGGGCCCACCTGGTCCACGTCTCCACCGACTACATCTTTGATGGCGCCGCCGGCCCCTACCCGGAGGACGCCAGCCCCCGTCCGATCGGGGTGTACGCGATCACCAAGCACGCCTCCGAGTACGCGGCCTCGGTGCTGGCCCCCGGCTGCACCATCGCCCGCACCGCGGTGGTGTACGGCCACATCCGCGGGGCCAAGACCAACTTCGGGCTGTGGCTGTACGACGCCCTCTCCCGCGGAGAGCAGGTACGGCTGTTCTTGGACCAGTTCGTCACCCCCAGCCTGGCGGACAACGTGGCCCAGCAGCTGATCGAACTGGGCACCCGGCGCCTCTCCGGGGTGTTCAACGTCTGCGGCGCGGACTTCGTCTCCCGGGTCGAATTCGGCCAGGCGTTCTGCTTGGTGTTCGGCTTCGACCCCGGACTGCTCCAGCCGATCCGCCTGGCGGACTCCGGCCTGGTCGCGCACCGGCCCCCCCGCGCCGGGCTGACCTCGGACAAGGCCCGCGCGGTGCTCCACACGCCTCCCCTGCGGCTCACCGAGTCGCTGCAACGCTTCCGCGAGCTCCTGCTCGCCACAAGGAGCTCCACCCCATGAAGGGAATCATCCTCGCCGGCGGCTCTGGCACCCGGCTGTACCCACTGACCCGCGCGGTCAGCAAGCAGCTGCTGCCGATCTACGACAAGCCGATGATCTACTACCCGCTCAGCGTGCTGATGCTGGCGGGGATCAAGGAGATCCTGATCATCTCCACCCCATCGGATCTGCCCCGCTTCCGCGAGCTGCTGGGAGACGGCAGCCAGTGGGGGGTGAGCTTCTCCTACGCGGAGCAGCCCCGTCCGGAGGGACTGGCCCAGGCCTTCATCATCGGCCGCCAGTTCGTGGGCAATGGCTCGGTGGCGCTGGTGCTGGGGGACAACATCTTCTACGGCCACGGGCTGATCGACCTGCTGCAGGGTGCGTCCCGGCAGGCGGCGGGCGCCACCGTGTTCGGCTACTGGGTCAAGGATCCGCACCGCTACGGGGTGGTGGAGCTGGACGCTTCGGGGGTGGCCACCAGCATCGAGGAAAAGCCGACCCACCCGAAGTCCAACTACGCGGTCACCGGGCTGTACTTCTACGACAACCAGGTGCTGGACATCGCCGCCCACCTCCAGCCCTCCAAGCGCGGGGAGCTGGAGGTCACCGACCTCAACGCCGAGTACCTCCGGCGTGGACAGCTGCGGGTGCAGGTGATGGGACGCGGCTATGCCTGGCTGGACACCGGCACCCACGAGTCGCTGATGCAGGCCTCCTCCTTCATCCAGATCATCGAACAGCGCCAGGGTCTCAAGGTGGCCTGTCCCGAGGAGGTGGCCTTCCGGATGGGCTACATCGGCGCCGAACAGGTGCTGCGGCTGGCCGAGCCGATGAAGAAGAACGAGTACGGCCAGTACCTGATCGACCTGGTGGCCCGCGGAGAGCTGGGGCCCTAGTTGATCGGGTAGGAGTGCACGTGCAGGTAGAGGAACAGCCCCTGCACCAGGGCAAAGGCGATCAGCACCGGGGCCTTGAGTCCCGGGCGCTTCTCCAGCGCCACCGCCAGCGGGAGGAAGGCCGGCCAGCAGGCCTGGGTGTAGCGGCCCAGCCCCATCAGGCCAATCGACCACAGCGCCACCATCAGGGTCACGCCATAGCCGGCCAGGATCCACCAGGCGGGCTTGCGCAGCAGCAGCAGCGCCCCCACCCCGGGGATCAGGGAGAGCACCACGTAATAGTGGATCTGCGGCTCCCACCCGGCCGAGGAGAAGTAGGTGACGATCCCGTGCCAGGCGGCGTCTCCCCAGCCGGCGCTGCGGGCCCGCCAGAACAGCAGCGGATCGTCGAAGCGGACGCCCAGGTAGGCGAAGTACACGCCCACCATCGCCAGCGGGATCACCAACCCCAGGAAGTCGCGGTGGAGGATGAAGTTCCGGGGCCGCCAGCCACGCTCGCGCAATTGCGCCACCAGCAGCGCCACCCCGGCGATCACGGTCAGGTGCCGGGCCAGGATCCCCAACCCCAGCACCGCGCCCGCCGCCAGGTGTCGCCGGCGGTAGGCCAGCGCAATCGCCCCGGCGCTGGAGGCCAGCATCAGCGACTCCGGGTAGCCGGCGGCATGGAAGAAGGAGAACGGCCAGGCGGCCAGCAGCGCGGTGCCGGTGGTGGCCACCTCCGGGGACTCCTGCTGGAACACCCAGTACACCGCCATCAGCCCCAGCAGGCCGCACAGGTTGGAGATCAGGATCAGCGCCAGCGGGATCGGCAGTCCGGTCAGCTCGTGCACTGCCCGTCCCAGCAGCGGGAACAGCGGGAAGAAGTTGGAGTAGTTGGGCAGCGCGTACCCGTCCAGCGCGATCCGGTGGAACCAGCCGCAGTCCCAGCGGCACAGCCCCTCCAGCGCCGGAAGCGCCAGCGGCCCTCCCGGGCGATGCAGCCGGGGGTCGAGGGTCAGCGACATCCCGGTCACGCCGAAGATCGCCACCCGGGTGAACACGAACAGGGCCAGCGGGCGGACCACCCAGTCGGGCAGTCCCCGGGTCCAGGCCACCAGCTGTTGGAGCCGAGGTTTCACAGGGGGCGCAATGGCTATCACTGGGCTAAGACCTTGGCCATGCAGGTGACGCCCACCGACATCCCTGGCGTGTTGATCCTCACCCCCAAGGTCTTCGGCGACAGCCGCGGCTTCTTCCTGGAGACCTTCCAGGCCTCCCGCTACGGGGAGCTGGGGATCCGCGGACCGTTCATCCAGGACAACCTCTCCCGCTCGGTGAAGGGCACCCTGCGCGGCCTCCACTTCCAGCAGCCGCGGCCGCAGGGAAAGCTGGTCACGGTGCTCAGCGGCTCGGTGTTCGACGTGGTGGTGGACGTCCGGCGCGGCTCGCCCACCTTCGGTCGCTGGGTCGGAGTGGAGCTGACCTCCGAGAACCATCGGCAGCTGTGGGTGCCGCCCGGGTTGGCCCACGGGTTCTGTGTCACCTCCGACTCCGCCGACTTCTTCTACAAGTGCACCGAGCTGTACGCCCCCGACTGCGAGCGGGTCCTGGCCTGGAACGACCCCCAGCTGGCAATCGACTGGCCGGTCGCCACACCGCTGCTCTCGGCGCGGGATTCGGTGGCCCCCACCCTCCAGGCACTGACGCCCCTGCTCCCGGAGTACCCTCCGCAGCCTTGAACCAGGGGGGGCGCTAAGGCTAGGAGGTGACCATGCCCAGCGCATCCAAGCCCCGGCTGCTCGTGTTCGTGATCGCGTACTACGCGGAGGAGACGCTCAAGTCGGTGCTGGAGCGGATCCCCCGGTCGGTGTTCGACGACTACGACTGCGAGATCCTGGTGGTGGACGACGCCTCCCAGGACCGCACCTTCGAGATCGGTCGCGAGTACCAGGCCACCCATCCGGAGATCCGGATCACGGTGCTGCGCAACGAGTTCAACCAGGGCTACGGCGGGAACCAGAAGGTCGGTTACGCCTTCGCCATCGAACGCGGGTTCGACTTCGTGGCCATGGTCCACGGGGACGGGCAATACGCCCCCGAGGAGCTCCCCAACCTGGTGGCGCCGCTGCGCGAGGGCCGGGCGGACGCGGTGTTCGGCAGCCGGATGCTGACCCCGTTCGGGGCGCTCAAGGGCGGGATGCCGCTCTACAAGTACGTGGGGAACAAGATCCTCACCACCATGCAGAACGCGGCCCTGGGGACCCGGCTCTCCGAGTTCCACAGCGGGTACCGGGTGTACGCGGTCTCCGCGCTCAAGCGGATCGCGTTTCAGCTGAACTCGAACGTCTTCCACTTCGACACCGAGATCATCATCCAGCTGCTCAACGCCCAGCAGCGGATCCTGGAGCTGCCCATCCCCACCTACTACGGCGACGAGATCAGCCGGGTGAACGGGATGAAGTACGCCAAGGACGTCACCGTGGCCACGCTGCAGAACGTGGCCCACCGGGCGGGGATCCTCTACCAGCGTCGCTTCGAGCCGGTGTCCGAGAAGGACAACAGCCACTACGACCTCAAGCTGGGCTACCCCAGCAGCCACCAGCTGGCGATCGACGCGGTGCCGGAAGGGGCCCGGGTGCTGGACCTGGGGGCCGGGCCCGGGGGTTTTGCCCAGCAGCTGGTGGACAAGGGCTGCCAGGTGGCGGTGGTGGACAAGGACCCCACTGTCGCCGCCGGTCCAAACATCCGCCGGTACCAGCAGGACCTGGACGCGGAGCCCACCTTCCCCGTCGAGGAGTACGACTATCTGTTGATGCTGGATGTGATCGAGCACCTCAAGAACCCCGAGCGCTTCCTGGAGCGGCTCCGCGCCCGCTTCGACTACACCCCGCGAACGCTGGTGCTCACCACCCCCAACATCGCCTTCGGGGTGCAGCGGCTGATGCTGCTGCTGGGCCAGTTCAACTACGGCAAGGCGGGGGTGCTGGATCAGACCCACACCCGGCTGTTCACCTTCCGTTCGCTGCGGAGGCTGCTGGTGGACTCCGGCTTCCGGATCAAGGAGGTCCGCGGCGTTCCCGCGCCCTTCCCCAAGGTGCTGGGGAACGGGGTGTTGGGCAAGGCGGCGGTGAAGACCAACCAGGTGCTGATCAAGCTCAGCAAGACCCTGTTCTCGTACCAGATCTTCGTGGTGGCCGAGGGCACCCCCTCCGTCTCCTTCATCCTGGAGGACTCGAAGCGGCGCAGCGAGTTCCGGGAGGCCAAGCGCAAGAAGCTGCAGTCCGAGGGTGACTCGAAGCCCAGGCCCCAGGGCAAGCCCGGCAAGCGCAGCACCCCCGCCTGATCCTGCCAGTGCCCCTCTCCCTCCCCGACGCCTCCGCCAGCCCCGCCGCGGCGGCTCCTCCCAGCCTCCTCTTCCGCCTCTCCGCGCGCGGTGACTCCCACCTGCTCCTGGCGCTGGCCGCGTTTGCCGCCTTCGCGCTGGGACAGGCGGTCCAGGTGTCCAACGGGACCATCCACCCCCAGGCCATCGGCTGGGTGACCGCGGCCCTGGTGGCGCTGCTGGGCGCCACCCTGGCCCCCTCCCCGCCAAGGCTGGAAGGTGCCTTGAGTTGGCTGCTGCCCCTGCTGCTGGTCGCGGCGCTGGCCTTCCAGTTCTCCCAGCTGGTGGTCACCCCGCCGGGGATCTACGTCCGCTACTCGCCGGGGTGGCACCTGCCGTACCTGCGGCCGCTGGCCTTCGCGGCGGTGATCTCCGGCGCGCTGGTGCTGCCCTCCGGCCGCGGACGGCACCTGCTGATCGCCGGGCTGTTGCTGTCCTACCTGGCCCTGGGCACGTGGATGATCGCCGCCTCCCCCCAGCCGGCGATCGACGTGTTCGTCCTCCAGCGCGACGCCGCCCAGGCGTTGCTCTCCGGAACCAACCCGTACGGGATCAGCTTTCCCAACATCTACGGGCACGGGAACTTCTACGGGCCGGGGATGGTGGTCAACGGCCGGACCACCTTCGGCTTTCTCTATCCTCCCCTCAGCCTGCTGTTCTCCACCCTGGGGCACGCGTTCGGCGGAGACACCCGCTACGCGCATCTGGTGGCGATCACCGCCACCGGCGGGCTGCTGGCTTACCTGCGGCCAGGTCGCCTGGGCGCGCTGGCCGCCGCGCTGTACCTGTTCACGCCGCGATCCCTCTTCGTGCTGGAGCAGTCCTGGACCGAGCCGTTCCTGGTCCTGTTGCTGACCGCGGTCGTCTTCTGCGCCGTCCGCTGGCCGCGCGCGCTGCCCTATGCGCTGGGCGCCTTCTTTGCGGTGAAGCAACACTCGGTGCTGGCGCTGCCAGTGTCGCTGCTGCTGTTGGGCCCACACACCCGGCCGATCGGGGTGGCCCGGTTCTGGGGCGTGGCGGTGGCGGTGGCCGCGGCGCTGACGGTGCCAGTCGCCTTGTTCGACCTCCCCGGCTTCTGGCGCAGCGTGGTGGCGATGCAGTTCCACCAGCCCTTCCGCGCCGACGCCCTGACCTACTTGAACTGGTTCTCCGGCCCGGGCGGGGTGCCCCCCAGCGCCGCGCTGCTGGGGTTCCTGGGCGCCGGGGTGGCCTCCCTGCTGGCCCTGTGGCGCGCCCCCCGGTCTCCGGCGGGCTTCTCGCTGGCCGTGGCGCTGGTGTTCACGCTGTTCTTCGCGCTGAACAAGCAGGCCTTCTGCAACTACTACTTCTATGTGATCGGCGCCTGCTGCGCCGCGCTCGCTGCGGTGGAGACGGCGGAACCGGAGGCAAGGAAGAGCCCGGCCGAGGCGCAGGCCAGCTGACGGTCCGTCGCCGACGCCTCACCGCCGGTGGTGGATCACCGAGTTCCGTCTAGTGGACTAGACACTTCATCGCACGATGGTTATCGTTTTGGGGGTGCGAGCCAAGGCACAGCTCCGGCTACTCCGTCAGCTCGACTGCGTGGAACTCCGGCGGCGCGGATCGCATGTGCGAATCCAGTGCGGGCGGTGTTTCAGCACTGTGCCGGTTCATGCAGGCGAGGACATCGGGCCCGGGCTTCTGCGCGCCATCGAGCGTGACCTGGAGCCCTGCCTGGGAAAGGGTTGGTTGAAGCGATGAAGACCTACACCGTGACCTACGAGCGTGACGAGGCGGGTTGGTGGGTGGCCACGGTCAAGGGCGTACCCGGGTGCCACACGCAGGGGCGAAGCATCGAGCAGGCCCGGACCCGGATTCAGGAGGCCTTTGAATTGGCCATCCCCGACGCCGGAAGCGCCAAGCTCAAGGAGCGGATGAAGCTTCCCGGCAAGGCCTCCCAGCTTCTGGCAGAGAGGGAGGCGGTCCAAAGAATGCTGGCTGAGCACGAGGCCAAGGCCCAGACGTTGACCCTCCGCGCGGTCCGGACCCTGGTGCGAGACCTCGACCTGAGCGTTCGGGATGCAGGCGATCTGCTCGGGCTCAGCCACCAGCGGGTACAACAGCTCGCCAAGGGGCAGCGGCTGAAGACGACGGCGAGTCTCAAGGAATAGGCAGCCTCACCGCCGGTGGTGGATCAGCACCGTGAACCCCCGGATCTCCAGCCGCTCATACCGGGCCCCGGTGGCGCGCAGCTGGGCCTCGTAGGGTCCGGGGGTGGCGCGCGGTTCGGAGGGGTGGAACAGGTAGGCGACGACCGGCGCTTGCTGAAAGCCTGCCCGATAGGGCGGGTAGCGGTCCTCCCAGGCGGCCAGCGGGATCACCACCGGCGACTCCTGGAACAGGAACCCCAGCCGGTAGGAGAGCCAGTACTGGGCGGCGGCGTGGGTCACGCCCTTTTCCCGCAGCACCCGGGCCACCTCTGCCTCGTCTTCGGCGACACCGCGCGCGGTGCGCACCGGCAGCGGGCCCTGGACGTACGGCCCCAACGCCAGCCAGCCGCCGATCGCCGCCACCACCAGATACGGCGCCAGGGCCATCCCGAACCGGCGCGCGCCCAGCCACCCGGCCAGCGGCGCCAGGGTGAAGGGAAGGAACCAGACCACCGGCGCCAGGTACCGCGCCGACCACATGTCCGAGGGCATGGAGGAGACCAGAAAGCCCCCCACCGAGGAGGCGGTGATCCCCACCCCCAGCAGCGCCGCCCGCCGCACCGCCGGAGCAACCTTCCCCCTCAGCACCGCCACCCCCGCCACCGCCACCGCCAGCAGGACCGAGCCCAGCGCCACCCACTGCAGCAGCCCCACCGGCCAGGGCGGGATCCACAGGTCCGGGTACAGCCGCTCGCCGGGGATGAAGACCTTGGTCCCCAGCAGCCAGGGCAGACAGGTCTCCCACAGCAGCCGCGCGTTGGGCCCCAGCCGCTCCAGCGACAAGGTGGTCTTGGCCGCATCCGCCATCGGCTGGGAGCGGGACCAGGCCACCAGCAGCGCCCCCAGCAGCGTCCCCGCCGCCAGCCCGGCCACCCGGGTCAGCAGCCCGCGCACCGGCCGCAGCGGCGCGGCGGCAGAGGCCAGCGCGAAGACCCCGAAGCCGACCATCAGCTGCAGCGCGAACAGGTCCAGGTACAGCGCGAACCCGGCGAAGAAGCCGCCTCCGATCAGCCAGGGCACCGGTTTGGAGGCGCCCAGCGAGCGGGAGACCAGCCACACCGCCAGGAACACCGCGGTGATGCTCCACTGCCGCGGGGCGTACAGCGCCACCCCGTTGATCGCCTGGGGGGCGACCACCAGGGGCAGACACGCGATCGCCGCCGCCCCCGGTGCCACCCACCGCCGGAGCGCGTCGTATGCCAGGCCCACGCACGCCAGGTGCCCCAGCAGCGGGACCATCATCAAGGTCAGCGCCGAGGGTCCGGTCAGCGCGAAGCCCAGGGCGATCAGCACCGCGTCAAAGGACGCCTGGTAGCCCGCGCCCCACAGGAACCAGGACCACTCTCCCTGGAGGATGTGCATCGCCTGCAACCCGACGATCGCCGCGTCGGAGTGCACCCCCCGGGCGTTGATCAGCGCCGGCAGCCGGAACAGCACCGAACCGCCCAGCAGCACCGCCCACGGCAGCAGCCCAGACATTCGCCGGGAGGGGCTGGCCACCGGAGCAGGATTGACCTCGGTCACGCGCCGCATCCTGACCCGACAAATCCCAACCCCCAACCCCCAAATCCGGCCCGGTCCGCCCAGGCCCTCTGACCAAGCCCGTGAGATGGAGCCTCGGTGCGTGTTATCTGCCCCCCATGCAGCTGGGCATCGAGGGATTCCGCTTCGAAGATCTGTACGACCCGATGGCGCTTCGCCGTCTCTCCGACCGCTTCGATGCGCAGCTGGCGGCGGACGACGCCGCCCTGGCCGCCGAGTTCCTGGCCTACCGGGCCAGCGCCGGCGCCAACCTCTCCAAGCCCAAGGAGTCGGAGCTGCTGATCCAGGTGGGCCGGCACGTCTCCCGCTTCGTCACCCGGCTGTTCTCGGTGGAGGCCCAGGTGGAGCAGATCGCCGGGGTGCTGACCTCCGAGCTGTCCCTCTACGAGTACAAGCGCGAGTTCGTGGTCAAGCGGGTGTTCAAGAAGGGCGCCACCGACCGCCCCACCGTGGAGGAGTACCCGGCCCTCAACGCGCGGATGAAGCTGCTGTGGCGCCTGGGCTTCCCCGCCGCGGTGGAGGCCCACGACCTGGAGCGCGCCCAGGCCGAGGCGGTGATCACCCTGATGCGGATCGAGCGGCTCTTCGCCGGGCAGCTCCCCAGGGGCACCGAGCAGGAGGTCCAGCTGCGGGACCAGTGGACCCGGCTGCGCGCGGCGCTGCTCTCCACCGGGGAGGGCAAGGAGGCCTTCGGCTCCACCCTGGTCTCCAGCGAGGACGACGCCGGCGGCCTGGCCGCGGTCCGCGGGCTGCTGGCGCTGGCCGACCGTTGGACCTACGGAAAGCTGGTCCATGACCGCGCCCACCACACCGGGGACGCGTGGTCCACCCAGTACGTGCACAAGCCGGTCAACTTCGAGCAACTGGTCCACCTCAAGCACCCCCACAGCGATCTCCCCGAGGCGGCCGAGGGTCCGGATGAGCACCTGCGCCGACGGGATGGCTTCAAGCTGACCGACCGCCGGGGCGGTCCGCGCAAGGTGATGGGGGAGATCGACTACTGCATCTTCTGCCACCAGCGGGAGAAGGACTCCTGCTCGCGGGGGTTCAAGAACAAGGACCCGGCCGCCGGCGAGGGCACCTACAAGAAGAACCCGCTGGGGATCGCGCTCTCCGGCTGCCCGTTGGAGGAGAAGATCTCCGAGTACCACACGCTCAAGAGCAAGGGCGACGCGATCGGTGCGTTGGCGATGATCACCATCGACAACCCGATGGTGCCGGGCACCGGTCACCGGATCTGCAACGAGTGCATGAAGGCCTGCATCTACCAGAAGCAGGAACCGGTCGACATTCCGCAGACCGAGACCTCGGTGGTGACGGATGTGCTGGCCCTGCCCTACGGCTTTGAGATCTACGGCCTGCTCACCCGCTGGAACCCGCTGAACATCCGACGGCCCTACGCGCTGCCCTACATCGGCAAGAACGCCCTGGTGGTGGGGATGGGGCCCGCCGGCTACACCCTGGCCCACTATCTGCTCAACGAAGGCTTCGGGGTGGCGGGGATCGACGGGCTGAAGATTGAACCGTTCCCCGACGCGCTCACCGGTCAGAACGGCCAGCCGCTGACCCCGATCCGCGACTTCTCCCAGCTGACCAGCGAGCTGGACCAGCGGGTGCTCTCCGGCTTCGGGGGGGTCTCCGAGTACGGAATCACCGTGCGCTGGGACAAGAACTTCCTCACCCTGATCCACCTCACCCTCTCCCGGCGGCGCAACCTGCGCATCTACGGTGGGATCCGCTTCGGTGGCACCCTGACCATCGAGGACGCCTGGGAGATGGGGTTCGATCACCTGGGGATCGCCGCCGGCGCCGGCAAGCCGACGATCATCGCCATGAAGAACAACCTGATCCGCGGCATCCGCAAGGCCTCGGACTTCCTGATGGCCCTGCAGCTGACCGGGGCCTTCAAGAAGGACTCGCTGGCCAACCTCCAGGTCCAGCTGCCGGCGGTGGTGATCGGCGGCGGGCTGACCGCCATCGACACCGCCACCGAGCTGACCGCCTACTATCCGGTGCAGGTGGAGAAGGTGCTGGCCCGCCACGAGCTGATCGCCGCTCGGCGCGGCGAGGAGGCGCTGACCGCCCGGATGGAGCCGGACGAGAAGCGGATCTACGAGACCTTCGTGACCCACGGCCGGGCGATCCGCGCCGAGCGCGAGCGTGCCCAGGCCGCCGGGGAGGCGCCCAACTTCATCCCGCTGATCCGCGCCTGGGGCGGGGTCTCGATCTGCTACCGCCGCAACCTCCAGGACTCCCCGGCCTACAAGCTGAACCACGAGGAGGTCAGCAAGGCCCTGGAGGAGGGGATCCGCTTCGTGGAGCGGATGAGCCCGGTGGAGGCGGTGGAGGACGAGTACGGCGCGGTGGCCGCGCTGCGGATGGAGCGGATGACGGTGATCGACGGGAAGCTGCGCGGCACCCAGCAGCTCTTGGAGTTCCCGGCGCGGACGGTGTGCGTGGCGGCCGGCACCTCCCCCAACGTCACCTACGAGCTGGAGTTCCCTGGCACCTTCCAGCTGGACGCCGACCGCCAGCACTTCCAGGCCCATGAGGCGATCGAGGAGGCCCCGGGTCGGTTCTCGCTGCGAAGGTTCGAGGCCACCGGCGACCTGGGCCAGAAGACCGCGTTCTTCACCTCCTACCAGCGCGACGGGAAGCTGATCAGCTTCTACGGGGACAACCACCCCACCTACGCCGGCAACGTGGTCAAGGCCATGGCCTCGGCCAAGGACGGGCACCCGGAGGTGGCGCGGCTGTTCGCCGCCCACGTGGCCTCGCTGGATCTGACCGATCCTTCCCAGCAGGCGACCCGCGACCAGGCCCTGGATCAACTGTTCCAGCGGCTGGACGAGGCGTTCGTGGCCCGGGTGGTGAAGGTCCAGCGGCTGACCTCCACCATCGTGGAGGTGATCATCCGCGCTCCCTTCGCCGCGCAGCGCTTCCTGCCCGGGCAGTTCTACCGGCTGCAGAACTTCGAGCGGTCGGCCCCGGTGATCAACGGCACCCGGATGTCGATGGAGGGGGTGGCGCTGACCGGCGCCTGGGTGGATCCGGAGCAGGGGCTGGTCTCGCTGATCGTGCTGGAGATGGGCGCCTCCTCCCGGCTGTGCGCGCAGCTGCAGCCGGGCGAGCCGGTGATCCTGATGGGCCCCACCGGCACCCCCACCGAGATCCCCCGCGGAGAGACGGTGCTGCTTGCCGGCGGAGGACTGGGGAACGCGGTGCTGTTCTCCATTGCCCGGGCGCTGAAGGCGGCCGGCAGCCGGGTGATCTACTTCGCCGGCTACAAGACCGCGCAGGACCTGTTCAAGCAGGACGACATCGAGCGGGACACCGACCAGATCGTGTGGTCGGTGGACCAGGGAGACCTGATCCACCCCCGCCGCGCGCAGGACGCGGCCTTCCTGGGCAACGTGGTGCAGGCGATGGTGGCCTACGCCGAGGGCAGGCTCCCGGTCTCTCCGGTGGCGCCGCTCTCCCAGGTCACCCGGATCATCGCCATCGGCTCGGACCGGATGATGTGGGCGGTGAAGGAGGCCCGCCACGGGGTGCTGCAGCGGTTCCTCGACCCACGCCACGAGGCGATCGGCTCCATCAACTCACCGATGCAGTGCATGATGAAGGAGATCTGCGCCCAGTGCCTGCAGAAGCATGTGGACCCCAAGACCGGGGCGGAGAGCTTCGTCTTCTCCTGCTTCAACCAGGATCAGCCGCTGGACAGCGTGGACTTCGTGAACCTCCACCGGCGGCTCAAGGCCAACAGCGTGCTGGAGAAGCAGACCAACCTCTGGTTCGAGCTGCTCAGCCGCTGATCTTCTTCAGCCACAGCTCGTAGTTCTCGGCCAGCGCCGGCTCCTGGGACAGCACCTGGTCCACGTTGGCGTCCCCGTACTTGGCCCGCACCGCGGTCAGCCGGGCCGCCTCCGCCTGCTCTTCCCGCAGCTCCAGCAGGGTCTGCTCCAGGCCCTCGCGGGCCTCGCCCTGGAGCTGATCCCGCATCGCCTCCAGCTCGGCCAGCTGGCCTTGCGCATCCAGGCTGCGGGCCAGGGCGCGGGCGTTGAGCACCTCCAGCACCAGCGGTTCGATCCAGACCAGCTCCGCCTCGGTCAGCCCCGCGTCCTGGCGGGCCTGCTCCTCCGCCAGGGCCTTGGTCTCCACCACCCGCACCTGGGGTGGAATCCCGCTGGGACCGCCGTCCACGTTCTTCCCCAGCCGCTCCAGCTCCCGGAACAGGGCGTCGTACACCTCCACCATCGCCCGCTGGTAGCGCACGTAGGCGGTCAGCTGGGCCGCGGACAGGTTCCCCGGGGCCTCCTCCGCACTCCGGGTACGTCCGCCATCCACCGCCGCGGACGCGGCTGCGCCATCGCGCTTGCAGCCGGCCAGCGCACACCCCACAGTCAACAGCATGTACAGCCAGCCTCGGCGCATCCGGTCCTCGATGGGGGCCGAGTATAGCCACCGACTCCCGCCGCTCCCGCTGGTCGACAGTCGCTCCATAATCTTTGACCGTGAGTGCCGCCGTCGTGTACGAACCGCGGTCCGGTTGGAGGTTGCGTGAGGATCTTTCTGGTACGGCATGGCGACGCGGACGCGGAGATCCCGGAGGGACTCGGTGATGAAGCACGCGCCCTGACCAGCAAGGGCAGGGCGCAGCTGCGCGAGCACTTCACCTCCCTGGCAGAGCGGATTGGCCCGGTGCAGCTGGTGCTCACCAGCCCCCTGGTGCGCACGGTGCAGACCGCCTCCATCCTCTCCGCGGTGATCCACCACGAGGGGCCGCTGCGCGCCCACCGCTCCCTGCTCCCGGACATGCCGGTGGGATCGATGGACAGCGTGGTCAACCAGTACGCCGGCGAGAACCTGATCCTGGTCGGCCACTCCCCTTCGATGGGAGCGATGGCCGCGCACCTGATGGGGGTGCAGCCCTTCCCCAAGCAGGTCAGCCCGGGAACCGTGATCGCCCTGGAGAAGGACGACACCGGCACCGCTCCGGCGCGGCTGTTGTTCTACGCGGCGATCGGCCAGCCCCTCCTCGAGCAGTTGGACCGCTGACGCCGATGCTGGACGAGACCCGCTACAACCAGCTGACCTCCGCCCTCTTCAAGCAGATCCTGGCGGCGGCGGACCAGCTGGATCCGGACACCCTGGAGGCGGACAGCACCGGGGACATGGTCACCCTCACCGCCTCCTCCGGCGAAAAGTGCGTGGTCAACACCCAGCGCGCGGTCCGGCAGATCTGGGTGGCCGGCAAGAGCCAGGGGATCCACTTCGACTTCCACCCGGCGTCTGGCCAGTGGCTGGACGACAAGGGCAAGGGCGTGGAGCTGCTGGCCTGGGTCTCCGAGGTGGTCCAGGAGATCAGCGGGAACCCGCTGACCTACTGAGGCCGGCTGGCGGTTCCGGGCCTGCGCGGACGACCTCTTCGCCGACCTGGGGATCCGACGCTTCAGCCCAGGCTGATCCGGTCCCGCTTCGCCGGCCGCGCGCTCTCCGCGGCCTCCACCCGATCTCCACCCGCCAGCTGCGCCTTGCGCAGCGAATCGGTGGCCTGCTTCATCAGGCTGCCGAAGCTGATGGTGGCGTCCTGGGGGCCGGGTTCAAACGCGGCCACCCCCACCGAGGCGGTCATCCCCGGCACGGTCTCCATCTTCCCCAGCCGCTCCCGGGCCCGGGTGGCCACCACCATCGCCCCGCCCCGGGGGGTGTGGGGCAGAAAGACCAGGTACCGGCCCTCGCTGAACGGGATCGCCAGATCGATGTCCCGCACCCCGCGGGTGATGATCCCCAGCGCCTCCGCCAGCGCCGCCATCCGCTTCTCCGGAGGCAGTGGGTGCAGCTTCCCCTCCAGCTGATCCAACCCCACCAGGAGGAAGGACACCGGGTACTTGTAGCGGCGGGACCGCTTGACCTCCATCAGCAGGAACTTCTTGAAGAACTCGAAGTCGGCGGTGGTGCCCACCACCTGCCCAGGATCGCTGGGCGGCTCGGCGATGTGCCGCTTGAGGTCCGACTCCAGCTTCTCCACCGTCTCCAAGAGCGCCCGCACCCGGGCCACCGTCTTGGCGGTGGAGACCACCGTGCCCCGCTTGAGCGGCGCCACCAGGTAGGCGTCCGCGCCACACCGCACCGCGGCCGCATCCGGATCCTCCGCCTCGGGCGGGTAGACCAGCACCACCGGCAGGACCGGCGCCAGCTCCTTGAGCTTGAGGCACAGCGACTCGCCGTCGAACAGGTCGGAGGCGGAGGTGAACACCACGTCCACCGCCCCCTCCTGGACCGCATGCACCGCCTCGTCGAAGTAGCGCACCACCTTGACGGTGTAGCCGGCGCCCTCCAGGAAGCGTTTGACGGTGCCGGAGACCGGCACCGAGGGATCCGCCACCAGCGCGCGGCGGCTCAAACCTCCATCACCTCTTTTTCCTTCTTGGTGATGATCTCATCCACCAGCTTCACCCCCGCGTCGGTCTCCTTCTGCACCTTCTCGGTGATCCGCTTGTTGTCGTCCTCGGTGATCGTCTTGTCCTTGAGCAGGACCTTGAGCCGCTCGTTGGCGTCCCGGCGCACGTTGCGGATCGCCACCTTGTGGTCCTCGCCCTTGCTGCGCACCTGCTTGGCGATGTCCTTGCGGCGCTCCTCGGTCATCGCCGGCATCGGCAGGCGGATCACCTCGCCGTCGTTCATCGGGTTGATGCCCAGGTTGGCTTCCTTGAGCGCCTTCTCGATGTCCTTGAGCGACGACTTGTCCCAGGGCTTGATCACCATCAGCCGCGGTTCGGGGACCGCGATCGACCCCACGCCGGAGAGCGGGGTGGGGGTCCCGTAGTAGCTGATGGTGATCCCATCCAGGATCGCCGGGTTGGCGCGACCGGTGCGGACCTTGCTCAGGTCCCGCTTGAGATCGTCCAGGGTCTTGTCGATGCGGGCCTTCAGCTCCTTGACCACTTCCTCGCTCATCTGCGGTTCCTTTCTAGAGATCCGGACCAATCGGTCTGGGGGGCCGTTTTCAGGCCCAGGTGGTGTCGGCGGTCCCCACCAGGGTGCCGAAGTCACCGGCCCCGGCCACTGCCTTCTTGATGTTGCCGCGCGCGGTGAGGTCGAACACCACGATCGGCAGCTTGTTGTCCATGCACAGCGAGATCGCGGTGGAGTCCATCACGTTCAACCGCTGCTTGAGCACGTCCATGTAGGAGACGGTCCGGTACTTGCGCGCCTGGGGATCCTTCTTCGGATCGGCGTTGTAGATCCCGTCCACCTTGGTGGCCTTGAGGATCACCTCGGCGTTGATCTCCATCGCCCGCAGCGAGGCCGCGGTGTCGGTGGTGAAGTACGGGTTGCCGGTGCCGGCGGCGAAGATCACCACCCGGCTCTTCTCCAGGTGCCGGACCGCCCGGCGGCGGATGTACGGTTCGGCGATCTGCTCCATCTTGATCGCGGACAGCACCCGGGTCTGCATCCCCTGTTTTTCCAGCGAGTCCTGCAGGGCCATGGAGTTGATCACCGTGGCCAGCATCCCCATGTAGTCGGCGTTGGCCCGATCCATCCCTTCGGTGGACCCGGCGACGCCCCGGAAGATGTTGCCGCCACCGATCACGATGGCCAGCTCCACCCCCATCTCCACCACCTCCTTCACCTCGGAGGCGATCCGCGTCAACGTCGGCGGATGGATGCCGTACTTCCCTTCGCCCATCAGGGCTTCGCCCGAGAGCTTGAGCAGGATTCGCTTGTACCGCGGTTTGTCGTCGGCCATGAGCGACCAAGGCTTGTAGCCCAACCCCGCCACCGGGGCGAGCACGCGATTGAGGCTGTGCACCACCGTGCATCCCGGACATAGAAAAACGCCGGCCCTCCCTCCCCCGATCGGGCAGCGAGGCGCCGGCGCTGTTCACGACGACCGGGGAGGCGGTTAGGCCTGGCCCAGGGTCTTGGCGACCTCGGCGGCGAGGTCTTCCTTCTTCTTCTCGATCCCCTCACCGACCTGGTAGCGGACGAAGCGGCGGATGGAGATGTTCTCGCCGATCTTGGCCACCTTCTCGGTGATGATGTCCGAGATCTTCTTCTTGTCGTCCTTCACGTAGTACTGGTCGACCAGACAGACGGTCTCGTAGAACTTCTCCAGCTTGCCGGGGATGATCTTCTCCCACATCGCCTCCGGCTTCTTGGCGTCGCGCAGCTGCGCGCGGTGGATCTCCTTCTCCTTCTCCAGCACCTCCGCGGGGATCTCCTCCCGGCGCACGTAGGTGGGGTTGGCCGCCGCGATGTGCATCGCGATGTCCTTCACCAGCGCGGCGAAGTCCTCGTTGCGGCCGACGAAGTCGGTCTCGCAGTTGACCTCCACCAGCACGCCGATCTTCCCGCTGTGCACGTAGGTGCCCACCAGGCCCTCGGCGGCCAACCGGCCCGCCTTCTTGCCGGCGGCGGAGAGGCCCTTCTTGCGCAGCCACTCCTCGGCCTTGGTGAAGTCCCCGGCGTTCTCGGAGAGGGCCTTCTTGCAGTCCATCATCCCCGCGCCAGTCTTCTCGCGCAGGTCCTTCACCATCGCGGCGCTGATCTCAGCCATGTGCTTGTTCTTCCTTCAAGGGGTTGGTTCGAAACGAAAAGCGGGCGGCACAGCTTGCGCCGGCCACCCGCCGAACTTCGCGTCCCACCCTCCTGGGCAGGACGGATGCGGCCTGCGGCTGACTACTCCGGCTTGGCCTCGGCGGCGGCCTCGGGGGCCGCGGCCTCCGGGGCAGCGGCCACCTCGGGGGCAGCAGCGGAGATCGGCTGACGGTGCTCAACCATCGGGCCCCGGCGCTCGCCACCACCACCACCACCACCGCGATCGTTCCGGTCCCGGCCACCCATCCGGCCACGGCCACCGCGATCGTTGCGGTCACGGTCCCCACCACCGCGGGACTCGCGGCGCGCATCCTGCTCCTCGTCGCGATCCGCCGCGCCGGAAGAGCGGTACCGGGCCGCACCCTCGATGGCCGCGTCGGCCACCTTGGAGGTGAACAGCTTGATGGACCGGATCGCGTCGTCGTTGCCGGGGATGATGAAGTCGATCCCCTCGGGATCGCAGTTGGTGTCCACCACCGCGATCACCGGGATCCCCAGGCGGGTCGCCTCGTGGATGGCGATCTGCTCCTTCTTGGGGTCGATCACGAACAGCGCGCCCGGGATGCGGGACAGGTCCTTCACGCCGCCCAGGTTGCGCTCCAGCTTCTCGCGCTCGCGCTCCAGGATCGCCACTTCCTTCTTGGGAAGCAGGTCGAAGGTCCCATCCTCGGACATCTTCTCCAGCGTCTTGAGCCGGTCGATGCCCTGCTTGATGGTCTTGAAGTTGGTCAGGGTGCCACCCAGCCACCGGCTGACCACGAAGAACTGGCCGGCGCGCGCCGCTTCCTCGCGGACCACGTCCTGGGCCTGCTTCTTGGTGCCCACGAAGAGCACCGAGCCACCGCGGGCGGTGACGTCGGAGACGAACTTGAAGGCCGCCCGGGCCATGTTGACCGTCTTCTGCAGGTCAATGATGTAGATGCCGTTGCGGGCGCCAAAGATGTACGGCTTCATCTTCGGGTTCCAGCGCTTGGTCTGGTGGCCGAAGTGGACGCCGGCCTCCAGCAGCTGCTTCATGGTGATGCCGCTCTGGGCGGCCATCGCCTGGGCCTGGACGTTGGGGACCTGCGCTTCGGGGTTCTGCGGCTGCGTATCCATGCGTTGCGACTCCTGTTTCCGGTTGTTCCGCCACGAACGCCAAAAAGGCTGGCCCCACTCTCCGGATGAAAACCGGAGAGCACCTGGGCCGAAGCGTCGTGTGAGAGATGACTTCAGCTTCCTGTAACGCCCCCTCCGAAGAGGCGGCCGGCGATGCTCTAGCAGAACCCCCAGGGGGGCTCAACTCCTCCCGTTCCTAACTTCCGGCCGGGCGGGCTTCACTGGTTTTCCCCGGTCCCCTTCCTGCTGGGCAGGCAGGGGACCTGGAAGGACGAAGGCTACGCCGCCTCGGCGCCGTGGCACTTCTTGTACTTCTTGCCGCTGCCACAGGGGCAGGGGTCGTTGCGACCCACCTTGGGCCCCTCGCGGGCGGGGGTGGCGCGCTGCTTGCGCTCCGGGGTCCCGTCCGCGCCGGCGCGGCTCTCCATCATCTGCTTCTGCTTCTGCTGCATCTGCCGCTGCAGCCGGGCGGCCTCCTCGGCCTGGTCCCGCGGCTGGATCCGCATCAGCTGGCTGACGAAGGTCTCCTTGATCGACCCCAGCATCCGGATGAAGCCGGCGTAGCCCTCGCGCTTGTACTCCTGCTTGGGGTCCTTCTGCCCGTAGCCCCGCAGCCCGATGCCCTGGCGCAGGTGATCCATCGCCAGCAGGTGGTCCTTCCACAGCTGGTCCACGGTGGCCAGGTACCGCACCTGGCAGAAGCGGTGGAAGTCGTCCCCGTACTCCTGCTCGCGCTGGAGGTAGACCTTCTCCACCACCTTGTAGACCTGCTCCTGGACCTCCTGGACGTCGTTGGCCCCCGCGAAGCTCATCTCCACGTTCAGGGTGTCCTTGAGCGCGCGCTCCAGCGCCGGCAGGTCCCACCCGGAGGGGCTCTTGCTGGGCAGGTAGGTGTCGGTCAGCCCGACGATGGTGTCCTCCACCGCGTCCAGCACCATCTCCCGGAAGTCCGCCCAGCTGATCGTCCGCTCGGTGCGGGTCTTGACCTTGGTCTTGGGGTTCTCGTCGAACTCCACCAAGGGGATCCCGGCGCCCGCCGCCAGCACCTGCCGCCGCAGCTTGTAGATCGAGCGGCGCTGCTGGTTCATCACGTCGTCGTACTCGAGCAGGTTCTTGCGGATGTCGAAGTTGTGCGCCTCCACCCGCCGCTGCGCGCTCTCGATCGACTTGGAGAGCCAAGGGTGTTCGATCACCTCCCCCTCCTCCATCCCCAACCGCTCCATCAACCCGGAGATCCGCTCCGAGTTGAAGATCCGCATCAGGTCGTCCTCCAGCGACAGGTAGAAGCGGGTCACGCCCGGGTCTCCCTGCCGTCCGGCGCGGCCGCGCAGCTGGTTGTCGATCCGGCGGGACTCGTGGCGTTCGGTGCCGAGGATGAACAGGCCGCCCAGCTCCATCACCTTCTGCCGCTCGGCCTTGGTCTCGGTGGTGAACCGGGTCAGCAGCTGCTGGTAGCGCTCCTGGTGCGCCGCCAGCTGCTGCTGGTACCCGGTCAGGTCCAGGGTCTCCCCCGCCACCGGGGTGGGAGGAACCGGCTCCGGCCCCAGCTCGCCTCGGGCCTTGGCCTCGGCGTTGCCGCCCAGCAGGATGTCGGTGCCGCGGCCGGCCATGTTGGTGGAGATGGTCACCGCCCCCAGCCGTCCGGCCTGGGCCACGATGTCCGCCTCCCGCTGGTGCTGCTTGGCGTTGAGGATCTGGTGGGGGACGCCCTTCTTCTTGAGGAAGCCGGCCAGGGCCTCGCTCTTGGCGATGGAGACGGTGCCCACCAGGACCGGCTGCCCCTTCTTGTTGAGGGACTCGATCTCCTCGGTCATCGCGTTGAACTTCTCGCGCTCGGTCTTGTAGACCAGATCCTCCTGGTCATCGCGGACCATCGGCCGGTTGGTGGGGACCACCCGCACGTCCAGCTTGTAGATCTCGGCGAACTCCGAGGCCTCGGTGTCCGCGGTGCCGGTCATCCCCGAGAGCTTGGTGTACATCCGGAAGTAGTTCTGGAACGAGATGGTGGCCAGGGTCTGGTTCTCGTTCTCGATCTTCACCCCCTCCTTGGCCTCGATCGCCTGGTGCAGACCGTCCGACCAGCGCCGTCCCGGCATCAGCCGGCCGGTGAACTCGTCGACGATCATCACCTCCCCCTCCTTGACCACGTAGTCGCGGTCCCGCTTGTAGAGGGTGTGGGCGCGCAGCCCCTGCTCCACGTGGTGCAGGGTCTCGATCTCGCCCGGATCGTAGAGGTTGGGGATCGCCAGCCGCTTCTGCAGCTTCTCGATCCCCTCGTCGGTGAGGGAGACCGACTTGTGCTTCTCGTCCAGGGTGTAGTCCTGATCCGGCACCAGCCCCGGCAGCACCTGATCCACCTTCTCGTACTTGTCGGTGGTGTCCTCGGTGGGACCGGAGATGATCAGCGGGGTGCGGGCCTCGTCGATCAGGATCGAGTCCACCTCGTCCACGATGGCGAAGTTCAGCTCGCGCTGGACGTAGTCCTTGAGCCACAACTTCATGTTGTCGCGCAGGTAGTCGAAGCCGAACTCGTTGTTCTGCCCGTAGGTGATGTCCGACCGGTACGCCTCCTGGCGCTGGCGGTCGCTCATGTCGTGGAGCACGCAGCCCACGCTCATCCCCAGGAACTTGTGCACCCGGCCCATCCACTCCGAGTCCCGGCGGGCCAGGTAGTCGTTGACGGTGACCACGTGCACCCCACGCCCGGACAGCGCATTGAGGTACGAGGGCAGGGTGGCGGTGAGGGTCTTGCCCTCGCCGGTCCGCATCTCGGCGATGCAGCCCTGGTGGAGGAACATCCCGCCGATCAGCTGCACGTCGAAGTGGCGCTGGCCGATCACCCGGTGCGCCGCCTCCCGGACCAGGGCGAAAGCCTCGAACATCGCGTCGTCCAGCGAGCGTCCGTTCTGGACCTCCTGGCGCAGCTTGTTCGTGTACGCGGCGAACTCGTCGTCCTTGAGCGCGCGCATCTTGGGCTCGAGCTCATTGACCCGGGCCACCTTCGGCCAGGCCTTCTTGAGCTCGCGTTCATTCTTGGTGCCGATGATCTTCTTGAGGGTCCACTCAATCATGTGCGCTGGGGCCTATATCATCGGGGAAGGGGAAGGGACGGATTCCCAAGCGAAGCGGGCGAAGCTAAAGCGGGAAACAGAAGGTGCAATGAAGACCCGTCGCAATCCCAACGCCCCCCGCCGTCCTGCACGTAGTCCCTCCCCTGCCCCGGCGCACGCTCCACGGAACGTCCGAGCAGGCAAGCCGACGGCGGCTCCACCCCCGCCCCCGCCCCCCAAGTCGGTACCTCCCCCGCCGGTCCCGCCCATCCCCCGGGCGCCGGGGGTGGGCCGCTGGCTGTGGACCTGCCGGGCCGGCTTCGAGCGCTACCTCCACGAGGAGCTGGTGTGGGGCAAGCGCAACCCGAAGATCCTGGGCGCGGCCCTGGTGGAGAGCGACCCGCCCAAGGGGCTGCTGCCCGCCTTTGCCCGCACCGGCTTCCGGGTGACCGGGATCCACCTGCCGGGGGAGGCGGATCTGGCCCCGCGGATCGCCGCGGAGTGGGTGGCCACCGGGGCCACCGTGCGTGGGGTCCACGTGCAGGCCTGGACCCTGGACACCCCCGGCGCCAACCCCGCCTCCCAGGAGGTGGCGCTGCTGGGGACCGAGGTGGAGCAGGCCCTGGTGCCGGTCCCGGTGCTGGCCCATGCCTGGGCGGCGCGGGATCAGGGCGCGATCCTGGGACAGGTGTGCTGGGCGGATCGGGGGCTGCTGATCACCGGGGTGTTGCCCTCGGCGGAGGCGGAGGTGCTGGCCCCCGGAGGCAGGCAGCGGATGCGCCGGGAGGCGGATGCGCCGTCGCGGGCCGCGGCCAAGGTGGACGAGGCCCTGGACTGGCTGGGGCTGGCACCCTCCCGGGGCGAGGTGTGCGTGGACCTGGGCGCCGCCCCGGGGGGTTGGACCCGACGGCTGATTGCCCGGGGGGCGAAGGTGATCGCGGTGGATCCCGCACAGCTGGCGCCGGATCTGGCCGGGCACAAGCGGGTCCAGCACGTGCAGGCCAGCGCCTTCGACTACGCCCCCGAAGAGCCGGTGGACTGGCTGTTCTGCGACATGGCCTGGAGACCGCTGGAGGTGGCGCAGCTGCTGGCCAAGTGGGGCCGCAACGGCTGGAGCTTCCACCTGGTGGCCAACATCAAGCTGCCGATGAAGGACAAGAACCCGATGCTGCACCGGGTCCGTCACACCCTGGAGGGGGCGGGCTGGCGAAACCTGAAGCTCCGCCAGCTGTACCACGACCGGGACGAGGTCACCCTCACCGCCCGCAAGGCCTAGCGGACGCCTAGAAGCGCAGTCCCACCAGGGCCACCGCACCCTCTTCTCGAGGCTCAAACCCCAGGGTGAGCTCCGGCTCCCCTTGACCGCGCGTCAGCTGGGCGCCGATCAGCGCCCCCAGGGTAGGCAGCGCCGAGACGGCAAACAGCGGCACCGAGGTCAGCAGGTAGTTGCCCGGGGAGGCGGTGAAGAAGGCGATCGCCGCATAGGCCCCGGCGAAGACCGAGATCACCGCCGCGGGCAAGGCCCCCACCAGCCAGCCGCCCGTCATCGCGCTGCCGGAGAAGCTCTCCGCCATCCAGGAGGCGAACAGCGCCGGTCCGGCGATCATGCAGCCCAGGTGCAGCAGGACGCCCGCGCCCAGCAGCCCCAGGCCGACGCCGTTGGGGCCGTACTTGAGGGCGACGCCCGCAGTGGAGAGGCCGCTTCCCAGCAGCAGGGAACAGCCGGTCACGGCCAGGGTGCCCAGGAGGACCTGGTTGGGAGCAGAGAGTGCGGCGTACGACCAGGGCTCTTCCGCCTGGGCGGGTGGAGACAGGCCCCAGCCCAACAGGCCGCACACCAGCAGCGCCGTCAACGGACGACGTCCGGTCATCTACTCCTCGAGGATGAACTTGCGGGGGTTCTGCGGCACCCCGTTGACGCGGACTTCGTAGTGCAGGTGCGGCCCGCTGGAGCGGCCGGTATTGCCCACCGCGCCGATCATCGAACCGCGCTTGATCCGATCCCCGGCCTTGACCAGGATCTTGGAGAGGTGGGCGTAGCGGGTCTTGATGCCGTAGCCGTGGTCCAGCACGATCACGTTCCCGTACCCACCCTCCAGCCCCGCGAACACCACCGTCCCGCTGGAGGGAGAGACGACCTCCTTGCCGTGCGGAGCGGCGATGTCCAGACCGGCGTGCATCACCCGGTCGGCGGTGAAGGGATCCAGGCGCTGACCGAAGTCGGAAGTGACCCAGCCGCGGGCCGGCCACACCGAAGGGGTGGAGGCCAACAGCGACTTCTGCTCCTGGAAGTAGGCCTGCAGCTCCTGGAGGCTCTGCTCCTGGCGGGTGGCCTCCGCGGACAACTTGTCCAGCTTGGAGGACAGCGCCCGCGGGGTCTCGGTGGAGGCCAGCCGGGTGAACTGGTTGTCGGCGTGGGGAACCTGGGAGTTGGGATCTGCCTCGGTGGGGCCCATCGCCAGGTTGCGCTGCGGGTCGGAGAGCAGGGTGATCGCCCTCAGCCGCTGATCGAAACGTTCCACCCGGTCCAGGGTGGTGCCGATGTGGTCCACCCGCTCACGGATCGCCTTGAGCTGCGAGCGGAGCGTGAGGTTCTCCTCACGCAGGGTGCGGTTCTCGGCTGCGTCCTGGGCGACCTGGAAATAGTGGATCGACCCGATCAGGGCGATCAACACCAGCAGCCCGCCGCCCATCGCGACTTGCAGCAGGAAGCTCTTCTGGATGTTGTAACGCTTGACCGGCGCGTTGTGGTCCGGAACGACGATCAGCGTGAAGGACTTTTTCGCCACCTTCGGTAACTCCCCTGCGCACCCGCGGAAAACCCCGCCCTAGCGACGCCACAAGCTAAGTCGCCCTCCACGCCCGTTCAGCCGCCCGGAGGCTTGCCGGCTGCAATTTCCAACCGTCCAGTCAACAACCCAGCGGAAGGACCAACCGATGCGAGCTATCAAAGCACGTTAGACAGTGTCAACGTAAACAACTGCCCGTGAGCCCGGTTGCCCTGCAGCCATGGGTAGTTTCACTCAGGCGACAGTCTGGACCGCAATCACGGTGATGTTGTCGTCCCCGCCGCGATCGTTGGCCATCTCGATCAGCTTCTTGGGGACCTCCTCCAGCCCGTGCCGGCGGACCGCGTCGAAGATCTCCCGGTCCTCCAGCATGTTGGCCAGCCCGTCGGAGCAGAGGATGAAGGTGTCGCCCGGCTGGGAGACCAGCCCCATCACATCCACCTGGACCTCCTCTTCGAAGCCCACCGAGCGGGTGATGATGTTCTTGTACCGGGAGTGCTTGGCCTCCTCGGGGGTGATCATCCCGGCCTTGATCTGCTCGTTGACCAGGGAATGGTCTTCGCTGATCTGCTGGATGAACTCGCCCCGGACCAGATAGGCCCGGCTGTCGCCGACATGGGCGAAGAAGGCGTGCCCGTCGTGGACCAGCAGGGAGATGACCGTGGTCCCCATCCCCGCCAGCCGCGGATCCTCCTGGGCGGCGGTGAAGATCGCCGCGCAGGCCTTCTCCACCGCGGTCCGGATCACCTCCGGGACGGGAGAGTCCTGGAGCGGCCGGGACTGGGCGAACGGGTTGTCCCGTCCCTCCCGGAACTTGCGCAGCTCGCGGTCGATCGTCTCCACCGCGATCCGGGAGGCGGTACCGCCGCCGGCATGGCCACCCATGCCGTCCGCAACCACGAACAGGTGCAGCTCCTCATCGATGAGGAAGCTGTCCTCGTTGTGGTTGCGCTTGCGGCCGACGTCGGTGAGCCCGGCCGAGAGCACTTTCAGCTTTGGCGCCAGGGTCTGCCCTGCGGGGTTCGACACGGCGCGGAGACTACGTGACGCCCATGGACCGGGCAAGGCATTGTCCTATCCCGCCTTTCGGGCAGTGGGAGGCCGGGCGGCCCGGCGGGGTCTGGGGAGCATGTTCCGCTGGGCGGAGCGGACCAGCGCCTCGGCCGCCCCCATCGCCTCCCGGGTCAGCTCCACCCCGGAGAGCATCCGGGCCAGCTCGCAGGTGCGCTCCTCTCCCTTGCCCAGGGGGACCACCCGGGACCAGGTCCGGCCCTTCCCCTGGGTCTTCTCGATCCGGAAGTGCTGGTCGGCATAGGCCGCCACCTGAGGCAGGTGGGTGATGCACAGCACCTGCCGGGTGCGGGAAACATCGCGGATCATCCGCCCCACCACCTCCGCCACCGCGCCGCTGACCCCGGCGTCCGCCTCGTCCAGCACGTAGGTGCCGCAGGGGTCGTCCCCGGCCAGGGTCCGCTTTACCGCCAGCAAGAGGCGGGAGGCCTCTCCGCCCGAGGCCACCTTGGCCAGCGGGCGCACCGGTTCGCCGGCGTTGGCGCTGAACAGGAACTCCACCCCGTCGGCGCCATGGGGACCCAGCACGTCCAGGGGGGTGAGCTGGACCTCGAAGCGCCCCTTGGCCATGGCCAGCTCCTCCAGGGAGGCGACCACCGCCCGGGCCAGATCCCGGCCCGCCTCGATCCGCCGCGCGGAGAGCACCGCCGCTGCGATCCGCGCCTCCTTCTCCGCCGCCTGCCGGGCCACCTCCGCGTGGGCCAGCAGCTCCGAGCGGGACTCCAGCCGGACCAGCTCCTCCTGCACCGCCTGGCGGTGGGCCAGCACCATCTCCACGTTGCCGCCGTGGCGCTTGCACAGCCGCCGGATCGCATCCAGGCGGTCATCCACCTCCTGCAGCCGCCCCGGATCCCCGTCCAGCAGCTCCAGATAGCGGGACAGCGCGCGGGCGCCCTCCTCCGCCTCCGCCCGGGCGTTGAGCGCATGGGCCAAGGTGGTCTCCAGCGACCCATCCAGCTTGGCCGCCTCCGCCAGCACGTTGGCGGCGCGCCCCAGCTGGTCGGCGGCGGAACCCTCCTCGGCGCCCAGCAGCGCCTCCGCCTCGCTGGCGGCGCGGCGCAGCCGTTCGGCGGACATCAGCCGGCGGCGTTCCTCCTCCAGGCTGCGATCCTCCCCGGGCTGGGGAGACAACCGGTCGATCTCCTCCACCTGTTCACGGAGCAGGGCGATCCGCTCCGCGACCCGGTTCTCGTCCCCGCCCAGGTCCTCCACCTGGCGGGCCGCCTCCTGCAGCAAGGCGTGGGCGGCCCGGTAGGCGGTCAGCGCCCCGCCCAGTGGGCCGGAGGCATCCAGCAGCTCGCGGTGCTTGGCGGAGTCGAAGAGGGCGACGTGTTCGTGCTGGCCGGCGATGTCCACCGTCCCGCGCATCACCTTCCCCAGCACCCCCACCGTCACCAGGGCTCCGTTGACGTAGGCCTTGGCCCGTCCGGAGAGGCCAATCACCCGGCGGACGCTGACCTCTTCCCCCAGGTCGGGGAGGCCCAGCTCCTCCAGGGTGGAGGCCAGGCGGGGATCCTTGCCGAGGATCCCCTCCACCGAGGCCTCCTCGCACCCGGAGCGGATCAGCTCCGGGTCCGCCCTCCCCCCCAACAGCAGGCTCAGCGCGTCGACCAGGATCGACTTGCCCGCCCCCGTTTCACCGGTGAGCACGGTCAGCCCGCGACCGAACTCCACCTCCGCCGACTCGATCACCGCGAAATTCGTAATCCGTAGCGCCAGGAGCACGTTGTCCCCTCCAGCGGTCGGGCTCCGTGCCCAACCACTGAACAGACTAACAGTGGACCCTGACACTGCTCAAATTTTCAGTGACCGATTCCCGGGGTGCTAGTCCTCGGGGGTGATGTTGAACAGCTCGTGGACGTCCTGCTCGGTGAGGGTCTTGCCCATGTCGGCGTCCTGTCCCAGCACCCCGGCGGCCAGATCCTTCTTCCGCTTCTGCAAGGAGAGGATCTTCTCCTCCACCGTGCCGCGGGTGATCATCTTGTAGCTGATCACCGCCTTGGTCTGACCGATGCGGTGGGTCCGGTCGGTGGCCTGATCCTCCACCGCGGGGTTCCACCACGGATCGTAGTGGATCACGTAGTCGGCCGCGGTGAGGTTCAGGCCGGTGCCGCCGGCCTTGAGGCTGATGAAGAACAGCGGCGGGCCGTCGGGCGCGTTGAACTTGTCCACCCGCGCCATCCGGTCCTTGGTGCGGCCGTCCAGGGATTGGTAGGTCAGCCCCCGCTTGTCCGCCCACTGCTTGAGCAGCTCCAGCATCTCCACGAACTGGCTGAACACCAGGGCGCGGTGACCCTCGGCGACCAGGTCGTCCACCAGCTCGCCGAAGCGTTCCAGCTTGGCGGACTCCGCCAGCACCGTGCCCGGAGGCAGCTTGAGCAGCCGCGGGTCGCAGCACACCTGCCGCAGCTTCATCAGCGCCGCCAGGATCGACACCCGGCTGCGGTTGAAGCCCACCTTGGCCATGGTGTCGTAGACCTTCTTCTTCGACTCCTCCAGGACCTCGCGGTACAGCGCCGCCTGGCCGGGGTTCATCTCGCAGTAGGCCACCGACTCGGTCTTGGGCGGCAGATCCTTGGCCACCTCGGTCTTGAGCCGACGGAGGATGAAGGGGTGGATCCGCCGCTTGAGCCGCTCGCGGGTCTCCAGATCCCCCGCCACCTGGATCGGCTGCTCGTAGCGTTCACCGAAGGTGCTGGCCGAACCCAGGAAGCCGGGCATCACGAAGTCGAAGATGCTCCACAGCTCGGAGAGCCGGTTCTCCAGCGGGGTGCCGGTGAGCGCCAGCCGGGCCTCGGAGGGGATGGACTTGCAGGCCTGGGCGGTGGCCGAGTCCGCGTTCTTGATGTTCTGGGCCTCGTCCAGGATCACGTACCGGAACGGGATCTTGGAGAGCTCGTTCACGTCCCGGCGGATCAGCGCGTAGGAGGTCAGCACCAGGTCCATGCTGGCCAGCTGGTCCACCCGCTCCTTGCGGTCCGCGCCGTGCCAGACGAAGGACTTGATCCCGGGGGTGAACTTCTCCGCCTCCCGCTCCCAGTTGGCGAGCACGCTGGTGGGGGCCACCACCAACGAAGGCTTGTTGCCCTCGTCGTTCTTGGCCTTCTGCAAGAGCGCCAGCGCCTGGATGGTCTTACCCAGACCCATGTCGTCGGCGAGGATCCCGGACAGCCCGTGCCGGTGCAGGAACCACAGCCAGGAGAGCCCGGCCTCCTGGTAGTGGCGCAAGGTGGCGTCCAGCCCCGGAGGGGTGGCGATCTTGGGGACCCCGGCGGTGTCCCGCAGCTCCATGATCGCCTTGCGGGCCTTGCCCTCGATCTCGGCGGTGGAGAGATCCGCCAGCAGATCCAGCGCCACCGCCTGGTACAGCGGCAGCCGGGTCTTGGTCTTGCCCGGCAGCGCGCCGGCCTCCTCCAGCAGGTCGGCGGCGCGGCGCAGCTCGGCCGCGTCGGCCTCGGCGAAGGTCCCGTCCTTGAGCTCGATGTACTTGCGGCCGGAGTCCAGCCACATCCGCACCGCGCCCAGATCCACCGCCTGGTCGTCGGTGGCGAAGTCCGCCTCCAGTTCGAACCAGTTCACGCCGCTCATCCCCACCCGGATGCGGGGCTTGAGCTTGGGGCGGACGCGGATCTTGGTCTTCTCGGCGCCGAAGCGATCCCAGTGGTCGGGCAGCTCCTTGAGCCCCTGGGCCCAGAACTCGATCGCCGCGTCCCCGGAGGCCTCGAAGGTCCCCTGGTGGGTGTCGAACTTGAAGCCCTTCTCCAGCAGCAGCTTTCCGGCCGCCTTCTCGTCGGCCTCGCGACGGCGGTAGAGCTTCTTGGAGTTCTCGCCGGTGCCGCTGGCGTAGCCCAGATGGGTGGCGGTGGGTGAGACCGGCACCGTGGTGTGTCCGTAGCGCGCCGCCAGCCGGCCGGAGATCTGCTCCGGGGTCCCCTCCAGGGTGAGCAGGAACTTGGGCTCGGAGGCCTCCTCCACCTCCACCCCGTCCGCCTTGAGCGTCATCCGGAAGCGCGGGAGGTGGGCGGCAAAGAAGGTCAGCACCCGGTCCAGCTGACCGGGCGGGAAGGACATCGTCGGCTCCAGCAGCCACTTGCGCAGCAGCCGGGGCGGGAACTCCGGCTCCACCGGGAACAGGGTCTGGGTGAACAGCGCGAAGGTGCGGCGGCCGGCCAGCAGCAGACAGTCCTTGAGCCCGGCGGAGGACCCGTCCGGCAAGAACAGCTCGATGGTGGCGGCGGCGCCGTCCGGCCGGGAGACCAGGTGGATCTGCGGGCGGGCCGGCTCGGTGGAGAAGGTCAGCGGGGTGCCGCGGTAGATCACCCGGCGGTGCTTGAGGATGTCCACCAGGTCGGCCAGGTCGTCATCGGTGAGCAGGATGCGCGCGTCGTAGCGCTGCTCGTGCTTGGCCAACTCGGTGAAGACCCGCTCGTCGGCGGGGGCGATGCGGGTGCCGGCGGTGAGCAGGCGCTTGACCTGCACCGGGCCCTTGGCCTGGGCGTCCACCCGGCGGACGTCCACCACCCACTGGCGGCCGCCCTGGGGGCCATGGGTGGGGGCGATCCGGTAAAGGAACTCGTAGTCCGGCAGGGCGGAGAGGCCCAGCCAGGTCTCCAGCTTGGCCAACGCCGGCAGCGAGACCGGGTCCGGGGGAGGCTCGGGTTCGAAGGTCCGGTTCGCCTCCCGCTGCTGGGCCAGGTAGGCCAGGGCCACCGCCACCACGTGCTTGCAGTGGGGGCCGTACTTGTTCCAGGACTCGCAGTTGCAGCGCGAGTCCACCCCGTCGCCGGGGACCCGGTACACCTCGACCTCGTAGGCCCGGGTGGAGGTGCCGGTGACCTTCCCGCGGATGAGGTCTGCCTCGCGGGTGATCCCCTGGACGTTCTGGGACTCGGCGTACTCCCGGCCCTTCTTGAAGGTGGTGGGTTGAACCTGGTCGCGCAGCCGCAGCAGCCACTTGGCGTCGTTGGCGGGGGGAGCGTCAGGGGTCTCGGAGGTCTGGATCTCGGCGATGGACAAGGCGCGCTCGGGGCGAAACGCGTCCAATAGCACAGCCGCGCCGCTCCAGCCCTGAATTGCTGCTCGCCCGGTCGCTCGGGGCGTTGAAAAGCAGAAGGCCCCGGCCACCCACTGGGGGGGACCGGGGCCTGCTGGGAATTTCAGGTCAGCGACTTACAGGGTGTTGGCGGCGCCCGGCGTGGCGGCACCGCTGTACTCGGTGGGATAGCCACCCTCGTCCTGCGGCTGGAAGTCGTCGGCGTTGTTGTTGGTATCCACGCCGTTGGGAATACGGCGCACGCTGCCGAGGCCGAAGTTCGAATCCTTGATCCAACGGGTGCTCGTCGAACCCTCCCTCGCCGCGACATCGGCCCGTGTACCACCCGAATAGGGGATGGTGTTGGTGAGGAGATCGCCCTCGTAGGAGAGGGTGTCCAGGACCGCGCCCGCAGCGTTGTCCCAAAGGACCAACCCATCAGGATCGCCGTTCTGGAACCAGCCGGTGGTGCCGTTCGCCGCCGTCGTCACGCGCAAGGCAGCGGCAGGCAAGCCGGAGAGGATCGTGGCGTTGCTGCTGATCACCAGATAGCCCCCTGGAGCGAGGGTGGGGGCGGCGACGCCCGCAGAATCCACGGCACCGGAGAGTGCGATGGTCCGGTAAAGACGATCACTGGCGGTAAGGTTCAGCAAGATCACCTGGGCGTCGGCGAGGGTCGCGTCGGCATCACCAGCGTTGTAGATCTCGATGAACTCCATGTCGTCGGCGACGGCCTGGTCGTAGTCCACCTCATTGATGACCAGCCTGGGGAGCAGTGCACCGCGCCCAACGAACGGAGCGCTGGACGAGGCGACGTTGGCGGTGCCCGCAGTGTCCGCAACCGAGTCGCCAAGGGCAACGGTGTACGGCTCTCCGTTCGTCTGGGCGGTGGTGGTCAGGATCACGCGCTCATTGCTGACGGTTGCCGCTGCCACCGTCAGGCCGGCGATGGTGAAGTCGGTGGCCAGCACGGTGGCGGGGTCGAGCGGACGGTTGAAGAAGACCGTGACCTCGAGGGGGCCGGTCGCAGCCGCGCGCACGATCTGGGGGGTCGGACAGCTGTTCACGGTGACGTCGGCAGCCGAGTAGGCACCCGGGTTCGCGTAGTCATTGAAGCTGCGCATGTACACGCCGTTGTTCAGGGTGACCTGGCAGCCAGGGAACAGGTGCAGCGCATTGTAGACCGCCAGCGGGAACCGCACCCGAAGACGCTCGTCCGTGGGAACGCCCGCCGTGTTCATCTGGAGCTGAACGAATCCGGTGCCGCTCGGGAGAGCCGGCCCTGCCAGAGTACCGGAGAGAGTAATCAGCTCGCTCTCGAACGCGGTCAGGACGGCAGAAGCACCGACCAGCGCGGCCTCATTGGAGACGTCCTGCTTGAGACCGGCGGGGGTAGCCGAGGACAGGGACTGGACCGGATGACCGCTGCTGAGCACCGTGAAGCCCGTGATGGTCTTGGCGGTATCCATGTAGCTGAAGTTCTCGGCAGGGGCGTCGTCCAGGACGTGCTGCACGACGAAGCTCACCCGATCACCAACCGCCGGAACCGGCGTCAGCGAAGCGGGATCAACCAGGACGTACAGCCCCGGCCCAGTGGCCTGCGCCTGGACGAAGAAGCCCGCCGGCTCATTGCCGATCGCCGGCTTGATGTAGGTGACCAGCACGCCAGCAACCGAAATCCCGGTGGCCTGGGCTCCAGTCGGAGCCGCATGAACTTCGGCGATGTCTGCCGAAGCATCGGCAGGAGCAATGCTCGCCGGCTCACACTGAGAGGCCGGGGTGGGCGCTCCGCACTGCTCGCTCACCGAGCAGTCCGCGTTGGTCACACAACCCACGCAGTAGTCGGCATCCTCCTCACAGGTCGGCTGACGGCAAACCGGGGCCACACCGGTGGTGTCGCAGATCTGGGTTCCGGCGGTGCAGCCCTCATCCAGGCCCAGGGCGGTCTGGTCGCTGTCGCGGCAGGCCTGGCAGGTGCCGGCGCTGCAAATCGTCGCGCCGGCCTCGGTGCACTCGGAGTCGCCCAGGCACTCGACGCAGGCCCCGGCACCACCATTGGCGGCAATGTCACAGGTCTCGCCCTGGCTGGCGCGGCACCCGACGGTGGCGTTGCAGACGATGCAGGCACCCAGCCCGCCGCCGGCGGCGACATCACAGATCGGCGCTTCGCTGCCGCAGCCGGTGTTGTCGCTCAGACAGGTCTTGCAGACGCCCAGGCCGTTGTTGGCGGCGGTGTCGCAGATCGCGGCCCCGGCGCCGCAGCCGGCGGTGGCGGTGCAGGTCTTACAGGCGCCATCGACCTCGTCGCAGACTTCAGTGGTGGCGCAGGTCAGCAGGCCGTTGTCGCAGCGGATCGGGCGCTGATCCGGCTCGCAGGTGCCGTCCTCGGAGCAGATCTCGGTGCCTTCGCAGTCACCGTTGACTTCGCACTCCGGGGGGGTGGGACAGGCACTGAGCGTCAGCGCGAAGGCCACCGCGCCGAGCGCGGAAAGGGCTCGCTTGATGTTGGTTTCCACTTTGAACTTCCTCCTGAGGGGGGCTACCGACCGGCCGGGCGGGTCTATAGGTCAGCCGCAGGCGCGGCGTAAAGCTGCCCCCCTGTGAAAACCGGGTGACTTCCCTTGCGGAATCGCGCGCCTAGAGGGTCTCGAGGCGGACGTTGACCGGGATCAACGTTCTCCCCACCGCAGCTTCTGCCGGAGGATCTGGAAGTACCCGATGTCCGGGTTCCGGATCAGCAGCACCGCGTTGGGAGAGCGGACCACGTCCAGGCGATCCCCGGCCTGCAGCGGGATCCCGGACTGGCCGTCCACGGTGAGGAACACGTCCACCACCTCGGTGCGCAGGGCAATGGAGATGGCCCGGTCGCTGGGGACCACGATCGCCCGCTGGGTCAGGGCGTGCGGACAGATCGGCGCCACGATCACCGCGTCGGTGAAGGGGTGGACGATCGGCCCGCCGGCGGACAGCGCGTAGGCGGTGGACCCGGTGGGGGTGGCGACGATCACCCCGTCCGACTTGTAGCTGGTGACGAACTCCCCATCGATGGACATCTCGTGGTCGGCGATCCGGGCCAGCACCCCCTTGTTGATCACCACGTCGTTGAGGACCTCCTCCTCCAGGATCACCCTCCCCTCCCGCCACAGCTGGCAGCGCAGCTTCATCCGCCGGTCCACCTGGAACCTGCCCTCCAGGGCGGCCTCCAGGGCGGGGAACAGCTCCGGCTGGGGGATCTCGGTCATGAAGCCCAGGCTGCCCAGGTTCACTCCCAGGATCGGCACCGGCCGGCCGGCCAGCAGCCGCGAGGCGTAGATCAGGGTCCCATCCCCTCCCAGCACCACCACCAGCGACACCCGGGCCAGCGCCTCCGCGTCCGGGACCGGCCAGCCCACCACCTCGGCCAGCTTCTCGTCCGCCAGCAGCTCCAGGTCCGGATGGCGCTCGCGGATCTTCACCGCCAGCGAGGCCGCCTCGCTCTTGCCCTTCTTGGCTACCAACAGGACCGTCTTCACGGGTGGAGGTTCTAGCCCGATTCGGACATAGATTCGCCCGCCTCAAATGGACCTGTTCGACCACGCCGCCTCCCAGGACAAGAGCCGCGAACCCCTCGCCGAGCGGATGCGCCCGCGCAACCTGGAGGAGTTCGTGGGCCAGGAGCACCTCACCGGGCCGGGGCGCTTCCTGCGCCGGGCGATCGAGACCGACCAGGTCCCCTCCCTGATCCTGTGGGGGCCGCCGGGCACCGGGAAGACCACCCTGGCCCAGGTGATCGCCAAGAGCACCGGCGCCTCCTTCTCCGCGCTCTCCGCGGTCCTCTCCGGGGTGAAGGACATCCGGGAGGTGGTGGCCCAGGCCCAGGAGCGGTGGCGGCTGTCCCGGCAGCGCACCATCCTGTTCGTGGACGAGATCCACCGCTTCAACAAGGCACAGCAGGACGCGCTGTTGCCCCACGTGGAGAAGGGCACCCTGACCCTGATCGGCGCCACCACCGAGAACCCTTCCTTCGAGGTCAACTCGGCGCTGCTCTCCCGGTCCCGGGTGGTCACCCTCCGCTCGCTGGAGGACGAGGAGATCCTCCAGGTGCTGCGCCAGGCGGTGGCCGATCCGCGGGGCCTGGCCGGCAAGGTGGAGCTGACCGAGGAGGCCCTGGCCTTCCTGGTGGAGGTGGCGGGAGGCGATGCCCGCCGGGCGCTCACCGCCCTGGAGGTGGCGGCCCAGCACTCCGGCGCCCGGGTGGACAAGGCCGGCGCGGAGGAGGCGGTCCAGCAGCGCACCCTGCTCTACGACAAGGGAGGCGAGGAGCACTACAACGTGGTCTCCGCCTTCATCAAATCACTGCGCGGCTCGGACCCGGACGCGGCGGTGTACTGGATGACCCGGATGCTGGAGGCGGGAGAGGATCCCCGCTTCGTGATCCGCCGGATGGTGATCTTCGCCTCCGAGGACATCGGCAACGCGGATCCCCAGGCCTTGGGGGTGACCGTGGCCGCCCTCCAGGCCTTCGAGATGATGGGCCTGCCGGAGGGCTCCCTCCCCCTGACCCAGGCGGTCACCTATCTGGCGATGGCCCCCAAATCGAACACCGTGCTCACCACCTACGCCAACGCCCGGGTGGCGGTGACCGAGAAGGGCGCGCTGCCGGTGCCGCTGCATCTGCGCAACGCCCCCACCAAGCTGATGAAGTCGCTGGGCTACGGCGGCGGCTACAAGTACCCGCACAACTTCGAGGGCAACTACGTCCCCGAGCAGTACCTCCCGGACGCGCTGCGCGGCTCGCAGTTCTACCGCCCCTCCCGCAATGGCTTCGAGGCCACCCTGGCCGACCGGCTGGAGGAGAACCGCAAGCTCCTGAAGGTGAAGGAGAAGCCGGAGTCGGAGCAGGGAGGAGGACACGGATGATTCGTCCGCTTGGGTTACTGCTGCTGCTCGCGCTCCCCGCCGCCGCCGCCGAACCCCGCTTCGGCCCCTTCTCCTCCCCCCGCCACCCGGTGACCCGCGAGGCGGTGGCCCCGCGTCCGAAAGCGTACCGGGCCTCTCCGGATCCGCCGCCCTCCACCTTCCTCTACCTGTCCTATGAGTTCTACCGCCGGGCATTGAGCCCGATCGACGGGCCCCGCTGCGTCCACCGCCCCACCTGTTCGCGGTACGCGCTGATCGCAGTCCAGCGCCACCCGGTGCTGGGGCTGATGCTGGCGGTGGACCGGCTGTGGCGGGGAAGCGACAGCTCCGCTTTGCGACTGCTTCCCACCTGGCAGCAGGGGGAGGACTTCGGCCTGCTGGACCCGCTGGAAGAGAGCGACTTCTGGCTGCGGCCCCTGCCGACGGGCGGACACTAGGCTCCGGCGCTCGTCGCCTGTTCCCAGGGAGGGCGGGCGACCGGCTGACCGTCCCCTTCGGCGCGGGGTCCTTTGGAGGTGAGTGGCTACCTTGAGGTGACCACACCCTTTGAGGAGGCCGAATGAAAGGCACACGCTGGATTCTCGTCGCGGATTCCGCCCAGGCCCGCATCTACGACTTCGTGGATGGCGAGCTGACGCTGCAAGAGACCCTGGAACGTCCACAAAGCCGCGAGCACAGCCGGGACCTGATGGGGAACCGGCCCAACCAGAACCAGCACCAGATGGAGAAGGACCTCAAGGGCAACGAATCCCAGAGCCTGCGCGACGACGAGTCCCGGGTCTTCGCGCGGGAGGTGTGTCAGGTCCTTTCCAAGGCCCACGCCACCAACCGCTTCCGGGAGCTGGTGATGGTCGCGGATCCCCGCTTCCTGGGGCTGCTGCGGGCCCACCTCTCCCGTCCGGTGGCGGCGGTGGTGGCCGGCACCATCGACAAGCACGCGCTGCAGATGAAGGACCGGGAGCTGACCGCGCTGATGGAGCAACGGATCGACTGAGTGTGAGGCCGCAAGTTCGGGTAAGTGTCCTGCTCCCCTCCGTTCCAAGGAGCGTGACATTTGTCTGCCGGACTCGCGCTGAGCCTGTGCGCACTGCTGTCCCAGGTCCCCTCCCCCGCGCCGCTGCCCTCCACCGGGGACGGCGTCGGGGAGGTGCCCGCTGCCTCGGGGGCCCAGGCCTTCGGGTTTGCCCAGTCGCTGCTGGCGGAGGGGGATCACTACCGCGCCATCGGTGAGTACAAGCGGTCGCTGTTCCTGGACCCGCACGGAACGGACGCGGACACCGCCCGGATGGCGATCGGGCTGGCCTACCTGCGCGGAGGCCAAGCGGAGGCGGCCGCCCTCCACTATCGACAGGCCGCCGATCAGGTCTCCGAAGCGGTGCGCCCCGAGGCCCAGCTGCAGGAGGCCTACGCGCGCTACGTGGGCAGCCAGCCGGTCCTGGCCTACGAGACCTTCAGCCGCTGGTTGAACCGTTGGGAGCAGCGCGCCCCGCCCGCGTCCAGTCACCGGGCCCGCTACCTGCTGGCCTGGACCGAGCTGGAGCTGGGACGGGACACCGAGGCCGCGGCCAACTTCGCCCGGGCGGAGTTCCCCCAGCAGCCCCAGCTGCTGCAGGCGGTGCAGGGCTTCGGTTCGCTGCCTCAGAAATCGCCGCTGCTGGCGGGGGTGCTGTCGATCATCCCCGGCGCCGGCCACGTGTACATCGAACAGCCGCTGATCGGCCTCACCGCCCTGCTGTGGAACGGGCTGTTCGCCTACGCGCTCTACGAGGCGATCTCCCAGCGACAGATCGGGATCGCCATCACCCTGGGGCTGTTCGAGAGCCTCTGGTACTCGGGGGCGATCTTCGGCGCGGTCAACGGGGCAATGAAGTTCAACCGGGACGCCCGCCGCAATGCGCTGGACGACCTGCGGGCCCGGTTCGACGACCGCCCCGAGTCCTGGCCTCCGGCGCCACCCCGTCCGGCGGAGTAGCCCCAGACCCTCACGGCCGGGGCTGGCGATTCGCCCCAGGCCACGAGGCAGGCCGCCGGGTCCCGCCTACGCCCGGGCCACGCAGCGGGGCGCCGGGGCTGGCGATCACGCCCGGGCGGCGATCTCCGGCTCCTCGTCGGTCAGCTGCTGCCCCTTGCCCACCTCGTACTGCTTGAGCAGGCGGCGGAAGTTGGAGCGGTCCACCCCCGCGGCGCGGGCGGCCGAGGAGATGTTGAACCCGCTCTTCTCCAGCAGCGAGGAGAGGTAGCGCCGTTCGAAGGCCCGCATCGCCAGCCGCTTGGCCTGCGCGTAGGGCAGGTGGGCCAGACTGGCCATGTCCACCTCACCGCCGCCCTTGGGGCCGTCGCGGAAGCCGGGGGGGAGATCGTCCACGTCCAGCAGCTCGTGGGAGGTCAGCACCACCGCGCGCTCGATCACGTTCTCCAGCTCGCGCACGTTGCCCACCCAGCGGTTGCAGGTCAGCGCCTCCATCGCCCGGGCGGAGATCCCGGAGATCTTCTTCTGCATCTTCGCGGCGTGCATCTTCAGGAAGTGCGAGGCCAGCAGCGGCACGTCGTCCGGCCGGTCGCGCAGCGGAGGGAGCGCGATGTTGATCACGTTGAGCCGGTAGTAGAGGTCCTCGCGGAACCGGCCGGTGTCCTTGGCCTTGGAGAGGTCCACGTTGGAGGCGGCGATCACCCGGACGTCCACCTTGATGTTTTCGTTGGAGCCGACCCGCTTGACCTCCCCCTCCTGCAGCACCCGCAGCAGCCGCACCTGGGTGGCGGCGGGGATGTCCCCGATCTCGTCCAGGAAGATCGTCCCCCCGTCGGCGGCCTCGAACAGGCCCTTCTTGTTCACAGTGGCGCCGGTGAAGGACCCCTTGAGGTGTCCGAACAGCTCGCTCTCCAGCAGGGTCTCGGTCAGCGCCGAGCAGTTCACCGCCACGAACGGCTGGTCCTTGCGCGGCGAGCGGAAGTGGATGGCTCGGGCCACCAGCTCCTTGCCGGTGCCGCTCTCCCCCTGGATCAGCACCGTGGCGGCGGAGTAGCTGACAGTCTCCGCCAGCTTGAACACCGCCCGCATCTGCCCGGACTGGCCGATCAGCTCCTCGAACTGGTTGCGGGCGCTCAGCTGCTCCTCCAGCACCCGGGCCCGGTCGCGCAGGAACTTGCGCTCCGCCGCCTTCTCCACGGTGAGGCTGACCTCGTCGATGTTCTCGAACGGCTTGGTCAGGTAGTCGTAGGCGCCGGCCTTCACCGCCTCCACCGCGGTCTCCACGGTGGCAAAGGCGGTCATCATCACCACCTCCAGCTCCGGCCGGACCTCCTTGATCGCCCGCAGCAGATCCATCCCGGAGAGGTTGGGCATCTTGATGTCCAGCACCGCGACGTCGATCGAAGGGTCCTTGGCCGCGGTCAGCCCCTCCACCGAGTCGTCGATCGCCAGCACCTGGTGGCCGGCACGGGAGAGGATCTCGGAGACTGCGCGGAGCACGATCTTGTCGTCGTCGACGACCAGCACCTTGGCGGGACGGGAGATGTTCACGGGGTATTCCTCTTCTCGGAGGCAGGAGGGGGGACGGGAAGTTTGACTGTGAAGGTGGAGCCCTTCCCCACCTCGGTCTGGACAGCGAAGTGGCCGCGGTGGTCCTGGACGATGCCGTAGGCGATCGCCAGGCCCAGCCCGGTGCCCTCACCCGGAGGCTTGGTGGTGAAGGAGGGTTCGAAGATCTTGGGCAGGTGCTCGGCGGCGATCCCGGTCCCGGTGTCGGAGACGCGCAGGAACACCTCGCACTCCGAGTTGGACCCGGTCACCACCCGCAAGGTGCCCTCCTGCTTGGGGAGGGCGTGCAGCCCGTTCTGCAGCAGGTTCAGCACCACCTGGCCCAGCTGGGCCGGGTCGCCGTGGATCTCGGGGAGGCCGGAGGCCAGCTCCACCTCCAGCTTGGCCCGGGGAGCGCTCTTGAGCTGGGCGCGGAACAGGTACACCGCGTCGTCCACGCAGCGGCTGACATCGAAGGGCCGGCGATCCTCGGCGCGGCTGCGACGGGAGAAGCGCAGCAGGCTGTCCACGATCCGCTTGCAGCGCAGCGCGCTCTCCTCGATCAGGTCCAGCGCCTCCAGATCCGCGGCCGAGCGCCCCACGTCCCGCTTCATCAGCTGCGCGAAGGCCAGCATCCCACCCAGGGGGTTGTTGATCTCGTGGGCCACCCCGCCGGCCAGCTGCCCGACCGCGGCCATCTTCTCGGTCTCCAGCATCCGGCGGTTCAGCTCGCGCTCCTCGGTCACGTCCCGGTACGCGCACACCGCCTGGCCCTCGCCCACCATCGGGTAGACCGAGACCGCGTAGACCCGCCCCTGGTGCTGGTGTTCACCGGTCTGCGGCTGCCCGGAGAGGAAGGCGCGGACCAGCAGCTGATCCAGCTCGGGCTGGGGCCGGCCAAAGAGCCACTCGTGGCAGGGAGGCTGGGAGGCCAGGGAGGTCAGGTGCAGCTGGGAGATGCGGGACGCGGCGAGGTTGGCGCGACGCGCGCGCAGATCCTCGCCCACCACCGTCAGCGGGGTCTCCAGCGAGTCGAAGGTCAGCTCCCACTCCCGCTTGGCCACCGCCAGGGCGTGGGTGCGGACCGCCACCCGGGCCTCCAGGTCCACGTTCAGCTCACGCAGCGACTCGTTCTGCTGCTGGGTCAGCTGGGCCAGCCGGGCATTCTCCGCCAGCAGCGCGTACTGCTCGAATGCGCTGGTGACAGTCAGCACCAGCTGCTGGTCGTTCCAGGGCTTGGAGATGAAGCGGAAGATCTCCGAGCGGTTGATCGCCTCTTCGATCGCGTGCTGGTCCGCGTGCCCGGTGAGCATGATCCGCTGGGTCCGCGGCGCCAGCTCCTTGACCCGGGAGAGCAGCTCCACCCCGTTCATCCCCGGCATCCGGAAGTCGGAGATCACCACCGCCGGCTGGAACTCCCGGAACCGCTCCAGGGCCTGCTGACCGTCGGCGGCAGTCTCCACCTGCCAGTTGCCCCGGCGCAGCACCCGCTTGATGGACCGGAGGATGTTCTCCTCGTCGTCCACCAGGAGGAGTCTCTGCGGCGCGGGCGTGTTCGTGGGCTGGGTTTGCATGGGGGCCTGGGCCGGAGGTCTGCAAACGCGCGACCAGCCCGGGTCTTTCGGAACCCACGAGAACCATGGGTGAATTGGACCCGGGGTGGCCGGGCGAGGTGGGGCACGAACAACCCACCACCCCCAGAGGGGTCATCCCGGACCCGGCAAACCTTCACCCTGGCTGCCTGCTCACCCGGAGACCCGGGGAGCGTAGGACAGCGGCCCTAGCTGGCCTTGGCGGAGGCGACTTCGGTCGCGGAGGCGACGTGGAGGCTGATCCGGTTCCGGCCCTCGGACTTGGACCGGTAGAGCGCCTGGTCGGCGGTCCGCAGCAACTGGTCCGCGGTGACCACCCCGCGTCCGGGGAACCCGGAGACCCCGATGCTGGCAGTCACCCTCAGGCCGGGCCCCACCCGCGAGGCTCCCAGCTCCTTCCAGATCCGCTCGGCCACGGTGATCGACCCGGCCAGGTGGGTCTGGGGAAGGATGGCGCAGAACTCCTCGCCTCCGTACCGGCAGACCACGTCGGTCTCCCGCACGCTGCGGCGCAGGATCGCCGCCACGTCACGCAGGACCTGGTCCCCCACCGGGTGTCCCCAGGTGTCGTTGACCGACTTGAAGTGGTCCAGGTCCAGCATCACCAGCGCCAGCGGGTCGTCGTAGCGCTGGGCGCGACGGAACTCCTCCCGCAGCCGGTCCTGGAAGAAACGGTGGTTGAACAGCTGGGTCAGCCCGTCGGTGACCGACAGCGTCTGGAGGCTGGCCGCCTCCGCGCACAGGCCCCGGATGCCCTCCCGCAGCCGCAGCACCCGGAACAGCTGGGCGGACAGCAACTCCGGCTGATCCAGGGTGACCACCGCGTCCACCCCCAGACGGATCAGCTCCGGGAGCCGGGCGGGCTCCTGCTGACGGAGCACCGCGATCACCGGCACGTAGCGGCGGGACTCCAGGCCGCGCAGCAGCCGCACCGCCTGATCCGCGCTCAGGCCCCGGGTGGGGACATCCAGCAAGATGGCGTCGGGAGGTTCTCCCAGCACCGCCTTCACCGCGTCCTGGGCCTCGATGCACCGGGTGAGGACCGCCTGCTCCTGGGCGACCAGCGGGGACACTGCCGAGACGAACGCCTCGTCGGGGGTGACCACCAGGACAGCTCTGGGCGAATCCAAGTCAGCCAAGACGACCCCCCAATCGGACCGATCCCTACCACAGACACGTACGAAGGGGTACACCCCGACCGTTGGACCCCCGACGTCCTGCCGCCGGACCGGTTGCCCACCCCTGATCCCATGCCCATCTCGAGCATCGGGGGGTAGGGGCGATGGGGAAATGGGCGGCGGCGGTGGTGTTGGGGGTGTGGTGCTGGGCGGGACCGGCGGCGGCGCACGAGAAGCGCGCGGACAAGTGCGGGTGCCATCACCAGTACGGGCTGAGGCACTGCCACCCCAAGTACAAGACCAAGACCTGTGAGGCCCCGGTCAAGGCCACCGAGACGGTGGACCTGGACCAGGTGCTGGACCACGAACACCCGGAGGAGGAGCCGAACCAGTCCAAGGTCCGGCCCCGGAGCGTCCGTCTCTAGGGGTAGAACTTCCGCCCGGACTTCGCGGCCTCGACCAGCGCCGGGGCGGGGGTGAACCGCTCGCCGAACTTGGCGCGCCAGTGCTCCATCCGCTCCAGCAGCGTGTTGGCGCCGACGCTGTCCGCGTAGCGGAACGGCCCGCCCAGGAAGGGAGGGAAGCCCAGCCCGAAGATCGCGCCGATGTCCCCATCCCGCGGGCTGCGGAGGATGTTCTCGCCCAAGCACAGGTAGGCCTCGTTGACGAACTGCAGCGCGCAGCGCTCGGCCATCTCCTGCCGGTCCAGCTGCTTGCGGTTCTTCCCGCCCGGGAGCAGCTCGTAGACCGAAGCGTCCACCTCCTTCTTCTTCTTCCCCTCGTAGGAGTAGAAGCCGCGGCGGTTCTTGCGGCCCTGGCGGTTGTCGTCGATCACCTTCTTGAGCACGTCCGGGGGCGCCATCCGCAGCCCGAACGCCCCGTGCATGATCTTGGCGACCTTGGCCGCCACGTCGATCCCCACCTCATCCAGCAGGGTGATCGGCCCCACCGGGAAGCCGAACTCCACCAGCGCCTTGTCCAGCTCGGCGATGTCCGCGCCCTCCGCCAGCAGATAGGCGGCCTCGTTCATGTACGGGGCCAGGATCCGCGAGGTGTAGAAGCCCACCCCGTCGTTGACCACGATCACCGTCTTGCCCTGCTTCTTGCCGATCTCCACGCAGGTGGCGGTGACCCAGTCCGCGGTGCCCTTGTGGGTGATGATCTCCAGCAGCGGCATCTTCTGCACCGGGCTGAAGTAGTGCATCCCGATGATCGTCTCCGGGTGCGCCGAGGCCTCGGCCAGCTGGGTGATTGGCAGGGACGAGGTGTTGGAGGCGAAGATGCAGTCCTTGCGGGTGACTGCCTCCACCTCGCGGATCATCCGGTGCTTGAGGTCCATGTCCTCGAACACCGCTTCGATCACCACGTCCACGTTCGAAAAGCCCGCCCAGCTGGTGCCGGCGGTGACCATCGCCATCTTGGAGGACGCCTCGCGGGAGCTGAGTGAGCGGCGCTTGACCTTCTCGTCCAGCAGTCCCTGCACGTGCTTGAGCGCGCGCCCGGCGCCGGCGTCGTCCCGCTCCTTGATCCGGACCGGGACCCCCTCGTTGACCGCGCTGACGAAGGCGATTCCCCCGCCCATCAGCCCGCCGCCCAGCACGCCGATCTTGTTCACCGGCCGCGGCTTCACCTCCGGGTTGGAGGTCCCGTTGTCCTTCTTCAGCGCGGTGGTGGCGAAGAAGATCTCCACCAGCCGCTTGGACTCCGGGGAGACCACCAGCTCGCCGAAGCCGCGGGCCTCCGCCTCCAGTCCGGCCTCCATCCCCTTGTCCAGGCCGACCCGGATCGCCTCCAGCGCCCGCAGCGGCGCCGGATACTTCCCGCGGGTCTTCTTCATCACCTGCTTGCGCGCCTGATCGAACAGCACCTTGCGGCCGACCGGGTTGTCCTCCAGCGCCAGCTCGGTCCAGTTCCCCATGTTGGTCAGGCCCTTGAGGATCCCCCCGAAGCCCTTGGCGCTCTTGGCCGCGCCGGTCATCCCCCGGTCGCGCTCCATCTTCAGCTTCCCGGAGGCCAGCTCCCGGGCCCGGGTCTTGGCCACCGTCAGCAGGATCGGCGCCGGGACCACCTCGTCCACGATGCCCAGCTTCCTGGCCTTGGCCGGCTTGACCGACTTGGAGCCCAGGATCAGATCCAGCGCCGCCTGGGCGCCGATCAGCCGGGGCAGCCGCTGGGTGCCGCCGCCGCCGGGCAGCAGCCCCAGCTGGACCTCCGGCAACCCGATGCTGACCTTGGGGCTGTCCGAAGACAGGCGGTAGGCGCAGGCCAGCGCCCACTCCAGCCCGCCGCCCAGACACACCCCGTTGATCGCCACCAAAACCGGCTTCTTCGCCTTCTCGATCCGCTCGAAGCCCCGGTGCGCCTCCTTGGCCGCCGCCACCGCCGCCTCGCTGGTGGTGAGGGTGGAGAGCCAGTCGATCTTCGCCCCGGCGATGAAGCTGTCCTTCTTGCCGGAGGTGAACACCACCGCCACCACCGCCGGATCCGCCTCCGCCCGCTCCAGCAGCTGGCCAAAGGCCGCGCCGGACTCCGGGGAGAGGGTGTTCACCGGCTCGCCCGGCTGATCCATGGTGATGACCGCCACCCCGTCATCCACCGCGTACGCAAAGCCACTCTGCTCGGTGTTGCTTGCCATCACGCACGCTCCAGGATGACCGCGGCGCCCAGTCCGCCAGCGGCGCACACGGTGCACATCACGGTGTTCTTGTTCTGCCGGGCCAGCTCATGCAGCGCCTGGGAGATCATCCGGCCGCCGGTGGCGCCGAACGGGTGTCCCAGGGCGATCGACCCGCCGCTCTGGTTGAGCCGGCTGCGGTCCACCTCCCCCACCGGCGCGGACCAGCCCGCCTTCTGGGCGAACTTCTTCGAGGCCAGGGCCTGGATGTTGGAGGCCACCTGGGCGGCGAACGCCTCGTGCATCTCCACCACCTCCACGTCCGCCAGGGTCATCCCCGCCCGCTTGAGCGCCAGCGGGACCGCGTAGGCCGGGCCCTGCAGCAGCTGGTCTGCCGGATCGGTGGCCGCGTACGCGTAGGAGCGCAGGTAGCCCTGCGGCTGGTAGCCCAGCGCCTTGGCCTTCTCCTCGCTCATCAGCAAGAGCGCCGAGGCGCCGTCGGTGAGCGGAGAGGCGTTGCCGGCGGTGATGCTGCCGTACTTGCGGTCGAACACCGGCTTGAGGCCGGCCAGCGCCTCCAGGGTGGTGTCGGCGCGGACGATGTTGTCGGTGTCCGCCACCTTCTCGTAGGAGGGCGGCACCAGCACGTGCATCACCTGGGAATCGAAGCGGCCCTCCTTCCAGGCGCGGGCGGCGTTGTGGTGGGAGGCCAGCGAGATCTGGTCCTGCTCCAGACGGGTGATCCCGTTCTCCTTGGCCATCTTCTCCGCGCTCTCCCCCATCGTCTGCCCGGTGGAGTACTCGGCGATCGCCGGCGGTACCGGGACCAGGTCCTTGGCCTTGAGGCGCTGGAAGGGCCGGACCTTCTCCGGCAGCGACCGTCCCCGGGAGGCGGCCACCAGGGCCTGGGCCAGCGGGCGGCTGGTGAAGATCGGCGCGTCGGACATGGACTCGGTGCCACCGGTCAGCGCCACCTCCGAGTAGCCGAGGGCAATGGAGTTGGCGGCATCGGTGAAGGACTGGATGGAGGTGGCGCAGGCCCGGGCCACGGTGTGGGCCTCGATGCTGCGGGGCAGCCCGGCGGCCAGCACCACTTCGCGGGCAATGGAGGGCGCCAGCAGCGTGGGGATCACCTGGCCGAACACCAGCTGGTCAATCTCCTTGGGGTCGATCCCGCTGCGCTGCACCAGCTCCTGGACCACGATCCGTCCCAGGTCCAGCGCGGTCAGGTTCGCGAACAGCGTCCCTGCCTTCACGAAGGGCGTGCGCAGCCCGGAGACGATGGCCACCCGACGGTGGCCGTTGCGACTTGCCATGGAACTCTCCCTGCCGCCCCCGAAGTGAGGAAGCGGCGGGGACCCTAATCGCCGGCGACGCGACGCGTCAACCCAAACTGATTCTGGAGTCAGCCGGACCGATCAGCGCTTGGCGCCCAGGCGGTGGACCATCTCCACCAGGGCGGCGGCGGCGTCCGGATCGGTGGGGGGCAGGATGCCGTGACCGAGGTTGAAGATGTGCCCGGTGGGGCCGGCGCGGCGGAGGATGTCCGCCACCCGCTCCTCCAGCTCCGCGCGGGGCAGGAACAGCGCCAGCGGGTCCAGGTTGCCCTGCACCGCCACGTCCGGGCCCAGCACCGCCCGGGCGTCGTCCAGGTTCATCCGCCAGTCCACCCCCACCACGTCCGCCCCAGTCTGCTTGAGGCCCGCCAGGTGGGTGCTCATCGCGGTGCCGAACACGATCACCGGCACCCCCTTGGCCTTGGCCGCGGCCACGATCCGCTGCAGGTAGGGGAGGCTGAAGGAGGCAAAGTCGCGAGGAGAGAGTTCGCCGCCCCAGGAGTCGAACACCTGGACCAGCTTGGCCCCGGCCTCGATCTGCATCTCCAGATAGGGGATCAGCGTCCGGGTCAGCTTCTCGAACAGGGCGTGGGCCACCTTGGGCTGCTCGAACATCAGCCGCTTGATCTGGATGAAGGTCTTCGAGCCGCCGCCCTCCACCATGTACGCGGCCAGGGTGAACGGGGCCCCGCAGAAGCCGATCACCGGGACCGAGTCGTTCAGCGCCTTCCTGGTGCGGCGGATGGCCTCGGCCAGAAAGCCGGTCTTCTCCACCGGGTCGGGGACGATCAGCGCCTCGATCTGCGCCGGGGTCCGCAGCGGGGTGGGAAAGTGCGGGCCCTTGTCGCCCAACTCCAGCTCCATCCCCATCGCCTCGATCGGGATCAGGATGTCGGAGAAGATGATCGCCGCGTCCACGCCCAGCCGGGTGATCGGCTGCACGGTGACCTCCGCCGCCAGGTCCGGGTTCTTGCACAGGTCCAGGAAGGCGATGTTGCCGCGGATGGCGCGGTACTCGGGCAGGTACCGGCCGGCCTGGCGCATGATCCACACCGGGGTGGTGTCGGTCGGTTCACGGCGGGCCGCGCGCAGGATTCGGTCGTTCATGCCGTGGCCCCTTAGCGGGGCGTTGGCGACGGCACAAGACGGCAGTGGGCCCCCTCAGTCGCCGCCACTTCCACCGGAGCGGGTGCGCCGGGACTGATCGATCAGCTTGTCCAGCTCGCGGAGCTGATCGTCCAGCCGGTCCAGCAGCCTGCCATTGGGCGCCTGGCTGGTCATCGATCGCAGGGTGCGCAGCCGGGCCTCGGGTGAGCTGCCCAGCACGCTCTGCCCGGCGTCTGCGGGCGCGTGGAGCAACCCCTGCAGCGCCGAGATCGGATCCAGGGAGGAGTCCACGTACTGGTCGATCAGGGTCAGCCACTCCACCACCGCCGTGGTGCGGACCCGCGGACCGCCGTACTGGCGGGGGATCAGCCCGTGCAGTGCCGGATTGTCGGTCTCCAGCGAGCCGATCCCCAGGTCCAGCAGCCGCCCCAGGTTGGGCTGCCCCACATAGGCCCGCAGGGTGGTCCAGCGGGCGGCGCGGGGCAGCCAGGCGATGCCCCCGGAGCGGTAGAGTTCAGGGCGTTCGATCAGCCGGGCGCGGTCTGCTTCGCTGAGGGTGAAATGGATCGACCGGGAGTCATGGGACTCGCGAGCCAGCCACTTCCGCCGGGCGTCGAAGACCTCCCACAGCCGCCGCAGCTGCAGCAGGCCCAGGATCAGCCGGCGGGTCTCCGCGGCCGGCAGGTCGTTGCCAAGCGAGTGGGCTCGAGACCAGAAATCACCAGGAGAGTTGTCGGGGGCGAACACCACGATGGACGCCCAGTGCAACCCCGCTGCCAAGTGGTGAACGGCGTTCCTCCCCCGGGGAGAAGCCACCAGTTCCCGGAGGTTTAGCTTCGAACGAAGGGGGTGGCCGGAATCGGTCCCCGCCCTACCCGGTTGAGAAACGGTAAGAAGGGAGACGGTCCCACTGAAAAAGTGGCCGGCTTTCACGCGGTCAGCGCCGGTCGGTCCGGGCCGTCGGTGAGGGGGCCGGCGAAGAAAAACGCCTCCCCGCTTCGTGCTTGTTGACACGGTCGGGGGTGACCAGTAGAAGGCGCCCCGCGGTCGGGCAGGGCGGATAGCTCAGTTGGTAGAGCGTCGCCCTTACAAGGCGAATGTCACAGGTTCGATCCCTGTTCCGCCCAAGCTGTGATGTAGAAGTAGACCCCATGGGGGGTTAGTTCAGCTGGTTAGAACGTCGGCCTGTCACGCCGAAGGTCACGGGTTCAAGTCCCGTACCCCTCGCAGAAAAAAGAAGGGCCCCAGGTTCTCAAGACCTGGGGCCTTTTTTCTTTTCCCGTGCAGATCGTGGCGGCGTCAGCGCGGGCCGGAAGCCACCGACAGCGTCGGATGCGGTCGTTCCCGGCCCTGCGCGAATCCCCGTCCGAACCTCAGGGAGAGGCGGGAGCCGGCGCGGTCCCACCCGCGGGCACCGTGGTTCCTCCGCTGTTCCCGGTGTTTCCACCGGTGACCGCGCCGGTGTTGATCGTGGTCCCTCCCACCACCGGCACGCCGTCCGGGACGGTGAGGGTGGCCGGGAGGGTGCCTCCAGAGGCTGCGGTGACCGCTGCAGCGGCCGCGGCTGCCTCCGAGGCTCCGGTGGACGAAGGACCGCTGCTGGCCTGGGGAACGGGGGCGGAGGGAATCTCCCCTCCGGAGCGCGGCGCGATGTCCGAACCGATGGTCGACGGGGCGGCGGCGCCGGCCGAGGCCAGGCCATTGCCGAAGTTCGCGCCCACCAGCACCCGCCAGGCAGGGGTTCCGGGGGCGTTCTGCTGGCCCAGCCCGGGACCGGCCAGCACCCACAGGTCCATCAGGCCAATCGGGTAGCGGGCGCCGGCCAGCAGCTCCACCGACCCCACCTCGCCGCGGAAGCCCAGGAAGCTGCGGGCGCTCAGCTCACCGCGCAGCCCGTCCGGCGCGCCGGTGGAGACCACCGCGGCCAGAAGCATCTCGCCGTCCAGCCCGGGAGGGCCGCCCGGACGCCAGCGCACCCCGGCCTCCAGGCCGCCGCGAAGCCACTCGAAGTTGCGGCCGATCATCACCTTGGGGGCCAGGCCGATCCGCCCGTCGGAGGCGTAGGCGCCGTCGGTGCCCACCGGCACCCGGACCCCCAGCTGCACCGCCACGTCCGTCAGCGACCCCTTCCGCTGGGAGAGCAGGCCCATCCGGATCGTCCCGGTGGGGCTGCCGATGCCGTTGCGCTGCAGTTGGAAGGTGCCCGCGGCCAGGTCACTGAACTGGGCGGCGATCAACGGAACGTCGGCGGCAAGCTCCAACCAGTCGAACGGCGCCCACCCGGCCACCATGTGGATGGTGTAGCGGTCGGAGACCACCGCCCCCTCGTAGGCGCCGGACTCGTTCTGGAACAGCAGTGGGTTGTTCTCGTAGTTGCCCGCCAGCGAGAAGCGCAGCGCGCCCGCCGGCGACATCTCTCCGGTGCCCACCACCAGCGAGCCGGACTCGGAGGAGTTCACCTCCAGCCGCTCGAGGTCGAAGTCGGAGAGGGCGGGCAGCTGCTGCGCCCTGGCCGTCAAACCGAATGCCGCCACACCCAACGCGATCGCGATTTTCATTTGGTCGTGCCCGCGCCGGCCCATCCTGTGGCGGGAGCCAGAATCCAAGCCCGGTTGGCCCCCGGGAGCAAACCCACACTCCCCCACCCCGGGTCAGCGTTCGACCGGTGGGGAGCCAATGCGGGGGTTGGAGCGGCCGCGCTGCATCGGGGCGCGCGCGCCCTCCAGCACCGGATCGTCCACCCGAAGCTGGACCGGATCGATCGGCTGCAGCTCCACCGGACGCGGCAGCGAGGAGGGGAGCTGCCGGACCTCCAGCTGCCCGGCGCTGGGGTGGGCCAACCGGTCGGCGGGAGCGGGACGCGAAGGCAACTCCAGCGCAGGCGGGTCCAGGGCCGGCGGAGGAACCGCCACTGCGCGGGGAACCGGCGCCGGGTCCGGCTCGGGGGCCTGCGCGGTGGCGTCTGCGGGCTCCTCGCCGATCGCCATCCACCCGTAGAGCACCACCGCGCCGATCGCCGCGGCCAGGGGGCCCAGCCACAGCCTCCTTCGGGGAGTGGCGCTCACGAGGCGATGGCCTGCAGGGTCACCGGCTTTCCCACCGGCGCCGGCAGCCGCAGGAGCAAGGCGGCGTCCTCGATTGCCGAGAGCCGGAGTCCGGCCCGGCCCCGGGCCCAGGGCGCGGAGAGAGTCCCGCCCATCCGCAGGGTGGCGTTGTCCGGGCCTCCCGCGTTCCGGTTGAGACGGCGGCAGGCCAGTAGCCGCAGGTCCACGCAGGGGCGGTGCACATCCCCGGACAGCTGCAGCAGCTCCTGCACGAAGCCGCCCCAGATCAGCAGCGGGCCGCCGGCCACGAAGGCGTCGAACCGCTGCAGCACCGAGGACAGCGGCTCTCCCGCCAGCAGCACCTCCACCGGCACGTTGATGTGGTACGGGATCCCGTTGGAGAGCGGCTTGTTGGGGCGGACGAACGCCTCGAAGCGCTCCCCGGTGGCCGGCTTCACCGCCACCAGGTGGATCAGCTCCGGCTGAAAGCGCTCGTCGGCCTGGAACGAGGGAGCGTTGGCCTCCGCGTAGACCACCACCGCGCGGTCCCAGGAGTTCTCCAGCTCGGCGTGGAACCAGAAGCGGTTGGGTGAGGTCTTCTTGCGCTTGTTGGCGTGGCGGGACGGACCGGTCCGGGTGGTCTCGTGGCCGATCTGCAGATCCACCATCCGATCAAAGGCGCGCAGCATCGGCTCAAAGCGGGTGGAGTCACCCTCCAGCGCGGAGAGGACCTCCACCACCGCCTCCACCGTGGCCAAACAGTGCTCCGCCGGCTCCTTGCGGATCCGGTAGTTCCCCGGGCGCTTGGGAGCCAGCCGGATCCGGGGCAACGCCGCCAGCGGCGGGTTCTTCTCGAACAGCTTCTTGGCGGTGCTCCAGGTCCCGTCCACCACGATCAGGGTGTCCAGGTTGCCGCGGAACTCCTCCACCGGCAGCGCGTCCGGGGTGGGATAGAGGATCGCCACCCTCCCCGCTCCTCCACTGGCGACCGCGTTGACCCGCTGGTTCTGGGAGAAGTCCACGCCCACGTGGAGCTCGGAGTTGGCCAATCCCAGGTGCGCGATCCGCGCGGTCCCGATGGCCACCCGACGCTCGCGGGGATGTTGCAGCAACACCACACGGGTCTGCGTGGCGGCCGGACTCAGGTCGACGCAGTAGCAGACTCGTTGGGGACGACGGCACCGGGCGCACAGCTCGCGCATGCAGCACCCTATATCCCAGCCTCCGGCCAGAACGGTGTCCCGTCCGCTTGCACTCCTGGTCTCCAGGCGGCCTCGGGGCTCCTGGCGCACCGGGGCGGACGTCGGAGCAACTCTCGCGCGCGAGAACGGGAGCGAAATGCCTGGACGGCTCCGCGGGGGGGGATAGGGATCTAGGCCTGGTGAGGGTCGGAGCTTGAACCTGCTGCTGGTGGAACCGGACGAGGTCTCGACGGATGGCACCGCGCTGTTGCGGGGCCGGCGGGTGAAACACGCGCGGGAGGTGCTGGCGGCCTCCGCCGGAGACTCGCTGCGGGTGGGGGTCCGTGACGGACGGCTGGGGACTGCCACCGTGCTCTCCCTCTCCCCGGACGCCCTGCACCTGGCGATCACCCTGGGCGATCAGCCGCCTCCGCGCTCGGGGATCGATCTGCTGCTGGCCATCCCCCGCCCCAAGGCCTTGAAGAAGGTCCTCCCGGCGGTGGCCTCTTTGGGCGTGGACCGGATCTTCCTGGTCAACGCGGCGCGGGTGGAGAAGAGCTACTTCGACTCCAAGGTGCTCGCCGGTGACTTCGTCCAGGAGTTGCTCTCCCAGGGGCTGGAGCAGGCCCGGGACACGGTGGCGCCCCGGGTGGAGCTGCGCGAACGGTTTCGTCCCTTCGTGGAGGACGAGGTCCCCGCCCTGGCGGCGGACGCCACCTGCCTGCTGGCCCACCCCACCTCGGCTGCCCGCCTGCAGGACGTGGCGGCAAAGACCGGGCGCACCCTGCTGGCGATTGGCCCCGAAGGCGGCTGGGTTCCTTTCGAGGTGGAGCTCCTGGAGAAGGCCGGCTTTCGGGGCTTCACCCTCGGGCCCCGCATCCTGCGGGTGGAGGTCGCGGTCCCCTTCCTCCTTGGCAGCCTGTCAGCACTGCGTCCGACCCAGGCTTGAACCGCCCAGGACCGTGTGTTGAGAAAGCACGCCCATGAGCACCACTCCCGACGCCGCCAAGAACGTTGTGACCTCCGAGCCGCAGGCCCCGGTCGCCAAGCCGGCCGGCCATGACTCCCAGCCGCCCAAGGCGCTGTTGGAGTTCATGCTCCAGGACTGGAAGCCGGGCTCCACCAAGCCGATCAAGCCGCTGAAGAACGCGGCTGCCTTCCATGCCCGGCGGCGCGCGCTCTCCAGGCTGTTCCCTGGGGAGACCCTGGTGATCCCCACCGGCCACGAGAAGGTCCGGTCCAATGACACGCACTTCCGGTTCCGCCCCGGCACCGACTTCTTCTATCTGACCGGGAACCTGGAGCCGGACTGCGTGCTGGTCCTGCAGCCCCAGGAGGGCGGTGGGCACCGGGATCTCCTGTTCGTGGAGCCGAACCCCGGACGCAGCGACGCCACCTTCTACACCGACCGGGTGAAGGGCGAGCTGTGGGTGGGGCCGCGGCTGGGGGTGGAGCAGAGCCGGCAGCGCTTCGCGGTGGACGAGGCCCGCGGGCTGCCGGAGCTCAAGGGCTTCGTCAAATCGCTCAACCAGGGCGGGGCCACCCGTCCGTGGCGGGTGCTGCGCGGCCTCTCGGACAAGGTGGACGGGCTGCCCGCGCAGTCGGAGCGGGACAAGCAGTTCGGCGCCGCCCTCTCCGAGCTGCGGTTGATCAAGGACCGGCTGGAGATCCAGGAACTGCAGGCGGTGATCGACTCCACCCAGCGTGGCTTCGAGGACGTGATCGCCACCCTCCCCGGCGCGCGCAGCGAGCGCGAGGTGGAGGGGGTGTTCAACCTCCGGGCCCGGGTGGAGGGCAACGACGTGGGCTACGGCACCATCGCCGCCGCCGGCGCCAACGCCTGCATCCTCCACTGGACCCGCAACGACGGGGCGGTGAAGGAAGGCGAATTGCTGCTGCTGGATGCGGGGGTGGAGGGCAACTCGCTGTACACCGCGGACATCACCCGCACCCTGCCGATCAGCGGGAAGTTCACCCGGGAGCAGAAGGAGATCTACGACCTGGTCCACGCCGCCCAGGCGGCGGCGTTCAAGAAGTGCAAGCCGGGCGAGGACTTCCTGGCCCCCAACAAGGCGGCGATGGAGGTGCTGGCCCAGGGTCTGGAGAGGCTGGGGATCCTCAAGACCACCGCGGCGGAGGCGCTGCGGGACGAGCACCAGTTCTACAAGCGCTACTCGCTGCACAACGTCAGCCACATGCTGGGGCTGGACGTGCACGACTGCGCCCAGGCGCGGCAGGAGGCCTACAAGTTCGGCAAGCAGCAGCCGGGGATGGTGTTCACCGTGGAGCCCGGCCTCTACTTCCAGCTGGATGACCTCACCGTCCCCGCCCGCTACCGGGGGATCGGCGTCCGGATCGAGGACGACGTGGTGATCACCGCCAAGGGGATGAAGAACCTCTCCGGCAACATCCCCAGCCAGTCCTCCGAGGTGGAGGCCTGGATCGCCTCGGTGTGGAAGTCGGTCCGGGGAGAGCAGGCCTCGGCGAAGAAGAAGGCCGGCCCGGCCAGGAAGAAGAACAAGCCCGCCGCCAGGAAGCGGTAGCGGTGGCTCAGTAGGTGTCCACCCCGAACACGCGGGGTGGATACGGCTGGCCCTCCGGCATCGCCGGCGCGTCCTCCACCGTCAGCTGGATCGACCCCACGGTGCGTCCGTCGTCGGTCTCGATCTGGGCCCGGTACTCCCCGGCGGTGTAGTTCTTCTTGTAGGTGGTGGCCCGGTAGCCCTCGGAGCGGGCGCCGGTGACCACGATCGGGATCGCGTCCTGCTGGACCCAGTGCCCCTGCTCCTTCTTGGACCAGCGCACGAACAGCCGGTCCTTGAAGGTGGTGGGGGCGAAGATCTGGGCGAACGCGTACAGCGTGTCTCCCGGCCGCTTGATGAACAGCTGATCCCCGTTGTGCCACACCCGCCACCAGGGCCGCTGGTGCAGCAGCAGCCGCTTGCCCTCGGCCGACTCCACCCCGTGGTAGATGCCCAGGTAGGTCAAGGAGAGCGGGACCGGCGGGATGGCCTTGAGGAAGAACAGGCCCAGCAGCACCCCCTGGACCAGCAGCCCCGGCAGCACCGCCCGCTGGAGGGTGATCAGCCGATCCTGACCCCAGCGCCGCATCATCAAATACCCCAGCGCCAGGAACAGCCCGGCGATCAGGGTGGCGGCGATGAACAGCCAGGGGCTGAGGAACCCCAGCAGCACCGGCAGCAGGTAGGCGAAGTAGGAGGTGAGGGCGAAGCTGAAGATCGCCAGGCGGATGATCGGCCCCAGCTTGCGGAACCGGGGCAACTCGTTGGCCACCAGCAGGCCGAACACCAGCACTACGAACACCAGCGCGGTCAGCCCGGACGCGCTCTTGAAGTAGAAGAGCGCAAACGAGCTGAGCAGGCTTCCGAACAGGAAGTGGATGGCGTCCTCGCCGAACTGGAGGACCCGGGTCAGCCAGCGGGAGAGGTCGTTGCGCAGCACCTGCCGCTGCTCCAACGCCAGCAGCCCTCCCAGCAGGGCCAGGTACACCCCCTGCTGGATCAGGGTCACCCCATCGTCGATGCGGGAGAGGGTGAAGACGTCGAACAGGAAGCCGGCGGTGAAGAAGGCCGCCATCTCCTGCAGCGCGTGGGTCTGGCGGTACTGCTGGACCCGGCTCCAGGTCTTGAGCAGCCGGCCCTTGAGGGTCCCGGACTCCAGCGAGACCTCCACCGACTTGAGCTCCGAGCCTCCAGTGTTCATGCGGCGTACCGTATCCTGGGCGCGGCTAACCGGCCTTGATCATCGGCTCCAGCTCGCCCCGCTCTTCCAGCTCCCGGAGGATGTCCGAGCCGCCCACGAACTTCCCGTGGACGTAGATCTGCGGAATCGTGGGCCAGGAGGAGAACTCCTTGATCCCGTCCCGGACCGCGGGGTCGGTGAGCACGTCCACGGTGTGCACCGGGCCGTACCGCTTGAGGATCTCCAGGGCGGCGGCGGAGAAGCCACAGCGGGGGAAGAGCGCGTTGCCCTTCATGTACAGCACCACCGGGTGGGAGGAGACTTCCTGCTCGAAGCGAGTCTTCAACGATGCGTCCATGGTGCCTTCTACCTCCGTCCGGCCTTCGCCCACTGATCGGGAGAGAAGGTTTTTAGCGCCAGGGCATGCAGCTCGCCCGTCTTGAGCACGTCGTCGAGGGCGCCGTAGACCAGCTTGTGCTGTTCGATCATCGCCTTGCCGGCGAAGGATTCGCTGACCACCCGGGCCTCGTAATGGTCGCCGGTGCCGGTGATGTCCCGCACCTCCACCTCCGCGCCCGGCAGCGCCCCAAGGATGCGCGCCTGGATCTCTTCTCCGGTCATCTAGTTGATGCCTCCGCTGGTGACCAGCATCGCCGGGTCCACCCCCATGGAACGCAAGGTGGCCTCCCAGAGTTTGTCGGGATCCGAGTCCAGCACCGGCTTCTTGCTGGCTTCGGTGAACAACCACGAGCCCTGCTTGATCTCCCCCTCCAGCTGCTGGGGGCCCCAGCCAGAGTAGCCCAGACAGAAGCGCAGCCGGGCGGAGGGATTCTCCAGCAGCGGCTGCAGCGCATCCAGGGTCATGGAGAGGAACAGCCCGGGCACCACCTCGTGCTTCTCCGGGACCGCCTCGTTGTCGTGGAGGACGAAGCCCCGCTGGGGCTCCACCGGCCCCCCCACGAAGACGTTCTGGACCGCGTGCGGCCGGGCCAGCTGGAAGTCGTGGCCCTGGGCCACGTCCTCCAACGTCAAGGGTGCGGTGCGGTTGATCACCAGCCCCATCGCGCCGTTGGCGCTGTGCTCGATCATCAGGATCACCGAGCGTTGGAAGTTGGGATCCCCCAGCTGGGGCATGGAGATCAGGAAGCCTGGCGCGAGCGTGTGCAAAGCGGTCCAAGCATCCCGTTCGCGGTGGCGGTCCGCAACTGCTCTTGCTGGCCTCAGTGCCAGGTGGCGTGCGGAGCCTTGAGGACCTCCGCCAACTCCTCGGAGATCACCGGCTTGGCGATGAAGAAGTCCGCTCCCACCCCCTTGAGCCGACGGGCCATCGCCGCGTCGCCCAGGGCGCTCATCCCGATCATGGTGGCGTCGGGAAAGCGCTCGCGCAGCTTGGGGAGCAGGGTCTCGCCGTTCTTGCCCGGCAGGAAAACGTCCACCACCGCCGCCTGGATCGGCCGACGGCGGATCGCCCACTCCGCCTCCTCCGCGCTGCCCACCGCGATCGGGTCGTAGCCCCACAGCGAGAGCAGCTCGATCAGCAGCTCCCGGTTGGCCGGATCATCCTCCACGATCAGCACCGCTCCGCGGGCCGGCGCGACCGCCTTCCGATCCGACTCCTTTTCCTCGCGACGCTCGGTTTCGACCGGGGTGACTTCAATCTGGATGCCGCTCATGGACTCGGACCTCCGTTCTGTAGGTCTCAACCCCCCTGTCCTCCGGCCTCATTCCGGGGACTTGCTCCCCGGCGCGGAACTGCCCGGCGAACGTGACGCCCGCCTGCCCGGTTGCTAGAGGATTGCCCATGAAAGTCCTGGTCACCGGCGCGACGGGGTACGTGGGCGGCGCGCTGGCCAACGCCTTCCTCAATGGGTCCAACCAGGTCACCGGCACCGGACGCGCCGAGGACCGGGCCCGGTCGCTGATCGCCAAGGGGATGAGGTTCGCCCCCGCTCCCCTGGAGGACCCAGACGCCTTGCGAGCGCTGGCCGCGGAGCACGAGGTGGTGATCCACGCCGCCATCTCCGAGGGACCGCGCCGAGGCGAGCTGGATGAACAAGCGACGGGGGCGCTGATCGCCGGCGCCCAGGCCGGGCGGGGCCGGGTCTTCATCTACACCAGCTCCTGCTGGGCGCTGGGCTCCACCCAGGGGCCGGCGAACGAGACCACCCCGGCCAATCCCCTCCCCGCCGGCGCCTGGCGCCAGTCCCTGGAGCCCCGGGTGCTGCAGTCCTCCACCCAGCGGCTGCGCACCCACGTGGTCCGGCCCGGCAGGGTCTACGGCGGGCGGGGCGGGGCCTTTGCGCCGTGGTTCGAGGCGGCACTGGCGGGAGAGAAGATCAGGTTCCTGGGCAAGGGCACCACCCGCTGGGCGCTGGTGCACCGCGAAGATCTGGGCGAGCTGTACCGCCGGGTGGTGGAGGCCGGGGTGGCCGGCGCGCTGTACCACGGCACCGACGATACTTCGTACCCGGAGGCCACCTTGGCCAGGGTGATGGCCGCCGCGTCGGGGGCCATGGGGGTGACCGACTGGCCGGTGGAGAAGGCCCGCAAGGAGTTGGGGGCCTTCGTGGATTCACTGACCCTGGATCAGCAGGTGATCAGTCCCGCGGCCAGGCGGCTGGGCTGGTTGCCGCGGATCACCGACGTGCTGACCGTGGCGGACCGGATCTACGACGAGTACGTGGCCAGCCCGCCGGAGTCGTAACGAGCGAGGCTGCTCGCTCGAAACCGGAGTCGGGGCCAACCACGCCCCGACCCTCCCCAGAGGCCACTCAGTGAGGCTCGCCCTTGGCCTGCTGGGCGGCAGCGGCGGGGTCGATGGTGGGAGGAGCGACCTTGCCCTCCCCCGGGAGCCCGGTGGGCTTGCGGAAGAACTCCTCCGGCTTCTCCAGCAACAGCGCCTCCCGCAGGACCTCGTCCACGTACTCCACCGGGACGATCCGCAGCTGATCGCGGATCTTCTTGGGGATGTCGCGGATGTCCTTCTTGTTCTCCTTGGGGATCAGCACCGTCTTGATCCCCGCCCGGTGCGCCGCCAGGATCTTCTCCTTCAGCCCGCCGATCGGGAGCACCCGACCGCGGAGGGTGATCTCCCCGGTCATCGCCACATCCCGGCGGACCGGGATGCGGGTCAGGGCGGAGACCAGCGCGGTGGCCATGGTCACGCCCGCGGACGGCCCGTCCTTGGGGATGGCGCCTTCCGGGAGATGGATGTGGATGTCGTTGTTCTCGGAGAAGCGCTTGTCGATCCCCAGCCGGTCGGCGCGGGCGCGGACGTAGGAGAGCGCCGCCTGGGCGGACTCCTGCATCACCTCTCCCAGCTTGCCGGTGATGATCAGCTTGCCCTTGCCGGGCATCACCGTGGCCTCGGTGAGCAGGATCTCCCCGCCCATCTCGGTCCAGGCCAGCCCGGTGACGATCCCCACCTGGTCCTCCAGCTCCGCGGAGCCGAAGCGGTACTTGGCGGGGCCCAGGTACTTCATCGCCAGCTTGCGGTTGACCACGATGTCCCGCTTGCCGTTCTTGAGCACGTCCCGGGCGATCTTCCGGAACACCGCCGCCAGCTCCCGCTCCAGGCTGCGGACGCCAGACTCGCGGGTGTAGCGGTTGACCACCGTGCGGACCGCCTTGTCGGTGAACTTGATGTTCACGTCGGACAGGCCGTTGGCCTCCTGCTCCTTGGGGAGCAGGTAGCGCCGGGCGATCGACATCTTCTCCTGCTCGGTGTAGCCGGCGATCCGGATCACCTCCATCCGGTCCTGGAGCGGGCCAGGGATGCCGTGGAGGGTGTTGGCGGTGCAGATGAACATCACCTTGGAGAGGTCGTAGTCCAGATCCAGGTAGTGGTCGTTGAAGGTGAAGTTCTGCTCCGGATCCAGGACCTCCAGCAGCGCCGCCGAGGGGTCGCCGCGGAAGTCCGTGGACATCTTGTCGATCTCATCCAGCAGGAAGACCGGGTTGTTGGAGCCGGCCTTCTTCAGCGACTGGATCAGCTTGCCGGGCATCGCGCCGATGTACGTCCGACGGTGGCCGCGGATCTCCGCCTCGTCGCGCACGCCGCCCAGCGAGAGGCGCACGAACTTGCGGCCGGTGGACCGGGAGATGGAGCGGGCCAGCGAGGTCTTGCCCACGCCGGGAGGGCCGACGAAGCAGAGGATCGGGCCGCGGAGCTTCTGCACCAGCGACTGCACCGCCAGGTACTCGAGGATCCGCTCCTTGGCCTTGCGCAGACCGTAGTGGTCCTCGTTGAGGACCTTCTCCGCCTCCACCACGTCCAGGCGATCCTTGGTCTCCTCGTACCAGGGGAGGGAGATAATCCAGTCGATGTAGTTGCGGACCACGGTGGCTTCCGCGGACATCGGGCTCATCATCCGCAGCTTCTTGAGCTCCTTCTTGACCTTGAGGGTCGCCTCCTTGCTCATCCGCTTGGACTTGAGCTTCTCCTCAATCTCCTGGATCTCGTTCTTGAACTCGTCCCGCTCGCCCAGCTCCTTCTGAATGGCCTGCATCTGCTCATTCAGGTAGTACTCCTTCTGGGTCTTCTCCATCTGCTTCTTGACCCGGGTCCGGATCTTCTTCTCCACCTGGAGAATCTCGATCTCGCCCTGCATCAGCTCGTAGAGCTTCTCCAGGCGCTTGGCGGGGGACTCGGTCTCCAGCAGCTGCTGCTTGTCGTTCAGCTTCAGCGACAGGTGGGCGACGATGGTGTCCGCCAGCCGCGCCGGATCGTCGATGCTGGCCACCTGCATCAGCATCTCGGGCGGGATGCGCTTGTTCAGTTTGACGAAGGCCTCGAACACCGAGTGGACCGAGCGCACCAGCGCCTCCAGCTCCACCGACTTCTCCTCCAGCTCCTCGACCTCCTCCACCTCGACCATGAAGAAGGGATCGTTGGGGAGGAACTTCTTGATCTTGGCCCGGCGCACGCCCTCCACCAGGACCTTCACCGTGCCGTCCGGCAGAGGCAACAGCTGGATCACATGGCCCAGGGTGCCGAACTGGAAGATGTCCTCCGCCCCGGGATCGTTGGTCTTGGCCTTCTTCTGCGCGGCCAACAGGATGATCGCCTTCTCGTCGGTGCCCTTGTGGGCCATCGCGTCCTTGAGCGCGGCGATGGACTTCTCCCGTCCCACGAACAGTGGGACGACCATGTGCGGGAAGACGATGATGTCGCGCAGGGGCAGAAGCGGCACCGTGTGGGCGCGCTTCTTGTCATCCTTCTTGTCGTCTCTTCCGAAGAACATTGCTCGCCGTCCCCACCCCAGGCGCCCGGTGTGGGGCGCCAGTTCGAGTTGTGCTCCCGCCAGCTTCTCGGAGCGAATCTATAACACGGTCACTTCTGGCACAGTTCCGGGTTCACGGCCCGTTACCGGCCAACGGGGCTGCGAGCAAGCAGGGAGGCAAAGGTTGCATCCGCCCGCCCCCGGACGGGTCTACCGCTGAACGAAGAGAGCGACCGGCAAGCCTGGCCCGGTCGCTCCCTGGACAATCTGGCAGCCAGCCTCGGCTAGGCCGATTCCTTCTTGGGCTCCAGGTCCTTTTCGGAAGAGTGGAGGACCACCGGCTCGGTCTTCTTGAGGATGGTCTCCTCGGAGACCACCACCTCGCGGGCGGTCTTGCGGGAGGGGATCTCGTACATCACCTCCAGCATCGCCGACTCCACGATCGACCGCAGCCCACGGGCCCCGGCCTTGCGGCGGATGGCCTCGCCGGCGATTGCCTTGAGCGCCCCGTCGGTGAACTTCAACTGTACCCCGTCCAGCTCCAGCAGCTTCTTGTACTGCTTGACCAGGGCGTTGCGGGGGCGGCTGAGGATGTCCACCAGCGCCGGTTCGTCCAGCTCCTCCAGCGCGGTGACCACCGGCAACCGGCCGATGAACTCGGGGATCATCCCGAACTTGAGCAGGTCCTCCGGCTCCACGTGCTTGAGCAGCTCCGAGAGGTTGCGCTCCTTCTTGGAGGTGATCTCCGCCCCGAAGCCCAGCGAGCGCCCGCCCATCCGCCGGTCGATGATCTGCTCCAGCCCGGAGAAGGCGCCGCCGCAGATGAAGAGGATGTTGGTGGTGTCCACCTGCAGGAACTCCTGCTGGGGATGCTTGCGCCCGCCCTTGGGGGGGACGTTGGCCACCGTGCCTTCGATGATCTTCAACAGCGCCTGCTGCACGCCCTCCCCGGAGACGTCCCGGGTGATGGAGGGGTTCTCGCTCTTGCGGGCGATCTTGTCGATCTCGTCGATGTACACGATGCCCCGCTGCGCCCGCTCGATGTCGTGATCGGCGGCCTGCAGCAGGTTGACGATGATGTTCTCCACGTCCTCGCCCACGTAGCCGGCCTCGGTGAGGCAGGTGGCGTCGGCGATGGTGAAGGGGACGTTGAGGATGCGGGCCAGGGTCTGGGCCAGCAGGGTCTTGCCCGAGCCGGTGGGACCGAGGAGCAGGATGTTGCTCTTCTGCAGCTCCACATCGTCGATGGTGACCTTGGTCTCGATCCGCTTGTAGTGGTTGTGCACCGCCACCGCGAGGACCTTCTTGGCCCGCTCCTGGCCGATAACATACTCGTCGAGGATGTTCTTGATCTCGGACGGCCGCGGGATGCGCAGCTTGGTGTCCTTGGTCTCCTCGCGGTCAATCTCCTCCGCGATGATGTCGTTGCACAGCCCGATGCACTCGTCACAGATGTAGACGGTGGGGCCGGCGATCAGCTTCTTGACCTCCTTCTGCGACTTTCCGCAGAAGGAACAGCACAGGGTCTGATTGTCCCGTTTCTCCATGTTGCCTTTGCCAGCCATTCATCCCTCGAGAGTAAAGACCCCTGCCCGCCCACCCCTGCGCCTGAGGACCAATCTAGTCAGCGCCCATTCCAAGCGTCCATCCGCGTTCCGTACTTAACGGGCCGCCTGTGAAACCGCAGACGCCCCAACAGCCAGGGGGCGCCAGTTGATTCAAAAAAGAGCGCCGCCCGCGGTTGATGCGGTGCGGCGCGAAGGGACACCCGGGCGCCCGATGGCTGCCCGGCTGCCTACTTGTCCTTCTTGTCGTCCTTGGACTCGCGGTCCTTGGCGTCCTTGCCGTCCTTGGAGGCGGCGGTGATCGCCCCCTTCTTGTAGGCGAACACCTCGTCGATGATCCCGTAGACCTTGGACTCCGCCGAACCCATGAAGTAGTCGCGGTCGGTGTCCTTCTCCACCCGCTCCATGGTCTGGCCGGTGTGCTTGACGATGATCTCGTTGAGCCGGGCCTTGAGGCGCAGGATCTCACGGGCCTGGATCTCGATGTCGGTGGCCTGACCGCGGGCTCCGCCCATCGGCTGGTGGATCATGATCCGGGCGTTGGGGGTGGCAAAGCGCTTCCCCTTGGCCCCGGCCAGCAGCAGCACCGCGCCCATCGAGGCGGCCTGTCCCACGCAGATGGTGGCCACCGGCGGCTTGACGTACTGCATGGTGTCGTAGATGGCCAACCCGGCGGTGACCGACCCGCCGGGGGAGTTGATGTAGATGTTGATGTCCTTGTCCGGATCCTCCGACTCCAGGAACAGCATCTGGGCGACGATCACGTTGGCCACGTCATCGTCGATCTCGGTGCCCAACATGATGATCCGGTCCTTCAGCAGCCGGCTGTAGATGTCGTAGGACCGCTCGCCGCGGTGCGTCTGCTCAATGACATAGGGGACAGGCATGTAGGGCATGAAGGCTCCGTGGCTCTTTACGAATACTTCGCCCGCGACTTGAGGAATTCAACGGTCTTTTCCTCACGAAGTCGCAGAGTCAGCGACCGGCGCTCCGCCGGTGTCCGGAAGTGCTTCTGGACCGCGGAGAGCGCCTGGTTGCTCTCGGAGGCCAGCTCCGCGATCTTCTTCTCGATCTCCTCCTCGGAGATCTCGATCTTCTCCTGGTCGGCGATGGCCTCGAAGATCAGCGCCCCGCGGACTTCGCTCTCCGCCCGCTCGCGCAGATCCTCGCGCAGCTTGTTGAAGTCCAGATCCAGACTGCGGGGATCGAGGCCGGAGCGCATCATCTGGCGCAGCGCGCCCTCCAGCATCGAGTCGATGGCCCGCTCGGTCATCGCCTTGGGGAGATCAAACGCGTTCTTCTCCACCAGGGCCTTGATCAGCTCCTCGCGCTCCTTGGTCTCCGCCTGCAGCTTCTGGCTCTTCTCCAGGTCGCCGCGGATCTTGGTGCGCATCTCCTCCAGGGTGTTCCCGCCGCCGATCTCCTTGGCGAACTCGTCGTCCAGCTCGGGGATGATCTCCTCCTTCAGCCCCTTGAGGTGGACGGTGAAGTGGGCGGTCTTCCCCTTCGCCTCCTCCAGCGGGTAGTCGGCGGGGAACGTGTAGTCCAGCTGCTGGGAGTCACCGACCTTCACCCCTTCCAGCTGGGGGATGTTGCCCTGGACCAGCTCGCCGGGAGCCACCTGCACGGTGGCGTTCTCCGCCTTGCCGCCGGGGATCTCCTTGCCGTCCACGGTGCCGGTGTAGTCCACCACCGCGTAGTCGCCGGCCTTGGCCACCTCGCGGCCTCCGCTGACCGGGTCCAGACGGGCAAAGCGCTTGCGCATCTGCTCCATCCGCTCGGCGATCTGGGCGTCCTCCACCTTGACCTCGGTGCGGGTCAGCGCCACCCCGGTGTAGTCCTTGGGCTGCACGCGGGGGCGGACCTCCACCCGGGCCTCGTAGGCAAACGGCTGGCTGGCGGCGAAGGTCTTCTGGGTGACCATCGGGTCGGAGACCGCCTCCACCTTGTGGTCGCGGATCGCCTCCATGTAGGTGCGCTGCACCAGCCGCTGGATCACGTCCCCTTCCACCTCCTGCTTGAACTTCTGCTCCAGGATCCGGCGCGGGATCTTCCCGGGGCGGAAGCCGGGGATCTTCACCTGGCGGCCCAGCTGGGTGTAGGCGCGGGACAGCTCGGAGTCGACTTCGGTGCCCTCCACCTCAATCGAGAGCTTGCGCTCAATCGGGGAGAGCTCCTCCACTTGGACTTTCATTGACCGTTTCCTTGCTGCGCGAAGAGTTACGAGACGATGGGCGAGGCGGGACTCGAACCCGCACACCTTGCGGTACCAGATCCTAAGTCTGGCGCGTCTACCAGTTTCGCCACCCGCCCGGGACGGCAAATCAAAAAGGCCGGTCCGAGAGCTTCGGACCGGCCTTCCTGATCTACTTCAGCAGATGAGAGCGGAGGGAATCGAACCCACAACCTATGGATTAAGAGTCCATTGCTCTGCCAATTGAGCTACGCTCCCGTCGACACCTGGCAAAAGCGGCGCGCCATTTATCTGACGCGTTTCGGGGTGTCAATCACTGACTGCCCCACTTCTATTTCTGCCCTGCTTTTCCTGCCTCCCGTCCAGTACGCCCGGAGGGAGTCGAACCCCCGACCTTCGGATTCGAAGTCCGACGCTCTATCCAGTTGAGCTACGGGCGCAGCGATGAAACTGGGCGACCAACCGGGCTTGAACCGGTAACCCCCGCAGTCACAGTGCGGTGCTCTGCCAGTTGAGCTATGATCGCCGTACGTCTTTTCGCTGCGGACAACAACCGCGGGCGGGTGAGTACTCAAAATCCCCCGCGGGTTCAAGTGTGCATCTTCAAGAGCGCGCCTGGCGGGACTCGAACCCACGACCCTCGGCTTAGAAGGCCGATGCTCTATCCAGCTGAGCTACAGGCACCCGGGCGGGAGAATGCTCGGAGTCCACCGGGGGATGCAACAACTCCGATGGTCCAAGTGGACGGAGGCCAAAGCCTCCGCCTGACCTACTTGCGGACAGGCTTCTCCACCACCTCGTCCACGATGCCGTACTGACGGGCCTGCTCGGCGGTCATGAAGTTGTCCCGGTCGGTGTCCTTCTCGATCCGGTCCAGGGTGTGCCCGGTGTGGGTGCACATGATGTCGTTGAGCATCCGCTTGAGGCGCAGCGCCTCGCGGGCCTGGATCTCGATGTCCGAGGCCTGGCCCTGGGCGCCACCGTGCAGCTGGTGGATCATGATCCGGGCGTTGGGGAGCGCGAACCGCTTGCCCTTGGCCCCGGCCAGCAGCAGCAGCGCGCCCATGCTGGCGGCCTGGCCGATGCAGATCGTGGAGACCGGGGCCTTCACGTACTGCATGGCGTCGTAGATCCCCAGCCCGGCGGTGACCGACCCGCCCGGGGAGTTGATGTACATGGAGATCGGCTTGTCCGGGTCTTCGCTCTCCAGGAACAGCAGCTGGGCGATGATGATGTTGGCGACGTTGTCGTCCACCGGCGTGCCGAGGACGATGATCCGGTCCTTGAGCAGGCGGGAGTAGAGATCGTAGACCCGCTCCCCACGGTGGCTCTGCTCGATCACGAGAGGGACATTCATGCGGCCACTGTAACGATGCCTCGCCCCCTCCGCCATCGCGGAAAAGACCGGACGTTGGACGCTGGTAACGCGGGACGGGGCTCCTATGTTGAGGACCCGATGCTGCGAACGCTCCTCCTTGGCTCAATCCTGCTGTGCCTGGCCGCCGGCTGCGCCCACCCCGGACGAACCCCCACCTCTCCTCCCCCACCCTCCTGGGAGCCGCTGAACCAGACCGAGCAGTTCTCGCTGCGCGAGGACTGGCTGGCGCAAAAGCACGCGCTGCTGTTGCCGATGATGCGCAAGCACCGGGTGGAGATGTGGATCGTGGTCCACGAGGAGTTCAGCGCCGATCCGCTGACCGAGTTCGTGGCCGGGCCGCGGCCGTTTGCCGGCAACCGGGACCTGTTCGTGTTCGTGGACGCCAAGCAAGCCGGGCTGGCGGCCTACGCGATCCCCTCGTATCCCGAGGAACACCTGCGGCGCTTCTTCCAGGTCACCTTCCAACCAGGCGCGAAGGACTGGCAGAAGAACGCGCTGGCCGCGCTGGTGGCTCAGCACGCCCCGGCTACCATTGCCCTGTCCCTGGAGGGGCGACGCGGGGCCGAGCGAAGCCTCACCCACGCCAGCTACCAGTTCCTGGCCCAGGCGGTGGGGCCACAGGCCGTACAGCGGTTCGTCCCGGCGGGCCCGTTGATCGAGGAGTACCTCGACACCCGGCTGCCGGGGGAGTTTGCGCACTATCAGCGGCTGGTCCAGCTGACCGCGGACCTGGTGGCCCGCGCGTTCTCACCGGAGGTGATCACCCCCGGGACCACCACCCTGGGCGAGGTGCGCCGTTTCCTCTACGACCAGGGAGGCCGTCACGGGCTGAGCACCTGGTTCCAGCCGGACCTGCGGCTGCAGCGGGCCGGCACCCCCAATGCCCTCTCGGGGGGCTTTCTGTCGGTGTCCCCGGAGTCGCTGGTGATCCAGCCCGGGGACCTGCTCCACGTGGACTTCGGCCTCACCTACCTGGGGTTGAACAGCGACTACCAGCGGATGGCGTACGTGCTGCGCCCAGGCGAGACCCAGGCGCCCCCCGGACTGACCGCCGCCTTGAAGAACACCTCCGCCCTGCAGGACGCGGTGATGTCCTCCGCCCGTCCCGGGAAGACCGCGGCGGAGGTCTACGAGGAGGCGATGGCGCAGATGAAGGCCCGGGGAATCGAGGCCCAGATCTACAGCCACCCGCTGGGGAACCACGGGCATGCGCTGGGACCGTCGATCGACTTTCGCAGCACCCAGCAGCAGGGCGCCCACCAGCCGCTGCGTCCCGGCTCCTACCTGGCGGTGGAGCTGAACACCAAGACCGCGGTCCCCGAATGGGACGGTCAGCAGGTGTTCATGATGGAGGAGGACCCCGCGCACCTCACCGCGGACGGGTACCGCTTCTTCGTCCAGCGGCAGGAGGCGCTGTTGCTGATCGGTGGAAACTAGAACGCCGCGGACCCCAGGGAGACTGCTCCTGAAGGCCACGGCGTTCGGCTTGTCGGGGCGAGAGGATTCGAACCTCCGACCCCCTGGTCCCAAACCAGGTGCGCTACCAGACTGCGCTACGCCCCGAAAATTGCCGCGCGCATTCTTGAACCATCCTCGAACGGGGTGCAAGGACCGCTGCGAGCGGGTCACCTTCCGAAGGTGCGCATCGACGGCGGACTCACCTCCCGGCTGGGCAGGAGGTTCGTTCGAAGGAGGGCCGCCTCGACCCGACGTTCGCTACCGTGCCTCTGCCGGATAGCGAAGGCGCAGCCACTCGACGATCAGCCGCTTCTCCTCCTCGCTGAGCAGCTCCCGGTAGGCGGGCATGCGGCTGGGACCCTCGTCGATCTCCTCGAGGATCTCCTGGTCGGTGTAGCGCCGTACCACCGCCAGGTTGGGACCGCCCAGCCCGCCCTGGGCATCTCCGCCGTGGCAGCGGTAGCAGTCCGCCTTGGGGTTCAGATAGCCGTTGAAGAGCGCATGGCCCCGGCCCTGGATCTCCGGCTGCGCGACCCGCGAGGTCAGACAGCCGGACAGCATCAGACCGGCGACCCACAGCAGCGACACTCGCATCGTCAGCTCTCCTTCGGGGGCCAGCGGCCCTGGGCGTAGGCCAGGAGCACCGGGCGAAGCCTGGCGAACGCCGCGCCCCGGTGGGAGATCGCCGACTTCTCCGCCCGGGTCAGCTCCGCCAGGGTGCGCCGGCCGTCAGGCAGCAGGAACACCGGGTCGTAGCCAAAGCCGTGGGAGCCGCGGGGTTCCCGGCCGATGGTGCCTGGGCAGGCCCCCACCTCCACCGCGTCCGCGCCCCCGGGGGTCGCCAGACAGAGCGCACACCGGAAGGCCGCGCCGCGCTGTGGATCCGGCACCCCGGAGAGGGCCTCCAGCAACTTCAGGTAGCGGTCGCGGTCCGACCCTTCGGCGTAGCGGGCGGAGTGGACCCCGGGAGCTCCCCCCAGCGCGTCCACGCACAGCCCGGAGTCGTCCGCCAGCGCCGCCACCCCGGTGGCCGCAGCGTAGTGGTGGGCCTTCTTGCGGGCGTTCTCCTCGAAGGTCGCCCCGTCCTCCACCGCCTCGGGAACCTGGGGGAAGTCCTGCAGCGAGAGGACCTCCGCCGCGTCGCCCACCAGCGCGCGCAGCTCCCCCAGCTTGCCGGGATTGGTGGTCGCGAACAGCAACCGGGGCTTCACGCCGCCAGGACCTTCTTCTGCAGCTCCACCAGCTGGGCGATCGCGGCCAGGCCGGCGTCCAGCATCGCGTCCAGCTGCTTGCGCTCGAAGCTCTTGTTCTCCGCCGTGCCCTGGACCTCCACCAGCCGGCCCCCTTCGGTGGCCACGATGTTCATGTCCACGTCCGCCTTGGAGTCCTCCTCGTAGTCCAGGTCCACGCACAGCTCGCCCTTGACGATCCCCACCGAGATCGCCGCCACCGGGACCAGCTCCGGCAGCTGCTTCATGGTGCGATCCTTGTGCAGCTTGCGGATCGCCTGGGAGAGCGCCACGTAGGCGCCGGTGATCGCCGCGGTGCGGGTGCCCCCGTCGGCCTGGATCACGTCGCAGTCCAGGGTGAAGGTGCGCTGTCCCAGCACCGCCGGGTTCACCGCGGCGCGCAGGGAACGCCCGATCAGCCGCTGGATCTCCTGGGTCCGGCCGCTCTGCTTCCCCTTGGCCGCCTCGCGGGCGGAGCGGGTATGGGTGGAGCGCGGCAGCATCCCGTACTCGGCGGTGATCCAGCCCCCGCCGGTCCCGTAGACGTGAGGGGGAACCTTCTCCTCCACCGAGCAGGTGACCAGGACCTTGGTGTTCCCGTACTCGATCATCGCCGAGCCCTCCGCATGGAGGTTCACGCCGGTGGTCAGGAGGGTGGGACGGGCTTCCAGGGAGGAACGATTGAACGAGCGCGGCATGGCCGGCCCTCTATCACGGCCTCATCGACCCGGCGCCGCGCAAAATCCGGGCCCGGGCGCTCAGCCCTCCATCTGCTGCTCGGCCCGCAGGTTCTCCAGGTCCCGTCCCACGGTCACCACCGCCAGGGTTCGGCCCCCTTGCTGGTAGCGGACCGTGGCCTGACGACTGTCCAGGCTGCCGTCGATCTGGATTTCATCCCAGGTCTCGGCGTGGCCGACGTAGTTGATGGTCACGTCGTAGTGGACGCTCCAGAAGAAGGGCGCCAGGGCGAACCGCTCCTTCTTCCCCAGGATATTCCGGGCCGCGGTCTGCCCCTGACGCTGCGCCACCACCCAGTGTTCCACCCGGATCTCCTGGCCGGTGTGCGGATCCGGCCAGCGGGCAATGTCCCCCGCGGCCCAGATCCCGGGGACGCTGGTCTCCAGGTACGCGTTGACCTTCACCCCCCGGTCCAGGGTCAGCCCGGCCGACTCCGCCAGTCCCAGCGCCGGTCGGACCCCGATCCCCGCCACCACCAGCTCGGCCGGGAGCACCTCTCCGTTCTGCAGCGTCACCGAGGAGGCATCGATCGATTTGGCGGTCTGGCCCAGGCGGAACTCCACGCCCTGGGCGCGGTGGAGCGACTGGATGAAGGCGCCCAGCTCCGGCCCCAGCACCCGGACCAACGGGACGGCCTCTGGTGCCACCACCGTCACCTCCAGCCCACGGGCACGCAGGGAGGCGGCCACCTCCAGCCCGATGAAGCTGGCCCCCAGCACCACCGCGCGCTTGGCGCTCTTGGCCTGGGTGATGATCTTCCGGCTGTCGCCCAGGGTGCGCAGCACGTGGACGTGGGGGAGGTCCGCTCCGGGGAGGGTCAGACGGATCGGATCGGCGCCGGTGGCCAGTAGCAGCGCGTCGTAAGGAAGCCGCGAGCCGTCGGAGAGCAGCACCTGCCGGGAGGCGACCTCCAGCGAGGTGGCCCGGGTGCCGGTCCGCAGGTCGATCCGCTGCTCCTGATAGAAGTCGGCGCCCCGGAGGGGAATCCACTCCTCGGGCGCGGTCCCGGCCAGGTAGTCCTTGGAGAGGTTGGGGCGATCGCAGGGGCCGGCCTCGTCCGCGCCGATCAGCTGGATGGAGCCGGCGTGACCTTCCCGCCGCAGGGTCTCGGCGGCGAAGTGCCCGGCCGCCCCGGCGCCGATGATCACCACCCGCGCCGGTCCCTCTGCCTTCCGCGGCGGGGCAGCGGTGCGCTTGCCGGTCACCCGGACCGTGTCTCCCTCGCGCACCACTGAGTAGCAGCCCAGTGGATTGAGCGCCGGCGGGCCGGCCACCTCTCCGGTCCGCAGGTCGAAACGGGCGTGGTGCCAGGGGCAGCGGATGGTGTTGCCCACTTGCAGCCCCTCCGCCAACGGACCGCTGTAATGGGTACAGGTGGCGCTGACTGCGAAATACTCCTCCCCCACCCGGGCCAGCAGGACGCCCTCCCCCGCCAGCTGCCCGAGCAGGGGCTTTCCCTCCACCACCGAGTCGGCGGGGACGCCCAGGGAGAGTTCGGGACCGGTGACGGGTGCGCTGCTGCCCATGGGTGACCTCGACGGACGAAGGGTGGGCCCTCCTGGATGCAGGGCACCCTGGAAAGGTGACAGCGGAGATCGGACCTCGGAGCCGGGACGGAGTCTTGTGTCCCCCGGTCGCAGGGCGTGTGTTGGGGACACAGAAGAAGGCGCAGGATCCTCGCGGACTGCAGTGTCCGGTCCCGGGCACCGGCGACAGCTGGGGGCAGTCCGGTGATCAGCGCGCGGCGTTGCGGACGTCAGACTCACGCGCGCGCTGCTCGACCTGGGCGACGTAGGCCTTCACCCCGTCCACAATCGCCTGGGCCAACTTGTCCTGATACTTGGAGTCGCGGAGCCGCTGGCTCTCCTCGGGATGGGAGATGAAGCCCAGCTCCAGCAGGATCGCCGGCGACTGGACGCCATTGAGGACGAAGAACGGCGCCTGCTGCACGCCGCGATCCTCGGCACCGGTGGCGCCAATCACCTTCTGGTGGACCGCGTAGGCCAGGCGAGACGAGTCGGCATGGGCCTCGGTCTTCACCAGGTCCGAGAGGATCAACTGCAGCGGGTCGATCGCGGTCTGCTGCTCGACGTGCCCCACCTCCGCGTTCTCGCGGTCGGCGGTGCGGCGCGCCAGATCTCCGGAGGCGCTGACCGAGAGGAAGAAGGTCTCGATCCCCTCCGCCTTGGAGCGCAAACGGCGGGTAGGCATCGAGTTGGCGTGCAGGGAGATGAAGAGGTCCACCTGGGCGGCGTTGGCGCGCCGGACCCGTTCGGAGAGGCTGAGATCCACGTCGGTGGTGCGGGTCATCAGGACTTCGATCCCCGCCTTCTCCAGCGCCAGCGAGACCCGCTTGGCCACCTGGAGGCAGATCTGCGCCTCGCTCAGCCCGTTGGGGCCAGAGGCGCCCGCCACCTTCCCGCCATGTCCAGGATCGATCGCCACCCGCAACTTCGCCGCCGCCTGGACCGGAGAGGCCAATGAGAGGCACAGGATCAACAGAAGGCTGCGCGGCACGGCCCGGATGCTACCGGAGGTCGGGGGGGAGGGAAAAACCCGGGCCTGCCTGCTTGCTGCCAGGTTCGACGTCAATCGAGGACGTCAATCCCGGGCCTGCCTCGAGCGACCTCTCCGATCACCGCCGCGTCCACCCCGGCCCGCTCCAACGCCCTCAGCGCCTTGGGCGCGTCCTTCATCGGGATGCTGGCCAACAGTCCACCGTTGGTCTGCGCGTCGGCCAGCACCCACTGGATCTCCTGGGGGAGACCCTCGGGGAAGCGGACCTTGGGTGCCACATGCTCCAGGTTGGCCTTGGTCCCGCCGGGCACCACCCCGCCTGCGGCCAGCGCCGGGACTCCGGCCATGATCGGGATCCGCTCCAGCGACAGCAGGGCCTGGGTCTTGGCGGCGGTCATCATCTCCAGCAGGTGGCCCAACAGGCCAAAGCCGGTGACGTCGGTCAGCGCGTTCACCTTGAACTTGCCGGAGGCGAACACCTCGCCCGCCTTCTTGTTCAGCCGGGACATCAGCTCGATCACGCTGGCAGTCAGCTCTTCGTCCGCCAGGCCCCTCTTGATCGCGGTGGTGGCGATCCCCGAGCCAATTGGCTTGGTCAGCACCAGCAGATCCTTCGGTTTGGCGCCGGCGTTGGTCAGCACCTTCTTGGGGTGCACCAGCCCGGTCACCGCCATCCCGTACTTGGGCTCCGGGTCCTGGATGGAGTGCCCGCCCAGGATCGGGATCCCCGCCTCCTCCGCCTTGTCCTGACCGCCGGCCAGGATCCGGGAGAGCACCTCGAAGCCCAGCTCCTTGGGGAACCCCACCAGGTTCAGGGCAAAGATCGGCTTGGCCCCCATCGCCCAGATGTCGCTCATCGCGTTGGCGGCGGCGATCTGCCCGAAGGCGAAGGGGTCGTCGACCACCGGCGGGAAGAAGTCCACCGTCTCCACCACCGCCTGGGTGGGGGAGATTCGATACACGGCGGCGTCGTCGTTGGTGGAGAAGCCCACCACCGCCTTACGATCCGTTGACTGCTTCAAGTGGCGCAGGACCTGCGCCAGATCCGCGGGGCGGAGCTTCGCGGCTCAGCCTGCGCAGTGGCTCATCTCCGTGAGCCGCTTGGGGGTGGTGGTCATGGCTCGAGGTGTAGCCCGGCGGGTCTTCCGCGTAAACGACCACCACAGCAGGAAACGCCGAGGCGCAGCCAGGGGGCCCGGACGGAACCCGCACACACCCGGACCCGGCCAAGACGCACCCCAGCATCACTGCCGGGGCGCGCCGCATCACCCTCCCCGGATGTATTCCTTCTTCACCAGGTAGAGGACCGCCTCGGCGGCCTGGACGTCGTCCTTGTCGGTGTGGTCCTGGACGCCCTGGAGGCTGCCGTAGTTGAGCACCAGCTGGAGGATGTCCAGCTGATCCGGGGAGAGCTCGCGCAGCGGCGCGGTCACCGGGATGTTCAGCGACAGCTCGGCGGTGTTGGTGGGCAGCTGGGACTGGATCCGCTTGTACTCGTCCAGCAGCCGCAGCCCGTCCATCAACAGGGCCTCGGTGGAGGTGTCCAGCTCCACCATGAACTCCTGGGTGTCGGCCGGGCGCAATTCGAAGTCGCCCTGCTCCCAGGTGATGATCCGGTTGAAGCTCTTCTGCGGACCCAGCTCGTGGTTGTCGTCGATCACCGCGTAGTACACGCGGCCCTGGCGCAGGTAGACCTTGCCCTCCTGGTCACCCTTCACCACCAGCACCCCGTTCTTCTTGGAGGTGTGGAACAGCTGCAGCAGGTCCGGGAGCGGGATCTCCTCGATCTTGCCGGTCATCGACGAGGTCTTGGTGACCTTGGCCGCCTGGACCGCCGCCTCCTCCAGCTTGGCCTTCACCGCGGTCTCGTCCAGCTCCTCGGCGCCGCTGCCCTGCTGAACCAGCTTGAGGATCGAGGTCCCGATCAGGATCCGATCCCCCTCCTTGAGCCGGGACTGCTTGACCTTCTCGCCGTTGACGAAGGTCCCGTTGGTGGACCCCAGATCCTCGATGGTGATCTTCCCCGTCGAGACGGTGATCTTCGCGTGCTTGCGCGAGACCATGTCCTCCACCAGCACCATGTCGAGCTCGCTCGACCGGCCGATCACGATCTGCTTGTCGGCCTTGAGGGGAAATTCTCCCCCCTGGTACTTGCCGGAGATGAACTTGAGCGCGAACCCCTTGGCGGGCGCTCCGGCGGGCTGACTCACGGCCTGACCTCACAGAGAAAAGATTGGAAGCTCAACTCGCCTCTCCTGACTTGGTCTCGGAGGAGACGGCCTGCGCCGGCTCCCGGACGAGGTTGAGGTACATCTCGGCACTCTTGTGGCCCGGGCTTCGCTGCAGGATGTCCTGCCACGCCCGCGCCGCCTCTTCCTTGCGCCCTGCCGAGTACAGCGCGATCCCGTAGTGCACCCGGGCCGGAAGAAAGGCTTCGTTCTCTTCGATGATCTGCTCGTACTCGCGGATCGCCTCCGACAGCTTGCCGTCGTCGCGCAGCGCGTCTCCGTACTTGAGCCGGATGTCCACGAAGTGGGGGCACAGGGCCAGCGCCCGCTGGTACTCGCCGGCGGCCAGGGCCCACATCGCGGAGGAGCCGTACACGTCTCCAATCTCCGCATACATGTTGGCGATCTTCCCCTTCACGAAGGGGTCCAGCCCCCCGGAGGAGCTGCGCTGGCGGGCCAGGGCGGCCTGGTAGACCTCCTTGGCCTCCGCGTACTTCCCCATGTCGTTGTAGATCACCGACAGGTTCAGCGCGGCTTCGGTGTACGCCGGGTTGATCTTCAGCGAGGCCTCGAAGGCCCGCTGCGCCCGGGCGAACTGACCCTGCTCGTGGTAGACGAGTCCCAGCATGTTGTAGACGTCGGCGAACGACTGGTTCTGCTCGACGAATTGCGAGAAGTACTTCTCGGCCTGCGCGTACTGCTTCTGCTCGAAGTACCCCCGGCCCAGGGTGAGCAGCTGCTTGAGCGCCTCGTCCATTGTGCCGGCCAAACCTCGTCCCGGAAGGTACGTCAGCCTACATGATGCCCGGCGAAAAAAAGAACTCCCCGCCGGATCGTTTGAGCGTCAGTCGTCTCGAACCCTGATGATCCACCGGCCGGTCGGGGAGATCCCCGGTCAGCCGGTAGTCTTCGGTGACGATCGCCTCGTCGGGTTCGGCCCGGATGTACCAGGCCTTGACGTTGTAGCTTCGATTCCGCAACTGCGCGAGAAACTGAAGCTCCTGTCCGTCCAGGGCTGGCGCCGGGCGGGTCCCCGCCTCCAGCCGCAGCGCGTCCAACCGGCGCAGGTCCCACTGTTCCACCGCCTCTCGCCGGGCCTGCAGCACCTTGACCACCGCGGTCAGTGAGGGGGCGTAGCCCTCCACCGGTTCCCAGTCCCCGTCCACCTGCCGGAAGACCAGCTTCTCGGAGGTGAACCCGCCCACCTCCACCCCGCCCAACCTCCCGGAGAACTCCAGGGTGGTGTCCAGCATCAGCGCACCCGACCCCGGATCCAGCCAGGGGGTGAACCGGTCGTAGCGGTGGCTGCGCGCCACCAGCGGGTCGGGCGCCCCCGGAACCGAGAGGGTCAACCCGCTCTTCTCCGACTGCTTGAGGCGGGTGATCAGCTCCGCGTCCGCTCCCGCGGCCGCGCCAAACAGCTTCTGGGCGCCCAGGGCCAGCAACACCCCCACCGCGACCACCGAGAGCAGGACCGCGATGAAGCGCGTGGCAGCCAGGGACACCTCAGGAGCCCAGCAGCTTGTTGGCCTTCTCCGCGGCGGGCGTACCCGGCAGGCGGGTGATGATCTGCTTGAGGGTGTCGGTGGCGGCCTGGCTGTCGTTCATTGCCTTGTAGGCGGCGTGCAACCGGAACAGCGCGTCCGCCTCGTAGCCCAGGTCGCCGTACTGCTCGGCCACCGTCTTGAGCCGGTTCACCACCGCCGGCCACTGCTTCCGCTTCTCGTAGAACTCAGCCGCGTACAGCTCGTGCTGCGCCAGCCGGCGCCGGGCCTGATCCAGGACCTTCTGCGCCTCCGCCTTGTGATTGGAGGTGGGGTAGTCCCGCTGGAAGGCCTGCAGCGCGTTCACCGCCTGCTTCACCAGGGTCAGATCCTTCTCGAAGGCCGGGGGGAAGGCGAAGAACTCGTCCGGCGCCTCCATCCAGTAGCTCTCCGCCGCCTTGAAGGCCGCGTAGTCCACGTCCGCGTGGGTGGGGTGCATCTTCACGAACTGTAAGAAGCGCTCCCGCCCCTCGATGTGGGCCTCCGCCGCCAGCTGGGCGTCGCCGATCCGCAGGTCGGCCTGCTTGGCCTCGTCCAGGAACGGGTACTTGGACTTCACGTAGTCGAAGTAGCGGCTGGCGGTGGCGTAGTCGCCGCTCTCCATCGCCTCGTTGCCCTTGCGGAGGTTCTCCTGGGCGTCGGTGGAGAAGGCGGGCTCCTCGGGGTCTCCCCCGGGGACGGACTTACAGGCGAGGACGGCGGTGGCGAGGGCCAGGAGTAGGAGACGTCGCATGGGAATGGGCCGCGGACCCTACCCGTCCTCTGGCAGCGGATCCACCATCGCTCCACCCAGCAGCGCTTCCACCACCTCTTCGGAGAACCCGCGGGAGGCCAGCAGCCGGGCCGCCCGCGCCCTCCCCCGCGCATCCAGCCCCTCCGGCCCCAGCCTGCGCCGCACCAGCAGCTCCCGCGCGGCCCGCGCCGGGTCGAAGTCCTGGTCGCTGGCCGCCCCCGAGATCGCCGCCTCCACCGCCGCCGACTCCAGCCCGTGCGCCAGCAGCTTCTGCCGGATCGCGTCCGGGCCCATCCGGCCCCGCATCAGCGCCGCGGCCCGGGCCCGGGCAAACGCCACCTCGTCCAGGTAGCCCAGCCCGTCCAGCCGCTCCACCACCTCCCGGATCAGCTCCGGAGGGTGGCCACGCCGCTCCAGGGTCCGGGCCACCTCCAGCCGGCTTCGCCCCCGGGCGCGGAGCAGCCCCAGCGCGGTGGCCAGCGCGGCATCGAACGGTGTCTTCGGCGGAGGCATGAGGAAACCTGGGGGTCTACTCCCGGCGGAAGCCGGGTGCCAAGGCGTCCTCCAGGCCCGTGTGCTATCAGCCGGCGAATGCACCCGCTGGTCTCGAAGTTCCTCTCCCCCCAGGCGGCGCTGGATGTGCTGGACCGCCGCGCCCGGGACGAAGCCCTGGATCCCGACGAGTCCGCCTTCCTGGGCGCCGCCGAGCGCTTCCCCGACTACCGCGAGGCGCTGGTGGCCAGCCGGGGCCGGAAGGCCGCGCCCCCCGAGGTCCAGCAGATGCTGCTGGTGGTCGCCGCCTCGGCGGTGACCTCCACCCTGGAAGAGGATCCCCGCCTGGGGGCGGCCACCCGCGCCGCCCGTCAGGCCCTGGCGGACCAGGGGGCCACCCGGGAGGAGGTAGACGCGCTGTTGACCACCGCGGTGCTGGAGGAGGCGCTGGCCTCCGAGGACTCACCCGACGTCTTCGAGATCGACTTCTTCCAGGAGACGCTGGAGAGCCTGTCCCGGCTGGCGGAGGTGAACGAAGAGCGGGTCACCCGGCTGCTGGATCGGGTGGAGCCCACCGCGGGGACCCCGCGCCGGGCCGCCGCCGGGATGCTGCTGGAGACCGCCTGGGGAGATGGGCCGCAGCCGATCACCGTGGAGCACCTGCAGGATGTCCGCACCGCGCTGCAGGAACTCCAGGGAGCCCCCTTGAAGAACGCGCTGGGCGGGGTGGAGGCGATGATCGCCGAGCTGGCCGCGGACGGGCTGGTGGGCCCGATCCGCAGGGAGCGGCTGGAGAAGGTGCTGCGGCTGGGTTGAGCGCCGTTCCGCTCCTCTAGAAACGCTCGATCTCGAAGTCGTCCCCGCCGGCGCCACTGCCTCCGCCGCCCTGCGGCTTGGCCGGAGGCCGGGGGGCACCGGGGGGGGCAGCCCGGGGAGCGCCGGGGGGAGCAGCGGGAGGCCGGACCTGGTTGGCCGCCGGCGGCGCCGGGGGCCGGGCCTGCGAACCGAAGGACTGGGTGCCGGGCACCGACTTGGCCTCACCGGCCTTGCCGTCGAAGTCGTCCCACTTGGAGTCGGAGGTGCCGCTGATTCCGGAGAAGCGCAGCGCGAAGTCGTCCGGGTTGCTGGCCTGCCGCTTGGCCTCGTCGAAGGTCACCAGGTTGTTGCGCACCAGGGACATCAGCGACTGGTCGAAGCTCTGCATCCCGTAGGTCTGGTGGCCCTGGTTGATCGCATCAGCGATCTCCTTGGTGCGGTCCTTGTCCTCGATCAGCTCGCGCACCCGGGCGGTGGCCTTGAGGATCTCCACTGCTGCCACCCGGCCCTTGCCGTCGGCGCGGGGGACCAGACGCTGGGAGACCACCGCCTTGAGGATGGAGGCCAGCTGCAGCCGGACCTGCTTCTGCTGGTAGGGCGGGAAGGCGGAGATGATCCGGTTGATGGTCTCGGTGGCGTCCAGGGTGTGGAGGGTGGCCATCACCAGGTGGCCGGTCTCCGCCGCGGTCAGCGCGGTCTCAATGGTCTCCAGATCCCGCAACTCACCCACCAGGATCACGTCCGGGTCCTGTCGCAGCGCGCTCTTGAGGGCCTGGCTGAAGGACATGGTGTCCACGCCAATCTCGCGCTGGTTCACGATCGACCGCTTGTCGCGGATCAGGAACTCGATCGGATCCTCGATGGTCATGATGTGGTTGGTCTCGTTGGCGTTGATGTGATCGATCATCGCCGCGAGGGTGGTGGACTTGCCGGAGCCGGTGGTGCCGGTGACCAGCACCAGGCCGCGCTCCTCCAAGGAGATCGTCTCCAGCGCCGGGGGAAGGAGCAGGTCCTTGATGGACATGATCTTGAACGGGATCACCCGCAGCACCGCGCCCACCGTGCCCCGCTGCTGGAAGACGTTGACGCGGAACCGACCCAGCCCGGGCACCCCGTAGGCCAGGTCCACCTCGTTGGTGGTCTTGAACTTGTCCCGCTGGAAGTCGTTCATGATCCCCGACGCCATCCGGGCCACCTCCTCCGGAGGCAGGCGGCGGCCGTCCTTGAGGGGGACCAGGGAGCCGTCGACCCGGAACATGGGCGGCAGGCCCGCCTTGAGGTGGATGTCCGAGGCTCCGCCCCGGAGCGCGATCTGAAGGATCTCGTTGAGTTCCATGAGGTGCCGGATGCTAGCACCGGGGCCCCAACGGTCGCGATGAAGGACACCCGCGCACGCCCGCTCCTCAAGCGGTCTGGATTCAGGCCCGCCCGGAGTGCACGTACAGGTACAGCCCGGCCCCAGGACCCGGAGCCTCCGGAGTCGGCGCCACCCCCAGGCCCCGGACACAACAATGCCCCCGAGGCATGGAGCCCCGGAGGCAGTGTTGAGACACCGATCCGAAAAGACGGATTAGCGCTTGGAGAACTGGAACCGGCGACGCGCGCCCGGCTGACCGTACTTCTTCCGCTCGACCACGCGGGCATCGCGGGTCAGGAAGCCGGCCTTCTTCAGCGCCGGACGGAGCTCGGGGTTGAACACGGTCAGCGCGCGGGAGATCCCGTGGCGGATCGCGCCGGCCTGGCCGGAGAGGCCACCGCCGACCACGTTCACCGTGATGTCCACCTTGCCCAGCAGCTCCACGATCTGGAGCGGCTGGTTGATGACCATCTTGGAGGTCTCGCGCCCGAAGTACTCGTTCATGGTGCGGCCGTTGACGATCACCTCGCCAGAGCCCTGCTTCAGCCACACGCGGGCGGTGGCTTCCTTGCGGCGGCCAGTCGCGTACGAACCTTCATGCATCGTTGCCATCGTTCTCGTCTCGCCTTCGTCTTTTGTGGGAAGTCGGGGCTTACGCCTCGACCTCGCGGCTCTGGGGCTTCTGGGCCGCGTGCGGATGCTCTGCACCCGGATACACCTTCAGCTTGGTCATCATCTGCCGACCCAGCGCGGAGCGGGGCAGCATGCGGCCAACCGCATTGATGATGATGTCCTCGGGGTGCCGGTCACGCAGCTTGCTGAGATTGGTGGTCTTCAGCGCGCCAGGGAAACCTGCCCTGGGCTGCCGGTGGTAGAGCTTGTTCTGCTCCTTGGTACCGGTCACCTTCACCTTCGCAGCGTTGATCACAACCACGTGATCTCCGGTGTCGATGGAGGGGGTGTACATCGGCTTGTGCTTACCCTTCAGCAGGGTGGCAATCTGGCTCGCCGCACGACCCAGCACCTTCTCGTTCACGTCAATGACGTGCCAAGCCCGCTGGATGTCGGCCTTCTTTGCGCTGTACGTCCTGGTCGGCATTTGAATCTCCAAACTCGTCGCGAGCCGCAGTTCTGCCCGGGGGCGGTTCGCGGAAGCGGGCGGATCTATGGGCAGCTAGCCCCAGTGTCAAGCGCTGGGTCAATTGGGGGATGGATTCTTCTAGAACCGCCGACGGGGCTCAAGGATTTGACCCCGGCTTTGGATCAGGATTCGGGGCCCCGGAACCTGGCTTGGCGGCCGCGGCCTGCGCCTTCAACCGCTCCATAACGTTGGAGAAAAACTTCTTCTCCTGCTCGGTCGGCGGCCCAGGGGGCGGGACTGTCATGTCGAAGAGTTCGAACACCTCGGCCGGCAGGTCCTCCAGGAAGCGGGAGGGCGTGCGAGGGATCTCCTTCCCGCGCTTCACCCGGGTCGAGGCGCGGGTCAGGTAGAGCAGGTCCCGGGCGCGGGTGATCCCCACGTAGCAGAGGCGCCGCTCCTCCTCGAGGTTCTGGGCCTCCCCCTGCATCCCGGAGTGGGGCATCAGGTCCTCCTCCATCCCGATCAGGAACACGACCTTGAACTCCAGGCCCTTGGCCCCGTGGAGGGTCATCAGGGTCACCCGGCGGTTCCCGGACGGGCCCTCCTCGTCCTCTTCCTCCGGCCGGGTGTCCAGGGAGAGCCGGTTGAGGTAGGTGAGCAGATCCGCCTTCTTCCCCTCCCGCTTCTCGTACGCGTCCAGGGAGGCCAGCACCTGATCCACCGACTGCAGCTTGCGCTCGGCGGCGGCGGCGGACGCGATCATCGAGCGGGCGGCCTCCTTGAAGCCGATCTCCTCCAGCAGTTGCCGGGTGACCTCCGAGAGGTTCCCCCTGGAGAAGGCCTTGCGGTACCGGTCGACCAGCCCCATGAACTCGCCCACCTTGGCGGCCGAACCCTGGGGCAGGTCCTCGTAGGTCTCCGCCCGGCCCATCGCGTCCCACAGCGCCAGGCTCTCGGCCCGGGCGTGGTGGGTCAGCCGCTCCATGGTCACGTCGCCAATCCCGCGGGCGGGGACGTTGACGATCCGCAGCAGTGACACCTCGTCCCGGGGGTTGGCGATCACCTTGAAGTAGGCGATCACGTCCTTGACCTCCCGACGGTCGAAGAACTCGCTGCCCCCCACCACCTCGTAGCCGATGTTCTTCTCCCGCAGCGCCTCCTCCACCGGGCGGGACTGGCCGTTGGTGCGGTACAGCACCGCCACCTCGTCCGCGGAGAGGCCGGCTGCGAGGTGCTTGGTGATCTCGTGGGCCACGAAGCGGGCCTCGTCCTCCTCGCCGGGAGTGACCACCACCCGCAGCTTGGGACCCTGCTGCTGGTCGGTCCACATCCGCTTCGCCTTGCGGTCCGGGTTCTTGGCGATCACCGCGTTGGCCCCGGCCAGCACGTTCCCCACCGAGCGGTAGTTCTGCTCCAGCCGCACCTCGTGGCCGCCGGGGAAGATCCGGTCGAAGTCCAGGATGTTGCGCACCTCCGCTCCCCGCCAGGAGTAGATGCACTGGTCGTCGTCCCCCACCGCGCACACGTTCCGTCGCATCCCGGCCAGCTGCTTGAGCAGCTCCAGTTGGGCGTGGTTGGTGTCCTGGAACTCGTCCACCAGCAGGTAGCGGAACCGGTCGGTGTACTTCTGGTTCAGGTCCGGGTGCTCCTTGAGCAGCCGGGTGGGCAGCACGATCAGGTCGTCGAAGTCCACCGCCCCCTGGGCCCGCAGCGCCAGCTGGTAGGTGGGGTAGACCATATGGGTGATCAGGTCGTAGTCGTCCCCCATCCCCTCCTCCTTGGGCTGGGGCTCCTTGCCGCTGTTCTTGGCCCGGGAGATCCCCACCAGGACCTTGCGGGCGTCGAACTCCCGGTCGTCGATCCGCTGCTCGCGCATCGCCCGGCGGATGATCGCCTGCTGGTCCCCCATGTCGGCGATGGCGAACTTCCGGGGCCAGCCCAGCCGGTGCAGGTCCTCGCGCAACATCTCGGCGCCAAAGGCGTGGAAGGTGCACACCAGCACCGAGGAGGCGCGCTTGCCGGCCAGGTGGACCACCCGCTCCTTCATCTCCGAGGCGGCCTTGTTGGTGAAGGTCACCGCCAGGATGGCCCGTGCGGGGACCCGGCGGTCCAGCAGGTGGGCAATCCGGTGGGTGATCACCCGGGTCTTGCCGGAGCCGGCGCCCGCCAGGACCAGCAACGGCCCCTCGGTGGTGGTGACTGCTTCCCGCTGGGGGGGGTTGAGCTTCGAGAGGTCCATTGCGCCGGGGCTGCCTCATACCTTTAGATTCAGGTGTGAGCGCAAGGGGAGGTCGGATTGTCCTGGCGGCGGTGACGGGGGCGGCGGTCGCCCTCTCCGGCTGCCAGGGCCAGCCCTCCCCTGCCCGTCCCCCAGCCAACACCCAGGGTCCGGCCTCCTCACCCACGGTGTACTTCCAGCAGCTCAAGGCCTTCCTCCCCTCCACGGTGGAGGGGTTCACCCAGGTCCGTGAGCGCGGCTCGACCGGCAAGTACGGGGAGGTCTCGGTCAGCGAGGCGGAGCGGGTGTTCCGGGAGAGCGGGGGCGAGGAGCCCCGGGAGATCTCGGTGCGGATCGTGGACACCACCATTGCCCAGCGCCTGGGCCGTTCGATCCGGGCGGCGGTGGAGGATGGGGCCCACAAAGCGCACACCGACCCGTTTGCCCCCATCCAGCTACGCGACGCGCTGGGTTTCGTCCGCTACGATCCGGAGGAGGAGCAGGCGGAAGCCAACCTCCTGGTCGGGAACCGTTACGTCGTCGCCGTCACCACCCATGGATTCGTCAGTACGGTCGAGGCCCGGGAGATCGCCCGCGGCCTGGACCTGACCGGACTTGCCCAGCTTCGCTGATTCGCCACCTACGCCCATGGCCACCACCGCCCCCAGCAAGAGCCCCAAAGACCCCAAGCCGCGCACCGCCGAACAGAGCGCCACCGATCAGGACAAGGCGGTGATCACCGCCCTGGGCAAGCGGGAGTTCATGGACCGCTTCGCCACCCTCACCAAGTCCTTCTCCTCCGACCCGGGAAACCCCGGCTCGTACGCCTGCACCGGGTGCGCGCGCTGCGCCAACTGCATGTTCTGCAAGGACTGCGACAGCTGCTACCAGTGCACCCACTGCACCCGCTGCGAGCTGTGCAACAACTGTTCGCACTGCGTGGACTCCAAGAACCTCCACGCCTGCGCGTACTGCATCCAGTCGGAGAACTGCACCCAGAGCGCGTACCTGATCCTCTGCAGGAACCTCTCCGACTCGAACTACTGCTTCGGGTGCGTGGGGCTGTCCAAGAAGGACTTCTACATCCTCAACGTGCCCTTCCCCCGGACCGAGTACTTCAAGATCGTGGCCCGGCTGCGCAAGGAGCTGGGGATCCCGTAGTCCGGCCCCCGGTGCCCGTGGAGACGCCCGAGCACCAGCGCCTGGCGGAGGAGCTGTCGGTCACCCCCTGGGAGCGGGCGGTGATCCTCGCTGCCCAGCTGCTGTTCGGGCTGATCGCCCGCACCCTGGACTGTCTGCTGCTGATGGTCCGCCCCCGGCTGCTGCGGGCCTACGGGGCGCTGTGGTGGGCGCAGGTGCTGGCCAGCCCCTACCGCTGGCCCCGCTCCTTCGAGGCGGTGCGGCTGGTCAAGCAGAGCGGCCAGTCCCTGCGCGAGCTGATGTACGGCGAGGCGCCGGTGTTCAGCGCGGTGTGGCTGCTGTGGCGCGCGGGCGTTCGCAGGGGATCGAACGTCCTGGATCTGGGCGCCGGCCGGGGTCGGGTGCTGCTGGCCGCCCGCTGGTTGGGGGCCGAGGCCACCGGGCTGGAGCTGCGGCCCGAACACGTTCAGCCGGTCCGGCGGGTGCTGCAGCGGGTGGGAGCGCGGCTGGAGGTGGCGGACGGGCTGCAGGCGGACCTGGGCCGGCCGGACGTGGTGTTCCTCAACTGGTGCGCGTTCTCCCCCCAGACCCGGACCCGGCTGACCCGCCGGCTGGAGTGCCTGGCGCCGGGAACCCGGGTGATCGCGGTGGCCGCGCCGGTGGAGTCCGCGGGGTTCCGGCGGCGGAGCCAGGGCTGGTCCCTGATGACCTGGGGACCGGCGCGGGTCACCCTCCATCAGCGGGAAGAGCCGGTCCACTGAGGCCCGGATACAACAAGGCCCGCCTCCGGGGTGGAAGCGGGCCAGGAAGGGAAGGCGGCTCAGAGCCACTCGCGCCAGGCCCCTCCAGGTGGGAAGCGGGCCAGGGAGAGACTGCGGCCTACCGCCACTCGCGGCGGTCTTCCCGGCGCTCGCGGCGGTCCTCGCGGGTCTCCCGGCGATCCTCCTTGAGCTCCTCCAGGTTCTCCACCACCTCGCCCCGGGCGATCCGCTGCAGGCGCAGCAGCAGGCCCCGCTTGTGCTGGAGGCTGGAGGGATCGATCCGGCCGTAAAGCGGCTCCAGCCGCTTGCCGATCTGACGGACCTGCTCCAGCTCCCGGGCCTCCTGGCGGGCGTCGCGGACATCGTCCCGGCGGTCCCGGCGGTCATCGCGCAGGTCGCGGTGGTCGTCGGCGCGCTTGCGGTAGGCCGCCTCCTGGACGTCATTCCAGATGTTCTCCTTGCGGTCGCTGCGGACCTCGTGGGTCGAGCTGCGGACCTCCCGCTGGTCCTGGCGGAGCTCGCGGTGGTTCTCGCGCATCTCCTCGCCCAGGTGACGGCGCAGGTCGGTCTCCACCGCGTTGAGCAGCGAGCGGTCCTGGCGCTTCACCGCGGCGTCATAGCGGGCCAGCAGCTCATTGATCCGCTTCAGGTCGCGCTTGTCGTCGCGAAGCTGGGAGCGGTCGGACGCGCGTTCCCGGCGGTCCTCGCGCAGCTCTTGGTTGTCGCGGTGCTGGTCCCGGTACTGGGCCAGGGCCGGAGTGGAGACCAGGACCAACATCAGCGGAAGGGCGGGCTTCATGTGCGGACCTCGTGGGGAGGAAAATCGGTGCGGCTCGGGGTGCTCTGACGGGACCGGGCGCTGCGGTATTCTCTCCCGGGCCGCGCGCCCAGGACAGGGGGGCCCAGGCGCCGCTACTCCAGACCCCGGGCGGCCAGCTCGTGGTCATCCTCCCCGCGCAGGTGTCCTACCTCGTGGAGGAGCGTGATCCGGATCTGTTCGATCAGCTCCGCGCGGGTGCGCACCGCCCGGGCCAGGTTCCGCCGGTACACCGCCACCGAACGGCAGGGCTGCTCGCCCCCGTCGCAGGACTCTCCCAGCGGAGGGCCGCGGAACAGGCCGAGGATGGCGGGAGAGAGCGGCGGGTCCCCGCTGAGCAGATCGTCCTCGCTGGGCAGCTCCTCGGCGCGCACCGGCACCCCCTCCAGGTCCCGGCGCATGTCCTTGGGCAGGGTGGCCACCGCCTTTTGGACCTCGGCCTTGAAGGCGGCCTCGGAGAGCAGCGGAGGGACAGCGAAGGAGTCGGGAGACAGCCGGCGGGCGTGGGCGAAGTGGGCCTCGGCTCCCTTCCAGTCCCCCTCCCGCTCCAGGAGCAGGCCCAGGTGGTGGTGGGCGTGGGCGGAGCGATCCGGCAGCTCCAGCAGCGCTTCGAAGGCCTGCTTGGCCTCGGTGAAGCGGCACAGCTCGAACAGCGCCACCGCCCGCTCGTAGGCGGCCTCCGGGTGCTGCGGTTGGCGGGTCAGCACCAGTTGCGCGCGGGCCAGCGCCTCGCGGGAGGCCCCCACGTCGTTGAAGGCCATCGCGGACATCAAGGCGAACTCCGCCGACAGCTCGCGGTCCCGGTTCTGTTCCGCCTGCTGGAAGCCTCGCTCGGCGTAGAGCACCGCCAGTTCGTCGTTCTCCCGCGAGGAGGACATCCGGACCCCGTACAAATAGGCGGCACCCAGCAGCGCATCGGGCAGGTCCGGATCCAGGGCCAGGGCCCGGGCGTAGGCCAGCTGGGCCCCGGGGAGCTGGTTCAAGGCGGCCAGGGCGGCGCCCCGCTCGGAGTGGGCCAGTGGATTGTCCGGATCGAAAGCGGAGGCCTGGGCGGCGCAGGAGAGCGCGTCCTCGAACAGCTCCCGGTCGTAGAATCCGCGGGCGGCGCTCAGCGCGTCCAGGCCCCCGGACCGGCACACCGCCAGCGGCGGCTGCCGCTCCAGCCGGGAGGAGGTCGGCTCCAGCGCGCGGACCTCCTCGGGGAGGCGCTGCACGCTGGCCGGTGGGGAAGGCTCCGCCGCCGGCTGCTGCTTGCAGCCACCCAGACCCACCAGGACTGCGCACCACCACCACCGCGACATAGGGCGGGGATGCTACGCGAGCCGGACGCGGCTCCCAACAACCGGACACCGCCTGGCGTGGGGGCGGGCGAGCAGGCCTTTCCTAGAGAAACAGCGACAGCTGGGAGGGAGGCCGCTCCTCCACCTTGCGCGGGGCATGGGCCTCGGCCAGCGGGCGCAGATCGTAGGCCGCGCACAGCGCCCCGAAGCGCTGGTGGAGGGTCTGCAGCTCGGCCGGGCTGGGCGGCTTGCGGCCGATCACCCGGCGGAAGCGGCTGGAGAGTTCGGGGTACTTGCGGTCCACGTGGAAGAGGAAGGTCTCGCGGTGGGCGCCGGCCAGGGAGAGCAGCCCCATTCCGGCGAAGCGGGCGCCGGCGTGGGCGGCGCGGGAGAGCATCGCCTCCAGCCCCAGCTCCTCCTCTTCCAGCCCGGGCAGCACCGGGGAGACCAGCATCCCGACCTTGATCCCGTTGTGGGCCAAGGCCTCCATGGCGGCGAAGCGGCGCATCGCCGAGGGCGCGTTGGGCTCCAGCAGCCGGTTGATCCGCTCGTCCATCGACGCCAGGGAGAAGGTGACTGTCACCCTCCCCCGCCGGGCGATCTCCCGCAGCACATCCACGTCCCGCGCTACCAGGGAGGAGCGGGTGTTCACCCGCAGGTCCAGCCCCTCCATCCTCGCCAGGGCCTCCAGCACGCTGCGGGTCAGCCGGACCTTCTCCTCCGACTGCTGCCACGGTTCGGTGGTGGTCCCCAGCACCAGCGGGCGGCCTCCCAGGTCGGTCTCCCGGAGCTCGCGGACCAGGGTCTCCACCAGGTTGACCTTCACCCCGATCCGCTGTTCGAAGGCGTTCCACTCGTCGTGGTCCCGGGTCTCCAGCCGCACATGGCAGAAGGTGCAGCCGTACTGGCAGCCCCGGTAGGGATTGACCGCCCAGTACCAGTTGTCCACGCCCGGGTCCTGGGCCTGGCGCAGCACGTTGCGGACCTGCAACGAGACCAACTGGGTCCCGATCCGCTCCGCCGTGGGGGGGTTCAGCGGACTCCGGTCACCGACCGCGCGGGGGTTCATCCCCATGTGCCGCTCCTTCCACGCCCTGGGCCGGAATCAAAAAACTTGACCCGCGGGCGAAGTGAGATGCTGCGACAACATGAGCATGGTCACGTAAGGCGACAACGCGCCAGGGGCCGATTTATCGGCTCCGGAGCGCTTTTGACGACGCCTCTGATCACCGGCCCTTCACCCGCCCATTGCTGAACAGAGCGATGTCCCGCCGCCGGGGGGCGCGCGCAAAACGTCTGTCTTTTCGCGATTGTGGCGTGAGAGTGTTCACCGGCAGGCGAAATCGCGCCGGGGGCGATTTGCCGGCCCGGGAGCGGGCGGCGCCTGCCACAAAACAACGGTTACACCGGCGCACATCGCCGGTGGGGAGCTGAAACATGAATCGGCGGTTGATCCTGGCCTCCACCTCCGGCGCGCGGCGGGCGCTGATGGACGCGCTGGGGGTGCCCTACGAGGCGCTGGCTCCCGGGGTGGATGAAGTGGTGCCCGCCGGCACCTCGGCGCTGGGGGCGGTGGCGATCCTCTCCGAGCGCAAGGCCCGCGCGGTCAGCGAGCGGGAGCCGGACGCGCTGGTGATTGGCGCCGATCAGCTGGTGACCATCGATGGAGAGGTGCTGGGCAAGCCGGAGACGCGGGAGGCGGCGCGGGCCCAGCTGTCGCTGCTGCTGGGGCGGACCCACGAGATCGTCACCGCGGTCAGCGTGATGGGCGCCGGCTTCGAGGAGCACGTGGTGGATGTGGCCCGGCTGACCGTCTATCCGCTCACGCCCGGAGAGCTGGAGGCGTACCTGGACCTGGAGGAGTGGCGCGGCTGCGCCGGCGGCTACCGGGTGGAGGGCGCCGGGCAGGCGCTGTTCCAGCGGATCGAGGGGGACCGCACCAGCATCCAGGGACTGCCGATGCTGGAGGTGGTGCGGCTGCTGCGACGGGCCGGGGTGCCGTTCTTCAGGCCGGCGGAGCCTTGAGCTCGGCCAGGATCTCCGCCGCCACCTGACGGGCGCGATCCAGCTGGTCGGGCTGGAAGCTGATCGCCGCCACCACCGGGTGACCGCCGCCGCCGTAGCGTTCAGCGATCTGGGACAGGTTGTGCTTCCGCAGCTCCGGCCGCCAGGGATTGGAGCCCAAGGAGATCTTGGCCCGGCTGCTGCCCTTGCCCACCCACACCGTGTACCGGGCCTCGGGGTACAGGTAGTAGGAGATGAACTTGTTGATCGAGTCCAGCCCGTCGTCGGCGATGTCGAAGGTCGCGATCCCGTCCTGGAACTGGATCTTGCTGCGGACGATCTGGATCGCCTTCTGGTGACGTTCCAGCAGCGGCAGCAGCGGCTTTTGCACCCAGTCCTGGGCCACGATCTCCGCCAGGGACTGGGTCTGCAAGGCGGCGATCATCCGGCGCATCCAGGCCGGATCCTTGTTGGCCTCCATCACCGTCATCAGCTTCAGCGCCGGCTCGGCCAGCTCCACCGCCTGGTTCGGGCTCTCGAACTGGGCCCCGTCGATCAGCTCCGCCCAGTGCAGCAGCTCGGCCAGGGGGGCGTCGTCGAAGCCGAAGCGCTGGACCAGCACGTCGGTCATGTACCGGGTGTTGCTCTTGCGGTGGGGGTCGTGGAACTTGCGGCCGCTGGTGTCGGCGCGGAAGTGGGCTTCGTCCCCGGGCATCTGGAAGGCGGACTGGTGGTGGTCGAACCACCAGCTCAGCCGCGGATCCTGGGAGTAACGGAAGTCGACGATCACGTTCTCGTCGCCGGTGAACACCGCCGGGTCGATCGCCGAGCCCCCGGCCTTGTGTTGCAGGCCTTCGTACTCCAGCAGGGCGTCGGGGTTGATCCGCTCCTTGTAGAAGCGGGAGAAGATGGCGGCGCTGGCGGCGCCGTCGAAGCAGCTGTCGTGGAACAGGACCTTCAGCCTCATGGCGCGGACTCTTAACGCAACCGCAGCCCGGCGCCCACCTCCGCAAAGGCCAGGTCGGAGTCGGCGGTGTCCCCGTCGGTGGAGACCACCGCCAGGGTCAGAAAGCGCCCATCCGCCAGCGCCCCGCAGGCCAGCTTCCCGGCGGCGCCCCCGGAGAGGCTGATCGGATAGACCGCCGAGTCCGCCCCGAAGGTCCGGGGCGCGGGGAAGCGCAGGGCTTCGGCGCGAGCGGTGCTGCCCAGCTGGCGCAGCGCCTGCTGACAGCCGTCGTCCAGGGACCGATCCTCCCGGCTGACCGCGAAGCGGGCCTGCACCCCGGGGACGCCCACGGTGACGTCGGTGCGGTCCCCGGAGGGGGGCGCGGGAAAGACGCTGACCTCCTGGGCCGAGAGCAACCGGAAGCCGGGGGGCAGCGCCAGCCGGAAGCCGAACTCCTGGCTCACCAGCTCCTGCCGGCGGCTGGGAGCGGTGGGACGCTCCGGGCGGGAACCGATGGCCAAGGAGGCCATCCCCAGCACCGCGGTCAGCACGCCCAGCCCCAGCCCCACCCAGCGGCGGCCGGGGCCCGGCTCGCCGGCCACCAGCACCAGGGCCACCACCCCGTGGGCGGCGAACATCAAGGCGGTGGACTGGAGCAGGTGGGGGATGGCCAGGAACAGGGCGGAGAGGATCATCCCCAGGGCGGTGAACTGGGCCAGCAACTTGGAGGGTCCCCGGCGCAGGTACAGCAAGAGCGACGAGAGCAGCGCCGCCCCCACCAGGGCATAGGTCCAGGAGGGGGCGGCCTGCTCCCCCATCGCGCCCGAGGCCCGCATCACCCAGGCAAAGGCGCCGATCACGAACACCCCCACCGCCTGCTTGGGGTGGACGCTGATCGCGCCGGTGAACACGGTGCCGCCCATCATGGTGGCGCCGCCCTCCTCGTCGCCCAGCGGCACCGCCATCCGATCCATCCGCCGCGCCCGCTTGAAGGAGGGGACGAAGGCGAACGGCTCATGGCAGGCGGGGCACTCCTCCGCGCCGTGGGGAATGGGGGAGTAGCCGCAGGAGGGACAGAGGGTCTTCGCCATCGCCTACGGAAGGTACCTTGCCGAGTGGGTCAACCACGAGAGCCCACCCCGGCCATCCCGCACCACGAACCAGAAGCGCACCTGCCGCTCCTGGTCGCCGGCGGGAGGAATCCACTCCACGTTGTGGCGGGCGCTGCCGCCGGAGGGGTCGGTGCCGCCGGTCTGGTTGGGGGAGAACGCGCCCACGTCGGTGTACCAGGCCACCTTCCAGGTCTCGATCAGGTTCACCGGCTCGGGAGGGTCGGCCAGCCCCACCAGCACGTAGGGCTCCTGGCGATCCTCGAAGGCGATCGGGCGCATCGGATGGGGGCCGGGGCCGCGCAGCTCGGTGGGCAGCGGGGACTCCCCGGCCAGGATCCCGGGCAGGGTCGGCTGGAGGTTGGCCTGCATCTGGGGGAACCAGGCGCAGCTGAGCACCAGCAGCTTCTGGGCGTAGATCTCCTCGGTGCCCGCGGTCAGCTTCAACACCAGCGGCAGCCAGAGGGTGAAGGCCCCGGTGATCCCGGTCTCCCCGGCCACCAACTGCAGCAAGGGCGTCCCATCCGGGAGCTGGGCGGTGGCCGGGCGCAACCGCAGCACCAGCTCGCCCTCGGCGGTGGTCCCCTCCGCCAGCAGCACCCGCTGTTCGGCCTGCTGGCAGTCGCGATCCTCCAGGTCCGCGCAGGCCCACAGCTGGTAGTCCAGCGCGCGTCCCGCTCCGGCGGGGTCGGCGATCAGCGCCCGGTACTCCACCTCTTGCAGATAGACCAGCGGGTCGGAGGAGAGCGGGTCCTCCAGGTTGGGGACGCAGGCCGCGCCGCCCCCTTCCGGCCGGCGCATCAGCTCCGGCGGATCCAGCGCCCCCCCCAGCACCCGGAGGTCACGCACCTGGGAGGGGTTGTCCTCCGGCCCGATGCAGCCAGAGATCGCCAGGCCCGCCAGCAGCGCCAACAGTGAGGCGCGCATCAGAAGCTCCCCTTCACGCCCAGCACCGGGAGGAACGGAATGCCCGGGACCGGGACCGCCTCGCGGAAGCGGTAATCGAAGATCAGCGACTCGGTGTTGGTCGCGTTGTAGAGGTTCTGGATGTCCAGGTAGACGCCCAGGGTCCAGTTCTGGAACAGGAACGCCTTGTCGAAGCGGATGTCCAGCTGCTGGAAGTCGGCGTAGCGGGTGGAGCGGGCCGCTCCGGTGACGCCCCGGAAGCGGTTCCCGTCCACCTCGTACTGGTCGTACGGATGCAGGGTGGGAGTCAGCGGCCGCCCGGTGACGTAGCGGAAGCGGGCCCCGACCTCGAAGCCGTGGGGCAGCCGGTAGGAGGCCACCGCGGTGACGATGTGGGTCTGATCGTAGGTGGTCAGCACGTAGTCCTCCGGCTCACCGGCGATCCGCTCCTCGGAGCGGTTGAGGGTGTAGGCCAGCCAGCCAAAGAAGTTCCGGGTGACGTCGTGGCGCAGCAGCACCTCCAGCCCGTAGGCGCGGCCCAGGCCGTTGTTGGAGGACGGCAGCGGCAGCCGCTGGTTCTCCTTCAGCCGGGGCAGGTCCTTGCCGGAGACCAGGTCGTAGCGGCGGTTGAAGAAGCCGGTGATGTCCAGCGAGATGCTCTCGGTGAAGCGGTGATCGAAGCCCAGCGAGGCCTGGAAGGCCTTCTCGTGGAGCAGGTTCGGGTTGCCCAGCGGCGGCTGCTCCATCTCGAAGGCGGAGGGGGGCTGGGAGTACAGCCCCAGCGATCCCTTGATCGCGGTGGACTCCAGCGGCTGCCAGCGCACCCACAACCGCGGGTCCCAGGCCTGCCGGTTCTGCCCGTAGATGCGGGAGTAGCTGCCCCGCACTCCGGGGGTGAGGGTCACCGGCCCCAGCTTCAGGTCCGCCTCCAGGAAGCCGGCGCCATCGAAGGAGTTCACCGTGCGCAGGATGTCCTGGGACTCCACCTGGGGATCGTCTCCGGGGAAGGAGACGTACTGCACCCCGCCCAGCACCGGCAGGGTGGCCGATCCCACCAGATGGCTGAAGAGCAGATCGAACCCGGTGCGGACGGTGAGTGACGGCAGCAGCTCCAGGGTGAGGTCTTCGCGTCCACCCACCGAATAGACGTCGGTGCGCAGGCTGGCGGCGCCGAACTCCAGGTCCGCCAGATCGTAGCCCGCGTAGGGCGCGAACACCGAGGTCAGGTTCCCCTGCCGGTAGGTCCAGTCGCCCTTCACCCGGTGGAAGAGGGTGCGGGTGTTGACCGTCAGATCGCGGTTCCGCCCTCCCCCGCTGGCCACCACCTTCAGGGTGTCGTCGGAGCCGAACGCCATCACGTAGTAGGTGCTGCGGGGACGGCCGGGCTCGACGGTGCGGGGGCCGAAGTCCAGCCGGGCCTGGTAGTCCCAGTAGGCGGGCAGGATCAGCAAGGTGCCGCCCACCGGATCGTTGGGGAGCACGAAGGGCAGGATCGCGTCGATGTAGGAGCGGCGGGCGGCGGCGGCGGCGGAGATCCCGGGGGCCAGCGGCGCCTCCACGAAGAAGCCGGAGTCCAGGAAGTCCGCCTTGAGCGAGCCGTGCCAGGTGTCGGTGGCGCCGCGACGGGTGGCCACGTCCACCACCCCGCCCACCGCGCGGCCGTAGCGGGCCCCAAAGCCGCCCGGGTAGAAGTCCACCCGGTCCAGGAACTCGGCGTTGACCACCGAGGGACCTCCACCCAGGTGGTAGAGCAGCGGGATCTCCACCCCGTCCAGCAGGGTGCGGGTCTGGTCCGGGTTGGCGCCGCGGACGATCAGCGCCCCGGAGATGAAGGGGGCGCGGGCCACGCCGGGAAGGTTCTGCAGCACCCGCACCGGATCCCCGAAGGTGCCGGGCACCCGCTGCAGCTCCTGGCGGCCGAGGGTGCGGCGCACCACCTCCTTCTTCTCCCGGTTCCCGCGGACCACGGTCTCGTAACCGATCGCGGAGGGGATCAGGTAGTAGACCACCTCCCGGGTCTCCGACTCCGCCAGCGGCTCCTGGGTCTGGAACTTCTGGAACCCGTCCACCACCACCCTCACCGGGCACTCCCCGGCGGGGACCTCCAGCGAGAAGCGGCCCTCCGAGTCGGAGACCGTCTGGGGGGCGTCGGCCGCATCCCCGCAAGCGACGATCGCCCCGCTGATCCGGTTGCGGCTGCCGCGGGCGATCAGCTGTCCCAGCAGGGTAGCCCGGGGTGCCACCTTCGGCGCGTCCTCGGGCACCGGCGGGGGCGCCAGCTGGAAGTGGTAGACGTACTCCAGCTGGATCGGGGCGGGGACCCCGTCCACCTCGGCCGGGGAGAAGCGGAAGCGGCGCACCGCCTCGGTGGCGGCCTCGTCGAACCCGTGGCCCAGCGGCCCGGTTACCGTGGCCTCCGAGACCCGTCCCGTCTCGTCCAGGGTGATCAGCAGGGTCACCGATCCGGAGAGCCCCTCCTGCTGGGCCTGGGCCGGATACTCGGCCTGGACGAACTCCAGCAGCTCCGGGGCCCTGGTCAGCACCGGCTGATGGACCCCGCCATCCACCTCGGCGCGGGTGCCTCCCTCATAGCCAAGCGCGGCGGACCAGGAGGTGAGGAACAGGAGGAGGACCGCAGCAAAGAAGGGCTGGCGCACGCAGGGCGCGATCTAGCACGCCGGCAGGAATTACAGCCCTTGGGTATCGCCAGTGAACAGACGGAAAAAAGCACAGGAGTCCGTCGAGGGGAGGGGCGCCGGTGATCCGCGTAACCCCGCGGAAGCTGGTGGTCGCCGGGGGTGCCGGAGGTTCGGCACGGCGGCTGCTAAGGCCATTCCCCGTGATGACGCGCTGACTCGGAACAGCGCCTCAAACGGAGACACAGAACATGGCCAAGGCGACTTCGAAGCGGAACGGTGGCGGGATCAAGCGGCAGGGGCGGCGGGTGGTTCCGGCGATTCGGCGTCGTGCGGCGCAGGCCAAGGTGGCCATCGGCAACAGCGGTGCGACCCTGGGCGATCTGATCGCCGCGGCGTTCGACACCCTGGGCGGTGACTCCAAGAAGGTGGCGCGGATGCTGACCTCCGCGGACCTGGCGGTGGCGATCCAGAAGAAGATCGTCCTGACCTGATCGAAGACTTGTTGTGGGGTGGTGGGGCGGATGCGTCTGGCGGGGCGCGTCCCAGGAAGCGCCCGCGTCTCATTCTTCGAGGCGCGGGCGCTCTTTTTTTTCCGCTTCGCCCACCCAACGGTCCTGGCTGGATCAAGCAGCCCGGCGTTGGGATTTGTCCCCAGTTGGCATAAGGGTTCGATCCGGTGATCGACACCCACTGTCACTTTGACGTCGCGGCCTTCGACCCGGATCGTGACGCCGCGCTGCAGCGGGCCTTCCAGGCCGGCGTGCGCGGGTTGGTGATCCCCGGGATCGGCCCCGAGCAGTGGGAGCCGCTGTTGCAGTGGCCACGGCGCGAGCCCCGGGTGCAGGTGGCGTTGGGAATCCATCCCCAGTGGCTGCCCCAGTCCCCGGAGAGCGAGGACGAGGCGGCGCTGGAGAAGCTGGAGGCGCTGCTGGCCGCCGGAGGCGCGGTGGCGGTGGGCGAGTGCGGGCTGGATGGCCCCTCCATCCCCGGCGCCCCGCTGGAGCGGCAGCTCCGGGTCCTGCGGCGGCACTTCGCCCTGGCCCGCAAGTACGAGCTGCCGGTGCTGCTGCACTGCTTCCGGGTCCAGCCGGTGCTGGTGAAGTTCCTCAAGGAGGAGCCGGCGCCTCCCCGGGGGGTGCTGATGCACAGCTACAGCGGCGGCGCCGAGCTGGCGAAGTTCTATGTCCAGTACGGCTGTCACTTCTCCTTCGCCGGGCCGGTCACCTTCCAGGAGGCGCGCAAGCCGCTGGACGCCCTGCGGGCGGTGCCCCGGACCCGGCTGATGGCGGAGACGGACGCCCCGGACCAGGCGCCCCACCCCCACCGGGGCTCCCGCTCCGAGCCGGCGTACCTGCCGCTGATCATCCAGGCGATGGCGGACGCGCTGGGGGTCCCCCGTCCCGAGCTTGAGGAGCAGACGACCGAGAATGCGCGGGCCTTCTTCGGTTGTTTCTAGCGCCACTCGCAGGGGCGGGTTGCCTTGCGATAAGGAGCGCAGTCATGGACGTCGAGATCACCCCGTTGAAGCCCGCTCCGGTCGTTGAAGCCCCGGCCGTCGAGCAACCTGCCAAGAAGAGCCTGCGGCTGCACCGCCGCTGGGATCGCACCGCGCGCCTGGTGGGGGATCCGGGGATGGATCGCCTGGCCAACGCCAGGGTGGCGGTGTTCGGGCTGGGAGGCGTGGGCAGCTACGCGGTGGAGGGCCTGGTCCGCAGCGGCGTGGGCCACCTGACCCTGGTGGACTTCGATGATGTGTGCGTGACCAACAGCAACCGGCAGCTGCACGCCACGGTGAAGACCGTGGGCAAGAGCAAGGCCGAGCTGATGGGGCAGCGCTGCCTGGAGATCAACCCGGAGGTCAGCCTGCAGGTGGTGAAGGACTTCTACCGCGAGGAGGTCGCCGAGCAGATGGTGACCCGCGAGTACGACTTCGTGGTCGACGCCATCGACAACGTGAAGGCCAAGTTGCACCTGCTGCACCGCTGCATCTCCCTGGGGATCCCGGTGGTCAGCTCGATGGGCGCGGCGGGGCGGCTGGATCCCACCGCGATTCGGGTGGAGGACCTGTGCGAGACGCACATGTGCCCCTTCGCCAAGGACATCCGCAAGCTGCTCAAGCGCAAGTACGCGGTGAACACCGACCGTCCCACCGGGATCACCGCCGTGTACTCGATTGAGCCGGACCGGACCCCGGTGCCGTTGAACTACGACGACGCCACCAACGGCTTTCTGTGCGTGTGCCCGTCCAAGGAGAACGACTTCCACACCTGCGATCACCGGACCCAGATCAACGGCAGCGTGGCGTTCGTCACCTCGGTGTTCGGGATGAACTGCGCCGGGGTGGTGGTGCGGCGGATCGCCCAGGGGCGATGAGCCGCCTGGGGTGGGTGGCACTGCTGGGGGTGGGGCTGGGCGCAGGTTGCGGGCCGGATTCGGTGCTGGAGTTCGCGGGCACCCCCACCTGCCCCACCTCCCCGACGATCGGAGCTCCCCTGCCCCCCTTCCTGCTGATCAACGCCTACTACCTGCAGGAGGAGGCGGCGCGCGCGGCCCGCCGCGGCGAGGTGCGCAGCCTGCGGGTGGAGGAGACCTTCACCAAGGCCCGGGCGTTGGGCGCGACCGTGGTCCGCACCTGGGGCTTCAACGACGATCCGGGCCGGGCCGGGGACACTGCGATCCAGACCGCCCGGCTGGAGTACGACGAGCTGTCCTTGCGGGGCCTGGACCTGGTGCTGGAGAGCGCCCACCGCCACGGGCTGCAGCTGATCCTTCCCCTGGGGAACTACTGGAATGCCTACGGCGGCGCCCGCCAGTACGTGGCCTGGGCCGGGTTGGAGGCGCCGGTGGAGGGAGATCCCCGGTTCTTCACCGATCCGCTCGTGCGCGACCACTACCTGGAGCACGTGGGTCGGTTGCTGGACCGGGTCAGCGCGGTGGATGGGGTGCGCTACGGGGACCATCCGTCGGTGCTGGGCTGGGAGTTGCTCAACGAGGCGAGGATCGAGGCTCCCCAGACCGCGCAGCTGACCGGCTGGGCGGAGGCGGTGGCGGAGCGGATCCGCGCGCACGCGCCCACCCACCTGATCGGCGCGGGCAACGAGGGCGAGGGAGCGGCCGCCTTCGCCCTCCTGGCGGCCCGCGGAGTGGACGCGGCCAGCATCCATCTGTTCCCGGAGGCCTGGGGCTGGGACCCGGCGCGGATCGCCCGGGAGGGGGTGGAGTGGATCGTCCGGCAGGCGGAGGCCGCCCGAGGGGCCGGCCGCCCGCTGTGGATGGGGGAGTTCGGGCTGCGCAACAGCGGGCCTTTTGGACTCCAGGAGCGGCGGGCCATCTACCGCACCTGGCTGGAGTGTGCCCGCCGGTCGGGGCTGGCCGGCGCCGGTCCCTGGATGTTCGCCTATGACGATCGACCGGACTCCTGGGACGACTACACGTTCTACTTGCGGGATGGGACCGCGCCGCAGGACTCGGAGAATCGCTACGCGGATCTGCTGATCGAAGCGGCGGGCGCGTGGAAAGAGCCTTGAGCAACACGCGCTTTCCGCAGGGCGAAAGCCTATAAGGCCGCCAATGGCGACCACCACGACCCCCTCCACCCTTGATGTGAACCAGCTGGATTCCAGCTACGAGCAGGCGGAGGACCTGACCGACCGTGAGGAGTACGCGCAGGCGGAGAAGATCCTCACCCAGGCGCTGGTCCCGTTCGCGAAGCTGGACGCGGCCGTCCTCGACGACCACCTCCATGAGACGCTGGCCGGAATCTACAACCTGCGCGGGCTGTGCCTGCGGAACCTGGATCGCCTCCCCGAGGCGGTGGCCGACTTCCGCGAGGCCCACAACCGCGGGACCGCCTTCGGCGCCCTGAACCTGGCCGAGACCCTGGCCTACGACCTGGCCGACTTCCAGGAGGCGCTGGCGGTGGCGGAGGAGCTGCTGAACGACGCGACCTCCCGCGAGGAGCTGGGTTCGGACAAGTCGTTCTACGTGCTGGCAGTCCAGGCGCTGTCGCTGATCTGCCTGGGACGCGAGGCGGAGGCCTCCGTCAGCTACCGCGCGCTGGAGTCGACCATCACCGAGCCGGAGGAGCAGGCCTCCGATATCCAGAATGATCTGCAGAAGTTCGTGATCGAGGAGGGCCGCCCGCTGGCGGCGCTGGCCTCCAAGATCGCCGAGCACTTCGAGGAGATCGCGAGCGGGAAGGCGGCGCCGGCGGTGAAGAAGGCGGCCGGCAAGGCAGCTCCGAAGAAGGCGGCCGGCAAGGCAGCTCCGAAGAAGGCGGCCGGCAAGGCGGCTCCGAAGAAGGCGACCGGAAAGGCGGCTCCGAAGAAGGCGGCCGGCAAGGCAGCTCCGAAGAAGGCGGCCGGCAAGGCGGCTCCGAAGAAGGCGGCCGGCAAGGCGGCTCCGAAGAAGGCCGGCAAGGCGGCTCCGAAGAAGGCCGGCAAGGCGGCTTCGAAGAAGGCGGCCGGCAAGGCGGCTTCGAAGAAGGCCGGCAAGGCGGCTCCGAAGAAGGCGACTGCGACGAAGAAGAAGTAGCTCGTCTGCCTTACGGTGGAACGGGGTGTGCAATCCCCTTCGGGATGCGCCACCCCCGTTCCCAGTGGATCCGAGTGCTTCTGCTGGCGCTCGGAGTCCTGCTGACCTCTCCGCTGTGGCTCCTGGAGGGGGCGTATCAATGGGGCCTCAGGACCGTGGGCCCCCTGCCGCTACGACCCCGACTGCCGGCCGGAGGCCGCGCTCCACCGTCGCAACCACGTGCTGAATGAGTTGCACCGGGTGCGGCTGCTCGACGCGGAGTTGCTCGCCAAAGCATTGAAGGCGCCGCTGGGCGTGATCCCCCGGCCCTGTCTCAAGCGCCCTTCACCACCACCGGCGGAGTGAGCGCCACCCCTTCGCGGCCGCAGGAGCGGCGGAAGACGCAGCGCGCGCACACGCTGAGATCCTGGGTCATCGGGAAGGCGGTCTGATCGCGAGGAATGTTCTTCTCCGGATCGGCCAGCACCTCGCGCATCCGGCCCACGCTCTGGGTGAAATGGGCCTTGAACCCGCGCAGTGCCTCCTCGTCGATCCGCACCAGGCGTTCCAGCCCGTCGTTCAGATAGACGATCGCCGCCTGCATCCGGTCCAGCCGCAGGTCGTAGCGCTTGGAGAGGTAGAGGGCATAACCCAGGATCTGGTCGTCGTAGCCCTCACGGGCCCGACCGGTCTTCCAGTCCACCACCACCGGCGCGCCGTCGTGATCCACGTACGCGAAGTCCGGGATGGCGAACACCCGCACCTCATCCATGTGGAACACGGTGTCGTCGAAGGACTTGTCGTCCACCTCGATCCACTGGTGGGGCTGGAGCGAGCGGGCCAGGTCCATCCACCGCGAGCCCAGGAACCACTCCAGCGCGCCCCGGGCGTTCTCCCAGTTCTTCTTCCACTCCTCGCCGGGCACCGCCTCGCCGTACTCGTGCTCCACCAGCCCGGAGAAGTCCTTGCGGTTCTTCTGCTGCCAGTAGCGCTTGGCCGCCGAGTGCCGCCAGTCGTCCTGCATCACCCGGTGGGCATAGGCGATCACCTTGGCCGGATCGACCTCCCGGCCGGCGCGCAGCCGCAGCAGCACCTGCTTGATGGTCTCGTGGACCACGCTGCCCGCCCAGGTCCAGCGGTTGCCCAGCTTCTTGAGGGTATAGAGCTGGCGCGCCGCCTCCGGCGCCGTCTCCGACCAGCCACCCCAGGAGGCGTAGTAGTGGAAGTAGTAGGCGCGCAGACACTCACCGAACTTCTCGTGTCGGCTCTTCGACCAGGAAAAGTCGTTGGTGAGTTCGCGCCCCATCGTCAGGCCATCCTACAGAGTGGGTCTGACGATCCGACCTCCAAGTTTGAAGGAGGGGCAATGATCCTGGGGAGCTCGCGGGTTCGGGGTTCCGATATGGTCCGCCGCCCAGACGGGGATCCTCGCTGGCAGGGAGTAGACGCAGTCGATGAAGGCCTCAGGCAAGGTGTCTCCTCCTCGGATCCGAGTTCCCAAGGTTCGCCCTCCGGTCCAGCGCCCTCCGAAGCCCGTGCGAAAGGCCCGAGCCCAGGTGGCGACCCCTGCGCCCAGCTCCGTCCCGCTCTCTGCCGAGGAGCGGGTCTTCCGCTCGCTGCTGCTGGCGTGGTTCGACCGTCACCAGCGGGACTTGCCCTGGCGTCAGACCCGGGATCCGTACGCGATCTGGCTCTCGGAGGTGATGCTCCAGCAGACCCAGGTGCAGACGGTGATTCCCTACTGGCAGCGCTTTCTGGAGCGGTTCCCCACCGTGAACGATCTGGCGGAGGCGCCCCAGGACGACGTGCTCTCACTGTGGCGAGGCCTGGGCTACTACAGCCGCGCGCGGAACCTCCATCTGGCGGCCAAGGCGATCTCGGAGCTGGGGAGCTTTCCCCGGACGGCGGAGGAGCTGGAAAAGCTTCCGGGCTTTGGTCGCTACACCGCGGGCGCGGTGGCCTCGATCGGCTTCGGGGAGGCGGCGCCGATCGTGGACGGGAACGTGGCCCGGGTGTTCGCCCGCCTGTTCCTGGTGGAGGGGGCGCCCGGCGAGCGGGATCGCGAGAAGGCGCTGTGGTCGCTGGCCGAGCAGTGGGTGGTCGGTCCTCGACCGGGGGACTGGAATCAGGCGCTGATGGAGTTGGGGGCACTGATCTGTCGACCGGAGTCTCCCACCTGCCTGATCTGCCCGCTGCGGGACCGATGCGGTGCGCTGCAGGCGGGGCGGGTGGCGGAGCTTCCCCCGGTCCGCGTCCGCGCGGCACGAAAGCGCCTGGAGCTGTTGGTGGCAGTGTGGCGCGACGGGGACAAGCTGTTGCTGGCCCGGCGCTCGGGAGGCGGCCTGTTCGGAGGCCTGTGGGAGCTGCCCTCGGTGGAAGCCAGCACCGAGGGTCCCGCGCCGCTGAAGGCCTTGCTGGGGAAGGTCGAGGTGGCCCCCGAGCTGTGCCGGCTGGAACGCACGCTCACCCACCGGGATCTCGTCTTGCGTCTCCACCCGGTTCAGGGACAGCTCCCGCCGACTTCGTTGGAGGGCTACGACGCGCTCTGCTGGGCCACTCCGCAGGAGAGCGCGTCGCTGGGAATGAGCACCGCGATGCACAAGGCAATCCTCGCGGCTTCCCCGGCGGCGCGGACTCCCCGCCAACGCAAGCGATGAACGTGGCGCTTCCGGTATCGTCCCCCCGATGCCTACCTCCGCTTCGTTCGTGCAGCACTCGCTGGAACTCCTCTCCGGCGTCGGACCCGTCCGTTCCCGCCCGATGTTTGGGGGCCACGGCCTCTCGCTCAATGGCATCAGCATCGGAATCATCGATGACGACCGGCTCTACCTCCGGGTCGATGACCTGACCCGACCGCAGTTCGAGGAAGCGGGTGCGCAGCCGTTCACCTATCCCTCCAAGAAGGGCCCGATGGTGATGAAGTCCTACTGGTCCCTTCCCGATGAGGCGGTGGACGACCCGGACGTGGCGCTGAAGTGGGGGCGGCTGGCCGAGGAGGCTTCCCTTCGAGGCGAGGCCGCCAAGCGGAAGGCGGCGCCGTCGGCGTCCAAGGCACCCGTGGGCAAAGCCGCTGGGAAGCGGGCGCCGAGTTCCCCGAAGGCCGGTCAGGACAAGGGCGCCCCCTCGAAGTCAGCCTCGAAGCGAGCGCCCCTCCCCGCCCAGGGGAAGGCGAAGTCTGCCGCGAAGACTTCCACTGCGAAGCAGCGCTCCGCCGCCGGGAAGGCGAAGTCTGCCGTGAAGACTTCCGGTGCGAAGCAGCGCTCCGCCGCAGGGAAGGCCAAGTCTGCCGCGAAGACCTCCGCTGCGAGGTAACGCTCGGTTCGGCGGGAGGGCCTCCAGTCAGAAGCTGTCTCGCGCGCTGAGCAGGGAACGGTCCCTCCGTCCCCTCGCTTGCCTGATCACTTCCAGGGAGCGGGGGAAAGGCTGAGCTTTCACTCCGAGGAGGATGACCCATGGCCGACGTGAATGATGCGCCCGATGGTGGGCAGTACTTCCAGGGATGGTCGGCGGCCGAGGTGGTGCTGGAGTACGGGCTCTCCCCCACTGCGACCCATGTCGACTCCCGGGCCAAGTCGGATGACAGCGCGGCGCCCTCCACCTTCCCGGAGATCACCGCGCCCCGCCATCAGCACACCCACGGAGGTCCCAGCTGCGAGGCGTCCATGATCTGCGGACAGGCACCGTGCCCGGAGCTGATCGCCAGCCGCTACCAGCGGTTCCTGGACGAGGGCGGCGTCCCAGGGATGGATCCAGAGGCGGCGGAGGAGCTGGCCGAGCGTCAACGCACGCTGCACTGAGGGGCGGACCGTGGGGCGGACTGGAGCGAGCGCTGCCCGTTCACTCCTCCGCAGCCAGGATCCCGCGGAACACCAGATCCAGCGCGGCGAAGCGCCGCTGGGTGGCCCGCACCGCGCCGCCCGGACCGCTCTGGTGGTGCAGCAGATGTCCGGCCATGTGCAGCTCGAAGAGCACCCGGGCCACCAGCTCCAGCGGGAGATCCGACCGGAACAGGCCCTGCTGCACGCCGGCCTCCACCGCGGGGAGGATGGTGTCCGCCATCTGCTGCACCAGCGCGGTGAGCGTCTCTTGATGGCCTGGCAGTGACTCCTGCGCGTCGCCGTTGATCAAGGTCAGCACCAGCGAGTGGGCCTGGACCGCCAGGTAGGCGCGCTCGCTCATCTCCCGCATCATCTGCATCGCCTTCCCTCCGGGGCGCTGGACCGCACGCACCTGCGCGACCACCGCCTCCACGTCCCGCTGGATCAGCGAGAGCAGGAACTCCTCCTGGGTGGCGAAGCCCGCCGGCACCGACAGGCTCCCCAGCGCCGCCAGTCCCTGCTGCCGGGCACGGACCATCAGCTGCGCCATCGGGTCCGAGGCCGCCATCGCGGAGATGGGCGCCTGCGCCGGAGGCAACAGCGCCCCGGTGGCGCCCATCACCTGGGCCAGGGTGAGGTCGGTGGGCTGGGAGGGATGCCGCAGCCCTCGCAGCACCAGCTCCAGGGCCACCTTCCTCCGCTGCCCGCTGCGCTGCCGGGTCCGCTCATCCCGGGCCAGGTTCGCGTAGTCCATCACGTGCAGCTCCAGCATCAGCTGCGCGGCGAACTCCACCGGCAGATCCGCCCGCACCAGCTTCACCTCCACCGCCCTGCCCAGCAGCGCCTCCGGCAGCGCCAGACAGCGCATCCGCAGCTCGTGGAGCCGCTCGGCCCACTGCGGGAGCCACTGGTCGAAGCGGCCCAACATCAGGGCTCGCAGCAGCGGACGACGCTCGGCGAAGGAGACCGCGTCCTGGGCCAGTTGCTGGATCAGCCCCGAGACCTCGCTGTGCTCGGCCAGCCCGCTCTGCGCCTCCTCCAGCAGCAGGCCCACCTCGCGCTGCAGCATCTGGAAGACCAGCTCGTCGCGGCTGAAGAACATCCGGGCCAGCGCCGCCCGATCCAATTCGCTGGCCTCGGAGATCCCCTCCCAGGTCATCCCCTGCAGGCCGACCCGGCCCCACAGCTGGGCGCACCGCGCCAGCACCCGCTCCTTCTCGCTCTTCGAATCGGTCATCGGAGCCCTGGTTCTACTGCGGTGGGACTTCCCGGTAGCGCCGCATCCGCTCGATCAGCATCAACGCCCCGTCCCGCGCCTCCTGATGCACCCGCTCATCGCCGCCCAGGAAGAAGGGGGGCACGTTGTGCAGCAGGCTCAAGGCGGTGCTGACCACCCGGGTCCGCCCGGGCGCGAGCCGATAGTGGGCGGTCCAGGTCACGCTGGCCGCGCCGGTGCGGACTCCCATCACCCGGGCGAAGTCGTAGTTGTGCTGGATCACCACCGAGTGGGGCCTGCCCAACTCGGGTGTCAGCGCCAGGAAGGCGGAGACGTCCGGCGGCTGCCCGGGATCGCGGGCCGGAGCCGGCGCGCCCACGGGAGCCGAAGCCGGAGCGCCCGTCGGAGCCGGAGCGCCACCCGACTCGGGGGCCCCTTGAGCCTCCATCCGGTGGAGCTCCTCCTCCCCCAACACCCGGATCGAGAAGCTGTTCGCCGGCTGCAGGCGGGTGCGGAAGGTCCCATCCGGACGCCGGCGGATCTCCCCTTCCGGGAGGATCGCATTCATGAAGGCCGGACTCACCGCGCGCTCCGGGGTGAAGAAGCCCACGTCGCGCTCCAGGGTGTAGACCACCCGGCTGGCCAGCGCGTGCAGGGGCGTGGAGGCCAGCGCCGGGTCGGGCAACAGCGGGCGCAGCGAACGGAACTCCGGGCGCTCGAAGGGGCGCTGGTCCTTCTTGGCCAGCACGAAAAAGTACTGCATCCCGCCCCGGTCCTGGAGGGCCGCATCCACCGCGAAGTCCAGCCGCGCCTCCCGTCGGACCTCGGGCGGCCGGGCGGGCAGGGCCGTGGTCAGCAGCAGCAGCAGGACTGCGGGGGCGGCGGGCGTCATGTTCGCTCGGGAGGATAACCAGCCCGCAAAGAGAAAGCGGGAGGCGATCCGTGGACCGTCCTCCCGCCGTTCAAACCTGGTGCCGCGTCGAACTCAGTCGCAGGCGACTTCGGGCAGCGGCTCCGACTCGGTGGGCAGCGGCTCGTCACGGAACAGGGCGAACTGCGCCTGCATCCGCTCCACCTGACCGGGGGTGAACTCGTGCATCCAGTCGTCATCCACGTAGTTCATGTAGTTGTGGATGGGGTCCAGGCCCGGCTTGTTCGGGAGGGTGTCGGTCCCCTCGGGCGGCTTGCCGTAGTTCACCTTGTGCTGCGGGGTGTCGCTGATCGAGTCGTTGTCGGGCAGGCTCGGCTGATCGAACGTGTGGTGCAGCCCCATCCAGTGGCCAACCTCGTGGGTGCCGGTGTCGCCCTCGTTGTACGGCGCCGAGGAGCCGCCGGGGACGGACTGGGCCAGGATCACCACGCCGTCCCGCAGGGGGGCGTTCTTGTAGTCGGAGGGGAAGGTGGCCCAGCCCAGCAGCCCGCCGGAGGGGTTGGAACTGTAGATGTTCAGCGCGTCCTTGCCGCCCTGGCGCAGGGTGGACTTCATCTCCGTCTCAGCGGCGGTCCGCGGCTGGGCGGTGTACCACTTGGAGTTGGTGGTGCGGGTGGTCTCCACCAGGTTGAACTGGAAGCCCGCGCCCTTGTAGGCGTCGTTGAGGACGTCGATCTGGGCCTGGACCATCTCCTGGGTCAGGTTGCCCTGCGCCACCGACTCGCCGTCGTTGATGACGTGGAAGTACACGTCGATCACCCGGGGCTCGGCGGGGGTCAGCGACTGCCCCTGCGCGCGCAGCTCGGTGATCTTGTCCTGAACCTTGGACTCCATCTGCGCCATCTCGGCGGGGGCCAGGTCGGGGACGTTGCAGCCGCAGCGGGCGCCGTGGGTGTGGGTCTGGGCGAAGGCGTCCTTGGAGACCGGGCCTGCGTCCGGGGCGTTCACCGGGGCGGGAACGGCGGCCTGGGCTGCGACCGGAAGGCTGGGGACTGCGGAGGGCTGGGGCTGGATTTTGAGGGTCATGGGCTGTTCCGGTAAGCGGATGTAGGTATTTTCGAGAGATGGTGGGCGCAGTTGCGTGGAGACCGAACGAATTCTCCAGCCCACCTGAAAACAGCTACTTGGAGCCGACGATCAGCGCTCCCAGACGCTTCTGGGCGTCCCGCAGGTCCGCGAACACCCGCTCCACGTCCACGATGTTGCGCAGGGCCAGGCCGCAGGCCGGGGTGAGCACGCAGCGCCCCAGCACCTCCTGGAACCGGCGTTCGGTCTTCAGCGTCGCGCGCAAGGTGGCCTCCACCGAGTCCACCAGGTCCCGGACTTCGTAGCCCGCGTCCAGGTTGGTGGGGATGATCCCCAAGGAGAGGGTGGCCCCGGTGGCCAGGAAGGCCTCGAACGCGGCCTGATCCTCCACCAGCGCGTCCAGGGACAGCCTGACGTCCAGGGAGATCAAGTCCGCGCCCAGTCCCAGCACCGCCGGCCAGCGGGTGTTGCCGCAGCAGTGGATGCCCACCAGCGCCCCCTCCCGCTGCAGCGCCGCCACCAGGACCTTGAGCTCCTGGAGGACCAGCAGGTGGGTGGGATCCTGCAGGTTCAGCGCGTAGAGCCCGGGCTCATCCAGATAGAGGATCGGGGTGGCGCCGGCGCGGCGGACCGCCTTCACCATCGCCAGCGCCCGGGCCAGGATCAGCCGGAAGATCTGCTGATCCAACTCCGGGATCTGGGCGGCGACAGTGCCGGCGGTGGTCTGGGTGACCCAGCGCACCGTGGCCGGCCCGGCCAGCTGCACCTTGGCCAGCGCCAGCTTCCGGTGCTCCACCTCCCACAGGAAGGGACGCCAGGCGCGGTTGGCGGACGGGGTGGGTTCGAAGGCCTCCAGCTGTCCGCTCTGCAGCGCCTGCTCCAGCTGCTCCCCGAAGGTGGTCCGCGCCTCGCGCCAGGTGTCCACCACGATGGTGGCCATCCCCTCGGTGTCGAACGCCGCGCCGGGGAAGCCCTCCAGGGCAGCGGGGATCATCAGCTCGGCGGAGTTCTGGGTGGGCAGCTGCGGCAGGTAAGGGATGTCCACCTGCAGGGCCAGCTGCAGCCCCAGCTCCAGCTGGGTGTGGGGGAGACTGCCGATCCCGGTGGTGGCGCAGGAGGGCAGCAGGGAGACGGCACGTCGGATGCTGGGCGCGGTCATCGAGGCTCCGAACCTAGGCCACCGAGAAGTAGAACGCGCCAGGATGGTGGAAGACCACCGCGGACACCGAGGCCTCCGGCTCCATCATGAACCCGTCGGTCAGCTCCACCCCGATGTCCTGGGGACGCAAGACCCGGAACAGGTGCTCCTGATCGTCCAGCCGGGGGCAGGCCGGGTAGCCGAAGGAGTAGCGCTTGCCGTGGTACTCGGCGCGGAAGCGCCCCAACATGGTGAGGTCCACCGGATCCGGGAAGCCCCACATGCTGCGCACCTGGGTGTGGACCAGCTCCGCGTAGGCCTCGGCGGTCTCCAGGGCCAGCGCCTGGATCCCGTGCATCTTCAGGAAGTCCCCCTTGGCCTTGAACTCCTCGGCCAGCTCGCGGATCCCACCGCCGGCGGTGGTGACGAACATGCACACGTTGTCGATCGGCTTGCCCTCCGCCGCCGGAGCGACGAAGTCGGTCAGGCACACCCCGCCCTCCCGCTCCTGGCGGGGCAGCTCGAACTGGGCCACCGGGTCGCCGCTGTTGCCGTCGAACAGGTGGAGGGTGTTGCCGCGAGCCTCGGCCTTGAAGAACTGGAGCACCGCCTTGGCGTTGAGCGCCCCGGCGCGTCCCAGCACCTTGAGCTCATCCACCACCGCCTTGAGCTCCAGCGCCTTGCGCCCGTCCTCGGTGCCGGCCAGCTTGGCCTCCTCCGGAGTGCCCAGGGAGCGCAGCGCCGAACCGCGGGCGCCGAAGTGCCGGCCATAGAGCATCATCGGGTTGATGAAGCGCCAGATGTGGTCCAGCGGGGTGTTGGTCAGCAGGTGTCGGTTGTAGTCCGGAGGCAGGGGGATGCTCTCCGCCGGCGGGATCTCCTTGGAGCGGACGGTGGAGACCGGAGCCACCGACTTGGGCCGGGCCTTGATCTCCTCCGCCAGCTTCAGCCGCCGCGCCTTGAGCTCGCCGTCCAGCTTCGGCTTCTCCACCGGATCCACGATCCGCTTGGCCAGCTCCAGCCCGGCCATCGCGTCCTGGGCGTAGGCCACGGTGCCGCCGCCGTAGGCCGGGGCGATGTTCTTGTCCACGAAGTTGCGGGAGAGCGCCGCGCCGCCCACCAGCACCGGGACCTGGATCCCGGACCGCTGAAGATCCTCGGCGGTGGTCACCATCTGCTGGGCGCTCTTCACCAGCAGGCCGGAGAGCCCCAGCATGTCCGGCTTGTGCTCCTTCACCGCCTCCACCAGCCGGTCCGGGGGGACCTTGATCCCCAGGTTCACCACCTGGAAGCCGTTGTTGGCGAGGATGATCTCCACCAGGTTCTTGCCGATGTCGTGGACGTCCCCCTTCACGGTGGCCAGGACGATCTTCCCGCGCGCCGCCGCCTGGGCCTTGTTCATGAACTGCTCCAGGTAGCTGACCGCGGCCTTCATCGACTCCGCGCTCTGCAGCACCTCGGCCACGATCAGTTCGTTGGCGGCGAACAGCCGTCCCACCTCGTCCATCCCCTTCATCAAGGGCCCGTTGATGATCTCCAGCGGCGGCTGCTTCCCCTCGATCGCCAGCTTCAGATCATCCAGCAGCCCGTCCCGGGTGCCTTCGATGATGTAGCGGGCCAGCCGCTCCTCCAGGGAGAGCAGCGACATCTGCGCCTTCACCGGCTGGCGCTCCCGGAAGTGGGCGGCAAAGGGAGTGGTGGGATCCGCCCCCCGGTTGAAGAGCAGATCCTCGGAGAGCTTCTTCTCCTCCGCCGGCAGCGACGGGTACCGCTCCAGCTTCTCGGAGTTGACCAGCGCCATGTCCAGCCCGGCGGACACGCAGTGGTAGAGGAACACCGAGTTGAGGACCTCGCGGCCGGCGGTGGGCAGGCCGAAGGAGACGTTGGAGATCCCCAGCACCGTCTTGCTGCGCGGCAGGTGCTGCTTGATCAGCCGCACCCCTTCGATGGTCTCCTCTCCGCTGCCCACGTACTGCTTGTCTCCAGAGGCGCAGGGGAAGACCAGCGGATCGAAGTACAGGTCTTCGGGGGCCATCCCGTACTTGGTGGTGAGCAGTTCATAGGAGCGCTGGGCCACCGCCAGCTTGCGCTCCCGGGTGACCGCCATCCCCACCTCGTCGATGCAGCCCACCACCAGCGCGGCGCCAAACTTCCGGGCCAGGGGGACCACGTGCTCGAAGCGCTCCTCCCCGTCCTCCAGGTTGACGGAGTTGATGATCGCCTTCCCCTGGCTGTAGCTGAGCGCCTCCTCGATCACCTTGGCGTCGGTGGAGTCGATCATCAGCGGGGCACGGATCTTCTTGATCGCCACCTCCAGGAAGCGGCGCAGGTCCTCCGCCTCGTCCCGGTCCGGGTTGGCCAGACAGACGTCGATCACCTGGGCCCCGCGCTTGACCTGGGCCCGGGCAATCTCCGAGGCGTCGTCGAACTTCTCGGCGACGATCAGCTCCTTGAACTTGCGCGAGCCGATCACGTTGGTGCGCTCGCCGACGATGATCGGCCGGTTGTCCTCGGCCACCTCCAGGTAGTCCACCCCGGAGAGGGTGGAGCGGCGGGGCGGGTTGGCGGTGCGGGGAGCCAGCCCCTTCACCACCTCGGAGATGGCCTGGATGTGGCCGGGGTGGGTGCCGCAACAGCCGCCCACCACGTTGATCCACCCCTGGTCGCAGAACCGCTTCAGCGAGCGGGCGATCATCTCCGGGGACTCCAGGTACTTGCCGTTCTCGTCCGGGAGGCCGGCGTTGGGGACGCAGCCCACCCGGAAGCGGGTCATCGCCGAGAGCGAGCGGACATGATCGGTCATGAACTCCGGACCGGTGGCGCAGTTGAGCCCCAGGTAGAGCAGCTCCTCATGCTCCAGCGAGGTGGCCAGCGCCTCGATGGACTGACCGGCCAGCATGGTGCCCATCGGCTCGATGGTGCCGGAGACCGCCAGGGGGACCGCGAACCCCGCCTGGGCGAAGGCCTGCTTGCTGCCCAGCAGCGCCGCCTTCACATTGCGGGTGTCCTGGGCGGTCTCGATCAACAGGAAGTCCACCCCGCCCTCCAGCAGCGGCAGCACCTGGCGGTGGAAGTGGTCCACCAACTCCGGGAAGGTGACCCCGCCGGTGACTGTGATCGCCTTGGTGGTGGGGCCCACCGAACCGGCCACCCAGCACAGCCGGCCGGACTCCTGGAACACCTGGTCCGCGGCCTGGCGGGCCAGCTTGGCGCCGGCGAGGTTGATGGCGTGGGTCTGGTCGGCCAGCTCGTACTCGGCCAGCACCAGCGGGGTGCCGCCGAAGGTGTTGGTCTCGGTGACGTCCGCGCCCGCCTGCAGGTAGCGCAGGTGCATGGTCTGGATCACCTCCGGGCGGGTGAGGTTCAGGTACTCGTTGCAGCCCTCGTACTGCGCGCCGCCGAAGTCCTGGGCGGTGAGGGTCTCCCCCTGCAGATAGGTTCCGGTGGCCCCGTCCAGGACCACGATCCGGCTGTCCAGCGCGGCCTTGAGTGCAGCAATCCGTTCGTCTCGAGTCATCCGCCCTTTACTCCCGTCAAGAGGAAGACCCGGAACGGGGACGACGCGTCACGCGCGTGCGTCTCGCAGCGGATCTGACCAAAGCCACTGCGCTGCAGCTGCAGCTCCAGCGGCTCCGGAGAAAAGCCCAGGTGGCGGTGGCCCAACCGGTCCACCACCCACTTCTCATCGTGCGGCATCAACTCCAGGACCACGATCCGCCCACCCTTCTTGAGGATGCGGGCCGCCTCCTGCAGCACCGCGTCCGGGGTCTCGGTGTGGTGCAGGCTCTGGGAGAGCACCACCAGATCCTGCTTCCCGGTCGGCAAGGAGAGGTCGTGGAGGTCCTCGCGGAGGAACTCGATGTTCTCCACTCCCTCCCGCTTGGCCCGCTCCCGGGCCTTGGCCAGCGCGGCGGCGCTGTGATCGATGGCGGTGACCTTGCGGGCCCACTGCGCCAACGAGATCGACAGCACCCCGGTGCCGCAGCCGAAGTCCGCCACGTCCAGCCGGGGCAGCAGCGAGGCCAGGGCGCTGGACCACAGGAACCAGGACTGGCCCGGCTCCAGCAGGCGCTCGTTGAGCGCCTGGCGGTCCTCCCGGTTGCGCAACAGATCGCGAAGGCGGGCCAGGTCCCCGTGCCCGTCGTCCTCCTCGCGGGCCATGGACACCAGCGGCCAGCGGACGTCGGCCGGGTCGATGGACAGCGAGTAGTAGGTGAAGCCGGCCTGGCGCTCCTCGCGGATCAGCTCCAGCCCGCGCAGCTTGCCCAGGTGGTGGGAGACCGAGGACTGCGCCACCCCCACCAGGGACACCAGCTCGGAGACGTTGAGCGGGGCCTCCGCCACCAGTCGCAGGATCCGCAGCCGCGTGGGATCGCCGAGGGCGCGGAAGGACTGGGAGAGGACCTCCATATCGATGCATGTTGATGCGACGATGCGCGAAGGTCAAGGGATTCATCCCGCTAGGCTGGGGCGCGATGACTCCCTCGGAGAAGAAGCAGGCGGAGATCGCCAAGCGGATCTGGAACACGGCGCCGCGCGGACGGCCGATCCCGGCCACGGTGCGAAAGGCGCTGGCGGAGGTGGGGCTGGGGGCGTTCGAGCAGGACGTGGCCTCGTTGTCCCGGCGGGTGATGGTGCTGTCCCCGCTGGAGGGGAAGAGCGTCCCGGTGGGAGTGGCCCGGCTGGGCGGGGCCCCGGACCTCCCGCTCAAGGAGGGGTGGCCGGAGGTGGAGGGGGAGCTGCTCACGTTCATCCTCCAGGTCCCGGTGGAGGACACCCTGCTGACCCTGTTCCTGGGCCGGACCGAGCACCAGGTGGTGGCGATCAACCCCCGCTCCCTGCAGCGACGGCCCGTGCCCACCGCGGCGAAGTGGCGGGACCCGAAGCTGGGGCTGCTGCAGCCGGTGCCGCTGGAGGTGAAGGAGGGCTGGGCGCTGCCGCCGCCGGGTTCGGACGGGTTCATCGCCCTGGTCAGCCGGCACCCTGCCCTGCGGGAACAACGGACGGCGTACCAGGCGGCGGTGGACGCGCTGGTGCCGCCCGCTGACTCCCATCTGTACGGCTTCGCCCGTCAGCCCGCGTTGGAGGCCGGCCGGAAGAAGGAGTTGCCGCTGATCTCGGTGACCTCCAGCGCCCGTGCCGGGCTGGCCTTCCCGGACGGTGGATCGCTGGAGGTGTTCTGGACGACCGGTGCCCGCTTCGGGCGAGGGGTGGTGAAGGGGACCACCGCCGAGCTGGCCTTGCCGACCTCTCCCGCCTCCCCTTGATCCAGGCATGAGCCCGCGCCGATTCGCAAAGCAGTGGCTGTTGATCGCGCTCCTCTTGATCGGGGGGACGATGCATCTGGCCTTTGCCCTGCCCCAGTTGCCGGAGCGGGTCGCCACCCACTTCGGGATGGGCGGACATCCGAATGGTTGGATGTCGCAGCGAGGGCTGATCCTGTTCGAGCTGGTGCTGGTGGCGCTGGTCACCTTCTCCTTCGCGGGAACCGACCAGCTGATCCGGCGGCTGCCGCTGCGGCTCTTGAACCTCCCCCACAAGGAGTACTGGTTCGCCCCCGAGCGGAGGGAGGCCACCCTCCAGCGGGTGCGGGGGCTGATGCTGTGGACGCTGGCCTGGACCCTGGTCCTGGTGATCGCGGTCAACCAGCTGCTGATCGTTGCCCATCGGGTGGAGGGTGGCCCCCGGCTGTCGGAGGCCACCTTCCTGGGAGTGCTGGGGGTCTGGCTTCTGGGCTTCCTGGCGTCGATCGGGCGTTTGTACCGACTGCTGCCGGCTCCTCCCCGGGCGTAGCGCACGCGTTGCGGGAGGAGCGGCATGACGGGTTGCCGGGCGACAGCTCCGGGAACGCTCCTTGGCAGTACGGCGGGGAAGCGGGGCTACCGCTCTCCGAACTCTCGTTGCAGCTCGGCGCGTTGCTCCGGGGTCAGCAGGGCGTGCACCTCCACCGAGGCGTCCACCAGCCGGTGGGCCATCGCCTGGTAGGCGGCGGCGCGGGCGTCGACCAGCGCGTGCAGCCTCGCCGCATCGGGAGACTGTCCCTGCAGTTCCTGGAGGAACTCCTGCCTCGTCTGCTGATGGGAGAGGAACAAGGGCCGTGCCTCGGCGAACAACGAGCGCTGCAGCTCGGCGAGCCTCGCGCGCTGGGCGTCGGTGGCGTCCAGGTCATCCAGCCGATCATCGATCTTGTCCTGCGCGTACCCCTGGGCGCGATCGAAGCGCTCCTCCGGGGTGCCTCCGCAGCCAAAGCGCCCGGGGCCAAAAGCGGTGAGGAGGACCACCGCGGACAACGCACCACCGACCACTGCCAGCTGCTTCTTCATGACCACTCCTTCGGAAAGTGCCGGCGTGATCACCGGCGCAACCACAGGATGCTGTGCGGGGTTTGTCCGCGCGTTTGCCCTCGGTGAAGAAGTGTTGTCGGGCCTCGGCGCGGCGAGGCGGCGTCGTAACCCCCTGAAACAACAGTTTCTTAGCCGATAGGAAACGCACGCCCCCCACAACTGCGCGCACCGCCGGTGCGACAATCCGGCTGAAGCACCCGCTCCCCTCTCCCGGAGTTGCTCCATGGCCGCTGATCGCATCCGCGAGTCTTCTGGTTCGCTGACCCCGTATCGCACCGGACCGAGCTCCGAGAGCCCCACCCGTCCCGCCAACACCGTACGCCCGGCCAGCGCCCCGCCCGAGAGCGGCTTTGACGTCGGCGGACCGCACTACGCCCGCGCCGAGGCCTCCGGCAGCTTCGACGCTCCGGTGCTGTCGCCGCCGACCAGCCCCCAGGCCCAGGTGGAGTCGCTGAAGACCTCGCTCAGCCACCAGGAGAAGAAGGAGTTCCTGGAGCAGTTCGGGGTGAGCGGCAAGCACCTCAAGAAGGCCAAGGCGCACGAGATCGAGAAGGCGTTTGCCCAGGTGGTGGACCAGCTGCAGCAGCCGGGATCGGCGACGCTGAAGTTCAAGATCGGCGGCAAGAAGTACGAGGGGAAGCTCCGGCTGGACCCGAACACCGGCGAGCTGGACCTGCAGTTCAAACAGAAGAAGGGCTTCTTCGGGAAGCTGTGGGACGGGGTGAAGAAGGTCGGGAAGATCGCCCTGACCGTCGCCAGCTTCATCCCCGGCCCGGTGGGGGTGGTGGCCCGGGTGGCCAGCGCGGTGATCAGCTCCATCAACGCCTTCAAGAAGGGCGACATCCTGGGCGGCATCGCCGGGCTGGCGGGTGGCCTCGCGGGCGGAATGGGCGCGCTGGCCGGCAAGGCAGTCTCCGGGGTGGCCAAGACCATCGGCACCGTGGCCAGCGTGGTGGAGAAGGGAGCCAACGCGGCCAAGGGGGTGGCGGACGCGATCAAGAACCGGAACTGGGGCGGGCTGCTCACCGCCGTCGCCAGCGGAGCCTCGGGGATGGCCGGAGCGCTGGGGAACAGCGCCCAGGGCGTGGTGAAGACGATGAACCAGGTCTCCACCTGGGCCACCCGCGGCAACACCGCGCTGCAGATGGCGGTGGCCGCCCGGAACGGAGACATCGTGGGGATGCTGGATCAGGGGTCGCAGCTGGCCTCCGGGATCGCGCCCAACAGCCGCGCTGCGGACACCTTCCAGCGGCTGGCGTCTGGCGCCTCCACCGCACAGAACGTGATCTCCGCTGCGAAGAGCGGAGACGTGCTGGGGGCGATCACCGCCGGCGCCGAGTTCGCCTCCACCCAGGTGAAGGGCGGGTCCCAGGCGCAGCGCACCCTCCAGGATGTGTCCTCCTACGCGTCCACCGCCAACAGCGTGCAGAACGCGCTGCGGACCGGGGACTACCTGGGCGCGGCCCAGCAACTGACCGGGTTCGCTGCCGGCGAGGTGAATGACCCCAAGGCGAAGCGGACGCTGCAGAAGGCCTCGGAGATCTTCACCTCCGCCGACGCGGTGGAGAACGCGCTGCAGGGCAAGGACCTGCTGGCCGCTGCCGCCGCTGCCACCGCGATGGCCGGCCGGCTCACCGGCAGCGAGGAGATCCAGGACGCCGGCAAGCTGATCGCCGCCGCCGGGCAGCTGCGCTCCGCGGTGAAGGCCGGCGACGGCGCGCAGATCCTCAAGGCGATCGTCCAGCTCAAGGACGCGGTCCGGGAGGCCACCACGCAGACCCAGCTGCGGAGCCTGCCGCCTGCGGTGGCCACGCAGGAGGGGCAGACCTCCCAGCGCCGGTTCGTCTAGCCTTCAGGTCCCGGTGAACCCGCCATCGATTCAGACCCAGGTCGATACACTTCGAGGCACATCGAACTGCATCGTCCTCCCGCCGTCCGGCCTCCCTCGACTTGAAGCAGGGCACGTCTTGTCCGAGGACCTGGTGCAGCTGTTCGCGGCATGCGGCGGCGTGGTGCTCTTCGCCGGCGGCACCTACGAGGCACGGATCTCGACCCCCGCGTCTTTCGTGCTCAGTACTCCGGTCGTCGCCCGGGTGCCTTGGCCCCAGGATGATCTCAGTGATTCCTGGTACGTGCTCGCCGACTGTGGAGGTAGCCAACTCGTGTCTGTCGACCTTGCCCCAGAGCGTTTGGGGCGGTGTTACGACAGCTTCTGGGACCGACACGCCGTCGCGGGGAGTTCGACGACAATTGCCCTCAGCGTTCGCGAATTTCTCTGGCGCCTGGCACGAGGCGAGTCCCCCTACTGGCTGGAGCCGAACTTCCGCTCGCATGGGGACGCCTACTCGCTGAATGAAGACCTACGACCTCTACGGCTTTGATGCCCCGGATCTAGAGGCCGCTCGTCGATTGATCCAGGGCCTTCTTGGGATCCGACATCACGACGCGCTCGAGGATGAGTGGAGGGAACCCGCCTTCCCGGAGAAGAACTTCCTGCTGTACGTCAACGAGAGTCCTCGCGCCGAGCAGATCGCGGCTGCACTCCTGACCGAGCGGGCCATTTGCCTCCTTCGACATCAGGTCCTGTGAAGTAACTGCTCAGACAGCACCAAGCGCGTCTGTTACTCATCCACTCCCTGGTGAGCGGAGCTGACGAATGACGAATCCCACCTATCCCATCGGAACCCCCGGCCGTCCCTGGGGCGAGGCCGAGTTCGCCCAGTGGCTGTCGGGCCAGTCGAAGAAGCGCAGCTACGCGGACGAAGTGCTGACTGTGGTCGACCGGCTGCGGGAGCGCTTCGAGGTGGTCGAGTACGGGCGCCTGGACTACGGCCCGGACAGCTATCCGCTGGTCGCGTTGCGCAGCCGCGGATGGGACGAGTCACTGCCGTTCGCTTTGGTGACCGGCGGCGTGCATGGGTACGAGACCAGCGGTGTTCACGGCGCCCTCCAATTCGCCGAGCGCCACGCGCAGGCGTTCTCCGGCCGGATCAACCTGCTGGTCGCGCCGTGCGTCAGCCCCTGGGGCTATGAGCGCATCCACCGGTGGAATCCGGCGGCGATCGACCCCAACCGTTCTTTCCGCGAGGCCAGCCCCGCCATGGAATCAGCGGCGTTGATGCGTCTGGTCGCGCCCTGGAAAGACCGCCTCCTGGTTCACATCGATCTGCACGAGACCACCGACACCGACGAGTCCGAGTTCCGACCGGCGCTCGCCGCCCGGGACGGCAAGCCGCACGAGCCGGATGAGATCCCGGATGGCTTCTACCTGGTCGGAGACGCCGAGAATCCGCAGCCGACCTTCCAGCAGGCGATCATCAAGGCGGTGGAGAAGGTCACCCACATCGCGGCGGCGGATGCCAACGGCCAGATCATCGGCTCGCCGGTGGTCGCGCCCGGGGTGATCAACTACCCGGTCAAGCAGTTGGGGCTGTGCGCGGGAATCAGCACCGCGCGCTACGTGACCACCACCGAGGTCTACCCGGACAGCCCCCGGACGACTCCCGAGGCCTGCAACACAGCGCAGACCACCGCGGTGCGCGCGGCGATCGACTTCGCCCTGGCCAACTAGGCTCACCGGCCAGCCCCTCCCCTCCGCGGAGGGCCTGGCGCAGAGCCGAGGGCGCCGCAGCTTCTCGGCGCCAGGTCTGGGTGCTCCCGCTACCCGAAGCGCACGCTGTAGATCGGGGGCAGGTTGTTGGCGACGCTCTGCCAGGACTCCCCGCGATCCTCACTGACGTACAGATTCCCGGTGGTGCTTCCGAACGCCAACTTGCCGTCCTGCTGGTCCAGCGAATGGCGGAGGACGACGTCGTAGGCGTTCTCCTGCGGCAGCCCGTTCCGCAGCGGCTCCCACGACTTGCCGCCATCCTGGGTGCGCGCGACGAAGAGGCCCCCGTCGATGGCCATGCGCTGCATGTCTGACTTGCCGGGCACCACCCACGCGGTGCCTCCGTGCTTGGCGTCGGCGGCGATCGGGAAGCCGAAGTGCACCCCCTGCTCGGGCTGGCTCACCTTCCTCCACGTCTGGGCGCCGTCGTCGCTGTGGAAGACGCCGGTGTGATTCTGCTGCCACACGAAGTCCGGCTGGCCGGGACAGAGGGTGATGAAATGCGGATCGTGCCCCCACTCCGCATTCGGGTCCGGGAGGTAGTCGTTCGTCATCCCGCGATTGCGGCCCCGCCAGCTCTTTCCTCCATCGGTCGTCTCCAGCACCCCGGCGGTGGAGATGGCCACCAGCACCCTCTCCGGGTTGCGGGGATCGACGACGATGGAGTGGATTCCGGGGGCGAAGTCCCCCGACTCGGCGGCCGGCGTCCCGAACCAGTGGGTGGTGCCAGTGGTCCTTCCATTCCAGAAGTCACCGCCGCGTGAGTCGTGATCCCACAGCGGCCGGTTCAGCTCGAACGACTCGCCGCCGTCGTTGCTGACGAAGAGGCCGCCGGGGATGGTGCCCACGTAGACCCGGCCACCCGGCCCGAAGGCCAGCGCCCACAGCTTCTGCACCGTCGCCTCCTTCAAGGTGACCGCCGCCGGCTTTCCATCTGGACCGGTTTCGTCCGGCATCGGTGGGGAGAGGTAGCGGGCGCCGCGCGGAAACTTCACCTGCGCCGCATCGGTCCAGGTCTTTCCCTCGTCGGTCGAGCGCGACAGCTTGGCTCCCCAGTGGCCGTGCCCCATCGCCGCCCAGATCGTCCCCGAGAACGGATCGCTGGCGACGTAGTTGGCGCCGCCTCCGGCGTGCCCCGCCAGTCGAGGCTTCCAGCCGCTGCGCAGCTTTTCGATGAAGAAGACGCCCTTGCGCGTTCCTACGAGGATTCGATCCGACCCCATTGTTTTCCTCCCAGCTGGTGACGACGGCCCGCTACCCGCCGCTGAGTGCCTGCATGATGAAGACCCGGGTGTCCGGCCCGACCGGGTCCGAGAGTCGCTCGCGGTCGGCGATCCGCTCGTCTCCCACGAAGATGTTCACGTGCGTGCGCAGCCGACCGAGTTCGTCGCAAATGTAGAAGGCGATGCCCGGGGCCAGCTTGTCCAGCGCGCTCACCACCTCGGCGGCATTGGTCGCTTCCACCACCAGTTCCTCGCCCTCGAGCTGAGGGAAGAACGTGAAGAGGTGCCGGGTCAGCTTCACTGTCGCCATGCGGTGTGAATCCTCCCCATCTTCGTCGGTCTGCGTCCGGCCGGAGCGTACACCGCCCTCTCCTTCCCGCTACCCCTCGCGCAGCTCCGTGCCGACGCGAAGGCGGTCGAGATACGCCTGGTAGGCCCAGGACCGGTCGCGCTTCCTTCCCGTGGTCTCGTGGAGGATTCCCATCCGGGCCAGGTGCTCCAGGGCGCGGCCGGCGGTGGGTTTGCTCGTCCCGCTCAACTTCATTGCCAGTGCCACCGTCACGAGGGGATGCCGGGGAAGCGCCTCGAAGAGGCGGCACGCGGGCGTTACCTCCTGACTGCTTAGTAACGAGAGCTTAACTAGCGTCAGGCGCTAATTAGGTCGCCGTGACTAACGGGCTGACCACGCGCAAGGACCCGTACTTGCTGATGTTCATGGAGCAACCTGGCTTCCGAAACGGCGGGCGACCAGACGAAGTCCGCCAGGTTCAGGGCTCCCGCTGGTCCCTACCCGCCGAATACCGAGGCCACCGCATCCTTGGGCCGCGCCATCTTCAGGGGCTTGCAGGGGGTCTCGGCCAGCCACAACGACAGGCTGGTCAGTGACTCCGGATCGCTCTCTGGAGCCTGCATCATGTAGGCGAAGTCGGTCATCGAGCTCAGCACGCCCTGGCTGGAGGTCCTGGAGAAGGCGCTCACGTCCATCTCGGAGAGTTCCTGATCAATCAGCGGCTCCGGGACTCCCAGCCCGGCCAAGACCTCGCGCAGCGCGGTGCCCAGCGCGCCAGGGAGCTTGGCCTCGGAGGTGACGTCCAGGACCACCGGGAGCAGGGTCTTCTCGCTCACGCACAGGATCACCCGGCGTCCACTGGTGGCCGTGAGGTGGGCATACCAGTCGCCCAGCTTCGTGGTCGGTGGAGAGGGCCTCGCTTCGGGCGCGACCCGAAGGTGCTTCAGCAAGCTGTCGGTGCAACGGAGGGTGAACACCCGCGCACCCTATACCGCTCCGGGGCCCGAAGCGGCCTCAGCTCACGGCGAGTGGCGAAGGCCGTCGCGCGCCCTTGGCCCCTTACCGAGCCAAGGTGCTGCGCAGTCCGCGCACCTCCGCCAGCAGCTCCTGAGCCGCGGCCACCGCCTCGTTCCCACTCTCCGCAGGCACGGCGGACCCCACCGGATCATCGGTGTCCCCCAGGCCGGCATCGCGGAACCTGCGCACCCGCTCCCGGACCAGGTCCCGGATCTCCGCCGCGTTGGCCACCCCGCGAAAGCGGGCCTCGTGGGGGCTCTCGGTTCCCGGCTGCTCCCCCGGGCGGGGGCCCGCCCCACCTCCGGCGGACTGGACCTTCACGTCCGCCAGCCCCAGCAGTCGCTGCAGCGGTCCCTGCTCCACGCTCAATTGCTGGATGTTGGCGAAGGTCATCGTCTTCTCCCGCACCGAGGCGATCCCCTCCCGCACCCGCAGGCTGCGGTCGGTGACCAGGTACCAGCGCATCCGGTAGTCCAGGCGCAGCGCCGCGTAGGTGAACGGCAGCTGGATCAGGAACAGCCCCCAGGCCACCGGCTCCGCCACCCGGGCGAGCTGCCCGATCAGCTCTCCCTGCTTGAGCTGCGGCACCACCAGGGTGATGAACACCAGCCCGCCGATCAGACCTGCCAGCGCCGCCAGCTGCTTCAGCGCCCACACCGCCTGGCGGTAGCGGAAGTAGTTGGGGGCGGCCCGGAAGACCTGCAGCGACCCCGCGTCCCCGGCAGGGGGATTCGGCTCGGGGGGGACGCGCAGCCAGCGCACCACCAGCGGCTCGAAGGACTCAAGCATCGCTCCGACCTCCCAGCTGGGCACGCAGGGCCCGGACCTCGGCGGCCACCTCCTTCAAGGTGGCGGTCAACGCATCGGACGACTCCCGCGCCGGCGAGGGGTCGTCCCGGACTCCCCGCATCCGGGCATAGAGGAAGTCGCGCATCCCTTCGAAGAAGGTCAGCCCTTCGATCTCCACCTCCGCCTGGGCGCTGCCGGCGGCGGTCTGCAGCTGGACCTTGGCCAGCCCCAGGTAGCGTTCGACCAGGTTGCTGGTCAGGTGGATGTCCTGGATCCGCGCGTAGGTCAGCGACACCTCGCGGCGGAACAGGATCCCCCAGCGCATGGTCAGCCCCTCCTCCGCCACCTGGTAGCGCAGGGTGTGGTACCGGAAGTAGCGCATCACCATCAGGATCGGGAACGCCGGCCCGGCCAGGAACGAGGAGAGCAGGTAGTAGGTGAGCAGCTTCGGATCCGGCCGCAGGGTGACCGGCAGCGTCCGCAGCTGCAGAGGGGCCAGGCGCGCGGGGGGCGAGGGAGAATGGGACGCCAGGGACATGGAGGCCTCGGGGTTCACAACGGAGGAGAAGGGCCGGCAGCCGGACTGACAAGCCTGCCTTTCCGTTGGGACTATCGCCGATGAGGGTCCCGCCCGCTTTTCCCGCTTGGCGCCCCTCCCCCCGCCCCGTAAGACCCCCCGGCGATGCCGACCACCTTGCACGATCATCTCGCCGGGAAGCGGTTTGGCCTGGTCCTCTCCGCCGGCTTCTTCGGCTTTTACGGCCACGCCGGCTTCCTCAAGGGGCTGCGCAACGCCGGGCTGGTGCCCAGCGCCTACGCCGGGACCTCCGCGGGCGGGATGGTGGCCGCCTACGCCGCCGCCGGCGCCTCCACCCAGGCGATCGAAGAGCTGGTGCTGCGTCAGACCCGGCAGAACTTCTGGGATCCGGATCCGGTGGGCGCGCTGGTGGACGTGGTCCGCGGCGGCGCCGGGTTCACCGGCCTGCTCAAGGGCAACCGCTTCCGGTCGCTGCTGGCGGACACCCTGCCGGTGCAGACCTTCGAGCAATGCCCGCACCCGCTGCTGATGGTGGCCACCAACCTCAGCGACGGCACCAGCCACCTCTTCGACAAGGGCGAATTGGTCCCGCGGATCCACGCCACCTGCGCCTACCCGGGGCTGTTCCGGGCGGTGAAGCTGGACGGAAAGCTGTTCTGGGACGGGGGGCTGGTGGACAAGGCCCCGGTGCAGGCGATGGCCGAGGCCCCCTGGGCCAAGGACCTGGACGCGATCCTGGTCCACTACCTGCCGTCCCGGACCCGGGGGGTGATGAGCGGACCGTTCGCCTACGCCCAGGGGATGTCCGCCGCCATGGCCGCGGTCCGCCGCGAACACTTCCGCCTGCAGCTGGCAGTGATGGAGGCCCGGAAGCTGCCGGTGCACGTGGTGGTCTCCACCCTCCCCCCGGTCTCCCCCACCGCCATGGAGCGCGGCTACGATGCGCTGGATCAGGCCCGCTCCAGCATCGAGCGCGCGCTGGCCCGCCCGCCGGTCCCGTTCGAGGTTTGAGATGAGCGAAGAGACCTCCCGCTTCCGGAAGATTGGCCGCTACGAGATCCTGGCCGGGCTGACCACCGGCGGCACCTCCGAGCTGTACCTGGCCTACACCCGGGGCCCGGGCGGCTTCCGCAAGTACCTGTGCCTCAAGAAGCTGCTCCCGGACGTGCAGCGCGAGCTGGGCTTTGTCCGGATGTTCCTGGACGAGGCGCGGATCACCGCGCTGTTGGCCCACCCGGGGATCGCCCAGGTGTTCGATCTGGGCGAGGACAACAGCGAGCTGTTCCTGGTGATGGAGTACGTCTCCGGTCAGGACCTCTCCAAGATCCAGCACGCCTGCAAGAAGGCCAACGTCCCGGTGCCGCTGGGGCTGGCCTGCAAGGCGATCCGCGACGCCTGCAACGCGCTCCACTACGCGCACCACTTCACCGACCCGTCCGGGATCGCCTCGCCGATCATCCACCGCGACATGTCGATCAAGAACGTGATGGTCACCTACGACGGCACGGTGAAGGTGATCGACTTCGGGTTCGCGCTGGCCCGCGGCCGGCTGGAGAACACCCACACCGGGACCATCAAGGGCACCGCCCGCTTCCTCTCCCCGGAGACGATCCAGGGGATGAAGCCGGACGCGCGCAGCGACCTGTTCTCCACCGGGGTGGTGCTCTACGAGCTGCTCACCGGGCAGCGCGCCTTCCAGGGCGGCACCAGCGCGGAGATCATGGAGGCGGTGATGCAGGGGAAGCTGGCCCCCCCGCATCTGCTCAACCCGGAGGTCCCGCTCTCACTCTCCGAGGTGGTGATGAAGTGCGTGGCCCACGACCGGGAGGACCGCTTCCGCAACGGGGCCTCCATGGCCCGGGCCATCGAGCTGGCGATGGGCAGCACCCTGTGGGACGAGGCCCAGACCGGCGCCTACATGCAGGAGCTGTTCAAGGAGAAGCTGCACCAGTCCCGGGCCCAATTTGAACCCCGGCAGAAGCACCGCGAGGGCAGCTCCGCCTAACCGTTGCCGTAGCGCCGGTGGTCCACCATCAGGCACCGGTCCTGGATCACCTTGATCCCCGCCTCCGCCAGTTTCTTGGCCGCCGCGTCGTTGCGGATCCCCAGCTGGAACCACACGTACTTCGGCTTCTTGGCCAGCAGATCCTCGAGGTGGCCGTCGATGTCCTGGGGGCGGCGGAACACGTCCACCATGTCCACCTCGCCGGGGATCTCCGTCAGCTTCCGGTACACCGGCTGGCCGAGGATGGTCTTCACCTCCGGGTAGTAGACCGGGACCGGCACCACCTCCACCCCGGCCTTGCTCAGGTAGTCCGCCACGTAGAAGGCCGGCTGGCCGGACTGGGCCTCGGTCTTGATCCCCAGCACCGCGATCCGCTTGCTGTCCCGGACCGCCTGGCGCACCCCGTCTGAGTCTTCGATCAGGTTCTCGGTGTAGTCGGCCATCGTCTTTCCCCTCCTCCAAGTCAAAGCGGCCCGGCACCGCCGGACCGCCTCGGGTTCGCGCTGAAGCATGGACGCGCTACGGGTGCCGCGTCATCCCATCCGGCGCGTTCTCCACCAGATCCCGCCCGATGTTCCGGCGGTCCCGACGTACCTCCTCGTCATCCTCCTGCGAGTTGTGCATCGCCATCCGGCGCGCGGCCTCGGCGAAGTCGCGCATCACGTCTTCCTTGGCGCGGTACTCGCGTCCGGGCAGCGACTTGAAGAGGTTGATCACCTCCACCGGCGCCCCGCCGTCCTCGGCGGCCCCGACCAGGGACTCCCGGGTCGCCGGGTAGGCCACCCCGTCCAGGTGCGTGCTCGGCGACAGCGCCGTGTCCTCTCCCCTTCCGAATGCCATGGTGTTCCTCTCCTCGCCCGCCGTGGGCGCCTGGGGTTCGTCTGTCCTCAAGGTGCGGACGAAGCGCCGGGTCGGCACCGGGAGCGCCCGCCGGGCTGCCTGCTCCCCCGGGAAGCGCCCCACAGCGCCGTCCGGTAAGGTGCCGCCCGCATGATTGCCCTGCTCGCCACCTTGCTCCTCTCCGCCACCCCGGAGCCCGCCAGCGTCTTTGACCTGCAGCCGTCCCAGTTCCTGGAACAGGCCCGTCAGGATGTCCGCGAGCTGCACCGGCACGCCTCCGGCCTCGCCCGGCTCAAGGGCGCGGTGGACCAGCTGGGCGGGCTGAAGAAGCGCGCCCAGACGCTGACCCTGACCCCGGATGAGAAGTCGAACCTGCTCTCCACCTGGGCGGCCCACTACGACTACGTGCTCTCCGCGGAGGTGATCCGGCAGCGCTACTGGGACTACTGGAAGGTCCCGCCCACCGATCCGGTCAAGCACGGCTGGGGCTTTCTGCTCACCCACTCGGCGCTGACCCTGCAACTGGCCTACGGGCTGGCGTTCGCCGACGTGGCCACCGGGGAGAAGCAGCTGGAGACCCTGCTGGATGAGGGCTCCGCCGAGCACGGCCTGCAGTCCGGGACCTTCTCCCGTTTCAAGGAGCGGGTGGTCCACGTCTCCACCACCACCCAGCTGCTCACCGGCGATGCCTACGCCAAGCAGCTGCCCGGCACCTGGCGGACCGCCAAGCTGCTGGACGATCCGGACGCGGTCTCGCTGATCCAGCAGATGCGCCGGCACGCCAAGGCCGCGCGCACCCGGCTCTCCCGGCGGGGGCTGAAGCTGTTCGCCAAGGCGGCCCTGGATGGACTGGCGGACGGCGCGGCCCGGGCGATCTTCCCGGTGCAGCTGAACGTGGCGGAGTGGATGGGGGACACCCGGGTGCACCGCCAGGGCAAGCCGCTGATCGGCCGGGAGCAGGCCCAGCGCCTGGCGGAGCGGATGGAGCCGGGGGACATCCTGGTGGCGCGGCAGAACTGGTACCTCTCCAACATCGGGCTGCCCGGCTTCTGGCCACACGCGGAGCTGTTTTTGGGCCGGCCGGAGGTGCTGGGCGGCTACTTCGACAGCGACCCGGAGGTGCTCAGCTACGTGCGCGCGCAGAAGGAAGGGGTGTTGACCTTCTCCGAGCTGTTGGCCCGGCGCTTTCCGGCCAAGTGGACCGCGTACCAGGGCACCGACTTCTTGGACGATCCGGTGGTGGTGCTGGAGTCGATCAGCGAGGGGGTGTCCTTCACCGGGATCCGCCACGCGATGATGACCGACTACCTGGGGGTGATGCGGCCCCGGCGTTCCCGCCTGGAGAAGGCCAAGGCGGTGTTGCGGGCCTTCTCCTACCAGGGCCGGCCTTACGACTTCGACTTCGATTTCTTCTCCGACTCCAAGCTGGTTTGCACCGAGCTTGTGTACAAGAGCTACGCGCCCTCCAAGGATCTGACCGGGCTGACCTTCCCGCTGGTGAAGGTGGCGGGGCGGATGACCCTGCCGGCCAATGCCCTGGTCCGGCTGTTCGACGAAGAATACGGACGCGAGGATCGCCAGCTGGACTTCGTGGGTTTTCTGGATGGGCGGGAGAAGGACGGGACGGCAGTGGAGGCCGACGTGGACTCCTTCCGCCGCACGCATACGCGGGTGAAGTGGGACATCGCCCAGGAGTGAGCAAGACCATGAGTAACGAGACCCTGTCCGCGGAGAATGCCGCCACCGCGCTGGAGATCACCGACGCCCTGCTGGCGAAGATGATCGATCAGCAGCGGGAGAAGGTGCTGCGACAGGCGCGCCAGGCGGTGCCGCACATCAGCTCCGAGGACGTGATGAACCCCAACGACTACCCGGAGCTCAAGGCGCACCCCACCTTCGACTACGAGGACGGGATCCTGGCCGGGCTGATCTCCGCTCAGGTGGCGATCCGCGCCGAGCTGCGCCGGTTGATCCTCCCCTCCACCCCGCCGCCGCTCTCCTTCCTGTGAGCCAGACGGATCGCCCCCGACGGCTGCTGCAGGAGGCCCTGGCCGGAGAGCCGCCCCGGCTGGACCGGGTAGCGCTGGCGATCGCCGCGCTGGGTGATCCGGAGGTGGACCCCCAGCGGCTGCTGGCCACGCTGGACGAACTGGGGGACCGGGTCCGGCGACGTCAGCCGGACGGCAGCGTCCGGGAGCGGCTGGAGGCGCTGCGAGAGGTGCTGGGCGCGGAGGAGGGCTTCCGGGGCGACGCGGAGGAGTACTTCGCTCCGGAGAACAGCTTCCTGGACCGGGTGCTGGAGCGGAAGCGCGGGCTGCCGATCACCCTCTCCTTGCTCTACGTGGAGGTGGGCCTGCGCGCCGGCCTGCCGATGTTCGGGATCCCCTTCCCCGCCCACTTCCTGGCCGGGGCCCAGCTGGAGGACGGCCAGCGGGTGGGGATCGACGCCTTCGCCGGAGGCCGGGTGCTGGATGAGCAGGGCTGTCAGCAGCTGCTGGATCGGGTGACGCCGGGCGCGAAGTTCGCCCCCCAGCTGCTGGTCCCCGCCTCCGCCAAGGCGATCGCCTGGCGGATGCTCAACAACCTCAAGCGGATCTACGCGGAGCGCGACGAGGTGGAGCGCGGGCTGGCTGTGCTGGAGCTGATGCTGACGGTGGAGCCGGATCACCCCGGCGAGCTGCGCGCGCGGGCGATGCTGTACCAGAAGCTGGGCGCGTTTCGCGCCGCGCTGGCGGACGTGGAGAAGGTGCTGGCGCTGTCCGCCCAGGCCCCGGACCGGGTCCAGCTGGAGCGGCTGCGGCGGGTGCTGATCGATCGGGTGCAGCTGCTGAACTGAAAAAGGCGGAAGGCCCGGGTGACAGGCCTCCCGCCCCGACTTTCAGTGCCCACGCGGGCTACTGCTGGGAAGCGTCGTCGTTGTTCTCGATCGGCCCCTCGTTGTCGTTGAGCACGCCCGGGTTCTCACCGACCTGGTCCTCGTTCTCCTCCAGCGGACCCTCACCGTCGTTGAGCACGCCCTCCTGGTCGCCGATCATCGCGTCATCATCGGAGCGCTCCTCGATCGGACCTTCCCCGTCGTTCCACACGCCCTCGTTCTCACCGATCTTGCCGTCGCGGCGCTCCTCGATGGGACCCTCCCCGTCGTTGATCACGCCCTCGTTCTGCCCCACGCCCTCCTCGCCGGCGCCGCCGATGCCGGGACGCTCGTCCTCCACCCGGGCCTCCTTGCTGCAGGCCCCCAGCATCGCGGTCGCACCAACGATTCCAGCCACCATCCACTTGTTGAAGGTCTTCATGGGTCCGTTGCTCCTGATTTGGGGTTCATTCCGCCCTGCCCGAAGAAAGTAGGTCCCCGGTCCCGGACGTGAAGAGAGGCCCCGCTCGCCAGCCTGCTCTCCAGGCGGGCCTTGGGTTGACGGTGCCGCTGGGTTACGCAGCCAAGGGTGAGCTCCAAGCCCCCCGCCCCGTGGACGCGCATCCGCCAAGGACAGCCGCTGGACCTGACCATCCTCAAGGTCCGGGAGGACACGGTGGCCGACCCCCGGGACGGGGCGCACCACCCGCGGGTGATCATCGACGCCCCGGACTGGGTGAACATCATCCCGATCACCCGCGAGGGCCGGGTGGTGCTGATCCGTCAGTTCCGCTTCGGGGTCTGGCAGCGCACCCTGGAGCTGCCCGGAGGGATCGTGGACCCGGGAGAGGATCCGCAGACCGCCGCAATCCGCGAGCTGGAGGAGGAGACCGGCTACCGCCCCGGCCAGGTGATCCCCCTGGGCTGGGTGCATCCCAATCCGGCGATCCAATCCAACCGCTGCCACTCCTACCTGGCGCTGGATTGTGACCAGGTCCACCAGGGCCAACCGGAGGCCACCGAGGACATCACCGTGGAGCTGAGGGACCGCGCCGAGATCCCCGGCCTGATCCTGGGCGGCGAGATCTCCCACGCCCTGGTGGTGACCGCCTTCTACCTCCAGGCGCACCGCCGCTGACGCACCGTGACAATAAAGGGGACAGGCTGCATTTTCGCCGCGGTGCGCCGAAAATGTAGCCTGTCCCCTTTTTCAGTGGGCGCGGTGGCCCAGCGGTCCCTTGCGCAGGGTCCCCGAGGCTCGCAGCGACTGGATCTCGGCCATGATCGCGCGGCACTCCTCGTCGGAGTTGTAGAAGTGCGGCGAGACCCGGACCCCGGCGCCGGGGCGGTGGTCGACCACGAAGCCGCGCTCGATCAGCTTGCCGCAGGCGTCTTCCGATCCTTCGAACTCCATGCACACCGTGTTGCCCCGCCGCTCCGGGGCCCGCGGGGTGCGCACGGTCAGCCCCTGCTCATCCGCCAGCTCCATCAGCAGGGTGGTCTGGCGCAGTGACTTCTCGCGGATCGCCGCCACTCCCACCTTCTCGATGATCTCGTAGCCGGCCCGCGCCTGGTACAGGGTGGGCACCGAGGGGGTCCCGCCCATGAAGCGGTGCGCGTCCTCCGCGTAGTCCACCTCGCCGAAGCGGAAGTCGAAGGGGTGCTTGTCGGAGAACCACCCGGTCATCCTCGGCTTCAGCCTGGGGATCAGATCCTCTCGCACGTAGAGGTAGGCCGCTCCCGGCCCTCCGCACAGCCACTTCACCGACCCGCCCAGCAGGCAGTCCACCTTCAGCGCCTGGACGTCGATCGGGACCGCCCCGGTGGCCTGATAGCAGTCCAGCACCACCATCGCCCCGTGGCGGTGGGCGGCCTCGATGATCGGCTGGATCTCCAGCAGGCCGGAGGAGCGGAACAACACCAGGTCCAGCGGCACCACCAGGGTGGTGTCGTCGATGGCCCGGATGATGTCCTCGGTCTCGATGTTCAGCCCCCCGTCGCGGGACTTCACCACCTCCACCCGGGCGCCGCGGTCCTGCTGGGCCACCCAGTTGTAGACCACCGAGGGGAAGTTCAGCTCGGTGGTGACCACCTTGTTCCGCTTCCCGGAGAACTCCAGGGCGGAGATCAGGATCGAGGTCAGGGTGGAGACGTTCTGGTGCATGGTCATGGTGCCGCTCGGGGCGTTGAGGATCCGCCCCAGCATCCCCGCCGTCTCGGGCACCATCGGCATCCAGGTGTGCCAGGCCACCACCCCCTCGCTGGCCCAGAGGTCGGCGTAGGACTTCAGCTGCGCGTAGACCTGGCGCGGCATCGCCCCCAGCGAGTTGCTGATCAGGTAGCCGGCCTTCTTCTCGAGGATGGGGAACTCGCTGCGCCACTGCAGGAGGGGATCGGTCGCCATGACCAAAGCTCCTACCATGGAGACCCCGGGGCTTACCGCTTCCAGGTGCCGGAGCGTCCGCCGCTCTTCTTCTCCAGCTGCAGCCTCTCCACCACCATCCCCCGGTCCACGCTCTTGAGCATGTCGTAGACGGTCAGCGCGGCGGCGGAAGCCGCGGTCAGCGCCTCCATCTCCACCCCGGTGCGGTCCACCGTCTTCACCTCCACCCGCACCCGGGCCCCGTCCCGCAGCAGGGTGATCTCCGCGGTGACCGCGGAGAGGGAGATCGGGTGGCAGAGCGGAATGAAGGTCGGGGTGTTCTTGGCGGCCATCACCGCCGCCAACCTGGCCGCGGCCAGCACGTCCCCCTTCTCCACCTTGCCCTCGCGGATCCGCTTCACGGTGGCGGGCAGCATCTTGAGCCGGGCGGTGGCCACCGCCACCCGCTCGGTCTTCTCCTTGCCTCCCACGTCCACCATCTTCATCGGCCGCTCTCCATCGCACGCGCCACCGCGCCCAGCAGATCCTCGGCCAGGTCGTCCACGTCCTCCAGGCCCACCGAGACCCGGATCAGGTTCTCGCGGATCCCCGCCGACTCCCGTTCGGCGGCGGTCATCCGGCGCGCGGCGGCGGTCACCGGGTGCATCACCAGGGTGGCCACATCCCCCAGGCTGGGGGCGGCCTTGGCGATCTTCACCTGCTCCAAAAACGAGAAGGCCTGGGCCCGTTCTGCATCCTTGATCTCGAAGGCCAGCATCCCGCCGAAGCCGTTCTGGAGCACCCGCCGGGCCACCGCGTAATCCGGATGGGTGGGCAGGCCGGGGTACAGCACCCGCTCCAGCAGGGGAGAGGCGGCGAGGCGCTGCGCCAGCTGCAGCGCGTTCTCACAGTGCGCGGCCATCCGCACCGGGAGGGTGCGCAACCCGCGCAGGGTCAGCCAGGCCTCGAAGGGTCCCAGGATCGCCCCCTGGAGCACCCGGGCGTTCTTCAGCGCCTGGATCCGGTGGGCAGCGCCGGCCACCGTTCCCCCCATCGCGTCGCTGTGGCCGTTGATCCACTTGGTGGTGGACTGCACCGCGTAGTCCGCGCCCAGGGCACAGGCCTGCTGCACCAGCGGGGAGGCGAAGGTGGCGTCCACCGCCAGCAGCCCGCCCACCGCGTGGGTGGCCTCGGCCAGCGCCGCGATGTCCGGCACCGCCAGCAGCGGGTTGGTGATGCTCTCCGCCACCACCAGCCGGGGAGCCGCGCCGCGGATCCGCTCCGGCGCGTCGGGGGCGGCAAAGGCGATCGCCTCCAACCGCACGCCCCGCTCGGCGCACAGGGACTTGAACAGGGCCCGGGTCACCCCGTAGCCATCGGAGGCAGTCACCACCGTGTCCCCGGCCTTCAGGCCCTGGGCGTCGAACACCGCGCGAAGGGCGGCCATCCCGGTGGAGAACGCGGCGCAGGCCTCGGTGCCCTCCAGCGCCGCCACCGCCTCCTCCAGCAGCTCCGCGTTCTGTCCGCGGATCCGGGTATAGACGTAGTCCCCGCCTTCCAGCGCCGCGTCCAGGGACTCGGCGTCGTCGCAGTAGGCCACCGCCGAGAGGTACACCGGTTCGGAGAGCGGATGGGAGCGGCTGGTCTTCAGCCGCTCACCGGCATGCACCGCCACCGTGCGCGAGCGCGGGCCGCTCATCGGCGGCTACTCGCCCTGCTCCAGCATCCAGCGCTCGGCGTCGATCGCCGCCATGCAGCCGGTGCCGGCGGCGGTGATCGCCTGGCGGTAGTAGTGGTCCTGCACATCACCGCAGGCGAACACCCCCGGGAGGCTGGTGCGGGTGGTCCCGGGAACGGTGTGCAGGTAGCCGTTCTCCTGCATCTTGAGCACGTCACGGAACAGCTCGGTGTTGGGGGTGTGGCCGATGGCCACGAACAGCCCGTCGGTGGGGTGGTCGGTCACCGCGCCGGTCTTGAGGTTCTTCAGCTTCAGCCCGGTGATCTTCTTGCCGTCGCCGGTCACCTCGTCCACCGCGGTGTCCCAGATCGCCTTCACCTTGGGATTCTCCAGCACCCGCTTCTGCATGATCTGGGAGGCGCGCAGGGTGTCCCGGCGGTGGACCACGGTCACCGAGGCGGCCAACTTGGTCAGGTAGCTGGCCTCCTCCATCGCGGTGTCCCCGCCGCCCACCACCACCACGTGCTGGTTCTTGAAGAACGCGCCGTCACAGGTGGCGCAGGCGGACACCCCGCGGTTCTTGTACTGGTCCTCGCCCTTCACGTTCAGCCACTTGGCGGTGGCGCCAGTGGAGATGATCAGGGTCTGGGCGTGCAGCGACACCGACTCGCCCTGGACGTGGAAGGGGCGCTTGGAGAAGTCGACCTTGAGCACGTTCTCCATGTGGATCTGGGTGCCGAAGCGTTCGGCCTGCTTCTGGAAGCGTTCCATCAGGTCCGGCCCGGTGACCATCTCCGGGAAGCCGGGGTAGTTCTCCACGTCGGTGGTGATCATCAGCTGCCCGCCCGGCACCCGCTGCGGATCGTGGTCGATGGGACCGCCCGCGAACACCACCGGCTTGAGGTTGGCGCGGGCCGCGTAGATGGCGGCGGTGTAGCCGGCGGGGCCAGAACCGATGATGCAAACCTTGTGAACGTTGTCAGCCACACGTCCTCCAGACGCCTGAAAAGGGGGCGGAAAGTACCAGAGCACTAACAGCGCGTGGTACGAACTGGTAGCCCGAATGGACATCGCGCTCCTCCAGAAGATCCCGCTGTTCCAGGGGCTGACCCAGGCGCAGCTCCGCAAGGTCGCCGGCCTGGCCCAGACCCGGGCCTACGAAGGATCCGCCCCGATCTTCAAGGAGGGGGACGTGGGCTCGGACATGTACGTGGTGATGGAGGGGAAGGTCCGGATCTCCAAGATGATCCCCGGCGCCGGCGAAGAGGCCCTGGCGATCCTGGAGCCGGGTCAGTACTTCGGCGAGATGGCGATCATCGAGGACAGCCCCAGGTCCGCGGACGCCATCGCCCATATCCCCTGCAAGGTGTCGGTGCTCAGCCGGGAGAAGCTGGACCAGCTGATGTTCACCGACAAGGACCTGGCCTACGTGCTGCTGTGGACCTTCGTCCGCACCATGTCCGAACGGCTGCGCGAGACGAACGAGAAGCTGCGGACGTTCTTCGCCGTCTCCAAGTGGTAGGCCGCCTGGGCCGCTGATCGGTGCCGTCGGGCTGATCCGGCTCCCGCTCCTGGACCCGGGTGGCGAAGCGCTCCAGTCGCACCGCTTGGGCGCCCTGCCCCACCGGGCTTTCTCTCGAGAATCAAGAGCGCCGGTGGAGCATCGGTGCTCGTCCGCCACTGCGGTCGATCCGGGCCCGCGCGGACTGTCCCAGGTGGCGCCCTCCCTTACTCCCCACTGCGGCACAGCCATTGCTCCAGGGGCTTCCGGCGGGAGGAGTCCCATGGACGAGTGGCTGGAAGGGTTGGAGCGGGTGGAAGCGGAGTCCGAGGGGGACCGTCGCCTTTCGTCCGAGGAGGGCCCGCGAGAACGGCTGGCCCGGATGGGAGCACCGGCGCTGACCGACCCGGAGCTGCTGGCGGTGTTGTTGGGCAGCGGGACCCGGGGCCGGCCGGTGCTGACCCTGGCCGACTCGCTGATCCGCGCCGCCGGCAGCCTGCGCACCCTGGTGCTGCAGGACGCGCATGAATTGGCGGCGCTGCCCGGGCTGGGACCGGCACGGGCGGCGGCGGTGCTGGCGGCGCTGGAATTGGGCCGCCGGGTGCAGCGATCCCGGGACACCCGCCCCCGGCTGCTCAACTCCAAGGAGGTCTACGCCTACCTGGCGCCTTCCCTCTCCGCGCTGCGCCGGGAGGTGTTCCACGTGCTCTCCTTCAATGCCCGGAACACCCTGCTCAGCGACGTGCGGATCGCGACCGGGACGGTCAGCTCCTGTCCGGTGGATCCGCGGGAGGTGTTCGCGGCGGCGATCGCCGCCCGGGCCAGCGGGATCGTGCTGGCACACAACCACCCCTCGGGGGATCCCACTCCGTCCACCGAAGATCTGGCGCTGACCGACCAGCTGCGCTCCGCCAGTCACTTCCTGGGGATCAAGCTGCTGGATCACGTGGTGCTGGGTGACGGTTGCTTTGCCACCATCGGGGAGAACTCGGTCAGCCTGCCGATGGCGGCCGAACCCGCGGTGGACTGGGTGCCCGCTCTCAATACGCCAAGCAGGCGGGCAGGCTGAGGCAGCGGGGCCGGAGTTCGTTCTCAAGGCAAGGCGCTCCAGGCGTTGACGCCCGAGGGCAGAAAGGTGATCTATGCGCCGGATGTCACACCCGCTGCCGTTCCTGGAAGAAGCGCACGCGGGGTTGGTCCGCCACTTCGGGCTGAGTGAATTCCGGCCCGGGCAGGCGGAGGTGATCAGCGCGGTGCTCTCCGGCCGCAACGCGGTGGTGGTGATGCCCACCGGCGCCGGCAAGAGCCTCTGCTTCCAGCTGCCGGCCTCGCTGCTGCCGCGGATGACGCTGGTGATCTCGCCGCTGATCGCGCTGATGAAGGACCAGGTGGAGCAGCTGCTGGCCAAGGGGATCTCCGCCACCTTCATCAACTCCACCCTCACCGACCTGGAGCGGGCGGAGCGGATGCGGGGGCTGCGCAACGGGGAGTACAAGCTGCTCTACGTGGCCCCGGAGCGGTTCCGCAGCGCCGCCTTCCTGGAGACGGTGGCCGAGCTGGGGGTGGACCTGTTCGCCATCGACGAGGCGCACTGCATCTCCCAGTGGGGCCACGACTTCCGCCCCGACTACGCCCTGCTGGGAAGGGTGCGCAAGCGGCTGCGGCCCCCCCGCACCGTGGCCCTGACCGCCACCGCCACCCCGGAGGTCCGGGACGACATCGTCAAGTCGCTGCTGATGAAGGATCCCCAGGTGTTCGTGGCCGGCTTCGATCGCCCGAACCTGTTCCTGGAGGTGGCCCAGGTCTCGGGGGAACAGCAGCGAAAGGACGCCATCGCCAAGGTGATGGCCGAGGGCGGTTCGGGGATCATCTACTGCGCCACCCGCAAGTCGGCGGAGGCGATCCACCAGGCGATCCGGTCCCAGAGCCGCTCCACCGTCCTCTACCACGCGGGGATGGACGAGCAGGCGCGGCACAAGGCCCAGGATGAGTTCATGGCCCGGCCGGACAGCGTGGCGGTGGCCACCAACGCATTCGGGATGGGGATCGACAAGCCGGACATCCGGTTCGTGATCCACGCCAACATGCCGCGGGCGGTGGAGGCCTACTACCAGGAGATCGGCCGCGCCGGACGCAACGGCAACCCCGCCCGGGCGATCCTCCTCTTCAACCACTCGGACGTATTCACCCAGGAGCGGATGATCCAGAGCTCCTCCCCCTCGGACGCGCTGATGTCCGACCTGTGGGAGGTGTTGCGCGAGGAGCAGGAGTTCGACAAGCCGATCAAGCTGCTGGCCGGCCAGGTGAACTCTTCGGAGACGGAGGTCTCGGCGGCGCTGCGGATCCTGGAGCGGGACGGGAAGATCTCCCGGGGTGGACGGGGCGAAGGCCAGTGGACGGTGACCGTGCTGCCCAAGGCGGAGACCGCGCATCCCCACAGCCCTCACGGCAAGGCCCTGCTGGAGCTTTTGCGCACCGGCTACCCGATCGGCAGCCCGGTCACCACCGACGTGACCGTGCTGGCCCGGCGGACCTCGATGAGCACCGACGAGGTGAAGCACGCGATGGGGCTGTTGGAGAAGGCCCACGCGGTGAGCGTCCGCCGGCCCTTCTCCGGTCGGGCGATCCGGGTCCTGACCCACCTGCCCTATGCCCAGCTGGGACTGGATCTGAGCCGGGTGCGGGATCAGGAACGGCTGTCGCTGCTGCAGCTGAGGCGGATGAAGGACTACGCCTACGCCACCCGCTGCCGGCGCCACTTCATCCTCCGCTACTTCGGTGAGCAGGAGACTCCCGCCCGGTGCGAGGCCTGCGACCTGTGCGTGGGCAAGCGGCTGCACCTGGCGGCGGACTCCGCCTCCGGCAGCGCGGCCCTGGTTCCCGGCGAGCACAGTGAGCTGGCCGAAGGCGAGCTGCGCCGATGGCGCCGGGACCTGGCCCGGGACCTGGACATCCCGCCCTACCTGATCTTCAACGACGCCACCTTGCTGGCGCTGGCCACCTCGCTGCCCATCGACCACGCCTCGTTCCTGAGGGTGAAGGGCACCAGTGAGGCCAAGTGGGAGCGCTTCGGCGCGAAGATCTCCCAGATCTCGCTGACCGCCCGGGCCGCGGGACACCAGCCCCGGGCACCGGCTTCCACCCTGCGCCTGCGCCGCAAGCGCGCCTGAACCCGGAAGTCGGCTCCGGAGCAGGTCGCTGCTGCCGGGTCGCGCCGGACCTGCTCAGCCGCGGCGGGCCAGCCGGCCCAGCAGGGCCATGCCGCCGGCCACCGTCCCGGCCAGGACGAAGATGATCACGATGGTGGTGACGTTGAACACCACCCGCAGCCAGAACCCGGAGAGCTGGTTGTAGACCACCGCCTCGGTCAGCGGGCCCAGCCAGCCCAGCAGGTGCAGCAGCCTCGCGGGCAGCGAGTCGAGGACGATCATCCCGGTCTCCACCCACTTCATCGGGTACAGCTTGCGCAGCAGCTCCAGCACCACCCCGGTCACCAGGTAGACGATCGAGAGCAGGATGGCGTTGGACAGCATCACCTGCAGCACCGGATGCCGGCTGGGCTGGGTCGCCACCATCACCTCGACGCCAGCTTCTTCTTCAGGTCCACCAGTGACTTCTTCACCCGGGCCTCATCGCCCGCGTCGCCCCCCAGACGCAAGAAGGTCTCGTACTCCTTGATCGCCGAACCGGTCTCCCCCTGCCGGACCAGGGCGTCGGCCAGGGCCAGCCGGATGGTGGCGTGGGCCGGTTCCAGCCCGGCGGCGGCGCGCAGGGCGGCGGAGGCCGTCTCGTCCTGCTTCTGCTTGGACGCCACCAGCCCCAGCGCGAAGTGGCTGTTGCCCAGGAACGGCGCCACCTGCACCGCCTCCTCGGCGGACTTCCGGGCCGAGGCCACCGGACCGGTGATCAACTGCGCGCGGGACAGCGCGGCCCAGGCCTGCCCCCGGTCCACCACCTCTTCCGCCTTCGCCGCGCGATCGGCCAACATCTTCTGGACCGCCCTGGCCCCGGAGGGAAGCCGGGCCAGCGCCGAGCCGATGGTGGCGCAGTCGCTCTTGGGATCGTTCTTCAAGGCCGCGCCAAAGGCGGCCTCCGCGTTGTCCGGGTTCCCCTGGCGCAGAAAGGCGTGCCCGATCTCGCAGAAGGTCTCCGGGTCCTTGGGGTCCAGCTTGTTGGCCCGCTCCAGCGAGGAGAACGCACCCTGCGCGTTGCCCACCGAGAACAGCACCACCGCCCGGATCCGGTGCGCCTCCGCCACCGAGGGCGCGATCCGGATCAGCCGGGTAGAGGCCGCGTCCGCCTCCTTCCACTTCCCGTTCAGATGCAGGGCCCAGGCGTAGTCCAGCAGCGCCTCGGCGCTGGCCGGTTCATCCTGTTGCCAGGCCTCGGCCTGGTCCAGGCCGTCGGGCAGCTTGCCCAAGGAGAGGTACAGCCGGCCCAGCGCGTGCCGGGCCTCGCCGTGGGAACCGTTGCGCTGGACCGCGCGCTCCAGGTGGCCCACCGCCTTCTCCGGCTTGCCCTGGGCCAGGTACAGCCGACCCAGCGCGCAGGCGCCCTCGAAGTCGAAGGGATCCTTCTCCGCCAACTCGAACTGCTTGCGCGCCTTCTCCGTCTCCTCCCGCTGGAGGTAGAGGGTCCCCAGCGCCACGTGGGCGTCGGATCGAACGGTCCGGGTGGAGGCCAGGGCCTTCTCCAGGACCTTCTCCGCGCGGGCCGCGTCTCCCTCCGCGGCGTCGGCCACCGCCAGGTGGATCACCGCCTCGGTGGGGTACTTGCCGGAGACCTGGGTGCGGGCCAGCTCGGTGCGCGCCCGCTTCCAGTCCTCCAGCTTCGCGTAGGCGATGCCCCGCACCAGCGCCACCCGGCGGCCATCATCCTTGAGGCGGCCCAGCAGCTCGCGCTCCCGACCCCGGCCCAGCAGCACCCGGCCCAGGGCCTCCTGCGCCTCCTCCTGGGTGGGACGCAGCTTGAGCGCAGCCTCGAAGGCGTCTTCGGCGCGCGCGTAGTCGCCCGCGCCCATCGAGGCCTCGCCCAGCGCCAACTGGAACTCGTAACCGCGACTCTTGCCCTCCGAGAGCCGCTTCACCGCCTCGGCGGCGCGCCCGTTGGCGGTCAGCAACCGGCCCAGCGCCAGCTCCCGGCGGGTGTGCAAATCGGGGGGGAGGCCCTCGACGCCAGACAGCTTCTCCAGCTCGGTCAGCGCCTGCTCCAGCCCGTCCCCGGTCTCCAGCCGGCTCTCGGCCGCGCCGATTGCCCGCTCGGGGTGGGCCTCGGAGATCATCGCCGCGGTGTCGTAGAACTTCAGCGCGGTGGGGTGGTCTCCCGACTCGCGGTAGTAGTTGCCCAGCGCCACCAGGGCGCGGACGTTGCTGGAGGAGAGCTCCAGCGCGCGGCGGAAGCGTTCCACCGCGGCGCGGCTGTCCCGCTGGGCCAGCAGGATCCGCCCGGCCAGCTCCTGGACCTCGGGGGTCTCCTCGGTGGAGGAGAGCACTGTCTTGCGCAGCCCGTCCCGGGCCTTCCGATCCCCCAGGTAGTAGCGGGAGACCAGGCTGTAGGCGGCGAAGTCCTCCTCCACCCCCGGCTTGGCCAGCGCCAGCTGGGCGGCGGTGCGATCCTGGGCGGCTTCGCCGTGCTCGGCGAAGAGCAGCGAGTGGGCATAGGCGGTCAACGCCCAGGACTCGCGGTTCTCGTCGTCCATCTGGACCGCGATCCCCAACGCCTCCACCGCGGTGCGATACCCGGCGGCGGTGTCCAGGGCGATTCCCTTGCGGGCGTCGCCCAGCGCGTCCCGCAGATCCCGACCCTGGTTGCGCACCCGGGTGGAGATGAAGGCCCAGCTGCCCACCCCGATCGCGGCCAGCAGCACCGCGGAGACGGCCAGCTTCACGCCGTGGCGGGCCAGGAAGGACTTGTGTTCGGAGCTGGCCGCCAGTTTCTGGCGCAGCTCCCGCTCGTACTCCTGGGCGATCTCCTGGGCGCTGGAGGCGGACAGCTCCACCTTGGGGACCTCCACCGAGGCGGAGGAGGCCATCAGGTCCGGCAGCTCGTCCAGCAGCGCGCGCTTCTCGCCCGAGCTGCGGACCGGAGGCGGGACGGCGGCGCGCACCGCGGGCCGCTCCACCGGACGGGACGCAACAGGCGCGTCCTCCAGCGAAGGCAGATCCCCCAGCAGTCCTCCTCCGGCGGAGGCGGACTCCTCCGGCGGCGGGGGCAGCTGGCCCAGCAGTCCGACTCCAGGGGGTGAAGCCTCCGGCGGAGGCAGGTCGCCCAGCAGTCCGCTGGCCACCGGCTGTTCCCCTGTGCGGCGGGCAGGCTTCTCGCCCGAACCCCGCCCGTGTTCGGCCAGGGCGGCACGCCGCTCCTCCGCCGAGAGCGCGGGGAGCTCAGCGGTGGGGCGGGCCCCTTCGGCGGGAGAGAGCATCGGAATCAGCTGTTCGCCCGAAGCCCGTGCTCCCGGCTGCGGGGTCAGGACCGGGATCAGCTTGGGACCGCTGGCTCCCGGAGGGCGGCGGATGACGGGAAGCTCTCCGCCCATCGCCGGGTGTTCGTCGGTGGCGCGGTCGGAAGGGGAGGCGGTCTGGTGCTCGCCGGTCTCCCGCAGGCCTTCCGGAACCGCGGGCTGGCGGCGCCGGACCCCGGGAGGCGCGCCCGGATCAGGCAAGGCGCCCATGTCCCCGAAGGGATCTCCACCCGCGTCCGCGGGCGTGGGGGTCGGTTCGGAAGGCGGGGGGGCCGGGGCCTCCTCCGACTCCTCGGCCGACTTGAGCAACAGCGGCGAGCCGGGATTGGTGACCTCGTCCAGGGAGGGAGCCGGTCCACCGCTCAGCGCGGTCTGGGCCTTCTCCAGCCACTCCTTCACCCGGCCGTTGTTCGGCTGCAGCCCGGCCGCCTTGCGCAGGATGGGCAGCGCGGAGCGGTACAGGCCCCGCTGCAGCAGCACCTCGGCGATCAGGTTGTAGGCGTAGGGGTTGTCCTTCTCGATCCCGATCGCCTGGTCGAACTGGGCCATGGCTTCGGCTGGACGACCCAGCTGGATGAGGGACTTGCCCCACAGCACCCGGGCAACGGTGGAGTGAGGGTGGTGCTGCAGTCCCACCTGGCACACCTCGATGGCACGGGCCGAATCGCCCGCCTCGAGCAGTGCCTTGGCCAGCTCCACGAAGACGCTGGAGGCGGGGTCCTGCTGCAGAATCTGTTCGTAGCGTTCGACGGGTGACTTGGGCGGCATCGCGGGGGGCGGGAGGTTAGCCCACCCGTTTCTCTTTCACGAAGCGGCACGATGCTACGGTGTGGATGTGCGCCTGCCTGCCCTCCTCCTCTGCACCACCCTGATGTCTGCCTGTACCCACACCCCGGTCCGCACCGAGTCGGACGTCCAGGAGGTGAAGACCACCGCAGACGCCTTCCACCGCCGCACCCGCTGGAAGGACTTCCAGTCCGCCAGCGGCCTGATCGTCCCCGAGCGCCGGGCTGCCTTCCTGGCCGCCCGTGACGAGCAGCGGGACGAACGGGACCTGTCGATCTCCGACTATGAGCTGCTGGAGATGAGGGTGGAGGCAGACGGGTCCCGGGCAGAGGTGGTCAGCCGCATCTCCTGGTTCCGGATGCCCAACCTCAGCGAGCACTCGGAGACTGTGATCACCGAGCTGGTCCGGGTGGGGCCCACCTGGCTGATCGCCCGCCAGAGCCGCGGTCCGTTCACCCCCGAGCTGCAGGAGCCGTACGTCCCGGCGGAGCCGGTGGAACCCGCCGCCCCCTGAGTTGCGCCCGCTCCGCGGCCCGGGTTGGCGCACTCGCTTCCGCGCGGCGCTACCGCCCCGCCGCCCGGGGTGGCGCACTCGCAGCCTCGCGCGCTACCGCCCCGCAGCGGGTGGCGCACTCGCAGCCGCGCGGCGGCTACCGCCCCGCCGCCCGGGTGGCGAACCGGACCTCCAGAACCGGCTTGATGCACTCCAGCCGCTCCTCGCAGGAGGAGAGCGCGTAGCAGCGCTCCAGCGCGGGGCCGTCGGCGGCGGGCACCGCCGGGCCGTGCTCCACGAACCCGGCGCAGCGGGCCTCTCGCTGCTCGAGCGGCCCGGTTCCGTCCGCCAGGACCTCGGCCCTCCCCTCCTCCAGGACCTGCAGGCGCAGGCCCGGGCGGCTCAGCAATTCGGCGAACCGCGGGTCGTGCTTCTCCCTCAGCTCCACCAGCAGGGTGTTGAAGCCATCCACGCACTGGGCCCCCTGCTCGTGCAGACGCAGACACAGGGCGGTGGCGGACGGCGCGTCCAGCTGCGCTTCGGAGGAGACCACCGGACTTCGGGACGCGCAGGCGGAGACGGACAGCACCACCAGCGCGGGGACGAGACGGGAGAGGGTCATGCGCCCTGAGGAACCGGAGCGCGTCCAAGGTTCACCGCTGCCCGCAAAAAAAATCGCCCACCGTTTCGGGGCCGGCCGAAACGGTGGGCGTCGGAGGTCCCCCAATGGGACCTCCTGTCCTGGCTGCCCTTAGAGCAAGGCAGGTGCCAGTGACCGTTGGGGTCCCAGGGCCTCAGGTTCCAGGGGGTTGGCTGGGACCCCCCACCCGGTCCCCGGGTGAAACCCGGGGTGAGCGCGACAACGGTGTCAGGCTTCGCCGATCACCGAGCGGATGGTCTCCCGCAGAGAGTTGCGGGGCTTCCAGCCGGTGTCCTGGCGCCAGCGGGCGCCGTCCACCGCACACACGTACTGCAGGTGGTCCAGTTCGGGGGGCGGGAAGTTGGCCAGCCGGTACTTGAACAGCAGGCCCAGCGCGCTGCGGGCCAGCGGGTGGGGCACCGGGATCGCGGTCCGCCCCAGCTCGCGCAACACCGAGCTGAGCGGGACCTCCCCTGGACCCACCACGTTGTACACGCCCTTGGGCTCGGGCCGCAGGGCCTCCACCATCGACCGGGCCACGTCCTCCACGTGGATCAGCTGCAGCATCGGGTCGAACCCGGCCATCACCCAGGGGTGCTTGAGGCGCAGGTAGGTGGAGGGGGCGTTCTTGATGTTCGGCCCCACGATGTGGACCGGGCGCAGGATCACCGTCTGGATCCCGGGGTGCTTCCAGAAGAACCCGTGGGCCAGCATGTCCACTTCGATCAGGTCCCGGATCCCGGAGAAGCGGGAGGCGGCCATCAGCGGCGCGTCCTCGGTGAGGAAGTTGGAGTTGTCCGGGGAGGGCCCGTAGACCGAGGCCGAAGACAGCACCACCACCTTCTTCACCGCGTACTTGGCGGCGTATTCGAGGATGCGGGTGGTCCCCACCACGTTGAACGAGTGGTGCTCCTCGGCGCTCATCCGCGGGTCGTGCATGATCCCCATGTGGATCACCGCGCGGATCTCGTTGCGCCGGAAGACGTCCTCCGCCTTCTTCTTCCGCAGATCGAGCTGGAAGTGTTCGATGTCCTTGGGCTTGCCCGGGAACGGACGCCGATCGATGCCCAGGATCCGCTCCTGGTTGGCGTGCAGCTGCTTGGCGAGGGTGCGGCCCAGGTTCCCGGCGATCCCGGTCACCAGCACGGCCGGCTTGTTCTTGGTGCTCAGAAGAAGATCCCCTTCCGCTCCTGCAGGCCCTTGTTGATCAGCTCCTGGATCGCGGACTTCACGCTGCGGACCTTCTTCTCCAGCTCCGCGTCCTCGTCATCCGGGCGGCCGGTGAAGGTCATCGGGTCGCCAAAGTGCAGCCGGTACTTCACCGGCAGCGGCAGCGGGAGGCCGATCGGGGTCAGCGGGAAGGCGGGCATCCCCAGCAGCTTGGCCAGCGGCTTGACGTTCACCAGCGCCGGGGCCTGTTCCTCCGCGCCCACCACCGCCACCGGGACGATCGGGGTGTTGGTCTCCAGCGCCAGGCGCATGAAACCCAGCCCGAACTCCTGCAGCTGGTAGCGCTGCGGCCACAGCTTGTTCACCCCCCGGGCGCCCTCCGGGAAGACGATGATCGCCTCTCCCGCCTCCAGCAGACGCCGGCAGTTCTCCGGGGTGCCCACGATCTGCCCCATCCGGGACATGAAGGAGGAGATGAAGGGCAGGCTGGGGACCCACTTCTCCACCATGCTCCGCACCGCGCGCGGAGGGCGAGCCTCGGTGATCATCGCCACCCCGATCATCGCCCCGTCGAACGGCAGCTGGCCGGAGTGGTTGGAGATCAAGAGCACCCGGCCGCCGGGGACCTTCTCGATCCCGTAGGTCTCCACCCGGAAGTAGTGCTTGTACAGCCAGACGATCGGCGCCAGCGCCGCCAGCGAGAAGTCGAGGTTGAACCCGAATGGATCCACCCCGTACTCGTTGGTCGAACGCGAGAGCGCGGTGATGTTCTTCTCCACCTCCCCATTGGTCAGCCGCGACGTCCAACCGCGCATCGCCCCACGCACCTGATCCCCAAGACGCTCCAGCATGGGGCCCCTTAAACCACGGGGCGCGCCGCGTCCGAAAGCCTCTGCGCGGCGGCCTCCAAAGTGACTGTTTCGAACTCCCCCTGGATCCAGCGCAGCGCCTCGCGGATCCGGGTCGCCTTGAGGGCCTGTGGGACCTGGAGATCCCGCTGGGCCCGGGCCAGGGCCCGGGGAATCCCATCCGCCTCGTCCAGCAGATCCACCGCGTGCAGCTCGAAGTTCAAGAGCGGCACCCCGCGCAGCAGCCGGTAGGCGGTACGGATCACCCCCCGGGGGAGGGTGGCCACGAAGGTCCCGATGAAGGGAAAGCCGGTGTAGGGGGTGGTGGTGACCGGCAGCTCCAGCACCGTCCCCTTCCCCCGGGCGTAGGGCGCGGCCGGGTCCGGCCAGTAGGGATCACGGGGCGCGGTCAGCACCCGGGGCGAGTCCAGCACCGCCCGGGAGGGCCGCCGCACCGCCCACAGCCCGCCCATCACCGCCGCCTTGGCCAGGTAGTACGGGGTGGCCGGAAACGCCGAAGAGTCGTAGCGGTGGCCGCTCTGGACGATCGCCGCGTAGAGCGGGGCGGAGAGGGTGTAGCCGGGGGCGCGAAATCCCCTCGGACGGGCCCCGGTGGCGCGGGCGATCGCCTCTGCCCCCCCGGTGACGTCGGCCAGGATCCGCGCCGGATCCCGCCGGGACAGCCCGTAGTCGTGGGTCTGGCTGTGGTTGCCGATCTCCACCCCTGCCTGGTGCGCCTGCCGGAGGGTGTCCCGGGCCAGCTCTGAGACGTCCAGGTCCGCGCCGATCGCGAACAGGGTGGAGGGCAGCTTGGCCCGGGCGAACAGCTCCAGGAAGCGGGGCACCGCCACCTGGTAGACCAGGTCCCTGGCGCGCGCGTCGAGGAGGGAGTCGGGCAGCCCGTGGATCCGGCAGTAATGGACCAGCGAGTCCAGATCCACCGAGACCGCGGCCAGCGACATCAGGTGCCCCGGATGCGGATCACGTACACCAGCTTGCCCACGTTCCGCAGCACGTTGGGGACCCGCCGGAAGAGGTGGATGGAGGGCTGGCGCTTCTCCACCAGCTGCACCGGGATCTCCACCACCTTCAGCCCCTGCCGCCAGGCGCGGATCACGAACTCGGAGGCGAACACGTCCATGTCCACCACGCAGCGTTCGATCACCGGCAGCAGCCGCGCGCGCCGGAAGGCTTTCAGCCCGTGGGTGTCGGTGCCCTGGAAGCCCAGCGCCACCTTGAGCAGCTTGTTGTGCACCCGGGTGGCCACCCGCCGCACCATCGGGCGGTGATCCGAGGCGCCCTTGGCCGCCTTGGAGCCCACCACCATGTCCACCTCGCCGGAGGCCAGCAGCGGCACCGCCTGATCGTAGAAGGACAGATCGCAGAGGTCGATCTCGTCGCACACCACCAGCTCGCCCCGCGCCTCCTGGATGCCACGCTTGAGGGCGCTGCCGTAGTTGGGGCGTTCGGAGTGGAACCAGCGCAGCCGCGGGTTCTGCTGGGTCATCGCCTCCAGCAACGCCGGGGTGGCGTCCTTGGAGCCGTTCTCCGCGAAGATGATCTCGTAGTCGATCCCGCGCGCGTCCAGGCCACGGGTCAGCTCGTCAGCGGCCTGCTGGATGATCGCCGCCTCGTTGTAGACGGGGATCACGATCGAGAGCTTGGGTGCCGGGGTTCCCATCCGGGCGGCGGAACTAGCACGCCCTCCCCGGGCGCGTCGACAATCCTCGCCTATCCGTTCAGTCGGCGGGCGCAGCCCCGACCGGCCAGCACCGCGTCCTCCATCGACGAGTACTCCCAGTTTCCGTAGCGGCCGGCGGTCAGCACCCCCGCCGCCTCCAGGAAGTCGACGATCGTCTTCTTCGCCTCCCCGTAGGCGTCGTCGTACAGCACGTAGGCGTGGGGGATCTCCTTGGCGCTGGAGAACAGCACGTCCTCCTCACGGTGGATCATCTCCGAGCGCAGCAGATCCTCCACCGCCCACTTCTCCACCTGCGCCAAGGTGACCTCTCCCTGGTGCGAGTACTCCACGTAGAACGAGGTGTGGCCCGCCGGAGCCAGCGGGGCGTAGCAGGCGGAGGGCGAACCGATCCGGTAGGTGTGGAAGCCCTCCTCCGGCAGGTAGATCCAGTGCCAGGGCTGACGGTTGGCGCCCTTGGCTCCCACCCGGGCGTAGGTGACGGTGGTGGCCCGCAGCCTCCCGGCCGCGTCCCGCACCGCGTCCGGGACCCCGGAGGCGCCCCGGCCCAGCAGCTTGATCAGCCCAGGCAGGGAGATGGTGGAGATCAGCTCCCGGTAGGGGACGGGGTTCCCGTCCGCGAAGGTGACGGTGCGCGCCTTCCAGTCCACCGCGGTGGGTTCGGTGTTCAGCCGCAGATCACCGCCGGACAGCGAGCCGGCCATCGCCTGCGCCCAGCGTTCAATCCCCCCCTCCCGAGGGTAGAGGAAGGAGGCGTTGTAGCCGATCGAGTCCTGCCCCAGGCCCAGCGCGCCCTCCACCACCTCCTTGAGGTTCGGCTTGGGGACGAAGCGGCCACACCACGCGGCGGAGAGCTCGGAGGGGTCCACCGTCCACAGCTTCTGGTTGTAGGGGATCATGAAGTTCTTCGCGAACCCCTCCCCCATGTAGCGCAAGATGAACTCCCGGAAGTTTCGCGGCTCCCGCTCCCGCAGCGCCCGCCCGGACTCGCCGTACTGGGCCTCCACGAAGCCGACCAGGTTCTCCGCCACCACCTCCGCGGGAAGCCCGAAGGTGTTCACCTGGTAGGGGAAGCGGGTGAACACCCCGCGGGAGAAGATCGCCGCCTTGCGCTGGATGGTCACCAGCTCCCCGGGCAGCCACTTGTTCTGCACCAGGTCGCGGATCTCCGGGTCGCGCAGGTGCAGCCAGTGCCCGGTGTGATCGAACAGAAATCCCTGGAGGACATCGGTCTTGATCAGCCCGCCCACCCGGTCGGTCCGCTCGGCCAGCAGCCAGGGGCCCTTGGTCCGGTCGAGGAAGTACGCCGCCGAGAGACCGGCCAGACCGCCACCGAGGATCACCACTGGCTTCATGGGGCGTGGCGTCTAGCACGGAACCCGGGTTCACTGAGGGGGGCATCCATTGCGCCAGCCAAGACCGCCGTCGTTGAGCACCGTGCTGCCACCGAAGACGTCCCGCCGTGCCTTGCCCACTTCACCGGTCGAACCAGGCGCGCGATGCGAGTTCGTCAGGCGAAACCGCCCGTCCCCCGGACGAACCAGGCGCGCCATTCGAGTTCGTCCGGGCAAACAGCCCGACCCCCGGACAAACCAGGCGGGCCATGCGAGTTCGTCAGGTGAAACCGCCCGTCCCCCGGACGAACTCGGCGCGCCATGCGAGTTCGTCCGGGCAAACCGCCCAAACCCCGGACGAACTCGGCGCGCCGTGCGAGTTCGTCCGGGCAAACCGCCCAAACCCCGGACGAACTCGACGCGCCATGCGAGTTCGTCCGGGCAAACCGCCCAAACCCCGACGAACTCGGCGCGCCATGCGAGTTCGTCCGGGCAAACCGCCCAAACCCCGGACTAACTCGGCGCGCCATGCGAGTTCGTCCGGGGCAGACGGATGTCGGCGGCGTCCGGAGCTCCGGCCGACCAAGCCCCTTGGTCCGGAGTCCCGAAGTCCCGGATCTTGATACTCTTCCGACCGCAGCCGGGCCCGCTCAAGAGGGACTTCTTGTTGAGGTCTGGTGACGCGGGCACGCTCAAGGGGGCAGCCATGGAAGTGCTCCAGATTGGCCGTGATCGCGCCACTGTTCGACTGTCTGAGAAGGAGTTGATCCTGCTTGTCAGTGCGATCAACGAGACCCAGGAAGCCGTCGAGGAATGGGAGTTCTCGAGTCGGGTGGGTGCCGAGCCCGCGGAGGCTGAAGACCTCCACCTGAAGCTCAGGGCCCTCCTGGACTCGATGAAGGCATCGTTCACACCTTCGGAGAGCTAGCGGAGATTGAAGGGGACGAGCGGCCAACCAAGCCCCCCGCCCCCTCCCATGGCCCCGGCCAAGTGGCGGGAAAATGGGGCTTTTCGGCCCAGACGGCTGCTTCCGGCGCCCTGCCCCCTCTGTTAACCTCCGCGCCGCCCAAAGGGGGAGCGCCGTTCTTCGAGGCCCCGTCCCCCCCGGCCTTTTCAAGGAACGACATGAGAGTCTCGTGCCCGTCGTGCCAGACCCACTACAACATCGATGACAAGCGCGTACCGGCTGGCGGAGCCAAGCTGAAGTGCGCGAAGTGTCAGACCACCTTCCCGATCAAGGCGCCCGTCGCCGGGGCGGACGCCGTCCCCCTCCCGGGATCCACCGGTTCTGGCGCCGTTCCCCTTCCCGGCTCGGGTGCCGGGGCGATTCCCCTCCCCGGTGCCGCCGGGGCCGGGGCAGTTCCCCTCCCCGGTAGCCCGGGAGCCTCCGCCGTCCCTCTTCCGGGGGCCTCCGGTGCCGGATCAATCCCCCTGCCGGGCACCAGCCGCCCGGGAGCGATCCCACTTCCCGGCGCCGGCGCTCCCTCCCGCGCCGGGGCGGTTCCCCTTCCCGGGGCCGCCTCCTCCGTGGGCGCGATTCCCCTCCCCGGCACCGGCGCTCCCTCCCGCGCAGGCGCGGTTCCCCTTCCCGGCGCCGCGCCTTCCGCGGGCGCGATCCCGCTCCCCGGCATCTCCGCTCCCACCCCCCAGGCGGCGGCCTGGGATGAGGAGTCCACCCGGGTGATGTCCGGCCCGGTCCCGGCGGCCGCCTATGCCCCCGGAGCGGTCCCGCTTCCCGGCGCGGTGGACTTCGCGGAGGAAGACGACGTCGGCTTCGCGGACATGGACGACGTGGAGGACGTGAACACCGGCAACCACCGGGCGATCCCGCTTCCCGGCGGCGCCGCTCCGGCTCCCCAGGCCTTCGACTTTGGAGACCTCCCCTCTCCCGCGGACGAGAACCCGCCGCCGGCGCATGACTTCGGAATGGACTTCGGCAGCGAGCCGGTCCCCGACGCGCCCTCCGGGATGGACTTCTCCTCGCCTCCGCAAGAGCTGGACTTCGGCTCCCCCTCCGCTCCGCAGGCGATGGATTTCGGGGACCCGGCGCCCTCCGAGTCCGTGGACTTTGGGGACGCCTCCGCCCCGGACGAAGTGGACTTCAGCGAACCGTCCCAGCCGGAGGCGGTGGACTTCGGCCAGGCCCGCTCCGCCCCGCTGGCGATGGACTTCTCCGACCTGCCCAGCCCGGCCGGGGCCCCGTCGGCGATGGACTTCGACAACCTCCCGGCCCCGGCGGACGACTACCGCTCCTCCCCGCCGATGGCCGACTTCGGAGATCTCCCCTCGCCCGCCGGCTCGCCGCCGATGGCCGACTTCGGAGATTTGCCCTCCCCCTCCGACTCTCCGCCGATGGCCGACTTCGGGGACCTCCCCTCCCCGGCCAGCCCGGCGCCGATGGCCGACTTCGGCCTCGACTTCGCCGAGCCCCCCGCCGCCACCCCTGCTCCTCGGGCCGCTGCCGCGCGCGCGGCGCCTCCGCCTCCGGCCGCTCCGCCCCCCGCGGACATCGGCTTTGGCGAGGTGGACTTCGGAGCCTCCTCGTCCGACCCGCTGGAGTTCGATCCCACCTCCAGCCGCCCCGCCTCCGACGACCTGGAGGCGGACCTCTCCGCGCCCATCCCCGCGCCGCCGTCCTCCGGCGGGGCGGACGGCCTGGAGATGCTCAGCTTCATCGACGACGCGGCCCGCGAGTCCGGGGGCAACGCCAAGCCCAAGGCCAAGCGCTTCCACGTGCGCCGCCGCAGCGGCAAGGTGTTCGGCCCGTTCGATGAGGGCGTGGTGATCAAGATGCTGGAGGACGGCCAGCTGCTGGGCAACGAGGACATCTCCAACGACGGAGACTCCTGGTCGCCGATGGCCACCGTCCCCGCCTTCGGGCAGGCGATCTCCAAGCTGCTGGAGACGCCCTCCTCCTCCTCGGCCGCCTCGGCGTCCGCCAACACCCCGGACGCGGCGCGGGTGGTCCAAAGCGCCCAGTCCATGGACCGGCTCAAGAGCCTCTATGAGGGCCGGATGGCGGCGGTGGCGGTGGTGGACAGCCGCGCCGAGACCGCCCGCTTCCGTCGGCGGCTGCCGCTGTTCATCGCCGCCGGAGTGGTGGCGGTGATCCTGCTGGCCGGCGGCTCGCTGGGGCTGACCCGCTACGGGGTGTTCGGGCTCAAGAAGCTGACCCCCGCCAGGTTGTCCGCCTCCTCCCCGCAGCATCAGCAGCTGGTGTCGGCCAAGAAGGCCCTGCTGGTGGACACCTTCCAGAGCTACACCGAGGCCCGGGACCTGACCGCGAAGATCCTGGCCCAGAAGGAGTACCCGGAGGTCCGGGCGGTGTGGAGCCAGGCGGTGTTCTACCTGCAGCGGCGCTACTCGGCCGCCTCTCCCTCCGAGCGCGCCGGCGCCAACGCCGCCTTGCCGGACATCGAGCTGCTGGGCACCAAGAACGTGGAGGTGGTCAAGGCGCTGGTGGGTTCCCAGCTGGCCGCCAACCAGCCCGCGCAGGCGCTGCCGCTGCTGCTGGCCGCCAAGTCCTTCGCCGGCAACGACGCCGACGTGGAGCTGGACCTGCTGCTGGCCGAGACCCAGGCCGCGCTGGGGGACCGCAAGGCCACCCAGGAGGCCCTGAACAAGGCGCTGACCAAGGACGACAAGTCCGCCAAGGCGCTGCACGCCCTGGGCAACCTCCACCAGGAGGCCAACGAGGCGGACCTGGCGGCGGAGAACTACCAGAAGGCGCTGGCCGCCCAGCCGGAGCACGCGGCCTCGGCGGTGGAGCTGGCGGCGGTGGAGCTGCTGGTCCGCCGCAACATCGAGGAGGGCATCGCCGCGGTTCGCCAGGCGCTGGTCCCCGAGATGCAGAAGCGGATGGGACCGGCCGAGCACTCCCGCGCCAAGGCGCTGCTGGGGGTGGGGCTGGCCGCGCAGTTCAAGCCGGAGGAGGCCCGCGCCGAGCTGGACGCGGCGCTGAAGCTGGATCCGGACTCGGTGTTCGCCAAGGCGATGCTGGGCCGGGTGCTGCTGGGCCAGCGCGAGTACGAGAAGGCCCTCCCCCTGTACAAGCAGGCCTCCTCCCGCGAGCCGGGAAACCTGGAGTACGCGGACGGCCACCTGCAGGCGCTGATCGCCACCGGGAAGATGAACGACGCGCTCAACGCGGTGCAGGCGGCCAACGCCCGCTTCCCCGGCAACGCCCGCATCGCCTACCTGTTCGGCACCGTCAGCGACGCGCTGGACAACAGCACCGAGGCGGCCGGGCACTACAAGCGCGCGGCGGCGGCGGACCCCAAGCTGTTCGAGGCCAACCTCTCCCTGGCCAAGCTGCACCTGCGCTTCAAGCGGTTGGAGGACGCGGCCGGCGAGCTGAAGGCCGCCGCGGAGAAGGCGCCCCAGAACGCCGCGGTCCGGGCCGGGCTGGGTGAGCTGGCGCTGGCCAACGGCCAGTTCGCCGAGGCGCTGACCGAGTTCAACCAGGCGGCGGCGCTGAACCCCAACCTGGCGGACGCCCACCTGGGCCTCTCCAAGGTGGCCTCCCAGGAGGGGAAGTTCGACCTGGCCCTGGCCAAGGTGGACAAGGCCCTGGAGCTGGACGCCCGGCTGCTGGGAGCCCGGCTGCAGCGGGGCAAGACGCTGTGGAAGCTGCAGCGGCTGGATGAGGCGATCACCGAGCTGGCCGCGGCCAAGGAGCAGGAGCCGAAGTCGGCCAAGATCGCGATCACCCAGTGCGCGGTGATGCTGGACAAGGACGACGTGGTGGGGGCGGAGAAGTCGGTGATCAGCGCCCTGACCCTGGAACCCTCCAACCACGAGGCCCACTACTACCTGGCCAAGGTGAAGAGCCGCCGGGCCGAGCACACCGGCGCCATCGACAGCATGAAGACCGCCCTGGAGCACGCCCCCAAGCGGGCGGACTACCACTACGCGATGGGGGTGATCCTGCGCGACGCCAAGAAGCTGACCGAGGCGATCGAGTCCTGGAAGCAGGCGGTCACCCTGGAGCCCAGCTACGCCCAGGCGCTGGAGGCGCTGGGCCAAGGCTACCTGGAGCGCAGCGAAGTGGATCTGGCGGTGGAGGCCCTGGACCAGGCGCTGGCCGCCGACCCCACCCGCACCGGGGTGCTGGGGCTGCAGGGAGACGCCTACTTCCAGGCCGCGCGCTGGGACAAGGCGATTGGCAAGTACGAGGCCGCCCTGCGTGCCGACAAGGCGCTGGTGCACCTCTACTACCGGCTGGGCCGCTGCTACGCCGAGCAGGGCAAGGCGGAGCGGGCGATCAGCTACTACCAGCTGGCCACCCGCCAGGATCCGGCGAACCCGATGCCCCACTACTACCTGGGCTTCGCCTACAAGGAACGCAACCGCCGCCCGGACGCGCTGGCCGCCTTCAAGGACTACCTCCAGCGCCGCCCGGACGCGGAGGACAAGAAGGAGATCGAGGACGAGATCTACGATCTCCAGAACTGAGGGACGATCGGGTCCTTGCCCCCACTGGGGTGGGTGATTACAACGCGCGGCGCCATGCTCGATCTCAAGTACGTCGCCCAGAACTTCGAAGAGGTCCTCCAGCGTCTGCAGTCCCGCGGACGGCTGGACCTGGGCCCGTTCCAGGCCCTGGTCTCCGAACGGCGCACCCTCAACATTCAGCTGGAGACGCTCAGCCTGCGTCGCAAGACGCTGGACGAGGAGATGAAGAAGAAGGCCAAGGAGGACCCCTCTGCCCTGGAGGCGGCGCGCGGTGAGCTGCGCACCCTCTCCCAGGAGCTGAAGTCCCACGAGGCGAAGATCAAGGAGGTGGAGGGCAAGCTGGAGGCGATCCTGGTGGAGATCCCCAACGTGCCGGATCCCTCGGTCCCGGTGGGCAGCTCGGAGAGCGACAACCGGGTGGAGAAGGAGTGGGGGGAGAAGAAGTCCTTCCTGTTCACCCCCAAGCAGCACTTCGAGCTGGGCGAGAAGCTGGGCCTGCTGGACTTCGAGCGCGCCGGCAAGGTCACCGGCGCCCGCCACGCCTTCCTCAAGGGCGGCCTGGCGCGGATGGAGCGGGCGCTGGTCTCCTTCATGATCGACCTGCACACCTCGCGCGGCTACACCGAGCTGCTTCCCCCCTATCTGGTCAACCGGGACTCGCTGTTCGGCACCGGCCAGCTGCCCAAGTTCGAAGGGGACGTGTTCAAGACCGGCGGAGAGGGCCCGGACACCCGGTACCTGATCCCCACCGCCGAGGTCCCGGTCACCAACTACCACCGGGACGAGATCCTGGAGGGCGAGTCGCTGCCGGTGAAGTACTGCGCGTTCTCCCCCTGCTTCCGCTCCGAGGCGGGCGCGGCGGGCAAGGACACCCGGGGGCTGATCCGCCAGCACCAGTTCCACAAGGTGGAGATGGTGAAGTTCGCCACCCCGGAGACCAGCATGAAGGAGCTGGACGGGATGGTGGTGGACGCCACCTTCGTGCTCGAGCAGCTGGGGTTGCCCTACCGGGTGGTCACCCTCTGCACCGGGGACATGGGCTTCACCGCCGCCAAGACCTTCGACATCGAGGTCTGGCTGCCCGGCCAGAACGCCTACCGGGAGATCTCCTCCTGCTCCAACTGCGGGGACTTCCAGGCCCGTCGGGCGAAGATCCGCTACCGCCCCGCCGCCGGCGAGAAGCCGCGGCTGCTCCACACCCTCAACGGCTCCGGCCTGGCGGTGGGCCGGACCCTGATCGCGATCCTGGAGAACTACCAGCGCGAGGACGGCAGCGTGGGGATCCCCGAGGCCCTGCGTCCCTACATGGGCGGGCTGGCCGAGCTTCGCCCGGCCTGAGGTGCTCCCTCCCCCCAGGGGCAGGCGCACCGGCCGGCCGGGCTTTTTTCGTCTGATCGGCGGAAGTCATTGGCAACGTTCCAGGCCCCGTGGTAGCAGGTCCGCCGCAGTTGGCGGGGAGCGGTCAGCTTCACGGTGATGGGTCGTCTAACTCCTTGAAGTTCTTTGTTGGAGGAGTGGCCGAGCGGCTGAAGGCAGCGGTCTTGAAAACCGCCGAGGGTGCAAGCTCTCCGTAGGTTCGAATCCTACCTCCTCCGTATTCGTTGTAGTCGTTCCGTTCTTTGAACTTTCAATGTCTTGGAGAGATGGCCGAGCGGCTGAAGGCACAGGTTTGCTAAACCTGCATACGCGAAAGTGTATCGAGGGTTCGAATCCCTCTCTCTCCGCCAGTGACGTGGGTGTTGATTGCCGCCGGGATTGTGGTACTCGGCGGCCAACACGAAAAGGCACAGGCTCCCTTAGCTCAGCTGGATAGAGCGTCGGACTACGAATCCGAAGGCCGGAGGTTCGAATCCTCCAGGGAGCGCTTCCTTTCCGTGTGGTCCCCTCCACCCCGATGACCTCACCGGTCCCCACCGCCGACGACGCCTTCATGGCCGAGGCGCTGGAGCTCGCGCGCCGCGCGGCCCAGCTGGGTGAGGTTCCGGTGGGCGCGGTGACGGTGTACGAAGGCCGGATCATCGGCCGGGGTTACAACCGCCGCGAGATCGACCGCGACCCATTGGCGCACGCCGAGCTTCTGGCCATCACCGAAGCCCGATTGGCGCTGGGGGTGTGGAGGTTGTCCGGGGTCACCCTGTACGTGACCCTCGAACCCTGCGCGATGTGCGCGGGGGCACTGGTACAGTCCCGGGTCGACCGGCTCGTGTTTGGAGCCACCGACCCCAAGGCTGGCGCGGTGGGATCGCTGTACGATCTCGCCCGGGACACGCGGCACAACCACCGGTTGGAGGTCACTTCCGGGGTCCTCGACGAGGCGTGCAGTGGGATCTTGAAGGACTTCTTCCGCGGGTTGCGCGCGCAGAAGAAGGAAGCACCGAAAACTGAATAAGGCAGCTTGGAGAGCTGGCCGAGTGGTCGAAGGCACCTGACTCGAAATCAGGCGTACCGGTGACGGTACCGTAGGTTCGAATCCTACGCTCTCCGCAATGTGGAGAGGTGGCCGAGCGGTCGAAGGCACACGCCTGGAAAGCGTGCATACCTGAAAGGGTATCGTGGGTTCGAATCCCACCCTCTCCGCAGTTATATTTTCGTCGTCTTATGGTCGGGGCAACGCGGGGACGTGAACCCCGCCAGGTCCGGAAGGAAGCAACGGTAGCGCACCTCCGCGTGTGTCCCGGCCACTCTGTCTCTTGGGTCGCGGTGCTTCGGCACCGGCGGCCCTTTTTTTTTGGCTCCCTCTGCTGGCAGGGGGACCGGCTTGGGGGGTTGGGCTCTGGGAGCTGGTTTCAGTTCCGGACCAGCACCGTGGCCCGGCCGATCTGATCCACCACCCGGAAGCCGTGGCGCTGGAGATCTTCCAGGGCCCGCCCGTCGTAGGTGACCACCCGGTTGAACTGCCGCTGGGCCATCGCCGCGCGGTAGGCGCCGTCCTGCGGCCAGTCTGCCACCGTCCAGGGGATCTTCTTGCCGATGTAGAAGTAGCCGCCCGCGCCCCAGATCCCGTCTCCCACGATCAGCAGCCCCGTGGCCTCCTTGGCGCGGGTGGCTCGCACGATCGCCCGGAACTGGTCTCCCCTCACCCCGTTGGAGACCCCCTGGAAGGCGAAGGGCAGGAACCCCGCCGCCAGCGCCACCGCCAGGAACAGCGGACGCAGTCGTGTCGGGATCCGCTCGATCAACCTCGGCAGGCCGGCGGCGGCCACCAGCGCCAGCAACACCAGCGCCGGATAGAGGAACCGAGGCTCCTTGTGGCCGGTCACTGAGATCGCCACCAGATACATCCCGGCGGCGAACAGCGGCGCGGAGAGCCGGGCCCCCGGCTTGAGCAGCGCGGCGGGCAGGGCAATCCAACCCCAGGCCGGGAACTGGGCGGCCAGGATCGGCAGGTAGAACCAGAACGGCTCTTTGCCAAACTGCTGGGCCGCCTGGCCGCTGAGGACGTTGAACTCCACGTACGCCCGGAAGGAGTGGAAGAGGCTGCCCCAGGTCCACAGATCCAGCAGGCCCAGGCAGGCGGCGATGAACGCCCCCCCGAAGACCGCGTAGTACAGCGTCTGCCAGCGCCGGCGGAACACCAGCCACACCAGCGCCGCCAGCACCATCACCGCCGAGCCGTAGCGCAGCACCACCGCCATCCCCAGCGCGCCCCCTCCCAGCAGGCCGGCCCGGCGCAGGTTCTTGTCCCGCTCCAGGGCCTCGAAGGCGATCAGCAGGAAGGAGGTGGAGAGGGACTCGGACATCGTCCGCCCGGCAAAGGCCACCACCGGACCGTAGAGGGCCACCGCCAGCAGCGCGGGCAGCAGCGGCGCGCCCGGCGGGGTCCGCCGCTGGAGGAACCGGTAGACGGCGATCAGCGACCAGGCGTGCAGCAGGTACTGGGGAATCTCCAGCACCGACCGGTAGACGCGGGGATTGTCGATTCCCAGCGCCGCGCAGACTTTGAGTAGCCAGCCAAGGAAGCCGGGGAGCGCCCAGTTGCGCAGCCCCTGTTGCCACTCCCAGGCCAGGATCCCGTAGCCGTGGGCGCGGAACCAGGCAGGCTCCAGCGCCTGGTACACCTCGTCCGGGTGGAGCCGCCCCAGCTGGAGCACCGCCAGCAAGGCGGGCACCGCGGCGGCCGCCAGCGCCCACGGCAAGAGCGGGATTCCGGGTTGCGGCGCGGGAGGCGTCTCGGGGGTTGGATCCACGGGGAGGCGTTCGCTATAGCAGTGGTCCGATGTCCTATCTCGTTCTCGCCCGCAAGTGGCGCCCGCAGACCTTCCAAGACATGACCGGCCAGGAGCATGTGGTCCGGACCGTCGCCAACGCGATCAAGCTGGACCGGGTCGCGCATGCGTACCTGTTCTGCGGACCGCGCGGCGTCGGCAAGACCACCGCCGCCCGGCTGCTGGCCAAGGCGCTGAACTGCGAGAAGGGCCCCACCTCGGAGCCGTGCGGGGTGTGCCAGGCCTGCACCGAGATCGCCGCCGGCACCTCGGTGGACGTGGCGGAGATCGACGGCGCCTCCAACAACGGCGTGGAGAACGTCCGGGAGATCCGGGAGAACGCCAAGTACCTGCCCCAGCGGGACCGTCACAAGATCTACATCATCGACGAGGTCCACATGCTGACCGGGGCGGCGTTCAACGCGCTGCTCAAGACGCTGGAGGAGCCGCCGGGGCACGTGAAGTTCATCTTCGCCACCACCGAACCGCACAAGCTGCCGGACACCATCCTCTCCCGCTGCCAGCGTCACAACTTCCGCCGGATCCCCGCCGGGAGGATGCTCAAGCGGCTGCAGGAGATCTGCGTGGCGGAAGGGGCCGGGATCTCCGACCGGGCGCTGTCGCTGATCGTCCGGCAGTCGGAGGGCGGGATGCGCGACGCGCTCTCCTTGCTGGATCAAATCCTCTCCGCCGCCGGCACCCAGCCCACCGACGAGGAGGTGGCCGAGGCGCTGGGCGCGATCGACCGCACCGTGGTCCAGGACATCGTGGAGGGGCTGGTCCGCCGCGACGCCAAGCGGGTGCTGGTCCGGATCGAGGACGTGTTCAACCGGGGGGTGGACCTCAAGCGGCTGGCGGAGGAGACCGCGCTGCAGCTGCGCCATGTGTTCGTGGCCAAGGCGCTGCACGAGGCCCCCTCCGAGCTGGCCGAGTCCGAGCAGAAGGCGGTGATGGCCCTGGCCCAGGAGGCGGACTCCGCCCAGCTGGCCCGGCTGTTCGACGTGATCCACGGCGCGGTGTGGGACGTCTCCCGCGCCGCCCAGCCCCGCCTGGCGCTGGAGATGGCCTTCCTCAAGGCGATCCAGCTCTCCCCTGCCGCCTCCATCCCCGAGCTGATCGCCAAGGTGGAACGGCTGGCCGGTGGGCCCGACCAGAAGTCTCTCGGGGCGCCTGGAGGTCGCTCCGCTTCGTCGACCTTTCGCCAGCCCTCCTGAGGCCCCGGCGCGCACCGCGCCCTCGGCAAGCTCCCCCCGCAGCGGTCCCTCCGCCTCCCTCGCCACCGGCGTGGCCGAGGCAGTCGTCTCGCGCGCCGCTCCCGGACCGACCTCCCCTCGCTACGAGCCGGGACGCTTCAACGCTCCGACGGCGCCCTCCGCTCGCGCCGAGCCGCCGCCTCGCTTCGACGGGCACGCGGCGCCTCCCGGTCGAAACGAGCCGTCGGATCGCTTCGACGGTCACCTGGCGCCTCCCGCTCGCAACGAGCCGCCGGCGCGCTTCGACGGTCAGGTGGTGCCTCCCGCTCGCAATGAGTCGCCGGCGCGCCTCGACGGTCAGGTGGCGCCTCCTGCTCGCAATGAGTCGCCGGCGCGCCTCGACGGTCCGGTGGCGCCTCCCGCCCGCAACGATTCGCCCGCAGGTCAGTTCAAGGGTCTTGCCAGCCCGGCTCGCACTGACCTCCCGCCCGCGCCCCTGGTTCGCACCGTCAACGCCAACGGAGATCGCCTCTTCCCCCAGGAGGCCGGCCCCGAGGGCTGTGCCTCCGGCGAATGCCTCCCCGACGTCCCGGTCGCCGCAGCCTCCTTCTCGGCTGTTTCTGGCGTCGCTGGCGTCTCAGCCTCCGCCGCGGTCTCCGCCGTCTCAGCCTCCGCCGCGGTCTCCGCCGTCTCAGCCTCCGCCGCCGTCTCCGCCGTCTCAACCTCCGCCGTCTCCGAGGAGGACGACGAGGCGCCCGAGCCCCCGGCTCCGGTCGCGCTGCTGGCGCGGCCTCCCGCCTCTCCGGCGGAGGCCTGGCGCGCGGCGGTGGACAAGGTCCGGGCCGCCTCTCCCCGGCATGGCGCCTCGCTGGCCTTCGGGCGGCTGATCTCGCTGCGCCCCGGAGAGGTCACCCTCGCCTACCCGCGTGAGGCCGGCTTCCACCGGACCACCATTGGCGCCTCCACCGGCAAGACCCTGGTGGAGAAGATCCTGGCCGAGCACTTCGGCCGCCCCACCCGGATGCTGCTGGAGGAGGGCACCGATGCGGCGGCCCGGGCGGCACCCAGCATCGCCGAGCAGGACATCAAGGTCCGCGCCGACCACGAGAAGAGCACCGACGCCAAGGTCCGGACCCACCCGGCGATGCGGGCGGTGCTCAAGCTGCTGGGCGGGGAGATTGAACACATCCAGGTGCTGGAACGTGAACGTCCGGCCCCCTCGGAGTTGGAGTCCCCGGAGGACGGGGGCTGAACCTACGGGCAGGCTGGGTTAGCTTCCCGCGCGATTTCCAAAGCACCACGGAGAACACATGCCAGGCGTCGATCTCAACTACTTCATCCGACAGGCCAACAAGCTCACCGAGAAGATCGAGGAGCGCCGCACCAAGCTCGCCGAGGAGACCGTGGAGGCCCAGGCCGGTGACGGCCGGGTGACGGTGGTGGCCACCGGGGCCCGCACCGTGCGCAGCATCAAGATCGATCCCAAGCTGATCGACCCCTCCGATCCCTCGATGCTGGAGGATCTGGTCACCGCCGCGGTGAACGCCGCGCTGGAGAAGGCCTCCGACTACGAGAAGCGCGAGCTGGGCAAGGTCTCCGGCGGCGTGAAGATCCCCGGCATCACCTGATGAGCAGCCCCGAACCGCTCAACCGCCTGGTGGCGCAGTTGGCCAAGCTTCCCGGGATCGGAGAGAAGACCGCCCAGCGGCTGGCGTTCTTCATCCTCCGGGCGCCGGAGGACTACGCCCAGGAGCTGGCCACCGCGGTTCGGGAGGTGAAGGAGAAGGTCCACCTCTGCTCCCGCTGCTTCAACCTCACCGAGTCCGAGCTGTGCGGGCTGTGCCGCGACACCCGCCGCGACGACCGGCTGGTGTGCGTGATCGAGGGGATCGCCGACCTGATGGCCATCGAGCGGACCCGGGAGTTCAAGGGCCGCTACCACGTGCTCCACGGGGTGCTCTCGCCCCTGGAGGGGGTGGGCCCGGACCAGCTGCGGATCAAGGAGCTGATCCAGCGGTTGGAGGAGGGCCGGATCGAAGAGGTGATCGTGGCCACCAACCCGGACGTGGAGGGAGAGGCCACCGCCCTGTACCTGATGCGGCTGCTCAAGCCGATCGGGATCCGGGTCTCGCGGATCGCCCAGGGCCTGCCGATGGGCGGAGACCTGGAGTTCGCGGACCAGGCCACCGTGGCCCGGGCCATCGCCTCCCGGCGCGACCTGTAGCCTCAGGCCCGCTTCAGCGGTTTCCGAACTCGGTGGGCTGCACCGTCTGCAGGTAGGCCCACAGCGCCTGCATCTCCAGCTCGTTGAACTTCTTGGTGGCCTCGATGGGCATGAACGGGTTGAGCGGCTGGCCGCTCTTGCGCACCCCTTCCCGCATCAGCTTGTCGAAGTCCGCGAAGCTCCAGCTCTTGAGGCCGGTCTCGTGCGGGGTCAGGTTCGACGGGATCGGCAGCGAGGCCGGCGCGCCCGGGAGCGGACCGCCGCTGAGCTTCTGGCCATGGCAGCCCAGACAGAGCCCGGAGATGTGCTTGCCGTAGGCGGCGGTGGGCGCCGGCTCCGGGGCCACCGGGAGGTTGGCGTGGTCGATCCGCCGGGCCACATCCAGAGGCATCATGTCCATCCGGTCCAGGATCTTCCCCACCGGCCCCACCTCCACCACCTGCGGCTCGGTATCCACCGGAGGCAGGGTGCGCAGGTAGGAGATCAGCGCGTCCACGTCGGAGGCCGGCCACCAGGAGAAGTCGCTGCTGGGCATGAACCGGGCGGAGGTCCCGTCGCGGCGGATGCCGTGCTTGATCAACCGGGCCAGCTCCCCATCGCTGTAGTTGGCCAGGGTGCCGTTCTTGCCCGCGGTGATGTTCACCCCGCCCATTCGGGCGATGGGCATCATGTCCTCGGCCTTGCCGCCCTCGCCGTTCGGACCGTGGCAGGCCAGACAGGCGCCCAGCGCTTCGGCCAGGTGCTTGCCCCGCTCCAGCACCGCCGGATCCTCCGAGCGGGCGACCTGCGGCAAGGGGACCTCGTACTTGCGGGTGATGCTCTGATCGAAGGCCCGGATCTGCAGCCAGGCAAAGAGCCCGCCTCCGACCGCGATCACCACCACCAGCGCCAGCAGCCCCAACAAGATTTTCTTGATCATCCGGCCGGCAAACCTAGCAGCTGATCAGGATCAAGAAAGCCCACCCCCCATCCGCGGCCGCCAGGAAGCACCGCGTCAATAAAGGGGACAGCAACTGTCTCCGTTTTCAAGGGCAATCGCGGGCAGATCCCGGTTGCCAGGGTTAGGCGTCGGTTAGGCGGGCAGAGCCAGGGAGGCATCCCAGGCTTTGCCCGTT
>JAKFFE010000019.1:0-532067 GCA_036675345.1 Myxococcaceae bacterium
ATCGCGGTGCGGGAGGTGGAGGCGGCGCTCTTCCCGTCCTCCACCACCGTGGCCGCCGCCTCCCCCTTGCCGATCAGCTCCAGGGCCCGGGAGGCGGACACCGCCGAGGTCTGGTTCATCTCGGTGGTGGTGCTGGCGGTCTCGGTCAGCGCGGTCACCTGTTCGGCGGTGGCCGAGGAGAGCTGGGTGGCCGCCGACTGCAGGTTGACCACCAGGCTGTTGAGCTCGTGGCCGGTGTCCTGCAACTGCTGGAGCATCCGGGTGGACTCGGCCCCGACGGTGAAGAACTGCTTGGCGATCGCCACCAGCACCGAGACCACGAAGGCCAGCACCCCCAGCTGGAAGGTCCCGGTGTCGGTCACCGATCCTCCCACCGCCATCATCGAACGGAGCACGTCGAAGGTGACGGTGCCCGCCATCAGCAGAAAGCCCCACACCACCACCCGGGCCACCGGATTGCCCTCCTTGCGGGCGCGGAGGTTCAGGTACACCGCGTACCCCAGCCAGCCCAGGTAGATCACCAGGGTCAGCGCCAGGGAGGTCACCACCAGCCGCTGGGGGAGCAGCGCGGAGACCACCCCGGAGAGCACCAGTTGGCCGAAGACCACCCACTCGAACAGGGGCCGGGCGTGGATCCGGTACAGCCGCTGGAAGAAGAGGACGAAGAACGGCGAGGCCAGGGCCAGCAGCGGGGGCATGGCGCGGCGGATCAGCGAGTGATCGAACGACGCCCAGGTGAAGGACACCACCCCGAACACCCCGGCGTAGCCCAGCGCTCCGAGGCCGAAATAGAGCACGTCCTTGCGGCGGCGCAGCGCCGCGGTGATCAACGCCACCACCCCGATCGCGCGCAGGATCCCGGACACCTCACCGGTCACCGTCACCGGCATCAGCGTCTTCTGGGAGTGGTAGGGCGGGAAGTCGGCCGGATCCATCAGCTCCGGGGCGGCGAACGAGGTGCCCCCAAAGGGATCGAACTCCCGCAGCAGCAACAGCCGGCCCGCCTCGGGACGCAGCAGCGGCGCGGGGAGGGTAAACGCGGGGAAGCCCTGATCACTTTGCCAGTAGGGATCCGCCTCCCGCCCGCGCAGCCAGACCACCTCGCCATCCAGGCGCGCGGTGATCGACGCGTTGCCCCGTCCCACCCAGACCCCCTGCAGCACCGGAGAGGGTTCCAGCCGGCGGGCCAGCCAGCAGCCCCCCGCGGAGAGCTTGAAGGGCAGCTGCTGGATCGCCCAGCCGTCGGGGACCGGACCGACCCCGCCCAGCGCCGCCTCCACCGCCGACGGATCCAGCGAGGGCGGCGGATCCGCGGGAAGATCGCAGCGGATCAGCCAGGAGGTCAGTGGCCGGGGTGCCTCAGGGGAGGCAGGGCCGGCGGCGAGCAGCATCGAGGAGAGGATCAGGAGGTTGAACATCGGCCCTCCGATGCTGACCTGATTCCGATGTGGGCATCAACTTCCAGCGACAGCCTAAGGCGTGGGGGTCGCCGGAGGGCCTCCCGGCTGGAGGGTCCGATGCAGGCGAGCAAGCTCGTATCCCTGAGACTCCAACCGTTTCAGGATGTTGGCGTACACCTCCTCCGACATCACCGGGGTCCGGCTGAGGATCCACAGGTAGTCGCGGCCGGGGTGGCCGACCACCGAATACTGGTAGTCGGGATCCAGCTGGATCACCCAGTAGTCGCCCCAGAAGGGACCAAAGAAGCTGACCTGCAGCCGGGCGTTGGTGGTGCGATCCACCACCCGGGCCCGGCCCACCGAGACCTTCTCCTCCCCCTCCAGCGAGCCGACCCGGCAGCGGTTGGTGACCGTGATCTCCCCGTCCGGCTTGAGCGCGTAGTGGGCGGTGGTCCCGGTGCAGCCCTTCTGGAACCGCTGCGGGTAGCTGGCGATCTCGTGCCAGGTGCCCAGGTAGCGCTGCAGGTCCACCTGCTCCACCGTCTCCAGCGGCGGCAGCCGGCGTCGTTCAGTGGTGCTGGCACAGCCCCCCAGGAAGAGGGAGGCCACGACCAGCAGCGCCAGGCCTGGGCGGGCGGGCATCAGAAGCCGACCTCCACGCCCACGGTCAGCGCGGAGTCGGTGGGCACCTTGCCGGCGGCGGGCAGGCTGTCGTGGGTGATCTGGAAGCCCACCCCCAGCGAGACGTTCTCGATCAGCCGGGTGGTCAGCTTGGAGGTGGAGGAGACCAGCACCCGGAAGTCACCGGCGATGTTCAGCAGCACTTCCGCCTCCTCCACGAAGGAGATGTCCTTGGAGAGCCCGTAGCGGAAGCTGACGCCCAGCTTGGGGGCGATCAGGGTGATGTCCTCCACGTCCTGCCGGGTGGGGTAGTACTGGAAGCGCGACTCCTGGGCGTAGCGGACGGCGAGGTCGGTGCGCAGCATGAGCGCCTGGAAGTCCTTCTCAGCGCGCTCCACCCAGACGATGCCGGCGCCGACCTCACCCAGGGCCCGGTACTCGATGCTCTTGAGGTGGTCGGTCTCCAGGCCCAGCACCCCGTAGCTGGAGACGGTGGGGGTGAAGCGGCGGTCCACCCGTCCCTGCGCCAGCCCGTTGAGGGCGACCACCTGGGACTCGGTCTCACCGCTGGGGCGGCTCTGGCCGTAGGAGCCGACCAGCTTGCCGGAGATCACCCAGTTCTCGGTCTTGCGCTGCACGGTGGCGATCCCGGAGGTGGTCAGCGATTCGGCGTTGCCCTGCAAGGAGATCAAGGACGCGCCGATCGATCCGGTCCACTCCGGCTGGATCACCGCCGGGGCCACCGCGGGGGTGGCCACCGGGGTGGCCGCGTCCACCGGGACCGCGCCACCGCGGCGCTCCAGCTCGGCGGCGATCTTCTCCACCGCCTTGGCCGCCTGCTCCGCCGCCACCGCCGCACGCTCGGCGGCCGCGGCCGCGCGCTCCGCGGTGGACTCGGTGCTTCCGCCCTCCGCGGTCTGCCCCACGGGGACCACTGCCAACATCGCCGCCACGGTCATCGCCAACAAACCAGACATCGTTCTTCGCTCCTGATCGGCCCTGCGGGGCCGGTGGGTTCCATCTTCCGGGCGGAAGTTCCGCCTTGTGGAGCGTGGTGCCTAGCACTATTGCCCCGCACTAAAGTCGCACCTTCGCAGCCGGGAGCCGGACCAAATGTTTACGCGCAACAGCGGGCACACCTGGCGGTTCTTCCGGGCCGGAGGCTTTGACCAGGTCCGGATCGACACCGGGGCGGACCTGCTGGCGCTGCGACAGCTGGACCAGAAGCTGTGGGTGGCCCTGGCCTGCCCCACCACCGGGCTGGTGTTTGATGCCCGGACCCTGACCATCCTGGACGACGACAAGGACGGACGGATCCGGGCCTCGGACATCGTGGACGCCTGCGAGTGGGTGGGCGGGTTGCTGGTGGACCAGGAGGCGCTGCCCAAGGGGTTGGCGGACCTGCCGCTGGACGGGATCAAGCAGGACTCGCCGGAGGGCGCCCTGTTCGTGCAGGCGGCCCGGGCGGTGCTGCGGGGCGCCAAGAAGCCGGACGCCACCTCGATCAGCGTCGAGGACGCCACCCACGCGGTGGACGCCTTCAACGCCGCGGGGCTGAACGGAGACGGGATCATCACCCCCCACTCCGCTCCCGGCCCGGAGCTGGCGGCGGTGATCACCGAGATCATCAGCTGCGTGGGTTCGGCGCCGGATCGCAGCGGCGCCCCCGGCCTGGATCTGCTGCGGGTGGAGCAGTTCTTCAACGACCTGCGCGCCCACCAGCAGTGGCGCCAACTGGCCACCCGGGATCCGTCGCTGCTGCCGCTGGGAGAGCAGACCCTGGCCGCCCGGGCGGTGCTGGCCGCGCTGGAGGCCAAGGGGGACGACTACTTCGCCCGCTGCCGGCTGGCGGCGTTCGACCCCCGCGCGGCGGGGCCGATGAACCGCGACGAGAAGGAGTACGTGGCGCTGGCGGTCAAGGAGCTGACGGTGGGGATGGCGGAGATCGCCGCGCTGCCGCTGGCGATGGTGGCCGCCGGCCAGCCGCTGCCGCTGGGCGAAGGGGTGAACCCGGCCTGGAGGGAGAAGGTGGCGGCGCTGTCCGCCCAGTGTGTCACCCCGCTGCTGGGACAGCGGGAGCGGCTGACCGACGCGGACTGGACCGCGCTGAAGGCGGCGTTCGCGGTCCACGACGTGTGGATCGCCGGGAAGCAGGGCAAGTCGGTGGAGAAGCTGACCGATGCCCGGATCGAGTTCCTGCTCAACGGTGGCCAGGAGGCGATGTTGCGGGAGCTGGTGGCGCAGGACGCGGCGCTGGCCCCGGTGGCCGGATCGCTGGCCAGCGTGGAGAAGCTGGTGCGGCTGCACCGCGACCTGTTCTCGCTGGTGAACAACTTCGTCGCCTTCCGCGAGTTCTACTCCAAGCGGGCCAAGGCCACCTTCCAGGCCGGCACCCTGTACATCGACGAGCGCAGCCTGGACCTGTGCATCCGGGTCCCGGACGCCGCCAAGCACGCCGAGCTGGGGGCGCTGTCCCGGATGTACCTGGCCTACTGCGAGTGCAAGCGCGGGGATCTGAAGATGGTGATCGCCGCCTCCTTCACCGACGGGGACTCGGACAACCTGATGGTGGGCCGCAACGGGGTGTTCTACGACCGCGACGGCAACGACTGGGACGCGACGATCATCAAGATCGTCACCAGCCCGATCAGCGTCCGCCAGGCCTTCATGGCCCCCTACAAGAAGCTGATCCGCTTCGTGGAGGAGATGGTGGCCAAGCGCGCCGCGGAGGCGGACGAGAAGGCCACCGGGCGACTGACCACCGAGGCGGTGGACGTGAAGCAGGCAGCGGAGACCGGGGAACCGGTCAAGCCGCGCGGGCGGATCGACATCGGCACCGTGGCCGCGCTGGGCGTGGCGGTGGGCGGAATCACCGCCGCGATGGGAGCGATCTTCGGCGCGCTGTTCGGCCTGGGATGGCTGATGCCCCTGGGGCTGGTGGCCTGCCTGCTGGCGATCTCCGGACCGTCGATGATGATCGCCTGGCTCAAGCTGCGGCAGCGGAACCTGGCTCCGATGCTGGACGCCAACGGGTGGGCGATCAACTCCCCGGCCCGGGTGAACATCCCCTTCGGACGGTCGCTGACCCAGCGGCGCCGGCTGCCGCCGGGGGCGGCGCGGGATCTGGTGGATCCCTACGCGGACAAGAAGCGCCCCTGGTGGCTGTACATCCTGGCGGTGCTGGTGCTGGCCGCGGCGCTGGCCTGGCTCTCCGGCAAGGTGGACAAGTTCCTCCCGGTGGAGTTCCAGCGCAACACGGTGCTGAAGATGAACACCGCCCCGGCGGCCCCGGCCGCGCCGGTGACCCTGTAGGAGGCTAGCGGAGCAGCGGGGCAGCGGCTTCGGCCGCCGCCTGTTCGGGGCCGATCACCAGGCAGTTGCCGCCGTGGTCCCGCTTGGCCCGCTCCAGGGCGGCCATCGCCGCGTCCACCAGGGCCTCTCCGCGGGCGGCGGTCTGGGGAAAGAGCGCGATCCCCACGCTGGCGGTGGCGGAGCGGAAGCTGGGCTGGCCGTTGCTGCCCGGCGGCCGGGCGATCTCCCCCAGCACCCGTTCCGCGTAGCGGGTGGCCCGGGCCGCGTCCGCGCCGCCCAGCAGGACCGCGAACACGTCTCCGCCAAAGCGGGAGATGGTCTCCGGGTCGGAGGAACGTCCGGGCGAGCCCAGCGTCTCCGCCACCCGGCGTAGCAGCACGTCCCCTTCCCCGTAGCCGTGGATCAGGTTGTAGGCGCGGAACTGATCCACATCCACCATCACCAGGGCGAAGCCGCGACGACGGCGGCGGGCATCCTCCACCTCCGCGGCCAGCGCCTCCTGGAAGTAGCGGTGGTTGTAGGTCCCGGTCAGCCCGTCGCGGACGGCCAGCGACTCCAGCTTGGTGGCCACGTCCTCCATCGCCGCGGTGCGCTGGTCCAGGTTGCGCTGCAGATGCTTGCCCTTCTCCTCCAGCAGGGACATCGCATCGGAGAGAAAGCCGTTGCGCTGCTTGAGCTCCGCCACCAGCTGGTCGCGGATCTGGATCATCGCCGCTTCGTGGACCGATTCGCCCACCACCCGGCGCAGCTCGTCGGGGCGGAACGGCTTTTGGAGGAAGCGTTTGACCTTGGCGACGTTGATCGCGTCCTGGGCGTCGGTGATCCGCCCCGAGGCGGTGACCAGCACCCGGGCCGCGTGGGGCTGCATCTTGGCGGCGCGCTGCAGAAAGTCGGTGCCCAGCATCCCGGGCAGCATCTGGTCCGCCACCACCGCGTCCACCCGCTCACGCTCCAGCACGTGCAGCCCGGCCTCGGCGGACTCCTCGCCCAGGACCAGGAAGTCCTTGGAGAGGATGTCCTTCATCATCCTCAGGATGACGACGTCGTCTTCGACCAGGAGGATTTTCGCGCCGACCAGAGCTGCCATGCTGGGGCGAATCATGCCAAAGCGCGCCGACCGAAAGCACGCCCCGGGCGGGATAACCGTGCTCGCTTGCTGGGGTTTTCGCACTCCCTGGTAAAATTCGGGTCGCAGTGGTGCGGCGCATCTGCTGAGCGAGGAGTTTGGTTGCGCAGGCGGACGACGTGGCATCGTGGGCAGCGGTGAGTCCCCTGCGCTCCGGTTGGCTGTGGCTGTTGCTGGTCCCCCTGTCGGCCTGCGCGCCGCGGGTGGGGGTGACCCGGGAGGCGGAGGGCGAGCTGTCCTTGCTGCGGCTGTTGCCGGTGCGCGACGGCGACCGGGGGTGGAGCGGAGACCTGGAGCCGGGAGAGAACCGCTTCGGCCTGAACCTGCTGGGGCTGTTCGCGGAAGGGGAGAACGTCTTTCTCTACGGAGGCCTGGTGTTCGGGGGCGGTCCGTACCGCTCCACGGTGCTGACCTCCAATGATTCGGGGGTGAGCTGGCGGGAGACGCTGGCGCCCTACGAGAACAGCGAGATCACCCAGGTGCAGTTCGTGGGTTGCACCGGGTGGGCGATCTCCGGCTGGAAGCAGGACGGGCCGGGAGACCTGATCCTGCTGGGCAGCGGCGACTGCGGGAAGAGCTGGTTCACCCTCTCCGAGCTGCCGAAGACCGACGCCTCCGGCTGGCCGGTGGCGCTGGAGTTCGAGGACACCTTCAACGGGGTGATCACCCTGGCCTACCAGGCGCCGGATCTGGAGCGCGGCTATCTGCGCACCGGGGACGGCGGGCGGACCTGGCAGGAGACCCTCACCCGCGCCCGCGCGGAGGAGCCCGGACGGACCCGGTGGGAGTTCACCTCCGAAAGCGGCGAGGGCTGGAAGCTGGAGCCGCAGCGGGGACACTACGTGATCTCCCGCCGCCCCAACGCCCAGACTCCCTGGCAGGCGGCCGCGGTCCTCCCCGGCTGGCTGAAGGTGGAGGACAGCGAGTTCCGACCGCTGGCGAGATGAAAAAGGGGTCTGGTTACTTCACCGCGCGCACCGCCTCGGCCAGCTTCGCAGGATCGGTCTGCGGCAGCTGGCAGGTGAACTGGCGGCAGAGGTAGCCGGCGGCGGCGCCCCGCACCGGGGTGCGATCCTGGAAGGTGTCCTCCAGCACCGGAGGGACGGGGGTCCCGGACAGGTGGGCGGCCACCGCCACGGTGGGGGCGTACACCGTGCGCAGCGCATCCAGCAGCGCGTCGCGGCCCTGGGCGTCACCTACCAGGGTCAGCTCGGCGGCGCCGTCCACGTAGGCGTCCGCGGCCAGCCACAGGTGGCCAAAGGCCATCGGGCTCTTGCGCATCGGTTCGGACAGCTTGCGCAGGTAGCGGGTGGCGGTGCGCATCCGCTCCGGCTTGCCGGTCAGCGCGGCCAGGCCGATCTGCGCTTCGGCCAGCGAGGAGGCGCCGGACGGTGAGGCGCTGTCGTGCAGCGCGTAGGGAGCGGTCACCAGATCCTTCTGGCCCCGGGGAGCGGAGAGGAAGGCCTCCTTCTCCCCATCCCAGAACAGCGCATCCGCCCGGGCCACCAACCCCTCGGCGGCGGTCAGATAGCGGGCCTCGAAGGTGGCCTGGTACAGCGCCACCAGCCCGGCGGCCAGCGCACCGTAGTCTTCGGCGAAGCCCTCCAGGGTGCTGGGCCCGCGCTGGTAGAGGCGCAGCAGCCGCCGGCCGTCCCACAGCTTCTCCAACAGGAAGTCCGCCGAGCCTTGCGCCAGCTGCGCCCAGTCCGGACGATGGAAGACCCGCGCGGCCTGCGCCAGCCCGCGGATCATCAGCCCGTTCCAGCCCGCCAGCAGCTTCTCGTCGCGGCCGGGCTTGATCCGCTGCTCGCGGGCCTCGAACAGGATGTGCCGGATCTGGGCCAGCTGTTCGCGGATCGTCGCCTCGGGCTGCTGGGTCTGCGCGGCCAGCTCGCCGATCTGGAGGGTGGCCTGCAGCACCGTGGCGCCGTGTTCGAAGTTCCCCTCCGGACGGATGTTCCAGCGCAGCCGGGCCAGCCGGGCCTGCTCCGGGGTGAGCAGCCGGTCCAGCTCCTGCGGGGTCCAGACGAAGAACCTCCCCTCCTCGCCCTCGCTGTCCGCGTCCTGCGACGCATAGAAGGCGCCCTCCGGCGAGGTCATCTCCCGGCGCACGTACTCCACCGTCTCCTCCACGATCCGGCGGAACAGCGGGCGCGGCTCCACCTGGAACGCCTCGGAGTACAGGTGCAGCAGCTGCCCGTTGTCGTAGAGCATCTTCTCGAAGTGGGGGACTCCCCACCGCTCATCGACCGAGTAGCGGTGGAAGCCTCCGCCCAGCTGATCGTAGATCCCGCCCCGGGCCATCTTCTCCAGGGTGCGCATCGCCGCCTGCCGCAGCCGGGGATCCGGCGCCCGGCGATCCGCGCGCAGCAGCAGCTGCACGTTCATCGGGTTGGGGAACTTGGGCCCGCGCTGGCCAAAGCCACCGTGCACCGCGTCCACCTCCGCGGCCAGCTGCTGGGCCACCTCCACCACCTGGGCCGGGGTCGGCTCGCCGGGCGCGGCGGTGAGGCCATAGGTCGAGATCTGCTCCAGCCCCCCCAAGAACTCGGTGGCCTGCTCCTCCACCTCGGTGCGGCGGGTCCGAAACGCGTCGTGCAGCGCCTGGAGCAGCCGCGGGAAGGCCATCAGCCCGTGGCGATCCTCGGGCGGGAAGTAGGTCCCTCCGAAGAACGGCTTCAGCTGGGGGGTGAGGAACACCGTCAGCGGCCATCCGCCGCCCCGTCCCATCAGCTGCACCACTCCCTGGTAGAGCTGGTCCAGATCCGGGCGCTCCTCCCGGTCCACCTTGATGTTGATGAACAACGAGTTCATCAGCGCGGCGGTGGCCGGATCCTCAAAGGACTCGTGCGCCATCACGTGGCACCAGTGGCAGGCCGAGTAGCCAACCGAGAGGAGGATCGGCCGGTCCTCAGCGCGGGCCCGCTCCAGCGCCTCCTCTCCCCACGGGTACCAGTCCACCGGGTTGTGCTGGTGCTGGCGCAGATAGGCCGACTTCTCCCGGGCGAGACGGTTGAGGGGGTGGTTCGGCTCGGACACGGACTGCGCTCCTGGGAGGGGGACGGGCTGGCTTTAATCACCGGGGGGGAGATGGGCAATCGGTGTCCTCAGGGCGGCACTCCGTCCTCGGGTCGCCACAGCAGGTAGCCGTGGTCCGCCAGCCAGGGGTCGCTGGCCACCCCGGGCAGGGTCGTGGCCAGCGCGCGCTGCGAGGCGGCAAAGGCGGCCTGGGGGGTGGGCTGGTCCGCCCGGGTCTGTTCCCAGGCCAGGGTCCAGGCGCGGAGGAAGGCGTGGATCGGCTCCCCGGGCAGGACCCGCCGGCGCAGGTCGCGCGGGAGCCAGTCGCGAAACTGCATCGGCGCGAAGCCCGCTTCGAAGGCGGTGAAGAAGAGCAGGGCCTCGCGGTGCAGGACGCCCTCCCGGCGCCGCAACAGATGGCAGGTGAGCAACCCTCCGGACGGGTCGGCGCTGCCTTCCACCGCCAGACCTCCCTCCGTCAGGGCTGCTCCCAGCAGGGCGTGGGCCTGGGGCAGCTCCTCGGCGCGGTAGCCACGCAGGACGTTCATCACCCGGACCAGCCGCGCCGGCTCCAGACTCTCGAAGCCACCCAGCTGGAAGCGGGTGTGGGCGGACTGGGCGGGAGCGGCGGCCTGGACCCGGGCAGGATCGATCTCCAGCCCCAGCACTTCCAAGGAGGGCGCCACCTCCCGGAACAGGGCGGCCGCCTCCAGGGTGGTGCCGGGGGTCTCCCCAAACCCGAGATCGATGAACGGCCCTTCCAGCAGCGGCCGCTCGTAGCGAAGCAGGTAGTGATCCAGCGCGCGCAGCCGGCCGGGGCGGGTCCGCCCCCGGGTGGTCCGGTTCGGTGCGCTCACTGCCGCGAAGAGACTGTCAGCGGTCGCTCCCAGCGCAGCGAACCATCCTTCGCATACGCGCGCAGCACCCCACCCTGGGCGCGCAGCTCCACCTCCAGGGGGCCCTCGGCTGTGCCCAGGCGCCCCCCCCGCTGGGGTCCGGAGAGCACCACCCGCCGGTTCAGATCCACCTTCGCCAGCTGCGGTCCGTCCCAGACCAGGTCCACCTCCCCGTCCTGGCAGAAGGTGCCCCGTGGCCCGGAACCCACCTTCAGCTGCGGGCCGAAGCTGAGCAGCGCCCCGGTGCCGCGCTCCAGCAGCGCCAGTCGAAGCTCGCCGGGCGAATCCTCGACCGGAAGCGCGGCGGCGATCCTCCCCTCCCCCACCGCCAGTGCCACGGCGACGCTGGGAGATCTCCAGAGGGTGGCGCCGGTGGCGGCGTCCACCGCCTCCAGGCCCTGCGCCGTCCCCAGGAAGAGCACCGCGCCCTGCGGATCGGCGATCCCTCCGGGCACCACGGTGGCCAGGGGACCGCACGCCTCGGCGGCCGGTGGCGGCGGGGCCGGGGTGGAAGCGGCCGTCTCGTCCCGCTTCGGGGTGGAGGCGCAACCGACCAGCGAGATCAGGACCAGTGCGTGAGCAAGGCGCATGGAAGGCAGGGTACTCCGGTGACGGACTTCAGCGGGCGGGTCGGGAGCCGAACTGTTGTCACCGGAGCGTCGCCGACCCCGACGAGGCCTTCGCTCCTCGCCGGTGAACGCGTTACACCCCGGTCCGTGCCCAGGACGCTCTCCCACTTCGATGATCTGCTGAACCTGTTGCAGCTGGAGCGCTCGGAGCAGCGCTCCCGGCTGGAGGAGCTGAGGGAGACGCTGCCCTTGGCGGAGCTGGAGTCGCGCGGGCTGGTGTTGCTGAACCTGGAGGTGACCGACGACGCGGTCGGCCTGGGAGGCCGCTTCCTGCTGACCTTTGCCCGGGAGGACCGGCGCTGGCTGCCCCGCCGCCTGGACGTGGGCGAACTGGTGGAGGTCCGCCCCCGCCGCACCGAGGAGGTGGAGCCGGCCCGCGGGGTGGTCAGCCGCGCCGCCCGCCACGAGCTGCAGGTGGCCTTCGACCGCAGCCCGCCGCAGTGGATCGGGGAGGGGCTGCTGCGGCTGGACCTGGTCCCCAACGACGTGACCTTTGATCGCGCCACCAGCGCGGTGCGGCGGGTGCGCGGCTGGGAGAAGGGCAAGGAGCGTGATCGCCGGGAGGTGCTGCTGGGGAACGCCGAGGCCCGCTTCGAGCGGCCGCCCAAGCTGACCCCGGTCCGGCCACTGAACCCGGAACAGCAGGACGCGGTGGCCCGGGCCCTGGCGGCGGAGGACTTCTTCCTGGTCCATGGTCCGCCCGGGACCGGCAAGAGCACCGTGCTCTCCGAGGTGGCCCGCCACGCCGCCGCCTCCGGGGCGCGGATCCTGGCCACCGCCGCCAGCAACGCCGCGGTCGATCACCTGCTGGAGCTGTGCCTGGAGCAGGGGATCCCCTCGATCCGGGTCGGCCACCCGGCGCGGGTGCTGCCGCATCTGGCGGAGCACACCCTGGATCTCAAGGTGGAGGACCACCCGGACCGGCAGGTCTCCCGCGAGCTGTTCGAGGAGGCCTACTCGCTGTTCGGCTACGCCAACCGGCAACGGAAGCAGGGCCGCAGCCGCGAGCGCTTCTCCAACGCCCGCGCCTCCTCTTCGGAGGCCAAGCAGCTGCTGGACGAGGCCCGGGCCCTGGAGAAGAAGGCGATCCGCGCGGTGCTCTCCCGCGCCCAGGTGGTGTGCGCCACCCTCTCCAGCCTGGACTCCAACGTGATCGCCGGGGAGGAGTTCGACCTGGCGCTGGTGGACGAGGCGACCCAGGCGATCGAACCGCTGACCCTGATCGCGTTCCTGCGCGCGCCGAAGGTGATCCTGGCCGGGGACCACAAGCAGCTGCCGCCCACCGTGCTCTCCCCCCAGGCCGCGCGCCGCGGCCTCTCCCGGAGCCTGTTCGAGCGGCTGCTGGAGGACCACGGGGAGGGGGTGAAGCGGATGCTGGCCGAGCAGTACCGGATGCACCAGCAGATCATGTCCTTCCCCTCGCGCGAGATGTACGGGGGCGGGCTGCGCGCCCACCCCTCGGTGGCGGAGCGGCTGCTGACCGAGGTGCTGACCCCGGGCGCGCAGCTGGATGCCCCGCCGGTGCTCTTCCTGGACACCGCCGGCAAGGGCTTCGAGGACGAGAAGGCGCAGTCCTCCGACAGCCGGTTGAACCCGGGCGAGGCGGCGCTGGTGGCGCAGCGGGCCCGCGAGCTGCTGGGCCTGGGCCTGGATCCGGCGGAGCTGGCGATCATCGCGCCCTACAGCGCCCAGGCCGCGCACCTGCGCGAGCTGGTCGACGATCCGCGGGTGGAGATCGACACCGTGGACGCCTTCCAGGGCCGGGAGAAGGACGCGGTGCTGCTGTCCTTGACCCGCTCCAACGCCGAAGGGGCGATTGGCTTTCTCTCCGACCTGCGGCGGATGAATGTCGCGATCACCCGCCCGCGCCGGCACCTGTTCGTGGTGGGGGATTCCGCCACGCTGGGGGGCGAGCCGTTCTACGCGCGCTTCATCGAGACCACCCAGGCGGAGGGCGGCTACCGCTCGGCTTGGGAGTGGCCGGAGCCGGCGGAAGGCTGAGTGCCCCGTCCTTCGGTACGGGTCGCACCTTTACCTCTATGCACCGTTTGCGAGGTGGGGCCGAAAAGTGTCGGCAAGACCGCGTCAGTGCCCGCGATCCCTCCTGGGCAAACTGGCCGAAAGATTCAGGTCCCCCGTCGCGCCCTTCCCGGCATGGCCGATGCTCAATGAGAGCAGGCGAGGAGGCAACGCATGGCGACAAAGCCTACGATCACCAAGGAGGAGGATGTGTGGGTGATCCGCTTGGAGAAGGGCAACGGGAAGGTTCAGGAGTACCGGTGTGCCTCCGAAGGCCAGGCGCGGCAGCTGGCCTCGGTGCTGATGCCCCGGGAGCAGGCGAAGACCGGATGAGCCAGCCAGGTCGTGCCTGAGTGGGAGGAGGCATGACCCCGCTGTTCACTGGTGGATGACCAGGAGAGTCTCACCGCGATCGCGGAAGGTCCGCTTGATCCGGTGACGTCTTCGAATTGCTGCTTGCTGCAACAGTTCCCTGGGGCGCCGATCCCTCCACCCCGAGGGGAAAAACTTTCTCCCTAGGGAGAAGGTGACCGGCCCTCCCCTCACTCAAGTCGCTGATTTCATTAGCCATCCCCGCTGCGGATCCGACGGTACGGCGCTTGATAAGGCCAGCGTGCGGCGGTGCCCGCGCTTTGAAGGCGCGAAGGTCACTGCCCGGGCGGAGAGGGGAATGGTGAGGGGGCTTCAGTCAGGGATCTTCGGGCTCGTGTGTTCGGCCGCCGTCGTTGCTGTGAGCGTGGGCTGTCACGAACCCAATCGCGTACGCCAGGTGGAGGCGTATGCCGTGCTCAATACCACTGCGTTCGACTTCGGCCGGGTGCCGGTCGGCGAGTGGCGTGAAGGCGAGGTGCGGATCCGCAACGTGGGACACGTGCCGTTCACGCCGATGGAGGTGCTCAAGCTGGACAGCAACCCGTCGTTCCAGGCGGAGCTGCTGGAGCCGGGGATGCGGATCCTCCCCGGTGAGGAGCGGGGAGTGCGGCTGTACTTCCACCCGCTCAAGGAAGGCCCGCTGGAGGGATCGGTCAGCGTCCGGGTGGACGCGGAGCACGGGGCGACCACCCCGGTGAAGCTGCTGGGGACCGGCACCCCCACCCCGGTGTCGGTGGACCCGCCGGTGCTGGACTTCCAGACCCTGGAGATCGAATCCGACCGCGAGCTGGTGTTCACCGTGCGCAACCCGGTGGATCTGCCACTGAGCCTGACCCTGGGCGGTGACTTCGTGGATCCGTTCTCCGCGGACGTGGTCACCATCGAGCCGCACGCCACCTTGGAGATCCGCGCCAAGTACGCGCCCCAGGGCGCCGGCTCGGACGGGGCGCGGATCGAGATCCGCTCCTGCGACGGCTGCACCCCCACCCCGGTCCAGCTGGTGGGCAAGGCGGTGACCTCGGCCCTGGTGTTCGATCCGGCGCCGGTCCCGTTCGATGAGATCCCCGTCCACCAGACCACCCGGTCGCGAACGAAGATGACCAACATCACCTGGCGGCCGGTGGACCTGGCCGCGGCCAGCACCTCCGATCAGTCCTTCACCCCGCTGACCCCGCTGGCCAACTCGCAGCTGGGCGCCGGTCAGTCGGTGGAGGTGGAGGTGGAGTACGCGGCCCGTTACTCCGGGCCCGCGGTGGGGTCGATGCAGCTGGACTACACCTCCAACAAATCGCGCAGCACCCAGGTGATGCTGGATGCCCGCGGCGGCCGCCCGCAGCTGGCGATCGCCCCGGTGTCGGTGGACTTCGGCGAGCAGCTGATTGGCACCAAGGTGGAAAGAGTGATCCGGATGACCAACGCCGGCACCAGCGGCAACCTCACCTTCCTGGGGGTGCGCGCACAGGGGCCGCAGGTCAACGAGTTCCAGGTCTCGGCCCCGTTCCGGGACCGGGTCCAGTATCCGTGGCAGGGCGGTTCGGCCTATCCGGACCTGCGCCAGCCGGCGCCGGGGATCGCCATCGCCCCGGGCACCGACTTTCTGGACCTCAAGGTGTTCTACGAGCCCAGCCTGGTGGGGGATGTGACCATGACCCTGGTGTTCCGCTCCGACGACATGTTCGCCCCGGAGCACACCGTGACCATCACCGGCCGGGGACGGACCGGGCCGGCCTGCGAGTGGGAGGTGGTGCCCTCGCCGCTGCTGGACTTTGGCAACGTGGAGGTCGGCCGCGGCGCGGTCCTGGGCTTCCGCTTCGCCAACACCGGGGTCACCGACTGCGCGGTGAAGGACATCAAGCTGACCGACAACGCCGGCGGCGCCTTCTGGATGCCGGGCGGAGAGCTGACCGGCGGGACGCTGGGCCGGGGCGGCTACTTCTCCCCCCAGATCGCCTTCAAGGCGGCGGCGGCCGGGGTCTACGAGGGCGAGCTGTCCTTCTCGATCAACGACCCGGCCACTCCGGTGTTCCGGCTGAAGATCAAGGCGGTCTCCACCAGCACCTGCATCACCGCGGCGCCGCACCATCTGGACTTCAAGTACAACCGGGCGGACTGCTCGGTGCCCTCGCGCACCACCTACGTGTCCAACGCCTGCGCCAGCCCGGTGGAGATCTCCGGGATCCAGATGGGGAACGGGACCAGCGACCAGTTCACCTTCGCCGCCCCGCCACTGCCGCGGGTGCTCAACCCGGGCGAAGGCTTCGAGGTGGAGGTGACCTACGCGCACCGGATCATCGGCCAGCACTTCACCCCGATGTACATCCGCACTCCCACCGAGCCCACGCCGTACATGGTGCCGCTGCTGGGTGAGACCAACCACGAGGGCCTGATGAACGAGCGGTTCGTCCAGGGCACCGACAGCCAGCTGGACGTGCTGTTCGTGGTCTCCAACACCACCACCATGGGGCCGTACCAGCAGCGGCTGGCGGCGGCGATCCCCGGCTTTCTGGACGAGGCACGGGCCCGGGGCGTGGATGTCCGGGCGGGCGTGACCAGCACCGGCCTGGTGACCCGCAGCGGGATCTGCGGCGGCGGCGCCAACGGAGGCGAGGCGGGCCGGCTGTTCCCGGTGGACAACAGCCGACCGCGGATTGCGTACAGCGGCAGTGGCAGCGCGGCGGCCACCCTGCAGTCCAACCTGGAGGTGGGCCAGTGCCACAACCTGATGCAGGGCCTGGAGACGATGCGCTCCGCGCTCTCCGCCCCGCTGTCCACCAACGCGGATGATCCGCGCACCGCGACGCCCAACGACGGCAACCTGGGGCTGGTGCGGAGCACCGGGCGGCTGGCGGTGGTGTTCCTGGCCGACGAGGACGACCACTCCGGCTTCGAGGCCAGCAGCTACCTGCAGTTCCTGCAGACCTTCAAGGGCACCGGGATGTCGCACCGGACCAAGGCCCACGCGATCATCCCCACCGACCCGGCCTGCCGGACCGCCGGTCCGCCGGGACCGCGGCTGGCGGAGGTGGCCCGGGGCACCGGGGGCGAGGTGCTGGATGTCTGTTCCTCCAACTACCAGGCGCTGCTCAACGCCCTGGCCGGTTCGGCCGCCGGCGCCCAGCGGGACTTCCGGCTGACCGAGGTCCCCAGCGATCCGGCTGCCCTGACGGTGACCGTGGACGGGGTGGCGCAGACGCTGGGCACCCAGTGGACCTGGGATGCGGCCACCAACTCGGTGGTGTTCGATCCGGCAGCTGTCCCCACCACCGGGCAGAAGGTGGGGGTGCAGTACCGGGCGGAGTGCCGGGTGGTGCCGTAGCCACCGCTGCTTGAACAAGAGGCGGGCCGCATTCCCGAGGAGGGGTGCGGCCCGGGTTCCGCCGTGGCGGCTCCCGGGCAAGGCAGGTATCGTCCGGGGCGTCTTGGAGACCTTCGGGCGGTACCAGCTGATTCGGAAGCTTGCCGCGGGCGGGATGGGCGCGGTCTACCTGGCGCGGCAGAAGGGGCCGGTGGGCTTCGAGAAGCTGCTGGTGGTGAAGCGGATCCTCCCCCACCTGGCGCAGGAGGAGCAGTTCATCGAGATGTTCTTCGATGAGGCGCGGATCGCCGCCAACCTCAACCACCCGAACATCGCGCAGATCTACGATCTGGGTGAGGTGGACGGGCAGTACTACATCGCGATGGAGTACGTGCACGGCGAGTCGCTGCGACAGCTGAACCTGCGCTCCCGCGCGCGAAAGAAGGCGCTGCCCGCGGGGCTGGTGTGCCGGATCGTGGCGGAGACCGCGGCCGGGCTGCACTCGGCGCACAACGCCAAGAACCCGCAAGGCAAGCCGCTGGCGTTGATCCACCGCGACGTCTCCCCCCAGAACATCCTGGTGGGCTTCAACGGGACGGTGAAGCTGATCGACTTCGGGGTGGCCAAGGCCGCCAACAAGGCCAGCAACACCGCCACCGGGGCGATCAAGGGCAAGTACGCGTACATGTCTCCGGAGCAGGCCCGCGGGGAGGAGCTGGACCACCGCTCGGACATCTTCGGGCTGGGGGTGATCCTCTACGAGCAGCTGACCCAGACCCGGCTGTTCAAGCGGGAGACGGACGCGCTGACCTTGCGCGCGGTGGTCTCCGCCAAGGTCCCGCCCGCCTCCTCGGTGAACGCGACGATTCCTGCCGCCATCGATCCGATCGTGGGCAAGGCACTGGAGCGCGACCGCGACCAGCGCTACCCCCACGCCGCGGCGCTGCAGCTGGCGCTGGAGGAGTTCATCGTCCGGCAGCAGTTCGCCGCCACCTCGCCGCACCTGGCGGACTTCATGAAGGGGCTGTACGCCCCGGAGAAGGACGAGGACGCCACCCAGGTGGAGGGGGAGTAGCCGCTACAGGCTGGCCAGCGCCACCCGGTACAGCGCCCGGTAGCCCAGCCGGGGCGCGGCCTCGAAGCGTTCACAGCGGAAGGCCTCGTTGAGCACCTGGTTGCCTTCGGGCGTCTCGTGCATCGCCAGCAGCACCTTCTCCAGCGCCGAGGCCTGCGAGGGGGCCACCCCCACCGAGAGGGCCACCCCTTCGTTGGGGACCGCCTCGGTGAAGTCGATCACGTGGAAGGCAAAGGCCTTCTCCGGGAACAGCTGGTCCACCCCGGTGGTGACGCCCTCGGGCGGGGCGAACACCCCGGCCACGTCCGCCTTCTTCGACAGCACCGCGTCTAGCGCCGCGCGGTAGGAGCCGAGGAACTCCTGGGCGAAGAACAGCTTCCCCGGCTCCAGCCCCCGGGACCGCAGGTGGGCCAGCGGCAACAGGTAGCCGGCCACCGCGTCCCGGTCCACCCAGGCGGCGGTGGTCCCCTGCAGCTGCTCCAGGGTCAGCCCGCTGCCGGCGCGGCTGACCAGCGCCGCGCGGTAGGTGGAGGCGCCCTTGCGCACGCCCCGGGCCACCACTTTGACTCCCATTGCCTCCAGGCGCGCGCACACGAACGGGGGGGCCCAGGCCGCCTCCGCCCGATCCGCCAGCAACTCCTTGGCCAGCGCGTCGTAGCTGGCGGAGACCGAGACCTCCACCTGCCGGCCCAGGGTGCGCGAGAGGTACCGCTCCAGCGCGCTGCCGGGGGTGTTGGCCCCCATCCCGGGAGGGATCAGGAACCGCAGTGAGTTGCGCGCGGCGCTGGGCACGGTTCAGCTCTCCTTGTGGATGCGCTCGACCTCGTCGTCCGCCAGGCCGAACGTCGCCTGGAGAAGGTCCAGCACCCGCTGCTCCGGCCCGTGCGGTTGTCCGCCGGCCTTGGCCATCCGGACCCCCAGAGCATACGCGGTCACCCGCTGCTGATGGGTGCTCAGGCCCCGGGCCAAAGCCTCGATCCGCCGGGGCAGGCCCTCCACCGCCAGCACCGCCACCGCGGCGCTGACCAGCTGCTGGGCGGCCTCCGGTCCCACGTCCTTGAAGGCCGGGTCGGCGGCGAAGCTCTCCACCAGCGCGGAGGCCTCCTCGTCGGTCAGCTTCCCGTCGGCGGCGCTGACCAGCACCATCACCTCCGCGTACAGCCGCTGCGGAGGTTCACCCAGGGCCTCGGCCAGCGAGCCGCCCCGCTCCACCACGTCCACGATGGTGGCCACCTCGTCCTCGGAGATCCCCAGCGCGGCCTGGATGGTCTTGAGCAGGCCCAGCTCGGCGCGGGAGGCCCGGTTGTCGGCGAAGGCCACCGCGGCGGCCAACCCGAAGGCCAGCATGCGGGTGCGGTGATCCGGCAGCCGCGACCGCAGCGACTTCATGATCTCCGGGAGGTTCTTGGCCCCGGCCAGCTTCTGGACCGATCCTTCCACCAGCGCGTTGAGCTCTTCGGGGCGGGTGCCCTCGAACTCCGGACGCTCCAGCACCCGGCGCAGCAGGGTCTGCAGCTCCACCTGGGAGACGCTGCCATCCGCGATCGCGGCCAGCATCATGGTCTCGATCAGCGCCGCGTTCCGCTCTTTGCGCGCTGCTACTGCAAGGTCTCTCGCCATACCGGTGCCCCGCCTTCCTCCGTAGAGGGCCGCTCGTAGAGCGGATTGAGTTTGTTGTCGAGCAGGTGCGAGGGCTTCACGTTCCCCAGCGCGGACAGCAGGCTGTTGCGCAGGTTGGGGATGTCCTTGCCCAGCTCGTCGATCGCCTTCTTCATCCGCTTGCGGCGCAGGTTCTCCTGCGAGCCACAGAGGTCGCAGGGGATGATCGGGAACTTCTTGAGCTCCGCGTACGCCGCCAGGTCCTTCTCCGCCGCGTAGGCCAGCGGCCGGATCACCGTGTTCCGCCCGTCGTCCGACTTCAGCTGCGGGGGCATCGAGGACAGGGTCCCGGCGAAGCACATGTTCAAGAACAGGGTCTCGATCATGTCGTCCCGGTGGTGGCCCAGGGCAATCTTGTTGCAGCCCAGCTCCACCGCCGCGTTGTAGAGGATGCCGCGGCGCAGCCGGGAGCAGACCGTGCACTGGGTCTTCCCCACCGGGGTCTTCTCCAGGACGATGCTGTAGGTGTCCTCCTTCAGCATCTTGTAGGGGAAGCCGTGGTCCTTGAAGTAGCCCTCCAGCTTCTCCCCGGGGAAGCCGGGGTGTCCCTGGTCCAGGTTGACCGCCAGCAGGTCGAACTTGAACGGGGCCTTCTGCTGCATCAGCCGCAGCAGGTGCAGCATGCAGTGCGAGTCCTTCCCTCCGGAGACCGCCACCAGGATGCGGTCGTTCTCCGCAATCAGGTTGAAGTCCCCCACCGCCCGGCCAATCTGGCTGAGCAGCACCTTCTCCAATCGAGCTTCTTCACTCATCGCCTTGTCATCCTACAGACCAGAACCGAAAAAACGACCCTACTGTGGAGCCGCGCATCCGGTAGGTTGGCGCGCTTGATGCCGAGCTTTCCGCAGACCGCAACCGACATCCTCACCTCCGAGCAGGCCCAAACCGCAGTGCGGCGGCTTTCTTCCTCGCAGGAATTGGCCATCGACGTCGAGGCAGACGCGATGCATGCCTTCCATGCTCGCCTGTGCTTCGTGCAGGTGGGCACGGACGAGGACATCTTCCTCTTCGACACCCTCAGCCCGGGCGTGGACGCAGGGCTGTTGGCCCCGCTGTGCGCCGACCCGACGCGGACCAAGTACTTCCACGCCGCGGGAGGCGACCTGCAGTTCCTGGCCGAGGCCGGGGTGCGGGTCCAGGGGCTGTTCGACACCCACCGCGCCGCCACCCTGCTTGGTTGGCCGAAGGTCGGGCTGGCGGACCTGGTCCGGGACGAGTTCCAGCTGGAGCTGGCCAAGGAGCACCAGCAGGCGGACTTCTCGATCCGCCCGGTGCCCACCGAGATGCGGGCCTACATCGCCGACGACGTCCGCTACCTGGTGCACATCGGCCGCAAGGTCCGCGCCGCCTGCGTGGCCGCGGACATCCTGGAAGAGGTGCTGCTGGATTGTCAGCGGATGTCCGACGAGGCCGCGGCCCGGCCGGACCAGGCGGGCGCGTTCCGGCCCAAGCTGCCCAAGAACCAGCTCTCGCCGAACCAGTTCGCGCTGGCCCACGCCACCACCCTGCTGTTGCACAAGAAGCGCCTGGAGTGGGCGGAGGCGGCGAACATCCCGATGGGGCGGATGCTGTCCAACGCCGCCATCCATGCCATCGCCCTCAAGCCGCCCGGCAACGCCCGGGAGCTGGTGAAGCTGGAGGGGGTGCGCGGCGCCTTCGTGCGCGAGCACGGCGACGAGGTGCTGGAGCTGCTCAAGGAGCTGATCGTCAAGTCCCGCGCCGGCGAGCTGGCCCCGCCGGAGGAGAAGGCCGGAGACCGGGATCCGAAGCGGAAGAAGCGCGAGGACGCCCTCAAGGTGTTCCGGTCCGCCAAGGCCACCGAGCGCAAGGTCACCCAGTCGGTGATCCTCCCCAACCCGCTGGTGGACGAGCTGTCGCGTCATCCGCCGGAGTCGATCGAGGCGCTGGCCGCCATCCCCTACTTCGGGGAGAAGCGGGTGCGGCTGTACGGCGCGCAGCTGCTGGACCTGCTGGGCAAGGTGTAGCGATGTCCGAGGTCAACGACCTGTTCCGCCACTGGGCGAAGGTCACCGAACAGCTGACCCAGGCGGCGACCATCCTGGGCACCACCCTGGACGGGCGGTCCGCCGCGGCGGTGCGGTCGTTCCGGGATCACCTCAGCCGCAACGAGTTCGAGCCCGCCTGGGACAAGCTGGCCGAGGCGGGGACCTTCTCCACCACCGCCCCCGGCTTCTGGGACCGGCTGGCCGCCGCCGCCCGGCTGCTGGAGCAGGACGAGCGGCGGGTGAAGGCCGAGGAGCACGCGGCGCGGCTGCGGCGGTAGCTTCAGTCCGCCAGGGCCTCCACCAGCCGGGGGAGGTCGGTCTCGGCGACGCTGCACACCGCCACCCGCAAGGCTCCCTTCTGCGGGACCACGAACACCCCCTGCTCGTTGAGCCGCACCGACTTGGCCTCCGCCTGATCGTGGAAGACGGTGACGAAGAAGCCGCCCTCGTAGCGGGGGTAACGCAGTCCACCGGCCTGGGCGTTGAACACCTCCACCCGTCGACGCAGCAGCCGCTTGAGCCCGGCGCGCTCGTCGTCGCAGGCGCGGCGCAGTCCGTCGTCGGTCAGCAGCTGGGTGATCGCCCACATCCCGCCGCGGTTGCAGTTGGACCAGGTGCCCCGGCAGGAATAGACGAACGCCGCCTCGGTGGCCGCGCGGTCCGCCGGACCCGGCACGCAGGCCAAGAGCGCGCCCACCCGGAGCCCGTAATGGGTGAAGGATTTGGAGGCGCTCCAGGCGAAGAGCAGCCCCACCCTCCCCAGCAGTGGAGTCAGCGCCGTCAGGAAGGCGCGGGGATCCTCCGCCGCGCCGTACTGCCAGTAGGCCATGTCCACCAGCAGGGTGACCGGGCCGGATTCGGCCAGTCGGCCCAGGGCGGCCGCCACCGCGTGCCACTCCGGCAGGGACAGCGAATAGCCGGTGGGGTTGTTGCAGGGATCGTTGAGGAACAGCAGCACCCGGCCCTGCTCCGCCAACTGTCGGGCGGCCCGGGTCTCCAGGGCCGGGACATCCAGCCGGCCCTGCGAATCGAACATGTTGAAGGTCTCGACCCGGCGCTCATGTTCGTCGGCCAGGGTCTGGTACGGGCCCCAGAAGAAGTTGGGGGTGAGCAGAGCCTGCCCCGGCTCCAGGTAGTTGGTGAGCGCGTGCCGCAGTGCCCCGGTCCCGCCCGGAGTGGAGACGCCCACCGCCGCCTCCCGCAGCGCGGGATGGCCCAGGAAGGTGTCGGCGATCACCGCCTCCACGAAGGGGCCGGTGCCGGCGAAGGGGGCGTAGGCGGCCCACTCCGATGCCGGCACCCGCGCCAGGGTGTGGGTCACCGAGGGCAGCACCGCCAGGCTGCCGTCGTCGTGCATCAGCGCGCCCAGGGTGGCGTTGACCACCCGCTCGCCCGCCGCGCGCCGGCGGGTGGCCTCGGCGTTGAGGGTGAAGATGCTGTCCTTGTCGGGACGGTGGCTGCGGGCGGGGATCAGGTGGTTCATCGCTGGGTGCTCATGACAAGGGATGAAGGAGAGTGCCGATTCCCGCGCGGTGGGCCCACCCCAGGAAGGAGTCGGCCGCCCGCTCCCCTAGAAGCGGACGGCCGGATCAAAACAACGGGAGAGATTGAGCCGCCCGCCTCACTGGAAGCGGACGGCTGCGCTCAGGCTCAGGCCGCCTCGAGCCTGGGGACCTCGGCCGCCGGACGCGCCGCCTGGGGATCCTCGCCCAGGGCCACATCGCCCCAGCGGACCACCGCGGCGCCGGCGCTGGAGATGCTGCCGATGGTGTACAGCAGCACCTTGTCGCCCTTCTTCAGCTTCCCGCTCTTGGCGGCGTGGAAGAGGTTGGTGGGCATCAGCGCCGGACCGGTGTTGGCGTACCAGCGGTAGGTGTTGATCGTCTTCTCGATCGGGATCCCGAGAGTCCGGCTGCAGAACTCGGTGTACCAGGCCAGCGGGGTGTTGAAGACGAAGAAGTCGATCTCCGACAGCTTCACTCCCGCGGAGTTCAGCGCCCCGTGCACGCAGGTGCGGAGGCTGAACTCGCTGGAGACCTTCAGCGCCTTGCCGGCGGTGGGCGCCGAGCGCAGCTGCACCTTGCGCTCCGGCGGCTCCTCATCGGCGATGGTGTAGTACAGCGCCTCGCAGGTCTCGCCGGTGTGGCGCAGCTTCCCGCCCAGCCAGCCGTAGCCCTCCTCCACCGGGCCCACCACGTAGGCCGCGGCGCCGTCTCCGCAGGTCCACCCCAGCGAGTCCCGCTCGTCGGTGTGGCGGGAGTAGGTGCAGGAGATGGCCACCACCGCGTTGCGGTACTGCCCGGACTGCACCATGGCGATCGCGGTCTGCAGCGAGACCAGCGATCCGGAGCAGGCGCTCTCGATGTTGAAGGCCTGGGCCCCGCCCATCCCCAGATCCCGGGCGATGAAGGGCGCGTTGCCCAGCCCCGGATCCTCGGGCACAAACGAGCTGACCACCAGCAGGTCCACGTCGCCGGGGGTCATCCCGGCCAGCGCCAGGGCCTCCTTGACTGCGCGGGTCTCCAGCTGCAGGCCGCTCTCGCCCGGAGCCACCACCCGCCGCTCCACCGTGCCCCGGAAGGGATCTCCCAGGTACGGCCGCATGGTGTCGTTGAAGTGGTCCACCGGGGCCGGCGCGTCCCCCGCCTGCGGGGACCACACCTTGTTCAGCGACTTCTGCTCGGCGGCGGCCAGCACGTCCGCGCACTTCTCGCGGAAGTAGTCGTTGGTGCGGACCTGACGCGGAAACGCCAGCGCCAGGGCCTTGATGCCTACGAAACGATTCATCGGTTGTCTCCCGGCGCGGTGTCCGCGCCCTGTGCAATCAGATTCTGGATTCGTCTCATCCACGGAGCGGTCTGTCGGGCGTCGATCCGCACGTCCACCACGCACGGCCCTTCGACCTTCAGCGCGCGCTCCAGCACTGCGTCCAGCTCGTCCTCCCGGTCCACCTTCAGCCCGGTCGCCCCCTGGGCCTGGGCCCAGGTGGCAAAGTCGGTCCGTGGCATCCCGGTCTCCAACGGGGTCAGGCCCAGGGCTCGCATCCCCTGCTCGACCATCCCGTACTGGGCGTCGTTGAGGACGATCCACAGTGCCCGGGCCCCGTACTGCACCGCGGTGTTCACCTCGGCTTGCATCAGCATCGATCCGTCGCCCACCACCGCCACCGCCAGGCCTCCACGGGCCAGCGCCGTGCCCACCACCCCGGCGGTCATGTGGCCCATCGAGCCGAAGCCGGTGCTCACCCGGTAGCGACCGGTGGAGGGGAAGCGCAGCAGCTGGTTGGCCCAGGCAAAGGAGTTGCCCGACTCACTCATCACCACCGCGTCGGTGCGGTCGATGATCAGCTTCTGGATCGCCTGCATCACCCGCTGCGGACGGACCGGCCCTTCCGCGGTGTTGGTGACCTGCTCCGCCGCCGGCAGCGCGTCCACCCTGCGGGTGCTGGGGAGATCCTCCTCCCCCAGCGCGTCCAGCAGGCCCCGGAGGAAGCCGCCCACCTCCGCCTGGATGGCCACCGTCCGCGCCTCCGGATAGGCGTTGCCGGGAACGGTGGGATCCAGATCCACGTGGATGAAGGCTTCGCTGGGGACCAGGGCCGGGTTCCAGAACGAGGTGGGCTCGGAGAGCCGGGTCCCCAGCACCAGCACGTGCTCCACCTTGCGGCGCCGGAAGTAGGCATCCACCGAGGACTGACCGCCCAGGCCGGTGCTGCCCAGATAGAGCGGATGGTCCTCCGGGAACACCCCCTTGGCCCGGGGCGAACACATCACCGGCAGCCGCAGCCGGGTGGCCAGCGCCAACAGCTCCGCCGAGGCGTGCCGCGCGCCGTAGCCGGCCCAGATCACCGCGTCTCCGCCCGCCAGCAGCTGCGCGATTCCCCGCAGCGCGGCGGGACCGGCGGAGGGCAACACCGGCGGGATCGGCGACGGCCGTCTGGCGGTGGCCACCCGGGCGGCCTGGACCCCCAGGGGCAACCCCAGGTGGGCCACGAAGCCCTCCGGACGGGCGAAGCCGGCGGCCAGTCGCGCCTGCACCTGGGCCAGCTCGTCGGCGGACTCCAGGGTGGCGCCGAAGTGGAACAGCGCTCCGGGTCCGTGCAGCGCTCCCACCGGGAAGGTGTAGGCGCTGGTCTCCTGGCAGGCCCAGCGTCCGCGCTGCGGCGCTGAAGTCGCGCCGGAGATCAGGACGATCTTCGCGCCCTCCCAGCGGGCCGCCCACAGCGGGGTCAGCGCGTTGGTCAGGCCCGGGCCGGTGGTGGTGAACACCGCAGTCGGACGGTTGGAGGCCAGGCTGGCCTCCAACGCGGCGAACCCCGCGCCTCCCTCGTGGCGGAAGTGGTGGACCTTGAGCGGGCCCACCGCCAGCGCGTGGGCCAGCGGCGCGATCGCTCCGCCGACCAGACCAAAGGCGCGCTCCACGCCCAGGGCATGGAGCGATTCCACCAGCGCCTCGCTGAAGGAGACGGTGGTGGGCAATGCGGCGGCCTGCTCCCCCAGGGGGGAGCGCTCGACCAGGGCTGGGGCGCCCATCTAGTTGGCCCGCCGCTCGGTCTGGGGGAGGACCTGGGTCAGCCGGGCGACGATCTCGTCCAGCCCGAACGGCTTGCGCAGATAGGACTGCGCCAGCGAGTCGATCTCCTTGCGCAGCGCCGGATCCTTGCCCTCGGTGGTGCAGAACATCACGTGGGTGTCCTTGTGCTCGGGGCGACGGCGCACCTCCCGCACGAAGGTCAGCCCGTCCATCAGGGGCATGTTCAGGTCGACGATGATCAGATCGAAGCGTCCGCTCTTCTCCAGCGCCGCCAGTCCCTCCACCCCGTTGTTGACGTGGGTGAGCTGGGGCTGGTTGAGCTTGCGGAAGGCGACCCGGTAGATCTGGTGGACGAACTCCGAGTCTTCGACGATCAGGATCTTCTTTTGGATTTCGTTGTTCGGGCTTGGGTTGTTCGAGCTCAAGAAGAGACCTCCTATGGCTGGTTGAAGACGATCGTTCCGTGGACCAGCTGGTACTGGATCCGACCGTCGCGGATGATGAAGGTGTCGGCCCCGTCGGGGATGGAGATGGTGGGGGTGATCACCTCGTAGGTGACCAGCAGGTTGTCGTCGGCCTGGGTGGTGCTGGTGATGGTGGGAGGGGTGCCGCCCAGCGCGCCGGCGAAGGCCAGGAAGGCCTCCATGATCGCCTCCCGTCCGCGGATCACCGAGCCGGGGAAGACCACCACCGCGTCCTTGGCGTAGCTGCAGGCAATCGCCGCCAGGTCGCCCTGCTGCATCGCCACCAGCCGCGCCGCGAACACCTGCTCGGGCGTGGCCTTCTTGTCCGGCTTGGGACAGGTGTCGGGCTTGGCCAACGCAGGCCCTCCGACCAGCAACGACGCCATCACGACGATCTGAACGATCACCTTTGCGCGCATGGTGCTTCCTTCCGGATGGGTCGAACCTCCGACCCGGGTTGAACGACACTTCGGTGCTGCTCCCCCAGAAATGGTCCCAGCGCGTGGATGGCCAGGACGGCGTAGGCCGCTCCCAGCTCGCACGCCACCTTCGGCATCCCCCACACCGCGGAGGTCGCCTCGTCCTGTGCCACGGTGAATCCCCCGGCATTGCGGATCGCGAGCAGTCCTTCCGCTCCGTCCCGACCCATGCCGGTCAATAACGCCCCCCAGGCGCGCGGACCGCAGACCCGCGCCGCCGAATGAAAGAGTGAGTCCACCGAGGGGACGTGCGGGGTCCCCGGATCGGCCCGGCGCCACACCACCGCCAGGCTCCCTTCGGTGCGGTACAGCTCGGATTCGTGCTTGCCGAAGGCCAGGTAGATCTTCCCCGCCTCCAGCTTCTGTCCCGGGCGCACCGGCTCTGCCGGCCGGGTGGCGGCGCGGGAGAGGCGGCTGGCCAGGGGCGGAACGTAGGAGGCGGGGATGTGCTGGACCACCACCACCGGGACGTTGAAGTCCGAGGGCAGCCCGGCCAGCAGCGCCGCCAGCGCCAGCGGTCCACCGGTGGAGGCGCCCACCACCAGCACCTCCGGGGCCGCGGCGCGGGGATCCAGCGCCGGCGAGGCCTTGGCCACCGGGGCCCCGTCCCGGCGCAATCCGGCGCTGCGCACCTTCTCCAGCAGCTCGCTGCCCAGCTCGTGCAGCTGCATGGTGGAGCGCGCCGCCTTGTCGATGAAGTCGAAGGCCCCCTTCTCCAGCGCGTTGAGGGTGACCTCCGCTCCCCGCTGGGTGCTGGCGCTGACCACCACCACCCGGGTGGGGCAGCGCAGATGGCGCAGCGCCTCCAGGGTGGAGAGCCCGTCGCGCACCGGCATCTGCAGATCCAGCAGCATCACGTCCGGGGTCAGCCGGCGGCACAGCTCAAAGGCCTCGGCCCCGTCGGAGGCCTCGCCCACCACCTCGATGTCCGCCTCCTTGCCCAACACCCGCGCAAAGACCTTGCGCACGAAGCTGGAGTCGTCCGCCAGCACCACCCGGATCCGGTTCGGGACCAGCGCGTTCATCGGGCCTCCTCCCGGAGGAAGGCCCCGGCGACCGGGGTGCGGATCATGCGGGGGTCGGTCAACAGCCCGGCCTCGGCGGTGCCCAGCACCAGCTGGCCTCCCGGCCGGACCCAGCCGCAGAGGGCAGAGAGGGCGCGGGTGGCGGACTCCTGATCGAAGTAGATGAGGACGTTGCGGCACAGCACCAGGTCGTAGCCGCCGGCCTCGAAGCGGGCGGGATCGCCCAGCAGGTTGTGCAGCTCGAACTTGATCCTCCCGGTGAGCCAGCCGCGCGCCAGCAGCCGCCCGTCCTCCTGGCGGAAGAAGCGTCCCTCCCAGCCGGTGGGCCCGGCCTCGGCGCGGCGCAGGTCGGAGACCCGGAACGCTCCTCCCCGGGCCTGGTCCAGCGCCCCGGGGCTGACGTCAAAGCCGGTCACCTCCACCGCCCCGCCCAGGAACAGGTGGGGTGCGTCCAGGGCCAGCATCGCCACGCTCAAGGGTTCCTCTCCGGTGGCGCAGCCGGCGGACAGCACCCGCAGCCCCTGCTCGCCCCGCCGGGCACAGCCCTCGCCCGCCATCGCCACCACCCGCTCCAGCTGGGCGTGGTCGCGGAAGAACCAGGTCTCGCGGTTGGTGATCGCGTCCGCCGCCGCCTGGACCCGGGGGCTGGAGTCCGGGGCGTCGCGCAGGGTGCGGATGAAGGTGGAGGCTTCTTCCGAACCGACCTGGGCCCCGGTCAGGGCCAGGGACAGCCGGCGGGCCAGGCCCACCGGATTGCGTTCCATGCGGGCCAGCCCGAAGCGCAGCCGCGCCACCTCCCCGAAGGCGCGCAGCACCTTGGGGTCGAACCGGGTCTCCCCGGGGGGCGCGGGCACGCCTCTGGAGCCGCTATTGCTCAAACACGGTCCTCCAGCAGGATGGACTGGGTCTGCTGCTGCAGCTCGGCCACCTTGCCGGCCAAAGCCTGCATCGATCCGGCGACGCGATGGACGGCGTCCTGGTTCTGGCGCGCCACCACCGAGATGTTCTCCACCGCCTTTACCACCTGATCTCCGCCGGCGCGGACCTGCACGGTGGCGTCGGCCACCTGGCGGGTGCGGGAGGACATCCGGTCCACCGCGCCCACCACGCCGGCGGCGGTCTGGGCCTGATCGGCCGCGTTGCGGGAGAGGGTGGAGGACAGCCCGCGCAGCGAGCCCACCTCCTGCTCCAGCTCGGAGGCGGAGCGGGACTGATCCCCCATCGCCCCGGTGAGCCGGGAGACCAGCTCCTTGATCCGCCGCACCGAGTCCACCATCCGGCGCATCCGCTTGCCGGTCTCCCCCAGCAACTGCACGCCCTCCGCGGTCTGGGTGGCATTGTCCCGCGCCAGCCGCAGGGTGCCGTCCATCTCGTTGCGCAGGTTGCCGACCATCTCGCCGACCTCCTTGGCCGCGGCCACCGAGCGTTCGGCCAGCTTGCGCACCTCCTCCGCCACCACCGCGAAGCCCCGGCCCATGTCTCCGGCGCGGGCGGCCTCGATGGCGGCGTTGAGCGCCAGCAGATTGGTCTGGTCGGCGATGTCCCCCATCGTCTCCACGATGCGGGTGATCTCCCGGGAGCGGGCCCCCAGCGCCTCGATCGCCTGGGTGCTGGAGCGGGTGGCCTCGCCGACGCGCTCCAGCCGGGAGACGGTCAGGTCCAGCGCTCCGCCGCCCTCGGCGGCCTCGGTGTCGATCTGCTGCGCGAACTGCTGCAGCTCACCGGCGCTGTTGGCTCCCCCGCGGGCGGTGGCCGCCACCTGTTCGATCATCTTCCCGCCCCGGTCCAGGGCGGAGTGCAGCTCGCGCGCGGCCTTGAGCACCGCGTCCGCGCCGGCGCCGATCTGCCGGGAACCCTGGGCGGCGGCGCCGGAGTCCTCCGCCAGCTCCACCGCGTTGCGGCTGACGCCCTGGATCTGGGCGGCGATCTCCTCCATCGCCGAGGAGGTCTCCTCGGTGGCGCTGCTCTGCTGCTGCACCCCGTCGGTCATCTGGGTGGTGGCGGCCAGCACCGAGGTGGCGGTCTGCGAGACCTCCTCGGTGTAGCTCCTCATCCGCTGCAGGGTGCCGGAGAGCCGGGTCCGCATCTGGTTGAAGCTGGTGGCCAGCACCCGCAGCTCCTCGTCCGAGGGCAGGGCCACGCTCTCCCGCATGTCCCCGTTGGCGATCCGCCCCGCGGCGGCGGTCAGCTGATCCAGCGGCCCGAGGATGGTGCGGGAGACCATCACGCTGGCGAAGATCGCCCCCACCACCATCAACGGCACCAGCAGGGACATCACCCCCAGGGTGCGCTGCTTGACCTCGCCCATCACCTTCTGGCGCTCGTCGAACTCCCTCCAGCCGGCGTCCACCAGCTGACGCAGCTCGGAGATGGTGGCCCCGTGCTGGCCGGGCCCCACCGCCGCGGAGATGGTGAGCGGGAAGTCACCCAGCTGCCGGGCCAGGGCCTCCACCTCGGAGCGCAGCACCGAACGGCTGGAGGCCTCCCGCAGCCGGTCCACCTCCTCGCGCAGGGTGCGCTGCTGGCTGCTGGAGGGATTGGAGGGCAGGGTCTGCAGCTGGGCGATCAGCGCTTCGGCGGCGCGGATCTGCTCCACCGACTCGTGCTCCAGCGCCACGCCCTCTTCGGCGCCCGCCATCGACCACAGGGCCACCGCGAAGAAGCAGGGAAGAACCAGGAGGTTCGCCGCGAACCCCATCCACAGTCGGCGTTTGACGGTCATCTTCATACCTTGGGCGCCTCGGCGCCGGGGAGAACCAGCAGTGCATCCAGATCCAGCAGCAGCGCCACCTGGGCGCCGACGCGGACGGTGCCGGCCAGATAGCCGGCCAGGGGAGAACGGACCTCGGTGGGAGGCGGGAGCAACTCGGAGCGGGGGACGTGCACCACCTGCTGCACGTGATCCACCAGCAGCCCCACCCAGCGGCGGGACAGCTCGCCCACCAGCACCCGGCTGGCGGGGGTGAGGGTGGCGGGGGTCAGGCCCAGCCGGCTGCGGATCTCCAGCACCGGCAGCACCACCCCGCGCAGGCTCTGCACTCCGCGGACGTGCGGAGGGGCCTGGGGGATGCGGGTGATCCCCTCGGCGCGGATCACCTCCCGCACGTGGTCCAGCGGGGCCGCGTAGAGGCTGCGCTCGATCTCGAACAGCAGCAGGGAGACGCGCTCCACCCGCGGCTCGGGGGCACCGACCACCGGAGCGTTCTCGGCGATGAACTGCGCCAGCGAGACCTGCGGGTTGCTCATTGGATCTCCTGCGAGGCCGGAGCCTGCTGAGTGGCGGCGACCAGCCGCGAGGGATCCAGCCTCAGCAGCACGTCACCGGAAGGAGCGAGGGTGGCGCCGGAGACCGGGGACGGTCCCAGCCAGGCGGTGTCCAGGCTGCGGAAGACGAAGTCCTGGTGGCCGCCCAGGCGGTCCACCTCCAGCGCGCCCACCCCGTTGGCCTCGAAGAGGACCGCGTAGCCGCCGGTGCGAGCGGAGACTCCCAGCAGGGCGCCGGCGTCCACGAACGGCACCAGCCGGCCGGGCTGTTCGATCCAGCGCTGGGCGCCCAGACGGCGCACCGAGAGATCCGCGGTGCGGGCGGTGTGGAAGACGCTGGCCGCCGGCAGCGCGTACTTCTCGCCGCCCAGCTCCACCAGCAGGGTGCGCTGCAGGGCCAGCGAGGCGGGCAGCACCAGGGTGAACAGGCAGCCCTGTCCGGGACGGGAGGTGACCTCCACCGTGCCCCCGGCGGCCCGGGCCACCGAGCGCACCGCGTCCAGGCCGACCCCGCGACCGGCCAGGTCTCCCAGCGCCGCGGTGGAGAGGCCGCTCTCGAAGATCAGCGCCTCCGCGCCCCGGCGGGAGTCCAGGCCCCGGGCCTCGGCCTTGGCGCGGATCGCCGCCGCGTCCAGCCCGCGGCCGTCGTCGGCGACCAGGATCCGCACCAGCCCCGCCTGCTGGGTGACCGCGATCGAGATCCGGCCCCCGGCGGGCTTGCCGGCGGCCACCCGGAGCTCCGGCGACTCCAATCCGTGGGCGATGGCGTTGCGCACCAGGTGGATCAGACAGGTGGCGCAGGCATCCAACACACCCTTGTCCACCTCCACCGACGTGCCCTCCACCTCCAGCACGATCTGCTTGCCGCCGCGGCGGGCCTCGTCGCGCACCAGCCGATCCAGCCGCGCCAGCAGCGGCCGGAAGGACTGCAGCCGGACCGACAGCGCCAGCGACTGGAGCCGCCGCACCACCGGAGTCAGCCGTTCCACTGCCGGTCGCACCTCCGGGATCACCTGGGCCCGGGCCACCAGATGGGCGTGCTGCACCCACAGGTCGCTGGTGGTGGAGATCAGCTCGTCCAACCGGAACTGCGGCACCCGGACGATGTCCTGCTCACCCTGCGCCGAGCCGGTCTCGGTGGCCTCGAATGAAGGGTGCGCCTCTCCCAGCTGCACCAGCGCCGGGGAGGCGTCGCTGGGTGCGCGGCCGGCGCCGATGGACTGGATGTCCTCGCGCACCAGCGAGAGCGCGGAGATCAGCCAGGTGGCGGCGGCCGCGGAGTGGGTCAGCGGCGCGGCCGCGTCCTCCAGCCGGTGCAGCGCCTGCTGAAGCGGGCCGGCGCCCATGAAGCCAGCGTTGCCCTTGAGCGTGTGCAGGTGGTGCTGCACCGGAGCCAGCAGCGCCTCGCGGCCCTCGGGGGGAAGATCGCCTTCCAGCGCGGCCAGGCACCGCTCCAGCCGATCCACCAGCCCCAGCGCTTCTGCGGCGAACTCACTGGCCAGTGCTGCAAGGTCATCCATCGGACCAGGAGACTGGCCTTCCCTCCGAGAGTTGAAAATCGCACGAACGTGGTAGAGGAACGAACAGCTCGTTCTTCCAGGTGAAATCTCCAAGTGGACTTAGATGAAGGCTGGGCCAAGGCGCAGGCTGCGTCGTCGTGGACAGGGGACGCACATCGGTGGCGGTCAGAGGTGGCGGAGGCGATCCGCGCCGCGACTGGAGCGGTGTTTACAGCGGTCTACACCTGCCCACCTGACCGTCCATTGGAGTCCTCCGGAGCGGTGGCGCCGGAGAGCCACCGCAGCCTGATGGAAGGGATCGTCCGCGAGCAGCTGCCGCGGGTGGAGCGCACCGAGGACCGCGCCGAGGTCTGGTCCCAGCGCACCCGCGGCACCGCCTACGCGCCGCTGGACGACGCGCGAGAGCTGAAGCTGGCGGAGAAGATCCGCACCGAGCTGCTGCGGCCCAATGGGATCCAGGGACTGCTGACCGCGTACCTGGTGGGCACCGAAGGTCCGGTGCTGGGGTTCCTGGTGGTGGCCACCGAGCAGCCGTCCCGCGAGGCGTTGAAGGACTTCGGCGCCGAGCTGGGGGTGGTGGCCACCATCGCCGCCCAGACCGCACAAGCGGCGCTGTCGCTGGCGGAGGGCTTCGGGGCCCGCGCCAGCCGCGCCGATCCGGAGGCGCGCAACCTCTCCGCCCGCGAGCGGGAGGTGGTGACGCTGGTGGCGGAGGGGCTCTCCGACGCACAGATCGCGGGGAGGTTGAAGATCTCCGAGCAGACAGTCGGATCCCACCTGCGGAAGATCTTCGCCAAGCTCCAGGTGCACTCGCGCGCGGAGCTGCTCAAGCGGGCCGGGCTGCGCTGAGGCTTCAGCGCTTCCAGGCCAGCATCATCCCGTCGCGGACGGTGACCAGGACCTTCTCCACCCGCGGGTCGTTGGCCACCTGGGTGTTGAAGGCCGCGATCGCCCGGTCCGACTCCGCCTGGGGAGCCAGCACCCGGCCGCTCCACAGGGTGTTGTCGGCCACGATCAGTCCCCCCTGGCGCACCAACGGCAACACCGCCTCGTAGTAGGCGCCATAGTTCTCCTTGTCCGCGTCGATGAACACCAGGTCCAGCGGCCCCTGCAGGGTGCGGATCGTCTCTTGCGCCGGGCCCATCCGGATCTGGATCTTCCGGCCGTGGGGGCTCTGGGCGAAGTAGCGGCGGGCCATCTCCTCCGCCTTGGGGTTCACCTCGCAGGTGATCAGCTCCCCGTCCTCGGGCAGCCCCTCGGCCATCATCAGGGCCGAGTACCCGGTGAACATCCCGATCTCCAGGATCCGCTTCGCCCGGGACAGCCGTACCAGCAGGCGCAGGAAGTCACCCTCCAGCGGCCCCACCTGCATCCGGGGCGCCTCCATGGAGGCGAAGGTCTCCTCGCGCAGCTTCTCCAGCAGCGCCCCCGGCTTCTCGCTGTGCGCGGCGGCGTAGTTTTCGATGTCGGGATCGATCATGGGCATGGTCCGCGCCCTTACCACGAAAGCGCCCCCCGCCCGGGGAGGTGGCGATCCGTCCGCGGCCGGACATAATGCGCGGCCATGCACCGGAATCTTCCTGCTTTGGCCGCGGTGATTGCCCTGGCCACGCTGTCTTCCTCCTGTCGACGTGATGCCACCCACCAGGGCGGATGTCTGACCGGGGAGGAGGGTTGTTCGCTGCCTACTCCCTGCGCGGAGCTGGCGTTCGCCTGTCCCGGCGCCGACGCGCTGGAGGTCCGGCGGATCGGCGCCGGCGAGGCCCGCCCCACCACCGGCTGGGGCGCGCTGGCGGCCAAGGACGACGTGGTGCTCAGCAACGGCAAGGTGCGCTTCGCGGTGGCCGCGATTGGACACCAGATGCACCTGGCTCCCAACGGCGGGACGATCATCGACCTGCAGACGGTGGGCGCGCAGAACGACGTGATCAACGAGATCTACACCGCGGCCGGCCTGCTGCCGGAGGACGCGGTCCGCTACACCCACTTGAAGATCATCGACGAGCGGCCCAGCCGGGTGGCGGTGCAGGTGGACGGCGCGCTGGACGGCCGCCCCGGGGTGCGGATCCACACGATCTACGAGCTGCGCCCCTGCGAGCCCGGGGTCCGCGTCCGCAGCGAGCTGATCAACGAGACCCCGGACACCCACATGCTGTTCCTGGAGGACGCCTACTTCTGGGGCAACCACACCGGACCGTGGCCGTTCTCCCCCACCCGGGGCGGTGGCTTCGTGCACCCGCCGGTGAAGCTGACCGCGCTCAACGCCGCCTACCGGTCCTTCCCCTACTTCGCGGCCACCCTCCAGGGCGCCACTCCGGACGGATCTCCCAACGCGGTCTACGCCACCGTGGCCTGCAACGAGAAGACGATGGAGGGGTTCCACAGCATCGCGGTCTCCGCCGGCGGCGGTCCGCGCCAGGTGATCGCCCCCCGGGACTTCACTGTGTTCGAGCGGTTCATCGCCGCGGTCCCCGGCAACGACGTGGCCGACGGGGTGGATCTGGCGCTGGAGCTGCGCCAGCAGCTCCACGACGAGGCCTTCATCACCCTCACCGGGCAGATCGACCGGCCGGCGGGGACGGTGGGCGATCCGCGGGTGGCCAGCGTGCTGATCAGCGAGGGCCAGGCCAGCCAGCCGGCGGAGGAGCGGACCCCGCTGACCCAGGTGCTGCCGGACGCCAGCGGGCGCTTCTCGGCGCGGGTCCCGGCGGGCAAGCCGTATCTGGTGGAGGTGCTGTCCCATGGCCGGGTGGTGGTGGAGCGCGCGCTGCCCAGCGCCGACGCGGACACCGACACCGGGGTGTTCACGCTGCCCGGGACCACCCCGGTCACCCTCAGCGTCACCAACAACGGCGGCGCGGCCACCTACGCGGAGATCTTCATCCTCCCCGCCGACGCGGAGGCCGAGGAGGAGGCGGCAGGAGACTTCCACGGCGCCTGGGAGGAGTGCGCGCCCTACCTGGGGTCGGAGGGTGCCCCCAACCCGGCCTGCAACCGGGTGCTGGTGCGTCCGGGGACGCCGATCACCCTGGAGATCCCCTTTGGCCGCTATCACCTGTACGCGTTCAAGGGCCCCTTCTGGAGCATCGACTTCCAGCCGCTGACCCTGGACAGCACCGCCCCGGTGGCCCTGGCGCTGGACATCCGCAACCTGGGGGTGGAGCCGCCGCTCACCCTCAGCGCGGACATGCACATCCACGGCGCGGCCAGCCACGACAGCTACATGCCGGATGAGGAGCGGGCGGTGTCGTTCGCCGCCGCGGACATCGACGTGGCGATCGCCACCGATCACGACGTGGTCTACGACTACCGCCCCACGATGGAGCGGCTGGGGCTGGACACCACCATCGCCACCGTGATCGGGGTGGAGACCACCAACTGGATCCCCTGGTTCCGGATCCCCGGGTACCAGTACCCGCTGACCCTGGGCCACACCAACTACTGGCCGCTGCGCTACGACCCGGCGCTGCCCCGCAACGGCGCGCCCTCGGACGAGTACAAGGAGCCGGGCGCGGTCTACGACGAGGTGGTGGACCGCGGGCTGTTCACCGCCAGCAACCACATCGTCCAGCTCAACCACCCGCTCTCCGACGCGGAGCTGGGCCGGGACCTGGGCTTCGCCAAGGCGCTGTTCTTCGACGCCACCCGCGACCTGCCGCCGGTGGACGATGGGACCGGCAACGGGGTGTTCATCCGCAAGCCGAACGGCCCGGGCAAGCACTCCAACGACGACTATCAAGCGCAGGAGGTGATGAACGGGACCTTGAACAGCAAGCTGCTCCCCTACCGCGAGTTCTGGTTCTACCTGCTCAACCAGGGAAAGTTGCGGGTGGGCACCGCCAACAGCGACTCGCACCACCTGGGGGACTCCACCATCGGGATGCCCCGGACCCTGGTGTTCGATCCGTTCAACCCCCCGCTGTTCACCGACATGCGCAGCTTCGAGATCGAGTCCTTCAACGAGGCGCTGCGCGGCGGCACGGTGATGGGCACCAACGGCCCGGTGATCGTGGCCACCGTGGACAGCGCCCCCAACGGGGATGACGTCCTGTTCAGCATGACCCCGGTGATCCCGGCCCCGGACGCGCGGCTGCACCTGGCGGTCAGCGCCTCCCCCTGGGTGAACGTGGAGGAGGTGCGGATCGTGGTCAACGGCAAGGTGGCGCGGACGATCAGCGGCACCGACCTGGTCCACCCGGCGGATCCGCTGGGCACCACCCAGCTGGAGCGCTTCTCCGGAGACCTGCTGCTCAGCGAGCTGCTGGCGGGGGTCACCGGCGATGCCTGGATCGTGGTGGAGGCCGGCCGGAAGCTGATGCTGTGGGGCGATCTGGGAGGCGGGCTGGACAACGCCCTGGATGGCCTGCCGGACACCACCGACAACAACGGGGATGGCCGGGTGGACGCGGCCGACGTGGCGGAGGGACAGAAGGTGGGGCCGATCAAGCACCCGCCGGCGCCCACCGTGGAGAGCGATCCGGAGTTCCACTTCTCGCGGATCACCGGCGGCGGCTTCCCCTACGCCTTCACCAACCCCTTCATCCTGGACCTGAACGGCAACGGTCGCTTCGACCCGCCCTTCATCACCGGAGGACGCGCTCAGTGAGAACGACGCTGCTGTGGGCGGTACTGCTGTGCGGCTCGCAGGTCCTGGCCGCCTCCGAACCGGTGCTGGTGGCCCAGTCCCGGCCGAAGCCGGCCTCTCCCGCCCCTGGGACGGAGGAGCCGGAGCTGGAACCGCTGACTTCCGCGGTCGCGCCGGCGCCCAAGCCGATCGCCTCGCCGATCAGCGGGCAGACCGCCTGCGCCCAGGTTCCGGACCGGGCGATGATCGAGGGCCCGGTGGCGCTGGGCTTCTTCGCCGTGGATCAGGCCACCGGCCGCCGGGCCTGCCCGCGCACCGAGGTGGGCCTGGTGCTGGGCGGGGACGCGGAGATCGACATCCCGCAGTACCGCGCGCTGATGGGCGGCGGGGCCACCCTGTTCGGCTCCTATGCGGTCAACGACCGGCTGGAGGTGTTCGGCACCTTCGAGGCCTTCCGGATGATCTATTCGCAGAACGCCTCGCTGAGCGTGACCGTCCCCGGGGTGGGCCAGCTCTCCGGCGGCGCCACCTACTCGCTGTGGACCAGCGGGTCCTCGGTGCTGGGCGTGACCGGGCGGCTGGTGCTGCCCACCGCGTCGTCCACGGTGAACGTGCGCACCACCGCGGTGGAGCTGGGGGCGCTGTTCTCCCACCGGCTGGGCGCGGCGTTCGAGCTGCACGGCCTGCTGGGCAGCGACCTGGCCTTCGGGATCTCCTCTGCCACTCCGCAGCCCCGTCTCGGGTTCCTGGTGGGGCTGGGCGGACAGTGGTCGCCGGTGAGCTGGTTCGCCCTGGCGCTGGACCTGCAAACCCACTTCGGGGACCGGGGGTCGTTCGACTACCTGGCGCCGGCGCTGGGCCTGCGCTTCAAGGTCCACCCGGCGGTGGGGATGGAGCTGGGGCTGGCCACCCACGTGCTGGGTGACCGGTCGATCAGCCTCTCCCCGGGCCTGCGCACCGAGTCGGTGGTGGCGCTGCGCACCAGCTACCGCTTCTAGAGGGAGAGGTCGTAGAGGGCGCCATACTTGGCGCGCAGGTAGCCGATGAAGTCCTCATCGGTCAGCCCGCGCCCGGTCACCTTCTCGATCAGCTCCTCGGCGGGGTAGCGGTAGCCCTGGCTGTGGATCTGCTCCCGCAGCCAGTCGCGCAGCGGGAGCAGCCTCCCCTGCGCGATCCCCTCCTCCAGCCCGGGCAGCGCCCGTCGCGCCGCCGCCCACAGCGAGGCCGCGTACAGGTTCCCCAGCGAGTAGGTGGGGAAGTAGCCAAAGTCTCCGGTGGACCAGTGGATGTCCTGGAGCACGCCGGTCAGATCATCCGGCGGGGTGATCCCCAGCAGGGCCTGGCTGCGCGCGTTCCACTCCCCGGGGAGATCCCGGGCCTCCAGGTCGCCTTCGATCAGCGCCCGCTCCAGCCCGTAGCGCAGGGAGATGTGCAGGTTGTAGGTCAGCTCGTCGGATTCGATCCGGACCAGGGTCCGCTTCACCCGGTTGGCCGAGCGCAGGAAGTCCGGCAGCGACACCCCGGCCAGCCCCTCTCCCATCGCGGCCTGGAACAGCGGGTACTGGTGCCGCCAGAACGGCTCGCCGCGCCCGACCTTGTTCTCCCACAGCCGGGACTGGGACTCGTGCAGCCCCATCGAGGGGGCGGCGGCCAGCGGGGTTCGGTAGTGCTCCGGCGAGAAGCCCTGCTCGTAGAGCCCGTGGCCGCCCTCGTGGATGGTGGAGAACAGCGCCGGGAAGGGGCTGTCCTCCTGGAGGTGGGTGGTCAGCCGCACGTCGGTGGGGTGGGTGCCGCCGCTGAAGGGGTGGATGCTCTGGTCCTGGCGGCCCGCCTCCAGGTCGAAGCCCATCGCCTCCAGCAGGGTGAAGGTGAAGCGCCACTGGGCCTGCAGCTCGAAGCGGCGGCCGGCCAGCGCGTCCGGGCGGGAGGCGGCGGCCTCGGCCACGGTGTTCACCAGCGGGACCAGCTTCTTCTCCAGCGCGTCCAGCACCGGGGTCAACCGCCGGACGGTCATCCCCGGCTCGTAGGCGTCCAGCAACGCGTCGTAGCGTTGCCCGTGGTGGCCGATGCAGTCCGCCTGCTCGCGGCGCAGCGCCACCAGCGTCTCCACCGAGGCGCGGAACGGCTCGAAGCGGCGCTGCTTGCGCGCCTCCCGCCAGGTGGCCCCGCCCAGGGACTGGGCCTCGGCCAGCTCGCGGACCAGCCGGGTGGGGACGTTGAGGGCGCGGCGACGCTCGGCGTCCAGCACCCGGATCATCGCCCGGTGATCGGAGGTCAGCCGGGGCGACTCCAGCGCCGCGCCCATCAGCTCGCCCAGCGCCGGCTCGGTGAGCCGCTGGTGGTACAGCCCCTGGAGGGTGGCCAGCTGGTCGGCGCGGGCCCCATGCCCCTTGGGCGGCAGGAAGGTCTCCTGGTCCCAGGTGGCCAGGCCCACCAGCCCCGAGAGGTCCTTGAGCTCTGCCATCCGCGAGATCAGCTGCCCCAGCGTGTCGTCCATGGACGGGCAAGCTAGCAGGCGGGAGGAGGCTGCACCGCGCCGGGCCCCGGATGGCACGCGTGGGTGCACACAATTGCTGCTACAAGCCCCCGCTCGCATGGCCAACACGTTCAAGTTCTTCATGGAGGGCCCCGACGAGGAGGCCTTCTTCCGCTTCCTCAGCCAGTACAACTTCGAGGTCTATCCGCGCCGGGTTCCCCCGGACTGGAAGCCGTTTCGGGCCAACGAGGAGGCGGTGGCCAAGCTGCCCGACGACGACCTGTACCTGGCCGCCTCGGACATCGGCCCGGTGCTGGTGGACAAGGTCAAGCGAGGCCCGGACAAGGGGACCTGGCGGGTGGATGAGGTCCGCTCGCCGGTGATCTTCTACGAACGCTGCCGGCTGAACGAGGACGGGGAGCTGCTGGCCGGCAAGGTGTGGGCGGAGATGGAGGTCACCCCCCAGACCGGCCGCCGGGATCCGGCGCCGGACCGCTTCCGCAGCCTGGTGATCGAGGTGGAGGAGTTCTTCAAGAAGCGCTTCCGCAAGGCGGACCGCCCCGGCTTCTTCGTGGGGCCGCACTGTGCCAAGCGGGTCAAGGAGGGCCTGGTGCTGCGCGACTCGGTCCACCGCGGGACCACGGTGGGGGTCTACAAGTAGCCTTCTAGCGCGCGCCGGGGCCGACCAGCGCCGGCGGAGCGACCGGGGCCGCCTTGGGTGCGTTTCCCCTTCCCACCAGGGCGATCACCACTCCCAGCAGCACCACCCCGGCGCCCAGCATCGCCACCGGGGTGATCCGCTCCCCGGCGACCAGCACGCCCAGGGCCAGCGCCACCACCGGGTTCACGTACGCGTAGCTGGTGGCCACCGCCGGGCGCACCGTGCGCAGCAGGTAGCCGTAGGCGCTAAAGCCGATGATCGATCCGAACACCGCCAGGTAGGCCAGCGCTCCCAGCGAGCGCGCGGTGGGCGCGGTCGGCAGCGGCTCGAACACCAGCCCCACCCCCAGCATCACCAGCCCGCCGCACAGCATCTGGGTGGCGCTGGCCATCGGTCCCTTGGCCATCGGCAGCCGGCGGCTCCACACCGATCCCAGCGCCCAGGACACCGGGGCCAGCACCAGCAACAACGCCCCCACCGCGCTGCCCTGGAGGTTGCTGTCCAGGTTGAGCAGCGCGATCCCCGAGGCGCCGATTCCCAGGCCCAGCCAGTCGCGCCAGCGCGGCCACTCTCCCCACAGCCCGCTGAACAGCGCCGCCCACAGCGGCATGCTGGCCACCATCACCGCCGCCAGCCCGGAGCTGACCCCCAGCTTCTGGGCCAGGGCCACCGCGCCGTTGCCAAACCCCAGCAGCAGCACCCCGGTGAACAGCCCGCTGCGCCACTGCGGCCAGGTGGGGTGGGGGCCGCCGCGCAGCCGCAGCCAGCCGTACATCGCGCCGCCGGCGACCAGGAACCGGGTGCCGGCCATCAGCAGCGGTGGCAGCGACTCCACCGCGAAGCGCATGGCCAGGTAGGTGGAACCCCAAATGAAATAGACCGCCACCAGCGCGGCAACCACCATCCCCCGCTCTTCACGCACCACGCTGTTCGCTCCCGGGCCACGCATCGCGCGCTCGTATAAAGGCCAGCCGCCCAGTCCGCTGGCGGTTCTCGGACCCTGCGGCTGTTTGGCGGCAGGCACGGCGACAATGCACGGGGGATGCCTGCCCGCCTGGTCGTCGCGTCACCAGCTGCCGCTGGAGCCCCTCCCCGACGAGCTGCCGCCGCCAAACGAGCTGCGGCTGCTGGAGGACGACGAGCTGCTGGACCGGGTCAGCCGGGCGGTGTGGCGCTGGTAGGTGCGGTGATAGCCGCAGTGTTCGCAGTGCTCGGTGACCTCCACCGTGCCCCCGTGGTCGTAGTTGGCGGCCACCAGGGTGCGGGTGCTGTTCTTCTTGGTGACGTGGCTGCACGAGCCGCACTTGCTGTGGCTGCTGAACAGCGTCCCGTAGCGCAGCACCAGCGCATCCCGGCACCGGCCGCACCACCACACGTCGTAGTCCACCGACTTGAGCTGCTCCTCCTTCTGCTGGCCGACGGTGAGGTGGGTGTCGTCCCACGCCTCGTCCAATAGCTCGCGCGGGGTCCGGCAGTCCTGACAGCTGCGGGGACGCCGCCGGGCCCAGCGGCGCAGGCCCACGCCGCCGGCCACGACGATTCCGCCCAGCGAGGCCCAGGAGACGGTGCGGTGCTGCTCCAGGGTCCGGCCCATCCGCTCTCCCACCGAGCGCGGGTAGACGCCGTCCCTGGCCACCTGCGGCAGCTTCTGGGCCTCCTGGGCAAAGGCGTCCTGCGCGGCGGGATCGTTGACCGCGGCCAGCAGCTCGGCGGCGCGACTGCCCAGCTCGGCGGACAGCTCCTCGATGCCCGGGTGGCTGACCTGGGGCGCGGAGACCACGGCCATCCCGCGGCCCGGCGCCACCACCACCAGCCACTCCTCCTCGGAGAGCCGCAGCTCCTCCCGCGCCCATTCGGCCACGTGGTACGGGTGGTGCTGGTCGGAGCCGAAGAACAGGAACACCAGCGGGGGCAGCCCGTCCGCCTCCTGGGACCAGGCCAGCTCGCTGAGCTGGCGCTCCAGCGGCGCGGGGACCATCGCGTCCGGATCCACCACCCGGGAGGAGCGGGAGAGGGAGACCGGGAAGCGGGGGGCGGGGCTGGGCGCCCCCATCGCCGCCAGCGGCGCGGCGCCCTGGTTGATGGCGGTCTGCTCCAGCAGCTCCACGATCCCCCGGGCCCCTCCCAGCAGGGCGGCGTTGGGATCCTTCTGCCGGAACCCGGCGATCACCCGGTCCCTCATCACCGCGTCGCTGCGGGCCACGTCCTCATCCGAGTCCACCCCGTCCCCGAGCAGGATCTCCGCCTTGCGATCCCCCAGCGCGGCGAACAGCAGCACCCCGTCGTCGCGACCCGCCTGGCCGATCCCCCAGGCGTTGAAGACCCGCAGCGCGTACTGCCGGGGCGACTCGCCGGAGGTGGTGTCCACCACCAGCACCCCCAGCTGGCCCCTGCCGGAGGCCTTCAGCCCGGCGGCCAGCTGGTTCAACTCGAAGCGGGTCTGGTCCGACAGCTGCCCGGTGGTGTCCACCACGAACTCGCCCGCCCGGGGCATGGGCTGGGCAAGGACCGGGACTGCCAGCGCGGCGAGCAGGACGAAGCAGCGAGTCAGCAAGGTAGGTGACCTCCGGGGCGAAGGTCCCCAGCATAGGGCACCGCCCGCGGGATGATCAGCGCTGGGGTCGACGCCGGGGCGGCTCCACCGCCGGGTCCGGCCAGAAGCACCACTTGAAGTGGCCGAACTCCCGGTCGATGGAGAGCAGCGAGACCACCCGGTCGGAGAGGTAGCAGACCTCCACGTCCTGGTAGATGTCGCACTGGTTCTCGCACTGCTGGCGACCGTCGGCGCAGGTGCCCTCCGCCAGCACCCCCGAACCGCAGGGGCCGCCGCAGCGGATCCGCACGTTGGAGCGGCTCTCCCCCACCGAGACCTTGCAGCGCCCCCCCACCGCCACCGGCACCGGCATCGTGGCGCGGCGCTCGTCGCAGCCGGTCAGGGACACCAGGGTGGCCGCAAGCAGGAGGGGGAGCAGGCGCATCGGGATCCGGAGCAGAGCCGAGATCCGTTACAGAAAACCAGCACCAACTGAACCGGTCCTCCTCCCGTTCAACCCCACTGCAAGGAAGTCCTAGTTGACCCCGACCGCGGTCCAGGACTCCCGGACCTTCCGGACCTCCACCGAGTCGGCGCCGAACAGGTCGGTGGCCGCCTTGACCGTGGCCTCCCGGGCCTGCGCAAACGTCGTGTTGGGGGTCATGTAGAACATCAGGGCCCGGCCGTAGATCTGCAGCCCCTTCTCCACCCCCACCCCGCCCTGGACCTCGATCCCGGAGGTGCGGTTGGTGCCGCCCTCGGCGAGAAGGAAGAAGGCGTTGTTCATGATCCCGGAGCTGCCGTGGACCTCGGTCTGCTTGGGGTAGTTGGAGTAGTGGTCGATGGAGTAACGATCCTTGGTGGGATCGTTCATGTAGCGGAGCCCGTCGGTGGCATCGCCGTTGTTCGGGGTCCAGCAGTCCTCGCCCAGGGTCCAGTCGAACTTCACCGCCGAGTTCTTCTGGGAGGCGAACCACTCCACCCCGGTGCCGAGGATGTCGCTCATCGACTCGTTGATCCCGCCGGACTCGTTCCGGTAGATCAGCCCGGCGGTGCGCTCGGTCAGCCCGTGGCTGATCTCGTGCCCGGCGATGTCCAGGGTGGTGAGCGGGCCGGAGGTCTTCCCGTCCCCGTCGCCGTAGGACATCTGCTTCCCGTCCCAGAAGGCGTTGACGTAGTTGCTGCGCACGTGGACGTTGCTGAGCAGCTTCTCGCCCTTGCCGTCGATGGAGTCCCGCCCCAGCACCTGGCGGTACATGTCGTAGGTCATCTGGGCGCCGTACTGCGCGTCCACCGCGGCGTGGGAGCGGGGCGAATCGGTGACCTCGCCCCACAGGTTGTTGCCGTCGGTGATCGCGGTGGAGCCATTGCCGCTGCTCTTGTTGTTGGCGTCCCGGGTCTCCACGCCCTTGCCGCGGCCGGAGTCGTGGAGGGTGAAGCTGCCATCCGCGTTCTGGGTGGCGCCGATCTCCACCTGGCCGGAGTACAGCGAGCGGTCATCCGCCCCCGCCTCGCCGGTGCCCTGGTGCTGGTTGCCGGGCCGGCCCACCAGGTCGCCCTGGTTCTTGGGGAGCTCGATCCCGCCCATCTGGTTCCACTGGTCGAGGACCTTCCCGGTGGCCCCGTCCACCATGTAGTTCATCCGCTCCGGACGCGCGGTGGTGAAGTCGGTGACCTCCACCCGGTAGGCCTTGGTGTACGAGCCATCCGGCTTCTGGAACAGCACCTGCTCCACCACCGGGGGGTGCTGGGACTGACGGCCGAAGCGGGCGGTGGCCTTGGCCAGCGCCTCCTCCGGGGTGCAGGCACAGGTGGCCCCGGAGACGTCGGCCGGGATGGAGGAGAGGCCCTCGCCGCCGGTGAGGCTGCTGACGTTGCCGTCCACATCCAGGTGCGCCACCACCTGCTCGCCGAACACCTTCAGCCCATCCTGCAGCCGGTCCATCCGCACGTGGGTCATCCCCAGCACGTCCATCTCCACCACGCGGGGCTGGAACTCCGGGGTGCCCTGGCCACTGCCGCCCAGGCCCAGGTTCAGCACCAGGAACTGCTGGGTGGAGGCGATCGCCTTCTGGGCGGCGGCGCTGTTGAGCGCCAGCGGGCCGGGCGCCACCGGGTACATGTCGCCGGGGAGGATGCTCTGGGAGACGCGGGTCTGGCCGTTCTCGGCCCGGGCCAGCAGGGTCTGCGCGGAGGCGCGGGAGGCCTCGAAGCCGGAGGCGGCGGGGGTGGCCGGGGTCCGGACGGCGGCGGCAGAAGCAACGGAGACCGCGGGGAGCGGGGCAACCGGGGTTTCAGTGCGGCGGACGTTCATGGGAGGCCTCGAGGTGGCGCGCCAACTGGGTGCGCCGAGGTGGGATGTTGTGAGTCTTGAACCCATTATCGGAGGTTGCGTGGATGTGTTGCTATGTAGGTTGACGCGGCGCGCGTGGCTGCAAACCGAGTGGTTGCGGGTTGTTGGATCGGTGGACGACCCGGCAAAAGGTACGAAATGACCCAGGGTAAGCGCAGGTACTACCAGTGTGGCTGTACGTTTCCCGCAGCGAGGTACGACAGCGCCCTACCCTGCCTGGAACGCCCCCAATAGAGGATGCGCGCCTGAACGCCGGGCAGGCGCCCGCACCATTAGATGCGGGAAATCCAGCCTTCCTGGCGGAGGAGGCGCATACCCTTCTCCCGGTGAGCCTTCACCGACTGACCGGAGTGCTGCTGCTGCTGGCGCTGGGGTGCGTCCCCACCCGCGCGGCGATTGGAACCGACGCCGCGCAGCCGATCCCCGCCGAGTTCGCCTCGCAGGTGGAGCGGGCCGAGCGGCTGGGCAAGGAGTTGTTCGTCCAGGACGTGTTCTCCGCCCGGGCCACCGACGTGATGATGGAGGCGAAGATCCTCCCCGGGGACGAGGCGCTGCGCGGCTGGCTGACCGTGCCCTCGGAGGACGGGGGACGCACCGTGCTGTGGATCTCGGAGACCGGCGCGGGGCTGGGACTGTCCTACGAGCTGACCTTCCCGCCCGGCTCGGACCGGGAGTCGGACCTGGAGCGCTACGCGCCGCCCCGCCCGCTGGATGCGCAGACCCTGGGGATGTTCAAGGCGCGGGAGACGGCGATCAAGCGGCTGACCGAGGTCTGCGGCACCGGCATCAACCCGGTGATCCTCCCCGCCGCGCTCATCGGCCAGGAGGGCTGGCTGGTGTACCTGCTGGGCGGCTCCAACCGGAAGGGCGAGGTGGTGCTGGCCGGACACCGGCTGTTCCGGATCTCCGCCGACGGCGCCCGGGTGGAAGAGGAGGTTCCGCTCTCCCGCTCCTGCCTGGTGGACCGGGTGGAGGAGGAGAAGGGCGAGGTGCAGGCGATGATGGTCACCCACGGGGTCACGCCCTACCCGGTGGAGACCCACGTGTTCACCGCGCTGCTCTACGGAATGGAGCTGTTCGTGACCACCGATCGCGGCCTGTGGAAGGTGGACCTGAAGGGGTCGATCACCTTCATGCAGGCGCCGTGATCGCCTACCCCTCGACCCGGATCTGCTCCTTGTCCTTCCCGGTGGGGGCGTAGGAGAGGAACTTCAGCTCCGGGTGCTTGTCCTCGGCGTGCTGCAGCGCCCACTCGTCGCGGAAGAGGACCAGCGGCAACCCGTCGCGGTCCTGCACCGTCTGGCGGTTGCCCTCCCAGTCGAAGCTCTTGGGATCGAACTTCGGGCCCACCACCCAGCGGGCGTGGGTGAACGGCAGCTGGTCCAGCACCACCTTGGAGCCGTACTCGTGCTCCAGCCGGAACTGCAGCACCTCGAACTGCAGCTGCCCGACCACGCCCACGATCGGATCCCGCATCCCCATCTGCAGCTGCTGGAAGATCTGGACCGTGCCCTCTTCGGAGAGCTGCTCCAGCCCCTTCTCCATCTGCTTGCGCCGCATCGGATCCTTGGAGCGGACCCGGGCGAAGTGCTCGGGGGAGAAGCGGGGCACGCCCTCGAACTCGAAGCCCTGGTCTTCCGCCAGGGTGTCGCCGATCCGGTACTGCCCGGGATCGAAGAGGCCGATCACATCTCCCGGCCAGGCGTCCTCGATCGCCGTCCGCTCCGCGGCCATGAACTGGCTGGGCTTGGCCAACCGGACCTGCTTCTCCAGCCGGGAGTGGTGGGCGTTCATCCCCTTCACGTAGCGGCCGGAGACCACCCGCAAGAACGCGATCCGGTCCCGGTGGGAGGGATCCATGTTCGCCTGGATCTTGAACACGAAGCCGGCGAAGCGCGGGTTCTCCGGCAGTCGCGGACCGGCGCTGGTGTCCCGGGGCAAGGGCGGCGGGGCCAGGGTCAAAAAGGCGTCCAGGAACGGCCGCACCCCGAAGTTGGTCATCGCGCTGCCGAAGAACATCGGGGTGATCTCCTGCGCGTCCACCTTCTCCTGGGAGAAGACGTCCCCGCCGATGTCCAGCAGCTCGATGTCCTCGCGCAGCTGCGCCAGCTCGCTGTCGCTGACGTACTGGAGGATGTCCGGGGAGTCGATGGAGACGCTGCGCTCCGCCGCCTCGGACTCGCCGTGGCGACCCTCGGAGGTGAACACGTGCACCACCTTCGCCCTCCGGTCGTACACCCCGCGGAACTCCGGCCCCATCCCGATCGGCCAGTTCATCGGGTAGGCGCGGATCCCCAGCACCTGCTCCAGTTCGTCCATCAGCTCCAGCGGTGAGCGGCCGTAGCGGTCCAGCTTGTTCACGAAGGTGAAGATCGGGATCTTCCGCAGCCGGCAGACCTTGAACAGCTTCTTGGTCTGCGGCTCCACGCCCTTGGCCGCGTCGATCAACATCACCGCGCTGTCGGCGGCGGCCAGGGTCCGGTAGGTGTCCTCGGAGAAGTCCTGGTGACCGGGGGTGTCCAGCAGGTTCACCGCGTGGTCCCGGTAGTTGAACTGCAGCACCGAGGAGGTCACCGAGATCCCACGCTGCTTCTCCAGCTCCATCCAGTCCGAGGTGGCGTGCCGGCTGGCCCGGCGGGCCTTCACGCTCCCGGCCAGGTGGATCGCGCCGCCGTACAGCAGCAGCTTTTCGGTGAGGGTGGTCTTGCCCGCGTCGGGGTGGGAGATGATCGCGAAGGTGCGCCGCCGCGCGACCTCATTTTCCAGCTCGGTGGCCATGGTCGGCGAGCGATTAGCACAGAGTGACCGGGGCCGAAGCACGCTGCTCGGCCCCAGGTCGGCCGCTCCCTGGGTTGCCGCGTAACCGTTTCGACACCAAAATGGTTCCACCATGGCCTCGATCACCCTCAAGAACATCCCCGACCCTCTCCTGAAGGCGCTGCGGTCGGCCGCCGAGCGCGACCGGCGCAGCCTCAACCAGCAGGTCATCCACCTGCTGGACTCCGCCCTGCGCGGGCACGCCGAGCCGCCGGTTCCCCGTGCCGTGGAGGCCCAGCTTGCGGCCTGGCGCAAACTGGCCGGGAAGTGGGAGTCGGATCTGGAGCCGACCAAGGAGGCGGAGGGGCTGATGGCCAGGCGGACGCAGGGGCGCGAGGTGGACCTCTGAAGCTCCTGGACACCGACACCTGCATCGCGCTGCTTCGAGGAAACAGCGCGGTCCTGGAGCGCCGGGCCGCGGTCTCCGAGGAGGTGGTGACCACCTGGATCACCGCCGCCGAGCTCTATTGCGGCGCGGCGAAGTCCAAGGCCCCCGAGGGCAACCGCACCCTGGTCACCCGGTTCCTGGCCACCCTCCCGGTGCTGGGGCTGGACGAGGGCGCGGTGCAGCTGTTCGGAGAGGCCAAGGCGCTGCTGGAGCACAAGGGCCAGCAGCTGGCGGACGCGGACCTGTTCATCGGCGCCATCGCGCTGGGACGCGGCGCCGCGGTGGTGACCGGGAACCGCCGCCACTACCAGCGGATCCCGGGGGTGGTCGTCGAGGACTGGATCCGGGCGGGGAAAAGCACTCCCTGATTCCATTCGATCGGATGGATCCAGCCGTTCGAACGCGGGGTGCCCTGGGGCACGGCCGGGATTCCTCGCGACCGGATGGATGCAGGCACTTTAGCTGCTGGCCGAGGTGTACTTGCCGATCGCCCGCAGCCACACCACCCGGGCGCAGGCGGCGAAGGTCAGCGCCCCCACCAGCGACCCTCCGAACTGCAACGGGGTCAGCCGGCCCAGCAGCGCCTCCGCCGGGTAGGTGGTCATCAGCGCCAGGGGGATCACGAAGGTGAACACGAACTTCACCGCGCCCTTGAACACCGAGGCCGGCCAGCGGGCGGCGTCGAAGATGGACTGGAACAGGTAGGAGAGGTTGTCCACCTTCACCACGTAGAACGCCGCGGCCACGGTGAGGATCCACAGCGAGTACAGCAGCAGGGTGGACAGCCCCAGCAGCACCAGCGAGGTCAGCACCCCCAGTAGAGAGGGCCACTGCCCCATCTGCAGGAACGCGTAGACGAAGATCCCGACCGCCGCGAACAGGTGGGTGATGCGCCAGGGCTGGAACTGGTTGGTGGAGACCAGGAACTGCGCGTCCGCCGGCTTGAGCAGCACGAAGTCCAAGGTGCCCTTGCGGATGTGGTCCACCACCGCGGTGAGCGAGGGGCTGATCGCCCCGTCGATGATCGCGTCCAGGGTGACGAACCACCCGGTGACCAGCAGCGCCTGGGGCAGGGTCCAGCCGACGATGTCCTCCCGTCCCTGGAAGATCACGAAGATCGGCAGCACCACCGGGAACACCGAGAACAGGGAGATCGCCCCGTCGATCAGGAAGTCGTAGCGGTACTGCATCGCCAAGAGCAGCGAGGCGCGCAGTTGGGTCCACAGCAGGGTCAGGTAGCGGCGCATCTGCCTTAGCCCCCGTACGCCGCGAAGCGGGAGAGTCCCTTGCGCCACAACAGCAGGGTCAGTCCCAGGAAGAAGGCCACCCAGCCCCACTGCGCCGCCAGCAGCCACAGCGCCCGATCCAGGGCCAGCCCGTTGGTCATCACCTCCACCGGAAAGCCGATCTGGTAGCGCCAGGGCAGCCACTCCACCACCGCGCGCAGGGCGGGCGGGAACAGCTCCACCGGGACGATGTACCCGGACAGCGCCATGAACAGGGTGAACCACACGTCCAGCACCTTGAGCGAGCTCTCCATGAACAGGCTCAGCGAGCCGATCGCCAGGTTCACCAGCAGGGTGATCAGCCACGCCCCCAGCATCGAGGCCAGCCAGATCAGCCACATCCCCACGCTCTGGGCCAGGTGTGAGGTCCCCACCGCCAGCAGGGAGATCACCAGCACCGGGATCGCGACCACGATCCGCAGCGGCATCACCCCCAGGTTCTCCGCCGCGTAGGTGGCCAACGGATGCACCGGGCGCAGCAGCCGCATCGCCAGCGCCCCGGAGCGGACCTCGTAGTTCATCTCCCACGCCGCCCAGGAGCCGGTCAGCTGCCGGACGATGAAGGTGGCCAGGAAGTAGGCGGTGAACTCGTTCTGTCCGAAGCGGCCCACCGGGGCGTCCGCCGCCACCGCCGACCACAGGGCCAGCATCACCAGCGGCATGGTGGTGGACAGCACCCAGATCAGCATCTCCGCCCGGTAGGCCACCGCGGAGGCGATCCCCACCTTGAGCAGCGCCGGGAAGGCCAGCGCGGTGCTGCGGACGCTCATGCCGCCTCCGGGGTGCTGCCCCGGGCATCACGGGTGCGGGAGAACAGCTCGCTCATCACCTCTTCCAGGGGCGCGTTCTCCACCGTCAGGTCCCGCACCGGCAGGGTCTGCAGCGCCCGGGCGATCACCGCGTTCACCTCCCGCTGCGGCACCTGGAGAATGGCCGAGGCGTGGTCGAACGACACCACCTTGCCCAACGCCTCCAGCAGGCCGCGGTCCACCTCCTGCTCCAGATTCAGGACCACCCGCTTCTCCGGGCGGACCTGCTGCACCAGCGCGTCCAGCCCGCCGTCGTAGGTCAGCACCCCCTTGTCGATCACGATCACCCGCGGACAGAGCGCGGCCACGTCGTCCATGTAGTGGGAGGTCAGCATCAACGTCGCCCCGTGGCGCTCGTTGTAGGTCTTGATGAAGGAGCGGATGGTGACCTGCATCGACACGTCCAGGCCGATGGTCGGTTCGTCCAGGTAGAGGAACTTCGGTCGGTGGATCAGCGCCGCCGCCAGCTCGCACTTCATCCGCTCGCCCAGGGACAGCTGGCGGGTGGGCTTCTGGATCAGGTCCCCCAGCTCCAGCAGGGTGACCAACTCATCCATCGTCTGCTTGAAGTCGGCGCGGGAGACCTCGTAGATGGCGCGGTTCAGCTCGAAGGTCTCCGAGGGCGGCAGGTCCCACAGCAGCTGCTGCTTCTGCCCCATCACCAGCATGATCTGCTTGAGGTAGGCGTCCTCCCGCTTCTTGGGGGTGCGCCCGCCCACCGAGACCTCCCCCTCGCTGGGGTGCAGCAGCCCGGAGAGCACCTTGAGGGTGGTGGTCTTGCCCGCGCCGTTGGGCCCCAGGAAGCCGACCCGCTCGCCTGGCTGGATCTCGAAGGAGATGCCGTCCACCGCCTTGACCGAGGTGTACTGGCGCTTGAACAGCGAGCGCAGCGCAGCGGCGAGGCCGGGCGAACGCTTGTGGACCTTGTAATGCTTCTTGAGGCCGCGGACGGAGATCATCGCCCGCCAGGGAATAACGCGCTCTTTGGCCAAGCGCGATGGCAACTTGGGATCGCCGTCGGGCCCGGGATGCAGCAGGATGCGCCGGCCGTTGGAATCCAAACGTGAGCGACCGCTACACCAAAGACCTTGAGCGATGGGTGCCCCGGCTGATCGCCGTCTGGCGCAAGCACCGCAACCAGAAGGGCGCGCCCCAGGGCCCGCCCGACCGCCTCACGCCCCAGGAGCTTCGGGACGTGGCGTCGGGGGTGCGCGAGCTGTCCATGGGGCTGACCCGCGAGCGCAAGCTGGCCGGCGCCCGCTACATGGACGACCCGAAGCTGCTGGGCGCCTACCTGCTCTTCTACTGGCCGGTCTCCTACGCGCAGGCGCGCCAGGTGCTGGGCGAGCTGTCGCGCCGGCCGCGCTCGGTGCTGGACCTGGGCAGTGGCCCGGGCCCGCTGGCCTTCGCCGCGCTGGACGCCGGCGCTTCTGAAGTCATCGCCGCTGACCGCAGTGAGCAGGCGCTGGCGCTGTGCCGGGCACTGGCAGCCGAGGCGGAGCAGGGCATCGGCACCCGGGTGTGGGACCCGATGGGCGGCAAGGGCAAGCTGCCGGACGGTGAGTTCGACACAGTCACCATGGGCCACGTGCTCAACGAGCTGTTCGGCACCGGCGATCCGGCGGTCACCCGCCGGGCGGCGATGACCGAGGAGATCCTGGGCAAGGTGAAGAAGGGCGGCTCGCTGGTGGTGCTGGAGCCGGCGCTGCGGGACACCTCGCGCGAGCTGCTCAAGGTCCGGGACGTGCTGGTCTCCCACGGCTACGCCATCCGCGCGCCCTGCATGTTCCGCGGGAACTGCCCGGCGCTGATCAAGGAGACCGACTGGTGCCACGCCGAGCGGTCCTGGTCTCCGCCGAAGATGCTGGAGGAGATCGCCCGCGCGGCGACCCTGCACAAGGAAGCCCTGAAGATGAGCTACCTGGTGGTCGCGCCCAAGGGCGAGGCTTGGCCGGAGCTGCCTCCGGGCCGGCTGTTCCGCCAGGTCTCCGAACCGCTGGCCGGCAAGGGCCGTCACCGCTTCATCGGGTGCGGGCCCGAGGGCCGGGTGGGGCTGGCGATGCAGGAGAAGCACCGCAACGAGAAGAACGAGGCCTTCTTCCACCTGCAGCGAGGGGACGTGCTCAGCGTCTCGGCGACCGAGGAGAAGGGCGACGGCTTCGCGCTGGGCGCCGACTCCGAGGTGAAGGTGGTGGCCCCCGCCGGACGGGGTCTTCCCGAACCCTGGGAGCGGTAGGACCCGGGCAAGTGAAGGTCGAGTCAGCGCGCGCCAGCCGGTATGGTGGCGACTCACCTCCGACGGATTCACCACCATGCCCGAACTGTTGCGGAAGCCGACGAACTACGTCGGCAAGAACCACGAGACCTCGGGTCGAGACGTGCTCTCGATCCTCAAGACAGTCAACCTGCCGGAGATCACCCTCGGGGCGGAGCTGGCGGCGCGCCTCAAGGCGATGACTCCCGACGGCTGGTATCCGATCGGTGACCTGCTGGAGATGCTGGAGCGGCTGGACCAGAAGCTGGGCAGCTACCACCTCAAGCAGGTCGGCTGGACCATCATCCAGAGCGTCCCCCCGGGGGTGCTGGAGCAGTACAAGACCGGCAAGGCGTTGCTGAACGGCTTCAACGACATCTACCACTTCAATAACCGCGGAGAGGGGATCGGCGGCTGGAAGGTGACCTCCTTCTCCCCCCGCTCCGCCGAGCTGGACAAGTTCACCGTCCACCACTGCGTGATGGAGGAGGGGATCGTGGAGGAGGCGCTGCGCAAGGTGGGGGTCACCGCCAAGGTCACCCAGACCGCCTGCTTCCGCAAGGGCGCCCCCCACTGCCACTACCTGATCGAGCCGCGCGCCGCCGACGAGCGCTGGGGCGCCGGCAGCTAGGGAAGCAGCACCAGCTTTCCACTCGTCCCCCGGCCCTCCAGCGCACGGTGCGCCTCGGCGGCCTCGGCCAGGGGGAAGCGTCGGTGGATCCGCAGCTTCAGCTTCCCCGCGGCGATCCACCCCAGCACCTCGCCCGAGCGCTGCCGCAGCTCCTCCGGGAGGTGGATGTGGTGGTGCAGCGATGGGCGGGTCAGGAACAGCGATCCCTTCTGGTTGAGCAGCGCCGGCTCCACCGCCCCCACCGGACCGCTGGACTGGCCGAAGGTGACCATCGTCCCCCGGAGCTTCAGCGCGTCCAGGCCGGGCAGGAAGGTGGTCTTGCCCACCGAGTCATAGATCACGTCCACCCCTTCCCCTCCGGTGAGCCGCTTGGCCTCCGCCACGAAGTCCTGTCGGGTGTAGAAAATGATCTCGTCCGCGCCGGATTCTCGGGCCAGCGCCGCCTTCTCCTCGGTGGAGACGGTGCCGATCACCCGCGCCCCGCGCAGCTTGGCGATCTGACACAGCAGCCCGCCCACCCCGCCTGCCGCGGCGTGCACCAGACAGGTGTGGCCCGGCCGGAGCGGAAAGGTGGTGGTGGCCAGGTAGTGCGCGGTCATCCCCTGCAGCATCGCCGCCGCGGCCTCGGGGCTGGGGAGGTCCTCCGGCACCGGCACCAGCTGCGCGGCCGGGACCACCGCCCGCTCGGCGTAGGCGCCGCGGACCCCGGTGTACGCCACCCGGGCACCGACCTGGAGCCCGGTCACCCCGGGGCCCAGCGCCTCCACCACCCCCGCCGCCTCCTGCCCCAGCGGGAACGGGAGCTCGCGCGACGGGTAGAGCCCGGTGCGGAAATAGACGTCGATGAAGTTCACCCCCGCCGCCTCCACCCGGACCAGGACCTCGCCCGCCTTGGGAGAGGGGACCTCCACCTCGTCCAGCCGCAGCACCTCCGGACCGCCGGTCTGGTGCACCCGGATCACCTTCATCGTCGTCGCTCCTTCTTCGGCTTCTTCTTTGGCTTCAGGGACTGGCGCAGGAAGGACTCCAGCGCGAACAGGACCTGCCCATCAAGGTCCTGCTGGGTCTGCCCTCGCGAGGCCAGGGCGCGGACCCCGACCTCCAGCGAGTGGTTTCCGCCCTCCACCACCTGCAGCTGGGAAGGGGCCTTCATTCGGGGGCGGACCGCCTCCAACAGCTCCAGTGGGCAGAGGGGATCGCGAGAGCCCTGGGCGAAGAAGACGGGCGTCGTCAGCTCCAGCAGCACCGCGTCCCGCAGCGTCCCCGCCGGCGAACGCAGCGGGTAGCCGAAGCAGATCAGCGCGTCCACCGGCTCGGTCAGCGAGACGTGACAGCCGATCCGCGAACCCATCGACTTGCCGGCCAGCACCACCGGCCCCGGGTGCCGCTTGCGGGCACGGCGCAGCGCCTCGGTGTGCGCGGCGATCAGCACCTCCGGGCGATCCGGCCGGCCCCGCCCCTCCAATTGATACGGGTAGTCGAGCCGCACCACCTTGCCCAGGCTGCCCAGCCTCCGGCTCCACCCCTTCATCCAGTCGCTGGACGACGGAGCGCCGGCGCCAGGCGCGAAGAGGATCAGGGGGGAGCTCACCGGGGAAGCAGCTAATTCCAAAGCCTGGCCTCCTGCCAGGAGTCCGTGCACCCAGGTCCCGCTGTCGAAAGGGTGCTGGCGGAGTAGGCTCCCCTTGATGGAAGACACCCCTCCCAGAGCGCGGGCACGCTATTTCGAAATGCTCAGAAAACGCTCGCCTGATGAGCGACTGAGCACCGCGGCCGCGCTGACGACAGCGGTGCGCCGCCTCGCTGAGGCGGGGATCCGGCAGCGGAACCCCAAAGCCTCGGACCTCGAGGTCAGGAACCTGCTGGTCGAATTGGTCTACGGCAAGGCCACCGCTGAGCGGCTCGCCTCCAGATCTCGCGATCAATGAACGACGTCGTCGATATTGCTTTGAAGGTCGGCTCCTCGCTTGACCAGGCGAAGGTCGCCTATTTCCTCGGGGGCAGCCTCGCCAGCTCGATTCAGGGTGAGCCTCGCTCCACCAACGACATCGACTTCGTGGTGGACCTTTCCGCCGCTCAGGTTCCTGCCCTGTCCCAGGCCCTCGGACCAGACTTCGACGTCGACGAGGAGTCACTGCGCGAAGCAGCCTCCGCGCGGAGTTCCTGGAACATCTTCTTTCTGCCGCTGGCAGTGAAGATCGATCTCTTCATTCTTAGAGACGGCGCCTTCGACCAGGAGGAGTTCGCTCGACGCCGGAGGGTCAATCTCGGAGGAGCCAGCCTCTATGTGAAGTCGCCAGAGGACACCGTCCTACGAAAGCTACTCTGGTTCCGCCAAGGGGGAGAGGTCTCCTCGACACAGTGGCGGGATGTCGTGAGGGTCTTGGCAGTCTCCGGATCCCAGATGGATCCGGAGTATCTCGCGCGGTGGTCACGACACCTGGGGTTGGTGTCGCTCCTGGATCGCGCGCAGAGCCAAGCTCTCGCGGCTACCGAGGGGTAAGCGCCCGCGCCAGCTCCTCATAGATGTGGATCGCGCTCTTGATCGAGCTCTCCCAGTCGCCCAGGTGCAGGCTCTCGTTCTCGGAGTGGGCGTTGGTGTACGGGTCCTCCACCCCGATCAGCAGCGCCGGGACCCCGCCCAACTCCTGCGCGAACGGCTCCACGAAGGGGATCGAGCCCCCGCAGCCGATCGCCACCGCCTCGGTGCCGAAGCCGGACTTGAGGGCGCGGAAGGCCGCGGCGAAGGCCGGGTGGGAGGTGTCCGTGTACCACCACCCCGCCGCCTGCTCCGGCTTCACCTCCACCTGCAGGCCCCAGGGCGCGGCCTGCTTCAGCGCGGCCACCAGGCGCTCCTGCACCTCCACCGGATCCAGGTTGGGGACGATCCGGATCCCCACCCGCGCCCAAGCCGATTCACAGACGATGTTCCGGGCGTCCTTGCGGCTGCTGGCCTGGATCGCGTTGATCGACAGCGAGGGCTGCCGCCAGTTCACCTCCCACGGGTGCTTGCCGCCGCCCACCATCTCCACCCCGTCCAGCAGCCCGACCTGCTTGCGGAAGTGGGCCACATCTCCGGGCAGCGCTTCGATGCTCTGACGCTCAGTGGCGGTGAGCGGCTTCACCTTCTCCGCGATCCCGGGGATGGCAATCGACCCGTCCGGGTTGCTGAGGGTGGCCAGCATCCGGCACAGGCCCATCACCGGATCCGGGATCGGCCCGCCCCACATCCCGGAGTGCACCGGCTGCTTGAGCGCCTTGACCTCCACCTGCACCGTCACCAGCCCGCGCAGGGCGGTGGTGATCGAGGGCAGCCCGGTCTCGAAGTTGGTGGTGTCGGTGAGGACGATTGCGTCCGCCTGCAGCAGCTTGGCGTGCTTGCGCAGGAACTCGGTGAGGTGCTCGGAGCCGCTCTCCTCCTCCCCTTCGATCACCACCTTCACGTTCAGCGGCAGCGAGCCATTGGCCTGGAGCCAGGCATCCACCGCCGAGGTGTGGACCACCACCCCCGCCTTGTCGTCGGCCGAGCCGCGGCCGAACAACCGGCCATTCTTCTCGGTGGGCTCGAACGGCGGGGTGTTCCACTTCTCCTCGTCACCCACCGGCTGCACGTCGTGGTGCGCGTACAGCAGCAGGGTCGGCTTGCCCGGCGCCTTGAGCACCTCGCCGTAGACGTACGGGTGCGCGCCGTCGATCTCCAGCAACTGCACGTTCTGGAACCCACGCTTGCGCAGCAGGGCGGCGGTGGCCTCGGCGCTGGCCCTGACTTGAAGAGGATCGAACCCCTCGAAGGACACGCTGGGGATCCGCACCAGCTCCTTGAGGTCCTCGAGGTAGGCGTTCCGGTTCGCGGCGAAGTGCTGGAGGGCTTTGTCGGTGGACATGACAGGGGCATACCGCCACCGGAGGAGGCTGTCAGCGGAGTCGTCCCGGCTTGTCGCGGAGGGAGACGTTCCGACGTCGTCTGGCCCTGGCGCCTGCCCGTGAAGAGCTGGGGCCGAAGTCCCGCTCAGCGGAGCCCCTGAAGGCCCGGCTTCGCTCAGCGCAGGATCTTGGTGCTGATCATCACGCAGTCCAGCCCACCGTTGTCGACCTTCCAGCTCTCGGCCACCGGCAGGCCCAGGGCCTCGGCGTACTCCGGGTCCCCGGTCAGCAGCACCGCCCGCCACCCGGAGAACCGGGTCTTGAGCGCCTTGCCAAAGTTGCGGTGCAGTCCGGTCAGGTCCGACTCCCCGCCGACCCGCTTGCCGTAGGGGAGGTTGGCCACCAGGAGTCCGGGCGGTGCGCCCGCCGCAGGGGCGATGGTCAGCGCATCCAGCCGGCTGAGGGTCAGCTGTTCGAAGACCCCCGCCCGCTTGGCGTTCCGACGCGCCACGCCCAGGGAGCCGGCGTTCATATCCGAGCCGGTAATCGTGGAGGGCAGCGCTCGCTCCTCGGTGGTCGCCTGGGACTTCCTGGCTGCCCAGGCCAACGCGTCGAAGTTCTTCCAGCTCTCGAAGGCAAAGGGGCGCATCGAACCCGGCGCCCGACGTCGCGCAATCCAGGCGCCTTCGATCAGCAGGGTTCCCGAGCCGCACATCGGATCCCACAGCGGCTCCTCTCCGGAGTACCCGGCCATCAGCAGCATCCCCGCCGCCAGCGTCTCCCGCATCGGCGCGTGGGACAGCTCCTGACGGTAGCCGCGACGGAACAGCGGCTCTCCCGCGCAGTCCACGCTGACTGTCAGCCGGCCCTCCTCCAGCCGCAGCAGCACCCGGGTTCCTCCGCCCTCGGTCCGCCACACCTTGCGCGCCGCCGCCTCCAGGCCCTGCGAGGTGGCCTCCACCCGGACCGGGCCAAAGCGGCCCACGTCGATGCTCCTCAGCAGGGCATCCAGCGGGCCGGAGGCCGGGCCCTCGAAGACCCGCCAGAGCACCTGCCCCGCGGACCGCAACCGCAGGCACGCCTCCTGGTGAAGCCCCGCGCCGCCGACCAGCTCCAGGCCACCTGACACCTCCCGGACCGCGCCCAGCGCCTGGGCCTCCTTGGCCAGGGCAGGCTCCAGTCCGGGGGAGGAGGACACGAAGACGGTCTCGGTAGGGGTGGCCATTCGCTGGCCCGCGTATCACACCTCGCGCCGATCCCTGGGCTCGGGGCTGGAGCCCGGGGCCCGACCTTGGCAAAAGGACCCTCAGGAGAAGCCCACCTTGGCAGAGCTCAGCCCCCGCAAGCGCGTCACCCGAGAGATCGACACCACCGTGGCGGAGGTGATTCGGGAGACGCCGGACACCACCACCCTGGTCCTGGCCACCCCGGAGCCGCTGCGCGACTACCGCGCCGGCCAGTTCGTGAACATCGAACCCCAGCAGTTCCCCTCGCTGGCGCCGATGATCGCGCACCTGCAGCAGCTCAAGGGCCGCAAGGAGCACCACCGCGCGTACTCGCTGGCCTCCGCGCCCCACGAGGACCGACTGGCGATCACCATCAAGGTGGAGCCGTACGATCCCACCCGGGATCGCTACCCTCCCCTGCTCTCGCCGCACCTGACCTATGCCATGCATCCCGGCGACCGGCTGAAGGTCAGTGGCTTCATGGGGCCCTACACCCTGCCGGACGACGTCACCGCTCAGGCCACGCAGATCCTCCATGTGGTCGCCGGCTCCGGCGCGGTGCCCAACTTCTCGATGATCAAGGACGCGCTGCACCGCGGCCTGCCGCTGCGCCACACCCTGGTGTTCTCCAACCGGACCGCGCAGGACCTCATCTACCGTCAGGCGCTGGACGCGCTGGAGCAGCAGCACCCGGATCGCCTCCAGGTGATCCACCTGCTCACCCGCGAGGCCGAGGACTTTCCCTATGACGCCCGCCTGCGGAAGGGCCGGGTCTCCCAGTCCCTGCTGGCGGAGCTGATGCCGGATCCCAACGTGTGCCTGGCCTATGTTTGCGGCCCGGCGATCACTTCCTGGGAGCGCCGCGCCGCGCTGGAGAAGGGCGAACAGGCCACCCCCCGCTTTTTGGAGAGCGTGATCGGCCACCTACAGGAGCTGGGCCTCCCCGCGAAGAGGATCAAGCGCGAGTCGTACGGGTGACGCTTGGCGGTGCGAGTGGCCCGCCCGCCGCGCTCGTTGGACGGGTCCACCGTTGATCCCCTTGGGGAAGCCCCCCGGGGCGACTGAACTGTCCGCCCCTCCTCCCCGAAGCCGGGGCGAAGGTTGCGCGCACCTCCCGGCCTGATGAGGATGCGCGGCATGAAGGTTCTCCGCTGCGCGCTGTTGTTGGTGACCACCTCCCTCGCCGCGCAGGCCCAGGAGTATCCGGAGCGGGTCGGGCCACCGAAGGCGATGGCCGCCCTGGGCGATTCGATCACCACCGGCTTCGCCGCCTCTCCCTTCCCGTTCGGGAACCAGCCCTACCACTCGTGGAGCACCGGCAACGACGGCGGAGTGGTCTCCCAGTACACCCAGCTGCAAGCGCTGGGCGGGGCACCGGTGGCCTTCAACCTGGCAGTGGCCGGAGCCGTGATGGGCAACCTGGCCGCGCAGGTGAACAACGCCGTCGCCCGGCGGACTGCCGATGGTGGCACGGTGGACTACGTGACGGTGCTGATGGGCGCCAACGACGTCTGCGAGGGCAGCGAAGCGGCGATGCTCGGGGTGGACACCTTCCGGCAGCAGTTCGCCGGTGCCCTGGACTCGCTCAGCGCCGGACTCCCCGACAGCCGGATCTTCGTGGCCAGCGTCCCGGACGTCTTCCGCCTCTGGGAGGTCCTCCACACCGACGCCAACGCGGTGAACTTCTGGGACGCCGCCAACACCTGCCAGTCGATGCTGGCCAATCCGGCGAGCAACGCCACCGCGGAAGTGGAACGCCGGGCGCGGGTGCGTCAGCGGGTGATCGACTTCAACCAGCAACTGGCCGAGGTGTGCGGGGGCTATCTGCACTGCCGCCACGACCAGGGCGCGGTGTTCGCGGTGGCCTTCGCTGCCAGCGAGGTGAGCACCCTGGACTACTTCCATCCCTCGGTCAGCGGGCAGTCGCGGTTGGGCAGCGTGACCTGGCCGGCGACGTTCGACTTCACCGACGTGCTGGCGCCGGTCAGCAGCGCGGAGATCGTGCCCGCAGGCCCCGAGGATGTGATCACCCTCTCCGCCACCGATGACGTCGGGGTGCGGGGCATCGAGTACCACGTCACCGGTGACAGCCGCTGGGCGCGTTACGACGTCCCCTTGTCGCTGGCGGACGGAGACACCCTGGCCTTCCGCGCGGTGGATACCAACGGGAACATCGAGGCGGCCCACCAGTACCGCCGGGGAGGACTCCTTCCGGCGGATGCAGGCTCAATCACAGACGCGGGGACCGGAGCCGACGCCGGCGTCGAACCGCTCGCCGATGGCGGCACCACCGACGACGCGCCAGAGGGTGGCTGCTCCTGCGGCAACGGCGGGTTCCTTCCCGTGGCGGCTTTCGTGTTGCTGGGAATGATCCGGCTGGGCGACCGTCGGCGGCGACTCCGGTAGCCCGGTGGGGCTTCCTGCGGCAACGGCGGGTTGCTCCCGAGAGCGGCTGCGGGTTGCGGGGAATGATCCGGCGTTGCGACCGCCGGCGGGGACTGCGTTCCGCGCGTAGCGCCACAGCGCAGTGAGGCCACCGGGGCGTAGCGGATGGCCTCCAGCCCGAGGGTCGCTGACTCGACCCGGCTGGGCGGCCACCGCCAGCGCGGACATCACCCTCCGAGGTCGGCGGTTCGGCCCGAAGCCTTTCGGTTCCCCCCGCTGCGTTCCGCGGCTCTCCCCGCTAAGTAGGGGGGATGTCGCCTCCCGCCGCCGCCCAGGTCTTGCAGGACGCTCCCCTCCCCCCGTTGGCCAAGGGCCTACCGCTGCTGGGCAGCGTCACCGAACTCTCCCGCCACGGGATGATCAATTTCCTGACCCAGGAGTGGAAGCGGCTGGGCGACGTGTTCCGGGTCCAGCTGGGGCCGCGCACCCTGGTGGCGGTGGCGGACCCGGTGGGCGTGGAGCGGATCCTCGCTTCCCACCGGGAGAACTACGTCAAGGGGAAGACCTACGACGGGATGCGGTTGCTCACCGGCCAGGGGCTGCTGACCCTGGAGGGCGACTCCTGGCTGGTACGGAGGAAGATGGAGCAGCCGGCCTTCCACCGGGAGAGCATCCGCAAGCTCACCGCCTCCATGGTCCAGGTCACCGACTCGACCCTGAACCGCTGGCGCGCCCGGCACCCGGAGGGAGGCGTGCTGGAGGCCCACCACGCGATGCTCACCCTCACCCTGGAGGTGGTGGGGGAGACCCTGTTCGGGCAGTCCTTCGGGGAGGAGCACACCACCACCTCCGGCCAGGCCTTCAGCGACGCGCTGGCGCTGCTCTCTGCGCGCAGCAACTCCTCGGTGAACGTGCCGCTGGTGGTGCCCACTCCGAAGAACCAGCGGCTCAAGCGCGCACTCAAGACGCTGGATGAGATGGTGTTCGGGATCATCGCCACCGCCCGCGCCCAGAAGGATCACGAGGCCCGCCCCACCCTGCTCTCGATGCTGCTGGACGCCAAGGATCCCCAGGGCCAGGGGCTGACCGATCCGCAGCTGCGCAACGAGGTGATCACCCTCTTCCTGGCCGGCCATGAGACCACCGCCCTGCTGCTGACCTGGGGCTTCACCCTGCTGGGTCGCCACCCGGAGGTGGTGGAGAAGATGCGGCAGGAGGTGGAGACCGTGCTGCAGGGGCGGATTCCCACCACCGAGGACATCCCCAAGCTGACCTACCTGCGCCAGGTGGTGGATGAGATCCTGCGCCTGCGCTCGCCCACCTGGGCGGTGGCCCGGGACACGGTGGCGGACGATGTGCTGTGCGGCTTCAAGATCCGCGCGGGAGACGTGGTGCTGCCCGTCTCCTACCTGGCCCACCGCCACCCGAAGTTCTGGACCGACCCGGACCGGTTCGATCCAGACCGCTTTGCCCCCGCGCAGTCCCAGGGGCGCAACCAGTGGGCCTACTTCCCCTTCAGCCTCGGCCCCCGGATGTGCATCGGCAACGTGTTCTCCCTGGTGGAGTCACAGATCGTCCTGGCGATGCTGCTGCAACGGGCGGACTTCGAGCTGATCCCCGGGCCGGAGGCCCAGCCGGACGCGCAGATCACGCTTCGGCCCACCGAAGAGGTCAACGTGCGGTTCCGCTGGAGGAAGTAGCCCTGCGCCGCCTCGCCTCCCGTGCACGAACCGACACTGCTCGCAGATCACCTGGCGCCTGCCGGCTCCCGCCTTACCGTTCCGTCGTGAACTGGCTCCCCCTTCCGATGATCGGTCTGCTCGCGCTGACCGGCTGTGCCTCGACCCCGGCCCGTCCGCCCGCGGAGGGGACCCTGCTCACCTTCGAAGGCGCCTGTGATGCCTCCGGCGCGGTGGTCCTGCAGGACTGGCTGTTCGCAGTCGGCGACGACGAGGACAACTTCCTGAGGATCTACGACGGCCGGGTGGGCGGACCGCCGGTGGCAAAGGTGGACCTCTCCCCTCAGCTGGGGCTGGTGGGGAAGAAGCGCCCGCCGGAGCTGGACATCGAGGCGGCCACCGGCGTGGGCGAGGTGGCGCTGTGGCTGACCTCCCATGGTCGAAACAGCTCGGGGAAGCCGGCCCCGGCGCGGCTTCGGCTGTTCGCCACCACCCGGCCCTCCGACGCCAGCGGGCTGGAGCTGGTCGGCCAACCGTACGCGACCCTGCTGGAGGATCTGCTCGCCCATCCCCCCCTGGGCCGGCTGGGACTGGACACCGCGTCCGGGCTGGCTCCCAAGGAGCCGGGGGGCCTGAACATCGAGGCGATGACCGAGGCATTGGAGGGCAGCTCGGTGTGGATCGGGTTTCGCAATCCGGTGCCGGAAGGAAGGGCGCTGGTGGTCTCCCTGCTCAACCCCCTGGAGGTGATGCAGGGCGCCAAGGCGCAGCTGGGAGAACACCGGCTGCTGGAGCTGGGCGGCCTGGGGATGAGGTCCCTCTCCACCTGGAGGGGCCAGTACCTGATCGTGGCCGGACCCAGCGCGGGAGGCGGCCGCTCCCAGCTGTTCGTCTGGGATGGAGGGCCCACCGCCCGTGCCCTGACCACGGTGCCGCTGGACGGACTGAACCCCGAGGCCTTCGTCACCCCCGACACCCAGGACGCGTTCCTGCTGCTCAGCGACGACGGGGAGCGGGAGATTGAGGGTGTGGCCTGCAAGCGTCTCCAGGATCCCAGTCGGAAGCGGTTCCGCGCGCTGAGGGTTCCGGAGACCGCCTTGAAGTGAGCTAGAGATCACCCCCATGAAGGGTCAACCCAACGTCGCCACGCCTCAGGAGTACCTCGCGAAGCTCACCGAGCCGCGTCGGACCGAGATCGCGCAACTGGACGCGCTGATCCGCAAGACCGCGCCGCAGCTGGCCCCGGGGATCCACAGCGGGATGCTCTCGTACGGGCCCTACCACTACAAGTACGCCAGCGGCCGCGAAGGAGACTGGTTCCGGATCGGGCTGGCCAGCAACGCCAACTACATCTCGCTGTACGCGATGGCCGCCGACGCCAACGGTTACGTCGCCGAGCGCTATCGCTCCCGCCTCCCCAAGGCGAGCATCGGGAAGTCCTGCGTGCGCTTCAAGCGGGTCGCGGATCTGGACCTGGAGGCCCTGGCGGAGCTGATCCGGGTGAGCGCCAGCACCGGCTTCACCGAGGTGCTGGCGGACTCCGGGGAGTCGGCCGCCAAGAAGGGCCCGGCGGCGAAGGCCGTTCGCGGCACCGCGAAGAAGAGCGCGGTGGCGAAGGCAGCTCGCGGCACCGCGAAGAAGAGCGCGGCGGCGAAGGCAGTTCGCGGCACCGCGAAGAAGAGCGCGGCGGCGAAGGCAGTTCGTGGCACCGCGAAGAAGAGCGCGGCGGCGAAGGGCGTTCGCGCGGCCGCGAATAAGAGCGCGGCGGCGAAGGGCGATCGCGCGGCCGCGAAGAAGGGCCCGGCGGCGAAGGGCATTCGCGCGGCCACGAAGAAGAGGCCGACGGCAAAGAACGCTCGCGGCACCGCGAAGTAGGGCCCGGCGGCGAAGGGTGTTCGCGCGGCCGCGAAGAAGAGGCCGACGGCAGAGAACGCTCGCGGCACCGCGAAATACGGCTCGGCGGCGAAGGGCGAAGAACGCTCGCGGCACCGCGACGTGGAGCTCGGCGACAGAAAACGTTCGCGACGCCGCCAAACAGGGCCAGCCGACGAAGAACGCTCGCGAGCCCGCCAACAGGACCTGCCGACGAAGAGCGCTCGCGGCACCGCCAGCCAGGGCCAGCCGACGAAGATCGCTCGCGACACCGCCAGCAGGTCCGCTGGCGAGGAACGCGCGCGACACCCGGAAGCGGAGCCCGTGGCGAAGGAGCATCGCGGAACGGAGACCCGCGGGCTCACCCCGGGGCGGACCTCTCGCACAGGACACGTCGGTCCGGCATCGGCCCCCTCTCTCTTTGGCGAAGGGCCCGAACGGGAGCGAACAGCCTCACCCAGGCGCCTGACCGTCGCGGCCCCTCTCAGGTAGGCGCAACGCCTACCCTTTCTCAACCTGCCGGGATAACAGCGTTGTTGCTCCGGGCGGCCCCTCCCTCGGGTTTTCCCCCACCAGGCAACCGCGCGAGTTCAGCGAACACGTCGTGGACTGTAGGACAATCGTTTGAGAACCTCGGGGGAGCATGGTGGATCCCCTCGCCCCGCTGATTGCGGACGGCGTCATCGAAGCAGTCATTTCGCGGCTCAAGAGCGGCAAGGAGGCCGACATCTACCTCGTGGAGCACGGGGGAGAGGTCGTTGCCGCCAAGGTCTACAAAGAGCGCGACCAGCGGAACTTCAAAAACAACGCCCTGTACAAGGAGGGCCGGCAAGTCCGGAACTCGCGTACCCAGCGGGCGATGGCCAAGGGCAGCAAGTTTGGCCAGGCCGCGTCGGAAGACGCGTGGAAGGCGACCGAGACCGAGGCGCTGCACAAGCTGCACGCCGCCGGCTGCCGCGTTCCCCAGCCGGTGATGTTCTACGAAGGCGTGCTGCTGATGGAGTTGGTGATCGATCCGGACGGCATGCCTGCGCCCCGGTTGATCGACGCCCATCTCCCGATCGAGCTGGCGGCCCCGTACTACCTGGATCTGAGGCAGCAGGTCGTGAAGATGCTGACCTGCGACATGATCCACGGCGATCTTTCGCCCTACAACGTGATGGTCGCCTGGAACGGTCCGACCATCATCGACTTCCCGCAGGTGGTGGGCGCCTCCCACAACACCCAGGCCTCGTTCTTCTTCGAGCGGGACCTGGGAACGCTGCACCGCTTCTTCGCCGCCATCGATCCGTCGCTGAACGCCAACGCGGGCGACGCGCGGGAGATCTGGCACGTCTACGAGCGCGGTGAGCTCACCGACGACTTCGTACCCACCGGTCGCTTCAAGGATGTCCCTCTGCGCAAGGAAGGTGCGCGCAAGGGACGCGGCGGCACCGGCCTGCGCGCCGAACGAGGCGCCCGGCACAAGGTCGAGGTCGCCATCGTCCCGGCCCCCGCAGCCAAGGAGCCGCGTCAGCCCAGGGGCGGACCTGCGCAGGCCCCGAACGAGGTCTCCGCGCAGCCACGAGATGGTGGCCGGCAGCGGGACGGCAATCCGAGCGGGCGCCGGCCAGAGAGCCAGGACAAGCAGGCCGCTCAGCAGAGCGGTCACCCTCGAGACACGTCGCAGAACGCCGGGCCTCGCGATGGAAACCATCACCCGTCGCACCGAGAGGGCAGCCAGCGCGACGGCCATCAGGCTCGTGACGGAAGCCGGACTGACGGCCATCAGGCCCGTGACGGAAATCGAAACGACGGCAGGCAGCCACGCGACGGGAACCAGACCGTCGGTCAGCCGTCTCGTGACGGAAATCGGAACGACGGCCATCAGGCCCGTGACGGAAATCGGAACGACGGTCGGCAGCCTCGCGACGGGAACCGGAACGACGGCCAGCAGGCCCACGACGGAAATCGAAACGACGGTCGGCAGCCGCGCGACGGAAACCGGAACGACGGTCGGCAGCCGCTCGACGGAAACCGGAACGACGGTCGGCAGCCGCTCGACGGAAACCGGAACGACGGTCGGCAGCTGCTCGACGGGAACCGGAACCTCGGTCAGCAGGCCCGCGAGGGAAACCGGAACGATGGCCGCCAGCCTCGCGACGGAAACCGGAACGACGGCCAGCTGCCCCGTGATGGAAACCGGAACGACGGCCAGCAGGCCCGCGACGGAAACCGGAACGATGGCCGCCAGCCTCGCGACGGAAACCGGAACGACGGCCAGCAGGCCCGCGACGGAAACCGGAACCTCGGTCAGCAGGCCCGCGAGGGAAACCGGAACGATGGCCGCCAGCCTCGCGACGGAAACCGGAACGACGGCCAGCAGCCCCATGACGGAAACCGGAACGACGGCCAGCAGGCCCGTGACGGAAACCGGAACGACGGCCGTCAGCCTCGCGACGGAAACCGGAACGACGGCCAGCAGGCCCGTGACGGAAACCGGAACGACGGCCAGCAGGCCCGTGACGGAAACCAGAATGGCGGTCGGCAGCCACCTGGCGGCGGCCGATCGCAGGACGGCGGTCGTCCTCGGCGAGACGGCAACCAGAACAACGGTCGGCAAGCTCGTGGAGGCGGCCGACAGCAACGCGAGCCAAGCCTGAGCGGCGCCCGTCCTCCTCGCGAGAGCACCCCGTTCGACGACCGGCAGCGCCACAGCAAGCTGAACGCCGAGCGCCAATTCCCCGACGGCACCCCATTCGACGACGGGCAACCGACGGAAGATCGGCAGCCCCGCGACCGCAATCCGGACAACGGTCGCCCGCCCCGGAACGACGGGCCGAACGCGCGCCGCGACCAGCGAGGCGGCCGGACGGATCCTCTCGGCAGCGCCCCGGAGCGAACCCGCGGCCAGGAGCGTCGCGGCAACAGTGGGCCGCAGATCACCTACGTGGCGCGGCCCTCCGGCCCCGAGGTCAGCTACGCCTCGCGTCCTGCCGAACCGCGCCGGGAGGCCGCTCCCGCGGAGCACCCTCCGCGCTCAGGCTCGCGGAAGTAGTTCCGGCGCGTGCGACTCGCGCTGCTGCAGGTGGTCCGGGTCCTCCGGGATATCCCGGCGGAGGGCCTGCTCTCCGGAATGATCGGAACGGTGGTCGAGGTCTTCGACTCCCCGCACCCCGCCTACGAGGTCGAGTTCATCGATCCCGCAGGCAGGACCTTGAAACAGGCGGCACTGGTCGAGGAAGACCTGGAAGTGCTCGGGGCCAACCCGCCCTGAGTTCAGCGGGCCTCAGCCCAGCGGCGCCGGAACCAGCCCCAACTCGCGCACCAGCTTGGGCGCCACCTGGGTCTGCTGCAGCAGCTCGGTGAGCCGGGCCTTTGCCTCCCGGCTCTCCTTGTGGACCTTCCGACCCAGGATCAGCTCGTTCTTCAGCGAGTGCTCCCAGCCGGTCAGCTCGGTCACCGTCACCTGGTAGCCGTGGGCCTCCAGCACCAGCGCCCGGATCACATTGGTCAGATGGGAGCCGAACTCCCGCCGGTGCCAGTTGTGATCGAACAGCACCCCCATCGCCGCCGGGACCTTGGCCTTGGCGCCCTTGAGCTGCTGGGCCACCTCCGCCTGGCAGCAGGGCACCACCGCCACGTGGTCCGCGTTGTGCCGGATGGCGGCGATCAGCGCGTCGTCGGTGGCGGTGTCACAGGCGTGCAGCGCCACCATCAGATGGACCCGGTCCGGGTAGGCGGCCTTCTCCAGCGAGGCGGTCTCGAACTTCATCCGGGAGAAGCCCAGCTTGCCAGCGCGGAGCCTGGCCTTCTCGGTCAGCTCCGGGCGGCTCTCCACCGACCACAGCTGCCCCTTGTCCTGGCCCTTGAAGAACAGCTCGTAGAGGACGAAGCCCAGGTAGGCGTTGCCGCTGCCGGCGTCCACCACCTCCGGCTGCCCGAAGCGCGCGAACACGTCCTCCAGCGCCGGCTTGAGCAACCCCACCAGGTGGTTGACCTGCTTGAGCTTGCGCAGGGCATCCGCGTTGAGGTGCCCCTCCCGGGTCAAGAGATGCAGCTCCTGGAGGAGCGCCTTGGACTGATCGGGGAGCAGCTCCTTGCGGACCTGCTCGGACTTCACGCTGCGACGGACGGGCTGGTTCAGACCGCGACCACTTCGACGACCTCGGGGATCAGCTCGCGGAGGCGAGACTCGATTCCCATCTTCAGGGTCATCGTGGAAGAGGGGCAGCCAGAGCAGGAGCCGCGCATGCTGAGGTACACCACTCCGTCCTCGAAGCGGTCCAGGGTGATGTCCCCGCCGTCCTGCATCACCGCCGGGCGGATCTCGTTGTCCAGGATCTCGCGGATCTTGTCGGAGATCGGGCCCACCCCGCCGCCCTGCTCGGAGGTGGTCAGCGCCGACTCGTGCACCACCGGCTCATTGGCGGTCAGGTGGGTGTCCAGCGCGGTCATCACCGAGTCGTTCAGCTCGTCCCACTCGCCCTCGTCGCCCTTGGTGACGGTGACGAAGTTGGAGCCCACCATCACCCCCACCACCCCGCTGATGTCCATCAGCTTGAGCGCCAGCGGGGACTTCTCCTTGGCCATCTCCTTGGTGGTGAAGTTGAACGCGCCCACCGGCAGCAGCTTGCGGTCCACCACGTACTTGAGGGTGGAAGGGTTCGGGGTCCACTCGAGCTGGATGTTCACGGACATGTCTTGGCGTTGCTCCTTGCGGCTCTCCTGTAAGCGGGCGCCCGACAATTTTCAACCCGTTGACCCCACTGCTGGGGAGCAGGCGGCCGCTAGAGCGAAAGCTCCAGCTCGAGATCCAGGTCCAACTTCAGCTCCGAGAGCGAGCTGGCCGACTCCATCTGGAACGCCTGGACCGGTTCTGCCTCCGGCAAGCTCTCCTTCTTCGTCTGCAGATACAGCTGGTTGGTGTCCCGGAGGTGGCCCACCAGCTGCCGGGCGACCAGGTCCACCAGGTGGTAGGCGAACCGGTTCCCCCGGGCAAAGAGGGCGTCAAAGTCGGCGTCCGCCAGCCGCAGCAGCTTGCAGGGGCCGGTGGCCACACAGCTGGCGGATCGGCCTCCCTGGTCGATCGCCGCCACCAGGCCGAACATCGTCCCCGGTCCCAGGGTGGCCAGGGTCTTCCCGGCCCGTCCCACGTTCACCTCCCCGGCGAGGACGAAGTACGCCGCATCGGCGTGCTCCCCTTCTCCGAAGATCGGCTGCACCCCGTCGGTCTCCACCAGGGTCAGCTTCTGGGCCAGGGCCAGCTTCACCACCTCCGGCATCTTCCGGAAGGGACCGAACTGGTCCACCAGCTCCGGGGACGGCAGCGGCCGGTACGGCACCGGCGGGGCGTCCAGGGTGAGGTGGGAGGAGGGCGCGATCCGGTCGGTGGTGGCGCGGATCTTCCGGCACAGGTCCACCGCCACCTTGCGCAGCATCTTGAACGCCGCCGGGGTGTAGGAGTCGCGCAGGACCTGGAAGTCCACCGCGTCGATCTCATGGGCGGTCCCTCCGTGGGTGACCACCGCGGTGCCCGAGCGGCGGCCGTCATCCACCAGCGCCATCTCGCCCACGGTGTCCCCGGCCCGCGCGGTGGCCACGGTGATCGGCCGGTCCCCACCGGGTGGGGTGGCCAGCACGTTGACCTCGCAGCCCTCCCCCAGCACCCACATCGCCTTGCCCGGGTCGCCCTCCCCGAACAGCAGCTGCCCCTCCTCCAGGATCACCGGCCGCAGCAAGCGCAGCAGGTCCATCATCTCCGGCGGCTGCACGTACTCGAACAAAGGGATCGACTTGAGAAACCGCTCCAGCGCCGGATTCGACTCCATGGGGGCATGATACGCCCCAATGCGCTACCCGCCTCGTTTCGGACACCTCGCCACCCGCCCGGTGGTGATCAGCAAGCTGGTCAACACCTACGCCATCGCCCACAGCATCGAGGAGGAGGAGGCGCAGGAGCGGCTGGAGCGCGCCCTGGGCGGCACCCTCCACGAGGACCTGCTGGCCGCCACCTGGGAGGCACTGTTGGGTGGCACCAAGCGGCTCGCCGAGGAGGGGCTGCTGGAGAAGGTGGCCGCCACCCTCACCGATCGGCCGCTGCGCCGCAGCAAGGCCGCCGCCCTCAACCCGTCCTGGAGCGCGTTCCTGGTCCTGGCCGACCTGGAGGCCGGCACCGCCACCGAGGCCGCTCGCCGCGCCCTCGACAACGAGCAGGGACGGCAGATGCTCAAGAAGGGGTTGCAGGAGGCGGGCCGCTTCCTGGCCGCGGAGCTGAGCCGGGGGAAGTAGCCAAGCATGCGGCGCCGGACAGCGATCGTTATACGCTCGGTTCCGGTTTCCCGTGTCCACTCAACTCCCGTCCCAGCTGAGGGTCCACCGAGCGATCCGCGAGATTCCCAGGGAAGCCTGGGACGCGCTGGTGCCGCCGGAGGGAGTGCCCTTCCTGGAGTGGCAGTGGATCGAGGCCCTGGAGGAGAGCGGCAGCGTCGCTCCCGAGTCTGGCTGGCATCCGCACCACCTGACCCTGTGGCAGGGGAACCGGCTGGTGGCGGCGGCGCCGGCGTACCTGAAGGACGACAGCTACGGGGAGTTCGTCTACGACTTCTCCTGGGCCTCGGCCTCCGAGCGGATCGGCGTCCCCTACTACCCGAAGCTGGTGCTGGCGGTGCCGCTGACCCCGGCCACCGGACCGCGCTTCCTGGTGGCGGCAGACCAGGACCGGAAGCAGCGCCAGCGGGAGCTGATCCAGGGGGCGCTGGAGCTGGCCCGCTCGGCCAACGTCTCCTCGGTCCACGTGCTGTTCCCGCAGCAGGCCGAACTCCCGGAGCTGGAGGCCGCCGGGGCGGCGGTCCGGCTGGGGGTGCAGTACCACTGGCAGAATCACGGCTACGCGACGTTCGACGACTTCCTGCAGCGCTTCAACTCCAAGCGCCGCCACCAGCTGCGCCGCGAGCGTCGCGCGGTGGACGACCAGGGCATCACCCTGGGGATGCGGACCGGGTCCGAGCTGTCGGGGGAGGATCCCCAGCTGCTGTTCCGGCTCTATTGCTCCACCGTGGACAAGTACATGTGGGGCCGCCGCCACCTCAAGCCGGGGTTCTTCGAGCGGACCTTGAAGAGCTTCTCCCACCGGCTCCAACTGGTAGAGGCGCGCAAGGACGGTCGGCTGGTCGCCGGGGCGGTAAACGTTGCGGGAGACAAGGTGCTGTACGGCCGTTATTGGGGTTCGTTCGAGGAGCACCCCTTCCTGCACTTCAACGTCTGCCAGTACTACCCGGTGGAGCAGTCAATCCGGCAGGGGCGCGTCCGGTTCGAACCGGGGGCGGGCGGGGAGCACAAGCTGGTGCGCGGGTTTGAACCGGCGCTGACGTACAGCGCACACTTCATCTTCCACCCGATGCTGGACAAGGCAGTGCGCAACTTTCTGGAGGTCGAGACCCAGGCCATCCGCGACGGGCTGCCTTTGTGGCGCGCGGAGACCGGGCTCAAGGACACCGCCCCGGGCGGAGAGGATTGAGGGGACGTGGCACCGAAGGACGAACACGACGCAGGTTCAGGGGACACCGGGGTCGTCACCGAGACGCGCACCCGGGAGCAGCTGAAGAAGCCGCCGCTGTACAAGGTTCTCCTGCACAACGACAACTACACCACCCGCGAGTTCGTGGTGGCCATCCTGCGGGAGGTCTTCCACAAGTCGGAGAGCGACGCGGTGCAGATCATGCTGCACGTACATACCCGCGGCGTGGGCGTGGCAGGCGTTTATACACATGACGTGGCCCAGACGAAGGTTCGCCAGACCGAACACCTGGCGAGGGAGCATGAGTTTCCGCTCCGGCTTTCGATGGAACCGGAGGATGACTGAGTGGCAACGCCGTTGATCGCCAAAGAACTGCAGCAGTGTTTCCGCCAGGCCATCGCCGACGCCCGGCAGATGCGCCATGAGTACCTGACCCTGGAGCACCTCCTGTGGGCGCTGACCCGGGAGAAGCGGGGCAAGGAGATCCTCAAGGCGGTGGGCGCCGACTCCGAGCGGCTGGGCAAGCGGCTGCAGGAGTTCCTGGAGGAGACGGTGGAGCAGCTGCCCGACGGGGTGGACGCCGAACCCCAGCAGACCATCGGGGTGGAGCGGGTGCTCCAGCGCGCAGCCATCCACGCCCTCTCCGCGGAACAGAAGAGCATCGACACCGGGGATCTGCTGGTGGCGCTGTTCCGGGAGGAGGAGTCGCAGGCCCTGTACTTCCTCAAGCAGGAGGACGTGCGGCGGATCGACCTGCTGAACTTCATCTCCCACGGGATCGTGAAGGAGGGCACCGGCGAGGAGGGCGAGGGCGAGCGCACCACCGCGCCGCTGGGCGGCGAAGAGGATGAGGGCGGCAGTCCGGCCCCGTCCAAGGATCCGCTGCAGGCCTACTGCACCAACCTGGCGAACGAGGCCGAGCTGGGCCACATCGATCCGTTGATCGGCCGGGCGGTGGAGCTGGAGCGCACGGTCCAGATCCTGTGCCGCCGCCGGAAGAACAACCCGCTGTACGTGGGCGATCCGGGCGTGGGCAAGACCGCCATCGCCGAGGGCCTGGCGCTGCGGATCCACGAGGACAAGGTGCCCGCCGCGCTCAAGGGGGCGACCATCTTCTCCCTGGACATGGGCGCCCTGCTGGCCGGCACCAAGTTCCGCGGCCAGTTCGAGGAGCGGCTCAAGGCGGTGCTCAAGGCGCTGCAGCAGCACCCCAACGCGGTGCTGTTCATTGACGAGATCCACACCATCGTCGGCGCCGGCGCCACCAGCGGCGGGTCGATGGATGCGTCCAACCTGCTCAAGCCGGCGCTGGCCTCCGGCAAGCTGCGTTGCATCGGCTCCACCACCTACCAGGAGTACAAGGCGGCCTTCGAACGGGACCGCGCGCTGTCCCGCCGCTTCCAGAAGGTGGAGGTGGGCGAGCCCACCATCGAGGAGACGGTGCTGATCCTCCAGGGCCTGCAGGGCCGCTACGAGGAGCACCACTCGGTGAAGTACGACGAGGCCGCGATCCGCGCCTCCGCCGAGCTCGCCGCCAAGCACATCAACGACAAGTTCCTCCCCGACAAGGCGATCGACGTGATCGACGAGGCGGGGGCCGCGGACCGCCTCAAGGCGGACGGGCTGCGCACCCACAAGGTGACCTCCGCGGACGTGGAGGCGGTGGTGGCCAAGATGGCCAAGATCCCCGCCAAGTCGGTCTCCGCCTCCGAACAGAAGCAGCTGGGCAACCTGGAGGAGGAGCTGCGGCAGGTGATCTACGGCCAGGACGGAGCGATCAAGGAGATCACCTCCGCGATCAAGCTGTCCCGCTCCGGGCTGCGCAGCCCGGAGAAGCCGATCGGCTCCTTCCTCTTCTCCGGTCCCACCGGGGTGGGCAAGACCGAGCTGGCCAAGCAGCTGGCCAAGGCGTTGGGGGTGGAGTTCCTGCGCTACGACATGAGCGAGTACTCGGAGAAGCACACCGTCTCGCGGCTGATCGGCGCGCCGCCTGGGTACGTGGGCTTCGATCAGGGCGGCCTGCTGACCGACGCGGTCCAGAAGCACCCCTACGCGGTGGTGGTGCTGGACGAGATCGAGAAGGCCCACCCGGACCTGTACAACATCCTTCTGCAGGTGATGGACCACGCCACCCTGACCGACAACAACGGCAAGAAGGCGGACTTCCGGAACATCATCCTGATCCTCACCACCAACGCCGGGGCGCGGGAGATGTCCACCAAGACCCTGGGCTTTGGCCACGCCGGCGAGGCGATGGACTTGAGCAAGGCCAAGAAGGCGGTGGAGCGGACCTTCACCCCCGAGTTCCGCAACCGGCTGGACGGCTGGGTGCTGTTCTCCGGCCTCACCGCGGAGGTGATCCTCAAGGTGGTGGACAAGGAGGTGGCGCTCCTCCAGAAGCAGTTGGACGACAAGAAGGTGAAGCTCCACCTCTCCAACGAGGCCCGGGGCTGGATGGCCGAACACGGATACGACCCGGAGTTCGGCGCCCGTCCGATGGCCCGCCTGGTGGACCAGAACCTCAAGCGCCCCCTGGCCGACGCCCTGCTGTTCGGGGACCTCAAGGACGGCGGCGGCGTGGCCCACGTGGAGGTGAAGGACGACAAGATCGTCCTCCGCTTCGAGAAGGCCCAGCAACCGGTGGCGGTGGCGTAGCCGGCGGGCGGCCGTGGGTGGCTCCCCGCTCCGTCCGGACTCCAGCTGCCAGTGGTAGTGGCGTAGCCGCCTCTGCGGGGCTCCCCGCTCCGTCCGCTTCGAGAAGGCCCAGCAACCGGGTGGAGTAGTCGGCCTCGGTGGATCGGGCGGCCAGGAGTGTTCCACGCTCCGCGGCGGGCGCCAGGGAGGGTCGCTGCCTGCGAAAAGGCGGCGGCCCGGTCCGCCAACGACCGGGATCGGGTTCTGTTCTCGAAGGCGCACCGCCCAGGGCCAGTCACGAAGGACCGCGTGCCCGGTGCTCGAGGCGGGCCCGCCGCAGTGGCCTGGCCGACAGTGGCGGCCACGGCGTCTTGGCGTGCATTCCCAAGATGTCCACTTCACGCTCCATGCGCGAACCTGCTCTTTGGGCCCTGCTGTGTCTGAGCGCGTTGGGCTGCAGCCCGGGTCTGGAGGCCAAGGGGGACACCCAGCCCTGTGGTCCCTGTGGCCCAGCAGAGTGGTGCGGCGCGGGAGGAATCCACGATCAGTGCGCCGAGCCTCCGGTCCCGGAGCAGCCGGAGTGGCTGACCCTCTTCCCCGGATGGATGCGGGGGGTGGCGGCCCTGGAGGACCGGACGCTGTTCGCGGCGCTGGCCTCGGACGAGGGGCACCGCTTCGGGCTGTTTGACGCCCGGGGAGGGCTGCTTTGGACCCGGGCGCACCCCACCCTCTCCCCCGCGGAGTTCTCACCGGACGTTCCCCGCCGGTTCCGGGGGGAAACCCAGCTGCTGGTCCAGGGGAGCGAGTTGAACGCCATGCCCTACCCGGTGCTGGTGAGCATGGACTCCTCGGTGGACGGCAGCCACCGGCTGGCCGGCTGCGGCTCCGAGTGCAGCCTGGGGGACTTCGACCTCGACCGGACCGGACGGGTGGCCTTCATCCGCCAAACCAGCTCCGGAGGATCGAAGGCGTTCTTGCGCCAACCGGATGGGACCTTGTTGGAGATCGACCAGGTCGAGGTGCGCAACTACGCCTCCGTCGGCCCGGATCCGGTCGCCTTCGGAGGCGTGGCCTGGACCCAGGACGGAGACCTGCTGGTGGCGGGACGGTCGGAGGGACCGGCGGCCCTCACCGCGGGGGTGCGCGTGGGGGGACCCGGCATCTTCCTGCTACGGCTCTCCCCGGATGGAGCGGTTCGAGGTGTGCGGGAGTACCCGGGCGTGGAGGTGCCCCACCTCAACGGACTGGAACTTTCGGCGGATGGAACCCTGCTCCTGCTCGGGGACTTCCAGCCCGGAGGCTCGTGGGGCGCGGGGGCCATCCCCCCACACACTGATCTCCTGTTCGCCAGCGCCGAGGGAGAGCCGCTGTCCACCGCCTCGTTCGGCACTCCCCCGGCGTCGGATCCCCACGTCCAGGTGATTGCCTGGGCGGTCAGCGACGCCGGAGAGGTCGCAGCGACCGTGCGGCACAGCTGCGGCGGATTCACCGTGCGCAAGCTGACCACCGCGGGCAGCCCGGTCTGGGACAAGACCTATCTGCCCGAGCGGTGCCAGGGGTTGATCCACACCCCGCGGCCCGCGTTCCTGGGGGACGAGGTCCTGGTCTCCGGGACGGTGGACCACGCCCGGGTCGACTTCGGTGCCCCGCAGGTCTCCGCCGCCGACCGCCCGGTCGGGTTCCTGATGAACCTCGGGCGCTGAGCACAGACGAAGCCACCACCGGTCCGGCGCGAATGCGCCCAGGTGGCGTGCACCCGAAGCCCGGCAGGGGCCGCTCACGGACCAATCCTGTACCCACAGGTGCCATCCAGGGACGGCGCCCGTTCAGGATTGTGTCAGCCCCCCGTGTTGAAGTGCCGGTCGAGGGGGATACAGATGCGTTGGAGCGCGCCGCTGGAGGCCAAGGCCTTTACCGAAGCCTCGCGGCAGCACGGGCTGCTGACCCGCGAGCAACTCAAGGCGCTGGGCGCCTCCGACCGGACCATCGCCCGCCGCAGCAGGGCCGGCCTCTGGGAGCGGCTGTTCCCGGGGGTGTTCCGTCTGCTCCCCTCCTCCTCCTCCGGCTGGCACCAGCGGCTGATGGGGGTGTGCCTGTGGCTGGGAGAGGACGCGGTCGTCTCCCATGCCGCCGCCGGCGCCCTCTGGAATCTGGACGGAATCGAGGAGCAGGCCATCGAGGTCAGCACCACTCGGAGAATCAACGGCCGGGCGCCCAGCGGGGTGCTGATCCACCGGGTCAGCTCGCTGCTCCGGGAGGCGGTCACCACCGTGGAGGGGATCCCGGTCACCCAGCACTGGAGGACCCTGATGGATCTGGCCCGGACCCTGCCCACCGACTCGGTGGACGCGGCGCTGGACTGCGCGCTGCGACGCAAGAAGACCAGCTTCAAGCAGCTGGGCCGGATGCTGGAGAAGGTGCAGCGCCGGGGCCTGGCGGGCCTGCGAACCTTCCGGGCCCTGCTGGCGCAGCGGCAGGGGACCGGCCCCAAGGACAGCGAGGCGGAGCGGCTGTTCTACCGCAACGTGATCGACGCCCACGGACTCCCCCGCCCCGAGCACAACTTCCGGGTCAAGGACCGCCAGGGGAAGTTCGTGGCCAAGGTGGACGCGGCCTATCCCCAGTACGGCATCGCGATCGAGATCTACAGCAAGGCCCACCACACCGCCCCGGAGGCGGTGCAGAACGACGCCCGCCGGCAGAACGAACTGGTGATGGCCGGGATGACCCCGCTGATCTTCTGGTGGGAGGACATCACCGCCGCCCCCTACCGGACCGCGGAGAGGATCGCCGAGGCGATCACCCTCAAGACTGGAGAGGAAGTCCTCCTCCGCAGCGACTGACTCGTAGGCCAGCACCTCCAGAGGGCCCCCCCACCGCCGGCGGAGACCCAGCCGGGCACCGGCAGCCGCGACGAGGGAACGACTTCAGAGGCGCCCAGCGCCCACAACCGCCCGGTCTACTCCCAGAACTGCCGGTGGTTCCGGATCTGGTGTTCGTCCTTCTCGGTCAGCTCCCGACCGTGGGGGGCGCGGGCGCTGGAGCGTTCCCAGCGGGCGAACCAGCGCGCATCCAGCGGACGCGCCAGCTGCTCCAGCCGGGTGGCGGCCACGGTGGTCTCCTGTTTGAAACCGATCGGATCCCCCACCCCCACGAAGAACCCGCCCAGCAGCAAGGAGACCCGGGTCCGGGTGGAGGCGCTGTAGGTCACCAGGAACGTGCCTTGCGGGCCCTCGCCGCACAGCCGGTGCAGCTCGGCGAACACCTCCGGGGTCCACAGGGTGGGGTTGGACTCCGGAGAGAAGGGATCGTGGAAGATCAGCTCCGGGGGCACGGTGCAGCGCAGCGCCGGCAGCAGCTCCCGGGCATCCCCCAGGTGCAGCGTCCAATCCAGCCCCTCCCGCTGGACCCGGTGCTTCTGGGCCAGCTCCTCCAGCAGGTCCCGCCACTCCACCAGATACGGGAACCCTTCCGGATCCTGCAGCCCCAGCCGCAGCGGCTGCAGGTCCACCTCGAAGCTGTGGATCTCCAGCGGCCTCCGGGTGCCGCTCTGCTTCCAGCAGGCCAGCGCGGCGGAGACGTTGGTGGCCGCCCCCAGCCCCACGTCCAGCAGGCACAGCGGCCCCGCGTCCTCCCGGGCGAAGCGCTCCGCCAGTCGGGACTGCTCCACGTAGAGGGTGGTGGCCTCGGCCCAGGGACCGACCACCGGGTGCATTACCTCTCCGTTGCCGGTGTGCCGGACGGCCCGCTGGCCGTTCTTCAAGGTGATCAGCTCGAAGTCGCCCATCACTTGCTCGCGCTGGAGGTCAGCCGCGGCTGCAGCTCCGCGTACAGCGCCTCGTAGCGCCCCTCGAAAATCGCCTCCCGCATCCTCCGGGTCAGGTCCCGGTAGTGCTGCAGGTTGTGGATGGAGAGCAGCCGGGACCCCAGGGTGTGCTTCCCCTTCATCAAGTGGTGCAGGTACCCCAGCGGATACCGGGTGCAGGCCTCGCAACGGCACTCCGGATCCAGCGGCTGATCCGCCTTCTTGAACACCTGCCGGGTCACCCGCACCTGCCCATGGAAGGTATAGGCGTAGCCCTGCTGGGCCATCTTGGTGGGGATGATGCAGTCGAACATGTCCACCCCCCGGCGGACCGAATCCAGCAGGTCCATCGGGGTGCCCACTCCCATCAGGTACCGGGGCTTGTCCTGGGGCAGCAGCTTGGCCACCCGCTCGGTCATGGTGTGCAGCTCGTGCTTGGTCTCCCCCACCGCCAGGCCGCCGATCGCGAAGCCGTCGAACGGGTGCTGGGTGAGGAAGGCCGCGCTCTCGTCGCGCAGATGCGGGAACACCCCGCCCTGGACGATCGCGAACAGCGCCTGTTCGGTGGCCTCTCCCCGGGCGGCCAGCGACCGCAGCGCCCAGCGGTGGGTGCGCTCCATCGCCTCCCGGGTGGCCTGCTCGTCGGACGTGGAGTCGATGCACACGTCCAGCACCATCATGATCTCGGAGTTGATCGCCTGCTGCACCGCGATCGACACCTCCGGGGACAGCATCTGCCGGCTGTTGTCGTAGAAGCTGCGGAACAGCGCGCCCTTCTCGGTGATGGTCCGGTCGTTGGGCAACGAGAAGATCTGGAACCCGCCCGAGTCGGTCAGCACCGGGCCATCCCAGTTCATGAACGGGTGGATGCCCCCGAAGTGCTTGAGGGTCTCCGCCCCCGGCCGCAGCATCAGGTGGTAGGTGTTCCCCAGCAGCACCGGGGTGTGGGTGGACTTCACGTCCCCCACGCTCATGTTCCGCAGGTTGGCGTGGGTGGCCACCGCCATGAACAGCGGGGTCTCCACCACGCCGCGGCGGGTGAACAGACGCCCGGCGCGGGCGCCGTTCGGATCGGTGGCCTCCAGCTGGAAACGGAACTCGGCGGGGGCGGGCTTGAGGAGGGGAGCGGCGTTGGACATCGGCCGCTGCTCGTATCAGAAAACCGGCCGCCGGCGCCCACCTGGAGTGAGCCCGCCCGCCCGGAGGGCGGTCTGCCGCCTCAGATCACCGGGCCATCCCACGGCTCCACCGGGTCCGCCTGCTTCCCCTCCTTGAGCCGCCGGTAGTCCTCCAGCGCCCGCTCCAGTCCCACGTCCTTCTTCTCCCGCTCGGAGAGGAACCACTTGTGCTCCAGGATCTCGCAATACAGCTCGCAGGGATCCTCCGGCAGCCTGGGCAGCAGCTGCAGCTTCTGGGTGGTGGGCAGGAACCGCTCGTTGAGCCACCGGTAGGCGGCGACGCTGAGCGGCACGCTGCGGTCCAGGTTCCCGCGCAGGGAGACCTTCAGCTCCTTGATCTCGTTGAGCAGCAGCTGCGCCTGGCGCTCCTCGGCGATCAGCCCGGTCAGGTTCTGCAGCAGGTGCCGGTGGTAGTCCCGGTCGGTGACCGTGGTCCGCATCCGCAGCTGGTTGCCCTCCCCGGTGGCCACCAACTCCACCTCTCCCACCGAGAAGCCCAGCGCGTTGAGGGAGCGGATCCGCTCCTGCACGGTGAAGGTGTCGGAGGGGGTGACGAACACCTCCCGGGTGATCTCCCCCCACAGCTTCTGGTAGCGGGCGCGGATCTCCTTCCCGGTCCGGTCCACGTCCCACGGCAGCGGCTGCTGCATCATCGCCGCCAGGTCCGCCAGCCCCCCGGCCACGTTCTCCTCCATGATGTCCAGGTCGTGCGACCGCTGACCGTGGGAGAGCTTCTCGTGCACCTCCGAGGTCTCCGCGTCCACCAGGTAGGCCTGCAGCTCCCCCGCGTCCCGGCGGAAGAGGGTGTTGGAGAGGGAGCAGTCCCCCCAGAAGCAGCCGCCCACGTGCAGCCGCACCAGCAGGATCGCCACCGCGTCGATCAGCCGCTGCCGGTAGCGCTCCAGCCCCGGCTGCATGAACAGGGTCCGGTAGGGCAGCGATCGCTCCAGGAACTGGGTGATCAGGACGCTGCCCTCCTCCTCCGCGCCCTGGGGCCGGGTGGTGGCCAGCCCCACCGCCAGCACCGAAGGCAGCCCCCGCTCCTCCAGGGAGCGCAGGGCCTCGTACTCCCGCTTCCCGGTCCGGGTGGGCAGCTCCTTGAGCGCGTACACCGCGCTGCCGTAGCTCGCGAACAGCACCTCGTGGCGGGAGAGCCCGCGCTCCAGCTCCACCACCCGGTCCGACTTGCCCACCCACTCCCCCAGCGGCAGCTGCCAGGGCAGATCCAGGAAGTCGGGGTGGCCCTGGCGGAGGCTCAGCGAGAGCAGGCCCACCGCCACGTCAGAAGCGACCGCTGAGCACGAAGCTGCCACCCTCGGGGCTGGCGGAAAGCCCCGCCACCAGGTTGGCGTACCGGTTGGGATCCTTGCCGGTGATGAACAGGTAGCCGGCGGTGGCGGCGGAGGCCACCCCCAGCACCACCATCGACGCGGTGGCCACCTGCTGCAGCAGCAGCTGATCCCCGAAGCGCTTGGCGTCGATCTGGCACAGCGCCACGTTGCCGCCGCAGGCGCTGTAGCGGGAGAGCAGCTCCGGGTCGCTCTCCACCTCCGTCGGCAGCTGGGTCACGTTGTTGAGCGCCAGCTGCCGGGGGAGGAACTCGCGGGAGTAGAGCGGCTCGCTGCCGTAGCGATCCAGCAGGAAGCCGCCGCCCAGCAACCCCACCGCGGCGCCGGTGGCCAGCCAGGCCCCCAGCCGCAGCCGCCCGTGCCGCTCGGCGAAGGCCTCCGCGTAGTCCGGGGAGGGGATGACCAGGAACTCCTCGGTGCTGACCTGCTCCGGGTACACCCGGGTCCCGCGGCTCTGGGCAATGAAGCCGTCCTTGCGCACCTGCACCCGGTGCTGCCCCCGCGGCAGCTTCACCGCGGTCTGCATCGGGGTGCTGGCCACCAGCACGTCGTCCACCAGCACCTCCACCGCCTCCTCGTTGGTGCGCACCAGCAGCTCCCCCCGCTGCGCGTCCAACAGCGGCCCCACCAACTCCTGGGCCAGCCCGGGCAGCGCGGTGGCCACCTGCTCGATGCGGGTCACCGGCCCCAGCGACTTCTGCCCCAGCACCTTGCGATCCGAGTTGTCCAGCAGCCGGATCTCCACCCGCATCTCCTCCCCGACCCTGGACATCGTCCCCGCCACCGCGTGCCGGGCCCCGAACACCGAACCCAGATCGCTGAAGTTGGAGGTGTCCGAGTCCACCCCCAGCAGCTGCTTGGTCCGCTCGATCGCCAGCAGCTGGCGCACGTCGGCGGCGCTCATCACCTCGAACACCTCCAGCTCGCGCAGCCCGCGGACCACCGCCTGGCTGGCGGCCTCCGACTCCAGCTTGCCCACGCCCTTTCCCTCCAGATCGAAGGCCAGCAGGATCGGCTTGCGGTCCACCTCCACCGAAGCCGCGGGCGGGGCGGACGGCGCGGCGGCGGCGGCCGGAGGCGCAGCCACCGGGGGGGGCGCGACCTGCGTTCCAGAGGGGGAGACCGCGGGAGCAGCCACCCCGGGCGCCGGCGACGGAGGTGTTCCCCTCACCGCGGGGGTTTCCTGCGCCAAGGAGACTGCGGTCCACAGCACGGCGATCGCTACCAATGCTTTCACAACCCCTCCAGGATCCGACCGGAGGAGACTATGTCTACAAGGCTGCAACTGGTCTAGAGTTCCACGCAGGGCCGCGTCTGACGGAGTGTCTGTGAACCACCCGAAGTGGTTGTTGCTCGCTGTGCTGGCGGTTTCTGCCTGTCGCGATCTCGATTATCCCGAAGGTGACGAGGTGGAGAACCAACCTCCGGAGGTGGCGTTCCTCTCGCCCGCCTCCGGAGAGGTGGTCACCCTCTCGCCGATCATCTCCCTGGACGTGCGGGACCCCAACGGGATCGCCGACGTCACCCTCTACTGTGGCGGGGTGCCGATCTTCGTCTGGACCGCGCCGCCCTACCTGGGGAACGTGGATCTGGGCAGCTGCGCCGGGACCACCAACCCCCAGGGGGAGAAGGAGATCCTGATCCGGGCGGTGGCCAGGGATCTGCTGGGGCTGTCCACCACCCCCGGTCCGGAGCAGCTGGTGAAGGTGGATCTGACCGTGGCCCAGCTGAGCGTCACCGCGCCCGGGCGGGCCGCACCCAACGGACGGCTGGAGCTGCGGATCCAGAGTGACCGGCCCCTGGGCGCCTTCCCCTCGGTGCGGATCGGCAGCCTGGTGGCGGTGGTCAACCAGCGCGGCACCACCTTGACCGACTTCGACGCGGTGTTCGCGTCCCTCCCCGGCCTGGGCACCGACCTCTACGACGGCGGCACCACCGAGATCCCCCTGGAGGTGCTGGAGGAGGTGGAGCGTCCCCTGCTGGTGGAGGTGGAGGGCCACGCCACCAGCGGCAACGTCACCCGGGTGGTGCTGCAGGTCCTGCTCTCCCGCATCGCCTGGATGCGCGCCCTGCCGGTCAGCTACCCGGGGCCCACCGGGGTCTTCCGCACCGCCTACCCCACCGCCACCGACCAGGGGCTGGTGATCCCTGCTCCCCGCAACCCGGAGAGCCCCAGCACCGGCGAGTGGCTGCCGATCCGGATGAACCAGGCCGATGGCCGCTTCGTCCCCTTCAACCCCAACGCCATCCTGGATGGAGGCTTTGCCCCGCAGGAGATGGACGCCCTGGGCCGGATCTTGATGTTTGGCTCCGACGAGGCCGGGCTGCAGCGCTACCTGTACGTGGACCCCGCCACCGAGCAGGTCCTCAGCTCCGGGGAGTACCCGGTCGACGGCATCTTCCCCCTGCACCGGGTGGGAGACATCCTCTGTACCTCCCGCGAGGACGGCGGGTTCTGCAGCGGCACCACCAACCGCAACATCACCTGCCTGACCCCCACCGGCCCGCTCGACTCCCCGGCCGCCAATACCAGCGGCGACTTCACCTACGGCCAGGGCGCCGAGAGTGTGACGTCCGGGGACACGGTGGCGGTCACCGGCTACTTCACCTGCAGCACCGATCCCTCCCCGATCCTGCTGGCCAACGCGGTCACCCCCTCGGCGGTCACCGTCCTCCCGCACCAGTTGGCCGGCTCCACCGTGGGCGATGTGTCGGTGAGCCGGATGGTGCCGCTGTCCGGGGGCGCGTTCGCGACCAGCCTGCGGATCACCTCCCGGAACGCGAACGAGACCTGGGTGCTCAACCCGGATGGCACCCGGGGCGCGGCCTTCCTCTCCGGAGAGGCGGCCACCCGCTTCGGGGCCGATCCCACCCTGGGTGTGGATCCGCAGTTCATCGTCAGCGCCGGCGCGGACGGCAGCCTGGTCACCCTGCGCAACAACTTCCACCTCACCGTGCTGGAGCAGTGGTTCCCCGGGGAGCCCACCCCGCGCGCGTCGATCCGGTTGCTGGGCTACTACCGGCAGGCGGCCGACACCAATCAGGTGCAGAACGTGGTGCGGGGCGCCGACGGATCGATGATCGTCCAGCTGGTGGTGGCCACCGACTCCGGCGCCTCCCCCAAGCCCTTTGGGGGAGACCTGATCCTGGGGATCGATCCCCAGTTCCGCGCCCGCTGGCTCTACCGGCCGGACGCCTTCTCCTCTGGCAGCCTGTACGGGAACGCCACCTCGCCGGTCGTCTACTACCTGGACACCGGCGGCCAGCGGGTCACCGCGCTGACCCGCTGAGACGTCCCCGCCGCCGCTCTTGGGTGAACCGGAGCGGCGGGCGGGGCCACTACCCCTCGGTCTTGGGAGGCTCGGCGGCCGCCTGCTCCAGCCGGGCCTCCTCCGCCGGATCCACCGGCGGAGCGCCCATCGCGTGGTAGCCGCCGTCCACGTGGATCAGCTCCCCGGTGGTCAGCGGGAACCAGTCGGAGAGCAGCGCGCAGGCGGTCTTGGCCACCGCGTCGTGGTCTCCCTTGGAGTTCCAGCCCAGCGGGGACTGCCGGTTCCAGCCCCGCTCCAGCGAGCGGAACCCGGGGATCCCCTTGGCGGCGATGGTGGCCAACGGGCCGGCGGCCAGGGCGTTGACCCGGATCTTCTTCGGCCCCAGATCCCGCGCCAGGTAGCGCACGGTGGCCTCCAGCCCGGCCTTGCACACCCCCATCCAGTCGTAGATCGGCCACGCCATCCGGTTGTCGAAGTCCAGGGTGAGGATCGCCCCGCCCCCGGTCATCAACGGGGCGCAGGCCACCGCCAGCTCCTTGAGCGAGAAGGTGGAGACCCGGAACGCGGTCATCACGCTCTCCCACGGGGTGTGGAGGAAGTTCCCCCCCAGCGCATCCTCCGGCGCGTAGGCCACCGCGTGCAGCACCCCGTCCACCCGGCCCCACTTCTCCTGCAGCGAGGTGGTCAGCGCGGCGAAGTGCGCGGCGTTGGTGACGTCCAGTTCCAGCACTTCGGTCAGCCCCAACCGTTTGGCGCTTCGCTGGGTCAGCGACATGGCGCGGCCAAAGCCGGTGAGGATGATCTCCGCGCCCTGCTCCTTGGCGATCTCGGCGATCCCGTAGGCGATGGACTGCGGGGTGAGCACCCCGGTGATCAGCAGCTTCTTTCCCTGCAGCAGCATTGCGGCCCCCTTATCGGGGCGGGGTTTACCACCCCGTGGAGTCCCGCCAAGGGGCAAGCGTGTCTAATGCGCGCTGGTAGTCCGGCAAAGAAGCCCCGCCCGGAGGGCGACAGAGCCCGTTTCAAAGGGGGGGAAAAGGGGGCGATCTGCCCGGCCTTTGGGTAAATACCCCACCCGGCATGTCGAACTTCCAAGACTCCTTCCTCTCCGGCGGAAACATCGCATTCATCGAGGGGCTCTACGCCCGTTACCTGGAGGATCCGGCTTCGGTCGACCCCAGCTGGCGGGAGATCTTCGAGGGCAACTCGGGCGGCCGCCCGATCTACGTGAAGGGCGAGGCCGCCAAGGCCCCCGCCGCAACCCGGACCGACGTCGTGCCCAAGGGGCTGCAGGCCCCCGCCGCCGGGCACCCGGAGGTGGTCTCTTCCCAGAGCATGGGGCTGCAGTTCAAGGTGGACCAGGCGGTCTACGCCTTCCGCCTCCGCGGCCACCTGCGCGCGCAGCTGGACCCGCTGGAGCGGCCCCGCCCGGCGCTGTCCCATGTGGCGGATCTGGCGCTGACCCAGGGCAACTACTTCTCCGAGGAGGAGCTGCGGCAGACGGTGGACTCCGCCGAGGTGTTCCCCCAGAAGCGGGTGGAGCTGCGGGCGCTGATCGACCGGCTGCGCGAGACCTACTCCCACCACGTGGGGGTGGAGTTCATGACCCTGCTGGACAGCGATCGCCGCCGCTGGCTGATGCCGCGGATGGAGCACGCCGCCAACCGCACCGTGTACTCGGTGGAGGAGCAGCGGCGGATCCTGACCAAGCTGGCCTACGCGGAGGGCTTCGAGCAGTTCCTCCACACCAAGTACGTGGGGGTGAAGCGCTTCTCGCTGGAGGGCGGCGAGTCGCTGATCCCGATGCTGGACGCGTTCCTGGAGACCGGCGCCGAGCATGGGATGAAGGAAGTGGTGTTCGGGATGGCCCACCGCGGCCGGCTGAACGTGCTCACCAACATCCTGGGCAAGTCGCTGGATGAGGTGTTCAGCGAGTTCGAGGGCGGCTACGACCCCAAGACCCTGATGCACCGCGGAGACGTGAAGTACCACCAGGGCTTCTCCTCCGACTACACCACCCAGAGCGGGAAGAAGCTGCACCTCTCGCTGGCCTTCAACCCCAGCCACCTGGAGGCGGTGGATCCGGTGGTGCTGGGCCGGGTGCGCGCCAAGCAGGATCGCTTCAAGGACAACGAGCGCTACGGGGTGGTCCCGGTGTTGATCCACGGGGACGCGGCCTTCATTGGCCAGGGGGTGGTGGCGGAGACGCTGAACCTCTCCCGGCTCAAGGGCTACGACGTGGGCGGCACCATCCACATCGTGATCAACAACCAGGTGGGGTTCACCACCAACCCCAGCGACGCGCGCAGCGCGATCTACTCCACCGCGATCGCCCAGATGCTGGACATCCCGATCTTCCACGTCAACGGCGACGACCCGGAGGCCTGCGTCCACGTGATGCGGCTGGCCACCGAGTACCGCCAGAAGTTCAAGAGCGACGTGGTGATCGACCTGGTCTGCTACCGCAAGCTGGGCCACAACGAAGGCGACGAGCCGGCGTTCACCCAGCCGGAGATGTACGCGCTGATCCGCAAGCACGCCTCGCCCCGCCAGCAGTACGCGGACGCGCTGGTGGCCCAGAAGCGGCTCACCCCCGACGAGACCGCCACCATCCAGCGCGAGACCTCCGAGGACTTCTCCGAGGCCCAGGCCCGCGCCAAGGAGAAGAGCCGGTTCCGCGAACCCTCGGCGATGGAGGGGTTGTGGAAGACCTACCGCGGCGGACCGGACCGGGAGGTCCCCCAGGTGGAGACCGGGGTCCCCACCCAGGAGCTGTCCCGGCTGCTGCGTCAGCTCAACGAGCTGCCGGCGGGGTTCAAGCCCCACCCCACCCTGGAGCGCAGCCTGCTGGCCAACCGGCTGAAGATGGCCGACGGCCAGCTTCCCCTGGACTGGTCGGCCGGTGAGAACCTGGCCTACGCCACCCTGCTCAACCAGGGTACGTCGATCCGGCTCACCGGTCAGGATGTGGAGCGCGGGACCTTCACCCACCGCCACGCGGTGCTCAACGACGCCACCAACGGTGGTCGCCATGTCCCGCTGCAGAACCTGGGCAAGAATCAGGGCGACTTCCGGATCTTCAACAGCCCCCTCTCCGAGATGGGCTGCCTGGGCTTCGAGTTCGGCTACAGCCTGGACTGCCCGGACTGTCTGATCGTCTGGGAGGCGCAGTTCGGTGACTTCGCCAACGGCGCGCAGGTGATCATCGACCAGTTCATGGTGGCCTCCGAGCGCAAGTGGAGCCGGCTCACCGGGCTGACCCTGCTGTTGCCGCACGGCTACGAGGGCCAGGGCCCGGAGCACTCCAGCGCCCGGCTGGAGCGCTTCCTGGAGCTGTCCGCCGACGACAACATCCAGGTCTGCTACCCCACCACCCCGGCGCAGATCTTCCACCTGCTCCGTCGGCAGGTGATGCGGCCGATCCGCAAGCCGCTGGTGGTGATGTCCCCCAAGAGCCTGCTGCGCAAGCCGGAGGTGGGCAGCTCGCTGGAGGAGCTGTCCAAGGGCAGCTTCCAGCGGGTGATCGCCGATCCCTCCAAGCCCAAGGACGTGACCCGGCTGCTGCTGTGCAGCGGCAAGGTCTACTACGACCTGGCGGCGGAGCGGGAGGCACGCAAGGACTCCACCGTGGCCATTGCCCGGCTGGAGCAGCTGCACCCCTTCCCGGAGCAGGAGCTGATGGAGCTGATCACCAGCAAACCCAAGCTCAAGGAGATCTACTGGGTCCAGGAGGAGCCGAAGAACATGGGCGCCTGGCGGTACATCTTCCCACTGCTCAACGAGCTGGTACTTCCCCAGGTGAAGAACGTCACCTTGGGGTATGTGGGCAGGGTGGAGGCGGCAAGTCCCGCCACCGGGTTCACCAAGGCGCACGAGCTCGAGCAGCGCATGATCGTCGAGCAGGCTCTCTCACGAGGTTCCAAGTAAATGGCCGTCTCTCTGACTGTACCGGCGTTGGGCGAGTCGATCACCGAGGCGGTGATCGGCAAGTGGAACAAGAAGGTTGGCGAGGCGGTGCAGCTCGACGAGCCGGTGGTGGTCCTGGAGACCGACAAGGTCACCGTGGACGTCCCGGCGTCGGCCGCCGGCACCCTGGAGTCGATCGCCTTCAAGGAGGGCGACAAGGTCCGGGTGGGCGATGTGCTGGGGGTGATCAACCCCTCTGGCGCGGCGGCCTCCGTGCCGGCCTCCATTCCCGCCGCCGGTCCGGCGCCGATCACTCCCCGGGAGGCGCCGGCTGCTGCTCCGGCCGCGGCCGCCTCTGGCGAGCGCGCCACCCCCACCGCCCGCAAGGTCGCGCAGGAGCGGGGGGTGGATGTGGCCACCGTGCAGGGCTCCGGCTCCGGTGGCCGGGTGATGAAGCAGGACGTGCTGGGGCATCAGCCGCCCAGCGCGCCCGCGGCCCGTCCCGCGGCGCCGTCCGGGCCCCGGCCCAAGGCGGAGCGGGAGGAGCGGGTGAAGATGACCCCGCTGCGCCGGCGCGTCGCCGAGCGGCTGCTCCAGGCGCAGTCCACCGCCGCGATGCTCACCACCTTCAACGAGGTGGACATGGGCGCGGTGATGGAGCTGCGCAAGACCCACCAGGACAAGTTCGTGGCCAAGCACGGGATCAAGCTGGGCTTCATGAGCTTCTTCGTGCGCGCCGCGGTGGAGGCGCTCAAGGCGTTCCCGCAGATCAACGCGGAGATCGACGGCGAAGAGGTGGTGTTCAAGAACTACTACGACATCGGCGTGGCCGTCTCCGGCAGCCGCGGTCTGGTGGTCCCGGTGCTGCGCGACGCGGACACCCTCTCCCTGGCGGCGCTGGAGAAGGGGATCGGCGACCTGGGCGCGCGGGCCAAGAACGACAAGCTGACCCTCCCCGAGCTGCAGGGCGGCACCTTCACCATCAGCAACGGCGGCATCTTCGGATCGATGCTCTCCACCCCGATCCTCAACCCGCCCCAGACCGGCGTGCTGGGGATGCACAACATCGTCGAGCGCCCGGTGGCCCGGGACGGCCAGGTGGTGATCCGGCCGATCATGTTCCTGGCGTTGACCTACGATCACCGCCTGGTGGACGGCCGCGAGGCGGTGCAGTTCCTGGTGAAGATCAAGGACTGCATCGAGGATCCCACCCGGCTGCTGCTGGAGATCTGATCTCCGACAGGAACCGGTAGTCCCCTTTGGAGGGCGGCGCGGCGCAGCAGGCCACGCCGCCCTTCGTTCTTTTTGCGGAAGGCAGCCTGTGCACATCGACGCCCCCCACCTGCGCCTGGCCGGAGTGGTCACCCTGGGCCTGACCGCCACCCGGGGCCCGAAGACCGCCTACGTGTTCGATCCCCACCGGCTGGCGCTGCCCTGCTGGGCGCACGCGCTGGAGGAGGCGGGGGCCAGGGGGCCGGCCACCCTGATCACCCTGGACCGGCACTTCGACCTGGTGGTGCCGCAGGACGTGGCGGCGATCCCGGATCGCCAGGCCGGGCTGCGCGCCCTGGATGAGCACGCGCGCTGGTCGCTGGATGTCCGCAACTACGACCACATCGTGGCGGCGATGGAGGCGGGGCTGATCGGGGACGTGGTGGCGGTGGCCCGGGCCCGTCCGCAGGGAGCGATCGGCGGCAGGAGCTACGTGGACCGCCGGGGCGGCGAACACCGCCTGGCGCTCTCCCCCACCCTGGCCCGGATCGGCGAAGAGTGGGACGACCGCGGCGCCTCCTCCACCGGGGCCGCGGTGCGCGAGCTGCTGGAGGGCGAGGGGCCGATCCTGCTGGACGTGGACCTGGACTGCTTCACCACCGCCAGCGACGCCGACCCCACCACCGTGCTGCCCTGGCCGAAGGAGATCATCCGGGAGTTCCTGCTCGGCCCCCAGACTTCCCCCTTCTGGGAGGCGGTGCTGCCCCGGACCCTGGCCCTGACCTTCGCCCGCGAACCCCACCACTGCGGGGGGCTGCTCCCCGGAGGAAGACTGTTCGCCGACGCCGCGGAGCTGATCTTCCGGGACCTGCTGGGCGGAGAAGTTCCCTAGATCGGATTGTCCAGGGTGCTGGGCCGCACATCGGTGATCTGCCCGAAGGAGGCGGAGATCCACCGGGTGAACGGCCGGGCCCCGGCGGGCTCATCCAGCACATAGCCGATGTCGATCCGCAGGCTCTCCTTGTCGAACTGGGGGAAGAGCAGCCGCAGCCCCAGTCCCACTGAGCGCACCCAGGCGGTCTCCGGGAACGCCGCCGCGGCGTCCATGAACAGCACCATCCCCGCGTGGAGGGTGAACAGCTCCACCGGCCGGGTGCGGTACTCGAGGTTCACCATCGCCAGGTTCTGCCCCAGGTACTGCTCGGCGTCCGCCCCCCGGAGGCCGTTGGAGCCGCCCAGGGCGATCGGAGTCCGGCTCAGATCGTTGTCCCGGAACTCCACCACCGCGCGCAGGGCGAAGCGGCCGATCCAGACCGGGGGCGAGACGTTGTACAGCTCCAGCGCCAGCCGGTTGTTCACGAACGGCCCCTGCAGGCCGCAGCCGGGCGCGCGATCCACGATGCGGGTGCCGGCCCCGGCGGAGAGGGTGAGCAGGTTGTCGTACGCATACAGCCGGTAGCGGGCGGTGGTGCCCACCTCCAGGTACCGCTGCGGTGAGAGCAGGGCCGGCTCCGACCAGCGCGCGGTGAGCGAGGCGTTGGGCCCCAGCTGATAGTCCTCGGAGAGGCCGAAGGTCTCGATGTCCCGCAGCACCCGGAAGGTGGGGGTGTAGACGCGGGCGCTGGCGATCAGCAGCGTCCCGTCCTCGCTGCGGGGCAGCCCGTTGCAGCCGAACCAGTCCCGCTGTTCGGCGGAGAGGTTGGACTCCGCCGGAGGGGTGTAGCGGCGGGAGTAGCCGGCCACCGCCCCGGTCAGATCCAGCTTCACCGAGGTCCCCAGGGAACGGGTGTAGCTGGCGTCGGCGCCCACATCGCGAAGGTCGTAGACGAAGGGGATGAATGAACTGGGCGCGGCGGCATCGGGGAACGGCAGCTGCCAGATCTCCCCGCCCCGGAACAGCCGGCGGCGCCGCAGATCCCAGAACACCCGCAGCTGGCCCGCGGAGGGGTCGGACAGCGAGGTCAGCGGCTCCTGGGCCACCACCTGCCCAATCGTTCCCTCCGGCTTCATCGTCTCCCGGGAGAACAGCACCCGGGCGCTCTCGCTGAGCAGCCAGCTGGAGCCGAACGCCCGGCGCATGGTGAAGATCTGCCCCAGCCCGATCGTGTCCAGGCGCAGCTCGAAGTCCAAGGAGAGCTGTTGGTTGAAGCCCAGGAAGTTCTGCTCGGTGGGGCGCAGCCGCAGGTACTGGAGCAGCGACCCCTGGACCAGACTGAACTCACTGTTGAGGCGGATGCTCCAGATGTCCTTGGTGACCACCAGCACCCCCACCCGGTCCGGCGTCGAGCCTTGCACCGGCACCACCCGGGCCACCGCCAGGATGAACATCCGGCGCAGGTTGCGCTCCGACTCCTGTGCGGCCAGCGCCGCGTAGGGCTGGCCCACCTCCAGGGTCAGCTCCCGCTGCACCACGATCGGCCGGGTCTTCACGTGCAGCGCGTTGAGCAACTGCGGATACGGATCCGTGTCCGCCACGATGTCCTCGGAGGCGATCAGGATCTCCTCGATCACCTTCCCCTCCGGCGCCGGATCGATCGATCGCCCGTGGAGTGCCAGCCCCCACCCGATCAACCGCTCCTCGTACCCACTCTCCGCCGCCAGACCGACCCGGCCCAGGCAGCAAAGCGTCAGCACCAGAGTCACCGCCCAGCCCCGAACCATCCGCCCATCCTCCCGCACCGCGTCACCAAAGGGGACAGGCTAGATTTTCGGGCGCGCGGATTGCTTGCGGTGACCGACACGCGCACTGCCGAGCTGGAGGGCAGTGGCTCCACCGGCGAACCGAGCGGGGTGCCCGTCGATCAGGAGTGCGCCTACAAGATCACCTGGGTCTCGCTGGACTTCGGGTCCTTCGACGAGGAGTAGCGGCATGCAGAGCACCGACCCTGGCTGCCTTCCTGCAGCCGGTGCTCCGCTCACCCCAGCCGGCGCAGATCTCCCGGTTCCGCTTTCCCTGTGTGCCGCCCCTCGGCCACCGCGCGGATGATCTCCTGAAGCTGCGCCACCCCGTCGGTCAGCGACGCCGGTCCGGGCTGGAGGATGATCGTGCTGCGCACCTCGTAGAGCTGGTCGTTGATCACCGCCGGGACCTGGTCCCAGCCCGGGCGTCCGACGATCTTCTCCCGCTTCGCCTTTCGCCCGCACCAGCTGGCGATCACCACCTCCGGGCTGCGCCGCGCCACCTCCTCTGGAGCGAAGATCCGTCCTTGAGCGCCTTGCTGCGAGCGGGTCTCCACGCAGACGTCGATCCCACCGCACAGCTCCACCAGCTCCGAACACCAGCGGATGCCGGAGATCAACGGGTCGTGCCACTCCTCGAAGAACACCCGTGGACGGCGCGGCAGGGTGCTGGCCTCGAGGGCGATCCGCTCCAGGTTCGCCTCCAGCCGGTCCGCCAGCCGCTCTCCCTCGGCGGCCAGTCCCACCAGAGCGCCCACCACCCGCACCGTCTGCAGGATCTCCGTCAGCGATCGCTGGTTGAACAGGTAGACCGGCACCCCGCGCTTGCACAGCTCGCGGCCCAGGTCCGCCTGAAGGTCCGAGAAGCCCAGCACCAGGTCTGGGCGCAGCTCCAGGATCCGGTCGAAGTTGGCATCCAGGAACGAGCTGACCCGCGGCTTCTTCCGAGCCTCCTTCGGTCGCACGGTGTAGCCGGAGACGCCGACCACCCGGTCACCCGCGCCAAGCGTGTAGAGAATCTCGGTGGTCTCCTCGGTGAGACAGATCACCCGTTGGGGATAGCGGGGCGCGCCCCGGAGCAGTTCGTGCGGCATCCGCGCATCATCACCCGCGGCTGGGACGACGCAGCGTGGCGAATTTGTAGCCTGTCCCCTTTATTGAGGCGGCGCTTCAGGCCTTCACTGCGCCGGCGGTCAGCCCGGCCACAATCCGCCTCTGAAAGGCCAGGGTGAGCAGGATCAGCGGGAGGGTCACCAGCACCGAGGCCGCGGCCACCTCCGCGAAGGGTTCCTTCTGGCCGGTGGTGAAGAGGCTGATCGCCACCGGGACTGTCCGCTGGGACGGGGAGGAGGTCAGGGTCAGCGCGAACAGGAACTCGTTCCAGGCGAACACGAACACCAGGAGCGCGGTGGAGGCAACCCCCGGTCCGGCCAGGGGGATGAACACGTGCCGCAGGGTCTGCAGCGGAGAACAGCCGTCCATCCGCGCCGCCTGGAACAGCTCGTCCGGCAGCTCGGCGAAGAAGGCGGTCAGCAGCCACAGGGCCAGCGGGAGGGCGAAGCTGGTGTAGGGCAGCACCAGGCCCGGGGCCAGATCGCGCAGACCCATCGCTCGCAGCGCCAGGAAGATCGGACTCACGGTGGCCACCGGAGGAAGCATCGACACCGCCAGGGTGGCGGCCAGGATCGGGGCCCGACCGGGGATCCTCAGCTTGGCCAGGGCGAACGCGGCCATCCCGCCCAGCCCCACGCTGGCCACGGTGGTCAGCGTCGCCACCAGCAGGCTGTTCCACAGCGCCCGCAGGAAGTTCGGGTCGGCCAGCACGGTGAGGTACGCCTCCACCGTGGGCCGGTCGGGAAAGCGGCTGCCCAGATCCGACTCCGGGTCCACCGAGACCAGGGCCTGGATCACCAGCGGCCCCACGCAGAACACCACCGCCGCCAGCGCCAGCAGTGAACGGACCCAGCTCATCGCCGCCTCCGGTTCATCAGCCCCGCCCCCAGCGCGGTGAGCAGCGCCGCGCAGATGAAGGTCGCGATCGCCAGGGTGGAGCCGTAGCCGAAGTCCCCCGCCCGCATCAGCGTCTTGTAGGTGTAGATGGACAGGGTCTCGGTGGTGTTCGCCGGCCCGCCCTCGGTGAGCACGTAGATCGCGTCGAACACCCGGAACGCATCCAGGGCCCGCATCAGCGCCGTCACCCCCAGCACCGGGGCCAGCATCGGCAGGGTGATGGAGCGGAAGATCCGCAGGGCGGAGGCCCCGTCCAATCGGGCCGCCTGGTACACGTCCTCGGAGATCCCCTGCAGCCCGGCCAGCAGCAGCAGCGCCACGAAGGGGGAGGTCTTCCACACGTCCACGGTGATCGCCGCGTGCATCGCCTGGGTGGGCGAGCCCAACCAGTTGGCGCCCTCCGGCACCAGCCAGCCCAACTCAGGATGGAACAACCAGGCCCACAGCTTGGCGGAGACCACGGTGGGGATCGCCCACGGAACCAACACCGCCGCCCGCAGCAGCCCCTGTCCCCGGAAGGGCTGGTTCATCAACATCGCCAGCCCCAGCCCGATCACCACCTCCAGACACAGCGCCACCGCGGTGAAGTAGACGGTGTTCCCCAGCGCGCTCCAGAACCGCGCGTCGGTGAGGAGGAACGCGTACTGGTCCACCCCCACGAACTTCCGCTCGTCGAACACCAGGATGAACCGGTGCAGGCTCAGCCACAGCGAGGTCAGCAACGGGTAGATCAGCACGAAGGCCAACGCGCCCAGGGCGGGCACCATCAGCCCCCAGCGCTGGAGCCGCTCGCTCGTGGCCCCGGTCATCGCCGGACTCCGCTGAGATCCGATCCAGCGGTCGCTGCAGCCGCGGCAACGCCCTCGCAGGAGGAGACCCTCATGGCGCCTCCCCGGCGATCCGGTCCCGCTGTTTCTGCCGCCGCTCCAACCCGTTCCCCGGAGGAGACCCTCACGGCGCCTCCCCCGCGATCCGGTCCAGCTGCTTCTGCAGCCGCTCCAGCGCCCTCGCCGGTGGATCAACCCCCACGATCGCCGCCGAGAACTCGCTCTGGATCGCGTCCGACATCAGCCCGTAATAGGGAGTGACCGGACGGGGGCGGGCCCGCTCGAAGATCGGCTGCAGCGCGGAGATGAACGGCGCCACCTCCGGGTGCTGGTAGACGCTGCGCCGGGGTGGATTGCGCCCGTAGGCCAGCGCCAGCCGAAGCATCGCCGCCTCGGAGGTCAGCTGCCGCACCAAGGCCATCGCCCGCTCCATCCGTTGCGGCGGAAGGTGCGCGTTGACCGCCAGTTGCCAGCCGCCCAGCGTCCCCCACCCCGCCTCTCCGGAGAGGGTGGGCAGCGGGGCGAACGCCACCTTCCCGCGGATCGGCGAACCCTCCTTCTGCGCCTCGTCCCAGGCATAGGGCCAGTTGCGCATCATCACCGCCCGCCCGGACTGGAACAGCCTCCGCGCGTCCTCCTCCGCGGCGGAGGTCACCGAGGCGGGAGAGATCCCATCCGCGATCAGCCCCCGCAGGTAGTCCAGCCCCGCCCTCCCCGCCTCGGTGTCCAGCTCCACCTGGGCCCCCGCACTGACCGGAGCGCCGTGGCCCCACATCGCCTCGAAGACGTTGCAGACCATCCCCTCGTACTGCCGACCCTGCCAGGTGTAGCCGGCCAGGGAGGGATCCTTGGCCCGGGCCTCCTGGGCGAACCGACGCAGCTCCTCGTAGGTGCGCGGGGCCCGGGGCACCAGGTCGGTGCGGTAGTAGAGCAACCCCACGTCGATGTACCAGGGCACCGCGTACACCCTCCCCTCCACCGTGACCGCGCGGGCCGCCCCCTCCAGGAACTCCGCCTCCAGCCGTTGGGGAGGAAAGGCCGAGGTGAGGTCCGCGATCCACCCCGCCTTGGCGAACTCCGAGACCCACACCGTGTCGATCACGAAGACGTCGAACGCGGTGGAGCCACCCTCCAGCGCGGTGAGGAAGTACTGGTGCGCCACATCGGAGGAGTTGGGGATCAGCTGCAGCTCCAGCTTCACCTCCGGATGGGCCGCCGCGTATCCGTCGATCAGCTCCTGCAGCGGGCGCGGGTCCGCCCCCAGGGGCTGGTAGACGAACACCAGCCGGTCTCCTCCCCCCTCCACCGAGGAGCGGGAGCACGCCGCCAGCAGCAGCACCACGGAGAAGGCGGCCAAGCGCATCCGGCGATGACGCCCTGCGCTGGAGGGGGACGCAACCGGGCCGTGATCCGAACGCCGACCCGAGGACATCCGGGCTGTTCGAGTAACGCACCGCTCGTCGGCTCGACCGGAGCTTCGAAGGACGACCGCGCAAGGTACGCAGGTACCAGGCAGCGGCGGCAAAGCGTGCGCAGTCTGGAAGCATGCGAAGGACTCTCATGACCGCGGGGCTGCTGACGGCCGCCTACGGGCTGTGGGTGCGTCCGAGGATGTTGAACACCTGCGCCACCCGCGAGGAGATCGAGGGCCCGTTCCCGGGAGCGGACATCGTCCCCGAAGGAAAGCGGACCCCGACGATGGCGATCACCGTCGAGGCCCCGCCCTCCCGGGTATGGCCGTGGCTGGTGCAGATGGGCTGCGACCGGGCCGGTTGGTACAGCTGGGATCGCCTGGACAACGCCGGTCGTCCCAGCGCCACCCGGCTCCACCCGGAGTGGCAGTCACTCCAGGTGGGGCAACGGATCGCCGCCGACCCCTCGGGCGCACACTGGTTCGAGGTGGCGGCGCTGGAGCCGGAGCGCTTCCTGGGACTGCGCGCCACCTTCACCCTCCTGGGTCGCCCCTATCCAGCCTCCGGGCCCCGCCCTCCACGGTTCGTGGACTCCCTGTGGGCGTTCCAGCTCAAGCCGCTTCCCCAGGAACGCACCCGGCTGGTGGTCAGCGGCTACTCCGCCCAGCGCCCCTGGCTGCTGACCACCCTCAACGGTCTGCTGTTCTGGGAGCCCGCGCACTGGATCATGCAGACCCGCCAGTTCCGGAACCTCCAGTCGCGGGCGGAGGGCAGTGCCTCCCCGCGCGGGATCGGGTTGACCCAGTGGATGGCGCCGCACCCCAGCGGGTTCCAGCCGCACCACCGGGCCCCCTGATGGCACGCCCGATGCTCCGATTCGCCTCCGGAGGTGCGCGATGAAGCCTCGTTCCGGCTGGACCCTGGCGCTGCTGATTTTCGGATTGCTCCTGCTGGCCTGCGCGCCGGGGATCAACGAACAGATGAACCGTCCCGACGCCGCCGGCGTGGTGGCCGGCTTCTGGCTGGGCCTGTGGCACGGGCTGATCGCCCCGGTGACCTTCGTGATCTCCCTCTTCTCCTCCGCGGTGGAGCCGTACGAGGTCCACAACAATGGCGGCTGGTACAACTTCGGCTTCCTGTTCGGGCTGAGCATCACCTTCGGCGGCGGCGGCGCCGGAGGTGCGTCCCGCTCGCGGAGGTGAACAGCCCGCGGGTCGTGCAAAAACATTGGCAGCCGCGAAGACCTTGCGCCTGCTGTTACGCAGCCTCCCTGCAAGGCAAGGGAGGTTCTGCGATGACGAAGCCCGGTTGGGGATCAAGAGGCGCGGTGTACGCGGCGCTGCTCACGTTGGCGGCCTCCGCGGGAGCCACGCCTCCCTCGGACGCGCGCGGCCCGCTCCAGCTGCGGCTGGAGTACAGCAAGGACACCGGCACCTCGCTGGCGCAGGGAGCATTGCACCTCAAGGATCCGCTCCAGCTGGTGGTCCGCTTCCAGGTGCCCGCGCAGGGCCCGTGGGGCCGGGTGTGGCTGATCCTCTCCCCGCTCGGCGGCACCCTCCAGGTGGAGGGCCAGGGCCAGAAGCACCCGAACGACTCCGGGATCCCGCCCCGCAGCTGGGGCGTGGAGCTGGACCTCTCCTCGCTGCAGCCGGGGACCGAGTTCACCTTGCCCCTGATCTTCACTCCCACCGCCGAGGCGGGTGCGGGGGTGGTCGCCTCCTTGCGACCGGTGGGAGGCGGGCATCCCGAGACCGCCGCCAAGGTGCTGGGGCTCAACGCGGAGAAGGTGTTGGTGCGCTCCAGCGTCTTCGAGCTCAACCAGGCTGCGTACGCCGCGCTGATGTCCGATCCGGCGCTGCGCCAGAAGCAGCTGGCCACCCCCCAGGTCCATCCCTTCAACCCGGACGACTTCCCCTCCGAGCCGAGCCCCGAAGTGAACCTGTGGAAGGGAGGGGAGCCATGAACCGCGTGCTGCTGTTGGCGTTCACCACCCTGCTCACCGTCGCCTGCGGGCCCAACCCGATCCAGGTGGTGGGAAGGCTCTCCTTCCAGGAGGACTGGGGCTGCACCAGCGCGGTCTTCAGCCAGGCGGTGAGCTGGGCGGACTGCCACGCCTTCAAGCGGCGGTTCCGCGCGTCGGACGGCACCCCGATCACCACCAACGACTGGGTCCAAGGAGGGCTGCGGCCGCTGCCGGCCACGGTGGAGCTGCACTACCTGACCGCGGCGGAGGGAGGGATCGGCCTTCGCACCTGTGGCTCCGGGCGCTGGCAGGCGGATCTCAACGGGGTGTTCAACATCACCCTCCAAGGCTGCGGAGAGGGGACGGTGGGGACGATCATCGGCCGCGTCTATCTGCAGTCCTGGTTCCTGGCGCGAAACGGAAACGCCTACTTCCGCTCGGTGTGGAAGCAGGAGGAGAGCTTCTCATTGCTGGAGGACCTCCCCGGCTTCGAGGTGTCCGAGGAGCACGTCTTCACCCGGGACGGCGTCCGCTACGCGATGCCGGTGCTCTCCTTCCGGGTGCCAATCACCGAGCCCGCCTCCTCCCGCGACGAGCCCGGTCGGCTCAACGTCGGCAACCAGGTGTTCCTCACCGATCCCGACTCGGATCCCTTCCTCTATGTGCGCCAGGTGCTCTCCGCCTTCACCACCACCGTCTCGCTGAACCAGCGCAGCTACGAGGATCTGGGAAGCCCGGCCACCTACGTGAACCAGATGTTCCCGCTGGACCGGACCGTCTCTCCCGACCGCCAGTACATGATCTGGTTCACCGACACCTGGGCCCGGGCCTCCCATGGCTACATGAGCCTGTTCCATCCGGACGTGGCCAGCTTCGGCGCCGACGCGGACGGCGACGGTCGGGCGGACACCTCCTCCGGAGCCGCCCGACTGCTCAGCCACACCGACGTGCTGTCCCACGAGTTCGGGCACAGCCTCCACGCGGGGTTGGCCCGCGCCAGCTTCAACAGCGACTACGGCTTCGCCAATCCGATGCGCCAGCCGGACGGCACCGACTACGACTGGGGCCACGGGGGCGGGCAGTTCCAGGAGATGGGAGTGGCCTTCACCGAGGGCCTGGCCAGCGGGATGGGCCAGTACCTGGTCAATCGCTGCGCCAGCTTCCAGTCCGAGTTCCGTCCCACCACCCCGGTGCTGCCCTTCTCCCTCAACATGTGGAACCCGCTACCGGCCTGCGACCTCAACGACGGGAACGCCTGCTCCTCCCACCATGTCCGCTACGCCCTGGAGAGCCGGGGGGTGATGGATGGCTCGGGAGAGTACGCGGCCCGCTCGGCGCGGCTCTCGGCGCTCTCCGCCACCGACGCCCCGGGACAGGGGCGGGTCACCTCCAGCAACGAGATGCGGGTCGCGGAGTTCGCCTGCGATCTGCTGGACAGCGACAGCGACGTCTCCCAGGCCACCGGCCGGGTGGAAGGCGTGCGCTACCTCTCCGACTTCACCTACCAGGTCGGCCAGTACCTGGACGGGAGCACCGAGGCCGTCGGGGTCTCCACCTATCCGTCGGCGCCTCCCACCCCGGAGGCGGTGACGGTCACCTTCCCGGCGTTGGTCGACGCGATGGGGAACTTCTGCCCCGACGGCTGTCCCCTCCCGGCGGGGAGCGCCTGGGGCGCGGACTACAACCAGCAGCGGCTGCGGGCCACCGGAGGCAAACTCTCCCCGCAGACCTTCGGGCTCTATCTGGAGGGACGCGGCGCGCTGACCCGCGAGCAGCTGCTCAACCTGCTGCGGACCAACTTCATGGAGTCCAACCTCTAGGGCGCGTCGATCAGCGCCACGCCCGGCAGGTCGCGTTCACAGCGGAGCCGGCCCATCGGCTCCGCACCGGTGGCCGAGCACCACACCCGGCGCAGCTTCCCGTTCACCTCGGTGAGCGCCACGTAGCCATCCAGGTAGCCGTCCTCCGGCATCTGGGGAGTGCGGACCTTGAGGTACAGCGCAGTGAACCGCGGACCGAAGGTCATCGCCTGGGAACGCTCCAGCACCTCCAGCTCTCCCTGGGCACGCTGGTTCAGCTCCTCCAGATAGGCGTTGAAGGCCACGTCCGGGGACCGCTCGCTGCTGTCCTGGACCGCGAAGAACACCGCCTGGTCCGGGCAATAGAAGACCTGCTCCCGGGAGGTGGAGGACGGATCCTGCGCGCAGCCGGGGAGCACGTGGTCCAGGACCTGTTGCTCCTCGTCGGTCATCGGCGCCGCCGGCGGGGTCGGCTTCACCGAAGCGGAGGCACAGCCCAGCGCCAGCAACGACAGCATCCACAGACGACGCATGCTTCCCCCTTCAGGTGTACGCGGACTCACCGTGCTGGGTGGCGTCCAGCCCTTCGCGTTCCTCATCCTCGCTCACCCGGAGGCCGATCGTCTTCTTCACCACCCACAGGATCGCCAGGGTCACCACCGCGGTGTACGCGCCCACCGCCAGCATCCCCACCGCCTGCTTCCCCAACAGCCCCCAGTTGCCGGCGATCAACCCGTCCGCGCCCGCCGGGTTGTAGGCCACCTTGGCGAACACCCCCACCAGCAGCGCGCCCAGCAGTCCGCCCACCCCGTGCACGCCCCAGGCGTCCAGGGTGTCGTCGTAGCCCCAACGCTCCTTGAGCAGCACCGCCCCGAAGCAGACCAGCCCGGCCAGCAGACCGATCGCCAGCGCCCCGCCCGGACCGACGAAGCCGGCGCCGGGGGTGATCGCCACCAGGCCCGCCACCAGTCCGGAGACCAGGCCCAGCAGGGTGGGCTTCTTGCGCAGCACCCACTCCGCCACCAGCCAGGACATGGCGCCGGCGGCCGCGGAGATGTGGGTGGTGACGAACGCCAGCGCCGCGGTCTGCCCCGCCGCCAGCGCGCTGCCGGCGTTGAAGCCGAACCAGCCGAACCACAGCAGCCCGGCGCCGGTGATGGTCATCGGCAGGTTGTGGGGGACGTGGCGATCCTTGCCGTAGCCCAGCCGCTTGCCGACGAAGAGGGCGGCGATCAGGGCCGAGAGGCCCGCGGTCCAGTGCACCACCGTGCCGCCGGCGAAATCGAGCACGCCGAGCTTGGCCATCCACCCACCCTCGGCCCAGGTCCAGTGCGCGACCGGGTCATAGACCAGGGTGGTCCACAGCAGCGCGAAGAGCACGAAGGCGGAGAACTTCATCCGTTCCACGAAGGCGCCGGAGATCAACGCCGGGGTGATGATCGCGAACTTCAGCTGGAAGCCCATGAAGGCCAGGGTGGGGATGCTGCCCTTGAGGTCGTCCCACAGGCCATCGAGCATCACGTACTCGAAGCCGCCGATCAGTCCCCAGTGGGTCTTGCCGAACGCCAGCGAGTACCCCACCACCACCCATTGGATGGTGATCAGGGCCAGGGCGAAGTGCGAGTACATCAACGTGTTGAGCACGTTCTTGGTCCGCACCATCCCGGCGTAGAACAGCGCCAACCCGGGAGTCATCAGCAGCACCAGCGCCGAGGACATCAACATCCAGGCGGTGTCTCCGGAGTCCGCCGACGCCTCCGAGGCCTGGGCGAAGGTCACTGCCGGTGCTGCGAGTCCCAACGCCAACGCGTACTTCGATGAACGCATCCGGGGACTCTGCCACAACGCGGTGCGTCAACAAGAGAGTCTGACGCGATCGACACTCACGGCGCCACGAAGCTTGGCGTCTCCCCCTCGTCGTAGAGCAGCAGCCGCACCCGCTCTCCCGGGCGTTGCGGCGCGGAGAGACTGATCGACAGCCTGGAGTCCGGCCCCGACGAGGGCGCGTACAGCGACAGCGCTCCGGGCTGCAGCGCAGCGGCCAGCGCCCCTCCCCCTCCGTAGAACTTGAACCCATCCACCGGATGGAACGTGGCGTACCCGGCCGCGTCGATCAGCTCCATCGCGGGGCCCTCGGAACCGACCTCCAGCGCCAGCCTTGCGCGCGAGGCGTCGCTCAGCAGCAATCCTGGCCGGCCGGAGAGCAGCACCCGCTGCGCACCCTCCGCGTCGGTGAAGGCCAGCGATCCCAATTGACCGGTCAGCCCCAGCGTCGCCCTCGGCGCCTCGTCTGCCGCGAAAAGCACCAGCCGGGGGCCCTCCTCCTCGGTGGCCAGTGAGGCGCGGGTGCGTCCCAGCCCATCCACCAGGGTCAGCCTCGAGGTCCGGAGCTCCCTCACCGGCAACGCGCGGGAGGCCATCGCCAGCACCGCCACTGCGATCCCCAGCACCGCCAACCCCAGGGTGAGCTTTCCCCTACGCCTCAGTACGGAAAGTTGCCGCTCCAACGCGATGATCCGCTCGTCCGACTCCAAGGTGTCCTCCCGACTCCTCCCCCCAGCAGACCACCCTGGCGGCGCCCGGGCGAAAAGCGAGCCTCCCGAGGATCCATGATAAGACCGCCAGCGAACGATTCCTCCGCGCCGGCGCGCGAGGAGGGGCACGAACGTGGCGAAGGCAGCGACTGAGAGCGACGCGGGGGGCCGCGCCTCGGTGGGGGGAGATCCTCTCGTCGGGAAGGTGCTCGATGGCCGCTTTCGGATCGTGGAGCGGCTGGGCGCGGGCGGAATGGGCACCGTCTACAAGGCGGTGCAGGCTCCCCTGGATCGCATCGTCGCGCTCAAGGTCCTCAACCCCAACTACGACAGCAAGCGGGACCCCGGCTTCCAGCGGCGCTTCTTCCTGGAGGCCTCGGTCACCTCCAAGCTCAAGCACCCCAACACCATCACCGTCATCGACTACGGGAAGACCGACGAGGACATCTACTACCTGGCGATGGAGTACGTGGAGGGAGTCACCCTCGCCCAGGTGCTGGTGTCCGAAGGACTGATCCCCTGGCAGCGCGCGCTGCACATCACCCAGCAGATCTGCCGCTCGCTGCGCGAGGCGCACCGGGCGGGGATGATCCACCGGGACCTCAAGCCGGCCAACGTGATGGTCTGCAACGAGGAGACCGACAGCGACCTGGTCAAGGTCCTGGACTTCGGGCTGGTGAAGTCCTTCATGCCCGAGGCGCTGGCCCAGGAGCCGGCGGAACTGACCCAGGCGGGCGTGTTCCTGGGCTCGCCGCAGTACATGGCCCCCGAGCAGGCCCGGAACATCGCCGACCCCCGCAGCGACATCTACTCGGTGGGGGTGGTGCTGTTCCAGATGCTGACCGGCAAGCCGCCCTTCTGGGCCGAGCAGTCGATCGACGTCATCGTCAAGCACATGAAGGAGCCGCCCCCGGCGATGCACTCGGTGCGGCCGGATCTGGACCTGCCCCCGGAGGTGGAGGCGCTGGTCCGCCGGTGTCTGGAGAAGGAACCCGCCAAGCGCTTCCAGACGATGGACGAGATGCTGGAGAGCATCCGGATGTTGGGCAACACCGCTGGCCTCAGCGGGGTGTTCGGCGCCGGCTCGCGCAGCCTGCTCCCCAACACCCCGGGGCCGATGCGCCAGCTGACCCAGACCGGCGCCCACCGGGCCGCGCTGATGCCCACCCCGTCGGGGATGCAGCGGATCCCGCCGTCCGGCAACCACTCCGGACCGCGCAGCGCGCCGGGCACCTTCAAGCAGCCCACCGCCCCTGCCTCGGTGGCGATGGAGATCAGCGTCGAGACCTCCGCGGTGATGTCCGCTGCCCGGCCGGTCCCCAAGGGCAAGAAGGTGTTGCCGCTGTTGATCTTCGGAGGCTCGCTGCTGGTGGGCCTGGCGGTGGTGTTCGTGCTGCTGCGCCCCGGCCCGCCTCCGCCGACGCCCGCTCCCACTCCGGTAGTGGCGCCGGTGGTGGTCGCACCCCCGCCGCCTCCGGTGGTGGAGGCCGCCCCCAGCCCGGTCACCTTCCGGATTGTCTCCGATCCCCCCGGGGCGGAGGTGTTCCAGGGAGAGAAGTCGCTGGGCCTCACCCCGCTGACCCTGCCGCTGCTTCCCGGCGCGGACGGGGTGGCCAGCGCCTCGCTGCGTCTGCAGCTGGAGGGCTACGAACCGCTGGAGGTCCAGGCCTCCGGCGCCGGTCCGGAGGTGGCGGTGAACCCGCGGCTGCGCAAGCTGCCGGAGGCGCCCACCCCCAAGCCCAAGACGCAGAAGAAGAAGGTCAATGGCTACAAGGAAGACCCCTACTAGGGAGCCGCTGCGCGTGACCCCTCCCCTCCGAAACCTGGCGCTCTGCCTGGGCCTGCTCTGCTCCACCACCGCGCTGGCCGACGCCCGCATCGAGGCCCGCCGCCACTTCCAGCGCGGGATGGCGATGATCAACGGCGGCGAGTTCGACCGCGGGGTGGAGGAGCTGAAGGAGGCCTACGCGATCAAGCCGCACCCCAACGTGCTCTACAACATCGCCCGCGCCTACCTGGACGCGGGCCGGGTGGGCGAGGCGCAGGAGTACTTCCGCCGCTACCTGAGCTTCAATCCGCCGGACTCCGAGCAGGTCCGCGCCACCCTGGCCCGGCTGGACGAAGCCACCGCCAGGAAGGAGCAGGAGGTGGCGGTGGCCACTGCCAAGCCCCGCTCGCTGGAGATGCCTCCTCCGCCCACCACCACCTCCGGGGGCGCCGCGGTGGACGCGGAGTCGGTCAAGAAGCTCAACGCGCTGATGGCCCGGCTGGAGACCGCGGTGGCCAAGGCGGAGCAGCTGGCGACTCGCCCCGATCCGGAGGTGGCCGATCCCCTCCCCGCTCCCCTGATCTCCGCCGGCACCAGCGCCGACGAGGAGGCCGCGGACGCGGTGCCCTACGAGGAGACGGTGGTCACCGCCTCGCGGCGCGCGCAGACCACCCTGGAGGCACCCAACGCCAGCACCATCATCACCGGGGAGGAGATCCGCCTCTCCGGCGCCACCACCCTGGTGGAGGTGCTGCGGCGGGTGCCCGGCGCGGACGTGATGGGCCTGGGAGTGGGCAGCGCCAACGTCTCCTTGCGCGGCTTCAACCAGCGATTGTCCAACAAGGTGCTGGTGCTGCTGGACGGCCGGACCGAGTACCAGGACTTCCTGGGCCTGACCGTGTGGTCGGCGATCCCGGTGGGGCTGGAGGAGATCGAGCGGATCGAGGTGATCCGCGGCCCCGGCTCGGCCCTCTACGGCGCCAACGCGATGCTGGGGGTGATCAACATCATCACCCGCGCGCCTGGCACCGGCCCGGTGGGACAGTTCAGCATCACCGGCGGGATGGGGGACTCGGCCTTCGCGTCGTTTGTGCACTCCGCCTCCAGCGGCGGGTTCCGCTACCGGGCCTCGGCGGCGTTCAGCCAGGCGGATAAGTGGAGCCGCGACTTCGATGATTCCCGCCCGGACATCGCCTCCCGGGTGGAGGAGAGCGATCTGGCGCTGCGCTCCGCCCGCGGCAACCTCACCACCCACTACGCCTTCAACCGCGAGGTCAGCGTCTCCGCCGCCGCGGGGGTGAACCGGTTGTTCACCGAGATCTACCCGCTGGGCCTGCTGCGGAACTTCTACTTCGACGGCCTCTCCGCCTACGCCAAGTCGGACCTGGCGGCGGGCCCGGTGCACCTGAAGTTCTTCTGGAACCACCTCACCACCACCGCCGGTCCGCAATACAGCGCGCTGGGCGAGGGGCGGCTGGACAGCACCCCGGTCTCCAACGTCTTCAACGGCGAGGCGCTGTGGCAGCACTCCTTCGAGCTGGGCGGGCGGCACGAGCTCAACCTCGGAGTGGAGGGACGCTTCAAGCGCGTCTCCTGGAGCTTCATCGAGGGGCTGCGCGAGGAGCTGCACCTGGCGGCGTTCGCCCAGGACGACTGGAAGATCGTCGAGCCCTTCCGGATCGTCGCCTCCTACCGGCTGGACCGGCACCCGCTGCTGGACAACGGCCGGCCGGGGCTGGCCCACTCCCCGCGCGTCTCCGCGGTGTGGGTGGCGGCGCCCGGACATGCGTTGCGCGGCTCGTTCGCCACCGCGTTCCGGGAGCCCACCTTCCTGGAGAGCTACACCAGCGTGCGGATCCCGATCCCCGGAGTGCCCGGCGCCTCCGCGCTCACCGAGGGCAGCACCACCCTCCGCCCGGAGCAGATGGTGGCCTTCGAGGTCGGCTACCGCGGGGAGTTGCCGGAGATCGGCCTGGAGTGGGATCTGACCGGTTACCAGAACGTGGTGCGGGATCTGATCAACCTCTCCGCGGTGGAGCGGGTGCGGCCGGAGGACTCGTTCGATCCGGTCACCAACACCTATCTGCTGGGGCGGTCCTCCTTCCGCAACGAGGCCGGCGCCTTCACCGCCCGCGGGGTGGAGCTGGGCGCGAAGTTCTCCCCGGTGGACGGGCTGTCCCTGACCGGCTCCGGCGCCTTCCAGACCATCGGCGCCTCCGAGGTGCCGGAGGATTACGTCTGCGCTCCTTGCACCCAGGCCCCGGCCTTCAAGGCCTTCCTGGGCGCCAACTACCGCACCCAGGTGGGCTTCGACTTCTCGGTGGAGGGCGCCTACAGCTCGCGCACCACCTGGATCGAACGTGAACCGTCGGCCGCGGACCCCACCCAGATCCAGTTCGTCCCCAACGCGCTGGGCGAGCACTTCGTGGTCAACGCCCGGATCGGCTACCGGCTGATGAACGACAAGGTGACGGTGGCCCTGGTGGGACAGAACCTGGGACCGCGGCACCAGCAGCACCCCTTCGGCAACTTCGTCGACCGCCGCTTCTTCGGCACCCTGACGGTGACTCCATGAGCCGCTCCCTCGTCGCTGGCTTGACCCTGGGACTGCTGCTGTCCGCCTGCGAGCCTCCGCCGGTGATCCCCACCGCCGATCGCCGGCAGCAGGGGGCGAACAGCCGGATCGAAGGGGAGATCCTGGTCTCCGCCCGCAGTCGCGGGAACGTGGTGCTGTTCCTGTTCGACGTGAACCGCCCGCCGCCGCCCCAGGGCACCGGCCGCCCGGTGGCGTTCACCTTCATTCCCGCCAATGCGATCTTCGGGGCCAGCCTGGAGGACACCGCCCACGCCGGTCCCTTCGTGGCGCCGTTCGCCTTTAGTCAGGTACCCGCGGGGACCTATCTGATCCGCGGCTTCCTGGATGCCTACGGCGGCACCACCACCCCGGAGCGGACCCCGGACTTCATCCCCTGGTACGGGGTGACCAGCGAGGTGAACCGCGGCGACGTGGGCGGGGCCTACGTGGATCCGCTCACCCGCGCGTTCCGCACCGTCACCCTGGCCGAGGACGCCGAGGGCCGGCTGCAGCCGGTCTCGGGAGTGACTGTCACCTTCCAGGAATCGGCGCTGACCGTGGTCCCGGTGGACCGGCCGGCCTTCGAGGTGGTCACCGACTCGGCCACCTTCAGTCCCCAGCTGGGAAATCTGGAGACCAACAAGGTGGTGCAGCTGAACGTGGCGCCGCTGCGGGCGGGGGTGATCGACCAGCGGGCGCCGGCGTTCCTGTTCCGCTACCAGGATGAGAACCTGGATGGGGTGGTGGATCAGCTCAACGGGATCCCCCAGCTGTGGCCGAGGGTGATCGTCCGCAAGCTGGCCGATGAGGCGAACCCGGCGCTGCTGGTGGATCAGAACGATCGCGACCGGAACGGGATCCTGGATCCCGACGGCTTCGTGGACTACCCGCATCTGGACCTGTCCACCGGCACTCCGGTGGCCGCGGACGGACAGCCGGACCTGGTGGTGCTGGCCGCGGGCTGGAATCCGGCGCAGGTGGCCGCGCAGCTCAACGACCCCGGCGGGGTGCCGCTGACCGAGCCCGACCCCACCCGCCCCGGCTTCACCCGCTTCGTCACCGTGCCGATGACCTCGCTGCAGCTGGTGCTGGGCTCCAGCGCCGGGCCCCTGGCCCTGGACGCCTCCAATCCGCTGGCCCCCGCGCCGCTGGCGGTGATCCCTCCCGGCCTCTACGCGATCGTCCTCATCCAGCAGACCGGCCAGACCTGGCGGCTGCCCAATGAGCTCAACCCCCCGGTGGCCTCGGAGCTGAACCTGCCCTCGGACTTCCCCAGCCAGGGGTTCGTGCTTACCGTCACGCCCCGGTAGGCGCGCGGACGGTCTCCAGTGAACCCTTCGCGGGCCACTGTTTGGGTCCGGGAGGGATTCGAGGTGAATCTCCCGCGCGACTCACTCGTCTGCGCCCATGTCATCCACCCTTGGAGGGGTCCCTTTGAAAAACCTGATTGGTGTTCTGCTGTGCTGTTCGCTGTTCTCCACCGCCGCCCTGGCGCAGGAGACCGTCGAGGACAACTCGGTGGTGGACGTCCACCGCTGGCTGAGCATCCGCTCCGGCCTGCAGTTGGACTACCGGCCTGGCGACCCGAACGGGTTCGGCTTTGGCGCGGTGGTGGAGCCGATGTTCCGGCCCACCGAGCAGATCTCGGTCGGCCTCCGGGTCGACGCGGCGGTGCTGTTCGCGATCGGCCTGGATGCCGGCAACGTCTCCGCCGGGATCGGCGTCCCGGTCTCCACCCTGGTCAAGGGTGAGTACTCCTTCTCCCCCGAGGGCACCCGCCCGTTCGTGGGCGTGGGCGCCGGGATGTACCTGCTGACCAACGTGGGTGGAGGCACCGGCGGGGCCGGCGCAGCGGTGGGTCGCTACTTCGGCGTCGCCCCGCAGCTGGGCATGGACTTCGGTGGGTTCCGGGTGGCCGCGCTGTACCACCTGATCTTCACCCCCGCCTCGACTGCCGGCAGCTACGCGGCCCTCGAGCTGTCCTGGAAGATCTTCTAGCCAGCCGTCCGGGTTGCACCGGGGAGGCCCCGCACCCAAGTTGTGGGGTCACCCTGGGGGAACACGACCGCATGGCGCCCAACGAAGTCGAACCGCTGGTCACTCCGGAGATCCTGCCTCCGTCCTCGGCGCCCGAGGTCAGTCCCACGCCTTACCCCAGCTCGTTCCCGTCTTCGCCGCCGGAGATCACCCCTCCCGGTCGAAGGGAGATCGAGCTGCCGCACCCGGGGCCCCGGCAGCCGCCGGAGATCACCCCGCCCAGCGAGCCGACGATTCCCCAGCCACCACCCGAGCGGCCTGCCCCCTCACCGCAGGAGCCCGGCGTGGAGCCGCCCGGTCCGCCGGTGAAGGAACCGCCCGCAGATCCCAACGTGGAACCGCCCAGGCAGTGAGCTGACACACCCCACCTCCCGGTCTCACCGGGGCGAGGCGGTCCGTTGCTCGTGCGGGCCTCAGCCAGCCTTCGCCGCCTCCCGCTCCCGCCGCGCCCGCCGCTTCTTCGCCGCGTCCACCAGCCGGATCGCGAACAGCGCGGCCAGCAGCGTCGCGTAGAACAGCGGCTGGCTCAGGTCGGCCTTCACCCGCAGGAAGTAGTGCAGCGCGCCCAGGCCGGCGGCCAGGTACACCAGCCGGTGCAGCCGCTTCCAGCGCACGTAGCCCAGCCGCTTGACCATCGCGTCGGTGGAGGTGGCGGCCAGCGGGATCAGCAGCAGGAACGCAGCAAAGCCGAAGAGGATGAACGGCCGCTGGGTGATGTCCTCCAGGATCGCATCCACCGCCAGCGACTGGTCCAGCACCGCGTAGGTCAGAAAGTGCAGCAGCACATAGGTGAAGGCCAGGTTCCCCACCCAGCGGCGGATCCGCGCCGGCCAGCGCCAGCCAAACAGCAGGTGCAGTGGAGTGAGGGTCAACGACCCCAGCAGCAGCACCAGGGCGATCAGCCCCAGCCGGTTGAGCACCTCCTCGATCGCGTTGGGGCCCAGGGTGCCGCGCAGCCCGGAGATCAACATCTCCAGAAGCGGCAGCAGCGAACCCGCGAGCACCGCAGGCTTGAGCCACGGAAGCGGCGCGGCCATCTAGAAGAACTTCCCCAGGTCCAGGTCCCGGTACAGCCCCGCCACCTGTTCCCCGTAGCCGTTGAAGGGCAGCGTCGGACGGCGGCGCAGCTCGCCGATCCGCCGCTCGGTGGCCTGGCTCCAGCGTGGGTGATCCACCTGGGGGTTCACGTTGGCGTAGAAGCCGTACTCGTTGGGCGCGGAGAGGTTCCAGGTGGTGGGCGGCTCGGTCTCGGTGAAGCGGATCCGGACGATCGACTTGATCCCCTTGAAGCCGTACTTCCACGGCACCACCAGCCGCAGCGGAGCGCCGTTCTGGTTGGGCAGCGTCCGCCCGTACAGCCCCACCGCCATCAAGGTCAGCGGGTGCATCGCCTCGTCCATCCGCAGCCCCTCGGTGTACGGCCAGTCCAGCACCCCGCGGCGCTGACCGGGCAGTTGCTCCGGATCGAGCAGGGTCTCGAAGGCCACGTAGCGGGCGCGGGAGGTCGGCTCCAGCCGGCGGAGCAGCGCCGCCAGCGGGAACCCCACCCAGGGGATGACCATCGACCAGGCCTCCACGCAGCGCATCCGGTACACCCGCTCCTCCAGCGGGAACCACCCCAGCAGGGTGTCCAGATCCAGCGACTGGGGGCGGTGGGTCTCCCCGTCCACCTGCACTGTCCACGGGCGCGGCCGCAGCGAATGGCCGTTTCGGGCGGGGTCACCCTTGTCCAGGCCCAGCTCGTAGAAGTTGTTGTAGGTGGTGGCCGCCGCGTACTCGGTGTGCGGCTCGTCCACCTGGAACTGGGGCGGGCGGGACGCAATCGACAGCGCGTCCGGGGACGGTCCCCCGTCGATGCCCGCCACCTCGGGGGCCGCGGGCGGCGAACCCCGCCGGGACAGCGCGATCAACCCGCCCCCCACCGCGGCGGTCACCCCGACGAAGCCGGCGGCGCCACGGATGAACTCCCGGCGGCGCAGGTACAGCGCCTCGGGGGTGATCTCACCGGCGGGTGGTTCCTTTGGCAGCAGCCCCATGCCTGAACACTACGTGCGAAGGCCCCCGTTCGTTACCGCCCGGGCCCGACTGGCCGACAAATTTGCGCGGGAGCGTCCCCTCCCCGGCAAGCCTTGCCGCCTTCCGCCCCTTCCTCGGCCCATGTGCCTTGGCGCGAACGCTGCAGCCGAACCTTCCTCGCAGCCCGGTCTCCGGGTCACCAACATGCCCTCCCAGAGAGACGGGACGGAGGAGTCCATGACGAAGCGAGCATGCATCCTGGCGGCGGTCCTCTCTGCCACCAGCCTGGCCCAGGAGCCCACCCCTGTACCGGCGCCCAAGCCTCCTCCCTACTCGGTGCCCTGGCAGCTGCGGCCCACCGCGGCCGGGAACGTGATCCGCCTGGACAGCGCGCTGGCCAGCCGGGAGCTGCCGGATGGAACCGGGGCCTGGACCTCGGCCACCATGCTGTTCGCCGCCTATCAGGTGATCCCCAACCTGGCGCCGTTCGTCCGCCTCGGCTTCGTGGCCGACTTCGCCACCGCCACCAACACCTCGCTGGTGAACCCGGCGGTGGGGGCCACCTGGTCGCTGCCTTTGGGAAACGGGCTGCGCACCGGACTGTTCCTGGGGCTGACCGTCCCGATGGGGATGGGCGGAGGGAACGAGGGCGACGCCGGCAGCGCCACCGCCGCGCGGGCCGGAATCCAGGCGCGCTCCGCGATGGACAACGCGATGTTCGCGGTCAACGACTTCACCGTGTTCCCGGGGGTGGGGCTCTCCTGGACCGGCGCCGGCTTCACCGCCCAGGTGGAGGCCACCTTGCTGCAGCTGACCCGGGTCCGCGGGGAGGCGGTGCAGACCGACGCCACCAAGACCAACCTCACCTCCGGACTCCACCTCGGCTACTTCGTGCACCCCCAGTTCTCCCTGGGCGCCGAGCTGCGCTACCAGCGCTGGCTGGTCCCCCCGGCCGCGGTGACCACCGACGCCCAGCGGGACAACCTGACCGCCGCGGCGGGAGTCCGGGCCCACCTCAAATCGGGCGCGCTGACCTTCCGCCCCGGCGTCTCCTTCACCCTGCCCCTGGACGACCCGATGGGCGCGCAGGCCTACCGGATCTTCCAGCTCGACGTCCCGGTCGCCTTCTGAACGCTCAGTGCGCCGTGCCCTGCGGGCGCAGGGTGGCGAACTCGGCTTCGATCTCCTCGGCGGAGACGTAGCGGGGATCGATGTCCACCGGGACGGCCTTGAGGCGATCCAGCACCGCCTGCACCGGGGGCCGGACCACGCCCAGGGTCTTGAGCATCTGGTCCGCCTTGGCCTTGCTGCCCTCCGCCTGCAGGGTCATGAACTCGGCGGTCAGGGCCCGGACCCCTTCCTTGATCTTCGCCTTGTCCACCGAGAAGGTCCCGTCCTCGTTCACCCGGAAGCCGCCCTGGTCCAGCAGGTAGTTCACCTGGATCGCGATCCCCTTGCCGTGGGCCTCGTTGAGCCCGAAGCGGATCGACCGGAACGCCGAGGCCAGGAAGGTCACGTACATGGTGTCCTCCATCTCCTTGGCCAGCACCCCCTTGTCGATCAGGTGCTGCAGCGCGAACAGCCCGGAGATGTCCGCCTTGGCCTCCTCGATCGGGCTGGAGCTGGCCTGCAGCGCCTGGCGCACGGTGGTCTTCTCTCCGTTGACGGTGATGTTGTGCGGCCCCAGCCCGTGCATCAGTTCGTGCATCAGGATGTGGGTGAAGAAGGCGTCGAAGTTCACCTTGGCGATGTCCTCCCGGCTCAGCGCCACCTGGGCGATCGGCGTCAGCACGTGCTTGAACTTCGCCTCCTGGATGTTCTTGAGCATCACCCGCTTGGTCCCCATCTCGGCGGCGATCCGCTCGTCGTTGGGGAGGTTGAAGGCCGCGGTCTGCACGCCCCGGTTGGCGTCGCCGGCGGAGAAGATCGAGTTCACCACCCGGATCGGAGCCAGCGCGCCCAGCTTCGGGTTGCGGTACCTGGGATCGATCGGCAGCTTGTTCTCGATCTCCTGCAGCTCGCTGCTGAACTTGGCCAGCTTCTGGGTCTCCTCGTCATCGCGCAGGGTGATGAAGGCCTCGAAGGCCGCCTTGTAGTTGAACCACTCGTCCTCGTAGACCTCGTAGGGCCCCACGGTGGGTTCGATCGGCGCGTCCAGCTTCATCCAGGCCACGTCGCTGGCGTAGTAGTCGTTGGACAAGAACGCCTCCGCCCGGGTGGTGAGGAACGCGCGCAGGGTGGGGTTGTCGGTGAGGGTGGCCGCCTCCTTGAGCAGCGCGGCCATCTCCGCCAGCTCGCCCTGGTACTCCTGGCTGTAGGGGACGGAGATGAACTTCCCCTCCGGGCCCTTGCGGAGGGTGGTGAAGAACCCGGTGGCGCGGGTCTTCTCCGCCGCCGGCAGGCTGGCGATCCACTTCTCCACCTCGGTCTTGGTGGCGCCCGCCGGGTAGAAGTTGCCGGAGTGCGGCCGGGCCGGCGCGCCGGGGATGATGATCGCGTTCTCGTCCAGCCGCGACCAGGGGCCCTTGTTGAGCAGGAACGCGTGCAGCCGCGCCTCCCCCATCGGGGAGTGGCGGTTCTCCAGCAGCGAGAACAGCATCCCCTCGTTGCCGGCCCACACCTGACGCAGGAACAGGGCGTCGGTGATCCGGGCGGCGCGGATCAGCAGCGCCAGCGCCTTCCGATCGTTGACCGACAGCTTCTCCAGCGGGGCGGCGATCTCCACCTCCACGAACCGGCCGCTGCTCTCCTGCAGCTTCTTCAGCTCCTCGGCGGAGTCGGCCAGCGCATGGGAACGGGAGGGCGGCGGCGGCGGCGGACCCATCGGATCGTCCTTCCGTTCGGCCGCGACGTTGGAGGTGCAACCCGAGGCGACTGCCAGCAAGGCAACGAGAGCGCGTTTCATCCCGCGCTTATCTGGCGGTGGAGGTGCGACCGTCAACCCTGGAGTGAGGGGCAGTGTCCACCCTGGAGCCACGGTGAGCGACGGAACAGACCTCTTGAGCGTGGACGCCCGCGGGCTCCATTGCCCCGCCGGCGACTTCCACCTCGATCCCTGGGAGCCGGTCCCCACCGCGGTGATCACCCACGCCCACGGCGATCACGCCCGCCCCGGCAGCGGCGTCTACCACTGCACCCAGGCCACCGCGCCCCTGCTGCGCCACCGGTTGGAGGGCGCGGAGGTGATCGGCCATCCGCCGCGCCAACCGTTCACCCTGGGCCAGGCACAGGTCAGCTTCCATCCCTCCGGCCACCTGCTGGGCGCGGCCCAGGTCCGGGTGGAGGCGGCCGGCCAGGTGTGGGTCTTCTCCGGGGACTACAAGCGGGCGCCGGATCCCACCTGTGAACCGTTCGAGCCGGTGCGCTGCGACACCTTCATCACCGAGGCCACCTTCGCCCTCCCGATCTTCCGCTGGGACCCGCCACCGACGGTGGTCCGGGAGATCTTCGAGTGGTGGGAGCAGAACCGGCGGGCCGGCCGGGCCTCGGCGCTGTTCTGCTACGCGCTGGGCAAGGCGCAGCGGGTGCTCGCCGAGCTGACCGCGTTCACCGACCGCCGGGTGTTCGTCCACGGCGCGGTGGAGCCGCTGGTGGCGCTGTACCGGGAGCAGGGGGTGAGGATGCTCCCCACCGAGGTGGCCACCACGAGGCCGCGGGGGACCTCCTTCGCCGGGGAGCTGATCCTGGCCCCGCTCTCCGCCCGCGGCGCGGTGTGGATGCGACGCTTCGGGGACCGGCAGGAGGCGTTCGTCTCCGGCTGGATGCAGCTGCGCGGCACCCGCCGTCGCCGCGCGTTCGATCGGGGCTTCGTCCTCTCCGATCACGCCGACTGGCCGGCGCTGTTGCAGACGGTGGAGGACTCCGGCGCCCAGCGGATCCTGGTCACCCATGGCTACGCGGAGGTGCTCTCCCGCTACCTGCGGGAGAAGGGGCTGGAGGCGCGGGCGCTGGCCACCCCCTTCCAGGGGGAGGCGGAGGACCCATGAAGACCTTCGCGCAGCTCTACGAGGCGCTGGATGCCACCACCTCCACCAACGCCAAGGTGGAGGCGATGGCCGCCTACTTCCAGGTGGCCCGCCCGGAGGACGCGGTGTGGGCCCTGTTCTTCCTCACCGGCAGGCGCCTCAAGCGGCTGTTGCCGAACCGTTCGCTGGATTCCTGGACGGTGGCGCTGACCGGGCTGCCCCACTGGCTGATCGGCGAGTGCTACGACGCGGTGGGCGACTTCGCCGAGACCATCTCCCTGCTGGTGGAGTCCGGCACCGCAGCGCCGACGCCGGAGCTGCCGCTGGCGGAGTGGATCGTGCGCCTGCAGTCGCTGCCGGAGCTGGACGAGGCCGCCCAGTTCCAGCAGGTATCCCGCTGGTGGCGAGAGCTGCCCCGGCGGGAGCTTTTCCTGCTCAACAAGCTGGTCACCGGCGAGCTGCGGGTGGGCGTCTCCGACACCCTGGTGGTCCGCGCCCTGGCCCAGGCCACCGGCCTGCCCGCCGCCAGCCTCTCCCATCGGCTGATGGGCAGCTGGGAGGCGGACGGCGCCTTCTTCCGGCAGCTGGTCTCCCCCGACACCACCCCCGACGAGCTCTCCCGCCCCTATCCGTTCTGCCTGGCCTCGCCGCTGGATCGCCCGCTGGAGGCGCTGGGTGCGCCGGAGGAGTGGCAGGTGGAGTGGAAGTGGGACGGGATCCGCGGGCAGCTGCTCCACCGGTCCCAGGAGATCTTCCTCTGGTCCCGGGGAGAGGAGCTGATCACCCCGCGCTTCCCGGAGGTGGTGGCGGCGGCGCGCGGGCTCCCGGACGGCACCGTCCTCGACGGCGAGGTGCTGGCCTACGAGAACGACTCCCCGCTGCCCTTCTCCCGCCTGCAGCGGCGGATCGGTCGGCAGAAGCTGACGCCCCAGATCCTGGCCGAGGCCCCGGTGGTGTTCATGGCCTACGACCTGCTGGAGGAGGCGGGCGAGGATCTGCGCGCGCTCCGCCTCTCCCAGCGGCGGGCCAGATTGCAGCGTCTGGTGGAGGGAGGCGCTCCCCAGCTGCGGCTCTCCCCGGTGGTCCCCCCCGGCCCCTGGGCGCAGCTGGAGCCGCTGCGGGCGGGTTCCCGCGAGCGCAATGTGGAGGGCTTCATCCTCAAGCGGCTGGACTCGCCCTACGGCACCGGACGCAAGAAGGGCGACTGGTGGAAGTGGAAGGTGGATCCCTTCTCCATCGACGCGGTGCTGGTCTACGCGCAGCCGGGGAGCGGGCGCCGGGCCTCGCTGTTCACCGACTACACCTTCGCGGTGTGGAGCGGGGAGGAGCTGCTGCCGATCGCCAAGGCCTACTCCGGCCTCTCCGACGTGGAGATCGCCGAGCTGGACCGCTGGGTCCGGGCCCACACCCGCGAGCGCTTCGGCCCGGTCCGCGCGGTGGAGCCGGTGCAGGTGTTCGAGCTGCACTTCGAGGCCCTCGCCCGCTCCTCCCGGCACAAGTCGGGGATCGCCCTGCGCTTCCCGCGCATCTCCCGCTGGCGGACGGACAAGCCGGCGGCGGAGGCGGACACCCTGGCCAATCTGGAATTGCTGCTGGACCGCTACGGCGCCGCCGACGCGCCCTGAGCCCCCAGCGGGCTGGCGTTCAAGCGGACGTCCACTGTCGTCCCCGGAGACGATCCCCATCTTGGGGAGGTGACAGTGGGCCACCCAACCCCGGGAGGCCCCGACTTCCAAAGGAGCCGAACAATGGGTTCGTTGATCGACAAGGCGAAGGGGAAGGCGAAGGAGATCGGCGGCGTGGTCTCCGGCGATCGTGAGCTGGAGGCGGAGGGCAAGAAGGACACCGCCAAGGGCAACATCAAGGAGGGGTTCGAGGAGGTGCGCCACGGCATCAAGGACGCGCTGAACCCGGACCGCCCCACCCGGCGGTAGACGGTGAAAGATCATCAACGCGGCCCCGTGAGCCCCCTGTGGGCCGCGGGGCCGTGGTGTTTCTCCTACCCCGACATGTGGGCCTCCCAGCTGTCGCTTGAGACGCGGCCGGGGGGCGGCGATGCTCCGCGCCCATGTCGTGGCAGGTCGGGTTGGGCGTGGCGGTCCTCGTCGCGCTGGGGTTGGCAGTGGCAGGGCGCTGGCTGTGGGTCCGCCGGGCGGCGCGGCGCCCCCGCGTCTACCGCCCGCCGCGGCTGCGCCATCCGATCGTGCTGGCCCACGGGATCCTCGGCTTCGACGAGGTGAAGCTGGCCGGCCGCCGTCAGGAGTACTTCCGGGGCATCCCGGATCAGCTGCGCAAGCTGGGCACCGAGGTCTTCGTGCTCAAGGTCCCGGCGCTGGGCTCGGTGGAGGCGCGCGCCCAGGCCCTGGCCGCCGCGGTGCGGTCGCTGCCGGCGGAGCGGGTGAACATCATCGCCCACAGCATGGGCGGGCTGGACGCGCGCTTCGCCATCTCCCAGCTGGGCCTGGCGGCGCGGGTGGCGTCGCTGACCACGGTGGGCACCCCGCATCACGGGACTCCGCTGGCGGACATCGGCACCCGGGTGCTGGGCGATGGGCTGATGCTCAAGCGGGTGCTGGCCCGGCTGGGGGTGGACGTGGAGGCCTTCTACGACCTCACCACCGCTCGGATGAACCGCTTCAACGACGCGGTGCCCAACCACCTCAAGGTGGCCTACGGCAGCTACGTGGCCCGGGTGCCCAGCGCGCCCCGCCTCAACCCGCTGTTGCTGCCCGCCCACCTCTATCTGCGCCAGCGCGCCGGGGACAACGACGGGCTGGTCCCCACCGACTCGCAGCAATGGGGAGAGCTGCTGGGGCGGGTGGAGGCGGACCACTGGGCGCAGATCGGCTGGTCCACCGGGCGCTTCGACGTCAGCGACTTCTACGCCAAGGTGGTCCGGGACCTGATCGGCCGCGGCTTCTAGCCGGGCTCAGCGCTTCTTGCGCAGCTTGGCCATCTCGTTGGCCGCGTCCGCGTACTTCCGTTCGCGCGGGTTGGACTTGAAGGCCAGCTTGAAGGACTCCTCCGCCTTCTCGAAGTCCCCCTCCCCCTGGTGGATCTGCCCGGCGAAGAGGTGGACCCACTCGCACAACGGCTCCACCCGGGCCGCCTCGTTCAGCTCCTGCAGCGCCAGCCGGGCGAAGGACTTGGGATCCAGCAGGTAGCGGGCGCGGGCCAGGTAGGCGCGGTACTCGCCCTTGGGCTCGATGTCCGCGGCGTACTGCAGCAGCTCCAGCGCGGCGCGGTACTCGCCCTGCTCCAGCCGCTGCTTGCCCTCCTTGAACTGGGTGGAGGCGTCCAGCAGGTCGGTCCGGATCCGGAACTGCTCCGCCGCGGTGGGCCGTCCGGTGGGCACGTTCTTCTTCGCCGCCTCGGCGTTCTTGCGCCGGTTGCGGTGCACGGTCAGCTGCTCCGGATCGGAGAGCCCCCCAAACGCGCGGGCGTAGGCCACCAGCAGCGCCTCCGCCTTCTCCCTCAAGTCCGAGGTCTTGAAGCGGACCGGGGAGAACCGGTCGCACCGTCCCAGGAAGGACTTGCGCAGCTCCGCGCTGCCCACGTCCATCCCCACCCCCAGCAGATCGAAGGCGTCGCTGCTGCGGATGGTCATGAACGCCGCCACCAGCGCGTTGCGCAGCGGTTCGTCCTCGTCGGAGTAGGCCACCCCCGGGGTGGCGGGCGGCACTGCCTGGTTGGAGGCCACCTGGAGCAACACCGGGGCGGAGGGAGCCGGGGTGGCGACTCCCACCCCCAGGCCGATCGCGAGGGTGGCCGCGGGGACGCTCGGGGTGGGCACCGCGGCCGGAGCCCGCGGAGCCTGGGCCACGGGCGCCGCCACCTCCGGCACCGCCTCCGCGAAGGCCACCGCCTGCAGCACGCACAGCGCGTACAGCCGCCGCAGCGCCTCCTCGAACTCCAGCCCACTGCGGGCCAGCAGCTCCGCGAAGGTGGGCCGGGTGCGCAGGGAGGCGATCAGCTTCGCGTCCCGGGTGCTCAGCCGCAGCTCATCCAGCGCCAGCTGGGCGTCGGGGACCAGGGCGAAGCGCTGCTCGTCCACGAACATCAGCTGGCTGGTGACCACGTCGAAGGGGAGCACGGTGCTGGCCCCGGTCAGCACCAGCTGCGCGGCCTTGATCCGCACCGGGCTCTCCGGCTGGGGGTCGTCCCCGATCACCCGGTAGGAGGCGTCCATCCAGCGGAAGGAGTCCAGGATCTTCAAGGCCAGGTTGGCCTGCAGCTGCTTGTAGAGATCGTAGGGGGAGATCAGCTGCTGCTTGATCAGCAGCTCGCCCATCCGCATCCCGGTGTTCACGCTCTCCACCAGCGCGGCCTGGTATTGCTCCTCGGTCAGCCGCCCCTTCTGGACCAGGAACTTCCCCAGCGTCTCGTGGAGCAGGTTGGAGGAGCAGGCTACCGGGGCCCCGTCCTCGAACGAGATCCGCTTGGTCAGCGCCCGGACCTTCAGCTCCACCGCGCAGGTCCGCTCCTCCACCGCGATCGCATACAGCAGCAGGGGGAGCGGGGTCTCGGCGATCGAGCCTTCGCGTTGTTTGAGGATCTCGGCGGCGGTGGGGAACATGGAGGCTAGAGCCACAGGGCGCGGGGAATGGTACGCCACCCCGCCGCCGAAACCGATGGCTCCAGCGGGGCCAGCATCGGCAGCGACCCCTCCCGGGCGGCGCGGACCCCGACCCCGGCCAGGGACGGCAGCTGCGGGGTCTCCCACACCCGGACCCGGGCCAGGCCCGCCAGGTGGGCGGCGCCGGCGGCCGCCTGCAGCAGCCGCTCCGCCTCCTGCTGCCCCCGGGCGTCGATCAACAGCACCGCCAGCTCGTTGCTCTTGGGGGCCCCGGCCCAGATCGCGGTGCTCTCGCCGATCCGCACCCCGGCGTGCCGCGGCCGGGGACGCTGCAGGGCCTCGGCGTAGATCCGCTCCCTCTCCAGGTGCCAGTCCAGCTGGGGACCGGTGGGCCAGATCAGGAACGGGTCCGTCGGCGGACGCAGCCGCGCCAGCGCGTCCTCCAGCTCCCCCTCCCCCAGCCACTTCACCCCCGCCTCCCGGGGGGAGGGGGCGGCGGGGATCACCCAGTCGAACGCCGGCCGCTCCTGGTAGCCCGCCCGCTGGTAGATCGCCGCCCCCACGTCGCTGAACAGGAACGCCGCGTGGGGGTGCAGCTCCCGGCGGGTCAGCTCCCCGGTCAGCGAGGAGAGCATCGCGGTGGCGTGGCCCCGCCCGCGCAGCGCCGGCTCGGTGTACACGCTGGCCACCCCGTAGGAGCCGCCCGGCTTCCCCTGGTGGATCGAGGGCACCCGGAAGGTCTCGCAGGAGGAGAGCACCCGGCCCGACTCGTCCACCCACAGCCAGGTGGTCATCGACTGCTGGGGCCAGCGGTGCGCGCGCAGTCGCCGCTCCCGCTCCACCCAGGCCTCGGGGGTCAGCGGTGGGCCCCACGCCTCGTAGCAGGCGCGATCCCGCTCCAGCTTCTCCGCCTCGCTGGCGACGCGCAGCCTCACCCCAGGCGCCTTACTAGGCCTTGAGCCGCTCGTCCTGCTCCGGCTTGATCATGTGCTCGATCAGCCCCAGGTGCGCCTCCAGCCGGCGTTCGATGCGGGTGATCGCCGCGCGGGCGATCCCGATCGGATCCTTGTCGTCCAAGGAGAGCTGCCGCACGAACTCCAGCAGCGACTCGCCGTGAACCAGCAGCGCGTAGTCCGCGTCCTGGCTGTTGGTGAGACAGGACTGGAGGATCTCGCACTTCTTGTTCAGGTCCTCGGTGGCCTGGCGGACCCGGACCTCCAGCAGCTTGTTGAACATCTCGATCTCGGTGTGCTGCGCCCGGACCTGCTCGGTCTGACGGGTCAGCTCCGACTCGAAGCTGCGGATCCGCTCGAACAGCGCGTCCCGCTCCGACTCCGCCCGGCGGGCCCGCAGCGACTTCTCGATCTTCTGGACCACCAGATCCAGGTTGTCGAACGGCTTCTCCAGGTAGTCGGTGGCGCCCAGCCGCAGCGCCTCCACCGCCGAGGCAGTGGAGGAGAAGCCGGTCATCATGATGCAGGCGCAGTACGGCTGCAGCTTGCGCGCCTCGCGCATCACCGCGATGCCGTCGATCCCCGGAAGGTTCTTGTCCACCAGCAGGCAGCCGTAGCGCCCGGTGCGCAGCAGCGACAGCGCCTGCTCTCCGGAGGTCGCGGTCTGGACCTTCAGCCCCCGGCGGGGAAGCAGCTTCTGGAACACCGAGAGGACCGACTCCTCGTCGTCCACCACCAGCACGGTCGAGGAGTGTCCAACCACTTCGAGAGAGGGAGCACCCATTTCGGCGGCAATGGTACCCGAACCACGGGTGAAATTTGCCGTGGATGGGAGAACCAAGCCTTTCGCGCTGTCGGGCCGTTCCCTACACGATCACCCCGGGGCGCGGCGGGGCTCCTCCTCCAGCGGGGTGGAGACCTCCACCGGCTCTCCGCGGGTGGTGCCGATGAACTCGGACAGCAGCTGGATCCCGCGGGTGAACAGGTTCTGCTCCGAGCTGGAGATCATCTCGTGCAGGTCCTCCTCCAGCGGACGCTCCGGGTCCCACACGAAGTCCGGCTTGAGCCCCTTGAGGAACTCGTTCTGGTCGAACATCGTCTGCAGCGGGTGCTCGCGCAGCCGGTGCAGCCCCCCGGCGGCGAGGCGATCCAGCAGCCGCACCAGCCCCTCGGTGCGGGCCAGCAACGGATACAGCGGCCCGTCGGCGATCCCGGTGTGTTCGGCGAGGAGGCTGATCCGCAGCTGGCGGATCGACTTGCGCAGCGGAGAGAAGCGGGAGCCGGAGACGGTCTCGAAGCTGGCGTTGAGCTCGGTGTCCGCGCCCATGCTGCGGTTGGTGGTGTTGGCGGAGCCGATGGTGATGAACCGGTCGTCCACGATCAGCAGCTTGGAGTGGATGTAGACCGACTTCTCCGGCTCGCCCGGCTCCCCCGCCGCGGCGGTGTAGTAGATGCCCAGCCGGTGGCCGTGCTCCTCGGCGATCTCCTTGAGCGAGCGCAGCAGCTTGGCCTGCTCCAGCCCGTGGGCGAACTGCTCCTTCATCGCCTCCGCGCGGGGCGGGAGGACGATCACGATCTCCAGCTTCTTGCGGTCCGGTTCGCGCAGCCGCGCCGCCAGCGCCCGGTAGATGGCGCGGGAGGTGAAGTACTGGTTCTCGATGTACAGGTGCTCCTCTGCGGCCTCGATCGCCTTCAGGTACAGGGCGCGGATCTCGGTGATCGGCTCCTGCGGCGGGGTCAGGGTGCGGCCCCGGGTCCGGCTCAGCGCCACCTTGTGCGCCTTCATCGGCAGGGTGGGGGTGATCTTCACGTCCACCGGCTGGGGTTCGGGCAGGGTCAGCGGCGGCGCCCCGGCGGTGGCCCAGCGCTCCTCGAAGGTCTTCGCCAGCTCCTGCACCGCCGCGCCCCGCAGATAGGCCTGCACGTCGTGGTAGGGGCCGTGCTGCCGGGTCCCCTCCATCCGGTTCGGCTCCGAACAGGCGTGGCCGCGGTCGTCCCAGCGGGAGGCGCAGATGTCCATCCCGCCCACGAAGCCCAGCGAGCCGTCCACCACCACGAACTTCTGGTGGTGCGAGCCCCAGGTGATGTGGCTGGCGTCGAAGTGGAACTTGAGATTGGGGTGGCTGTTCCAGTTGAAGATCAGCTTCTGCATCCACTCCCGCTCCAGCGCGAAGAGGACATTGAAGTCCCACGCCAGCAGGTAGATCCGCAGGTCGGGGTTCTTCTCGCAGAGGGAGCGCAGGAACGGCAGCATCCGGGTGTCGCAGCCCGCCTGCTCCTTCTCTTCTCCGCGCAGCAGGCAGACGTCACTGTCGAACTGCCATCCGGCGATGGCGATGTAGTGCTTGGCGGCCCTGGCCGCGTGAAAGAACGCCCGGTAGTAGTCCGCCGCATCCACCAACACGCCCGCCTCCGACACCGGCTGGACGGTTTGATACGCGCCTTCTCTCAGGATCCGCCGCAAGGCTGTGCTTCCTCCATGGCTGAAACCCGCTCAGCCGTTCGAGACGATGCGCATGCCCCGGGGGACCGGGCAGACTTGACCGGGTGGGCACGCCGTCTGCGCGCCCGCTCGCTTGCTTTGCGATCAGTCGGTGGCTGCCCTGTGGGCCGGGTTCTTGGTCCGCGGGTGGACAACGCTAACCCTCCCGGCCCCTCCTGGCCGGGGATGCCTCGCCCCCACCTCGGGGCCGAGCATCCGATGGAGGGCTCCCCGGCAAACCCTCCCTTGGTAGGTTGTCCCGGTGTCCAAGGCACAACGTGCGGTCCGAGAAGGAACCTTCCGGGAGCTGGGTCCCTTCCATCCCCCAGGCTTTGCCCCCCGCTCGGTGCGGGTCTACCTGCCCCCGGAGTACGACGGGAGCGTGCCCTTCCCGGCGCTGTTCATGCTCGATGGGCAGGACGTGTTCGAGGATCGCCCGGGCAAGACCGGCTGGCAGTTGCAGCAAGCGCTGGACGGGATGGATCGGCGCGTCTTCCAGCCCCCGGTGGTGGTGGCCATCCCCCACGGAGGGGACTGGGCCCGTCGCGAGGCGGAGCTGACCCCCTGGCAGATCGAAGGCCGCGGCGGACAGGCCTGGGCGTTCCTGGATTGGATCGTCCGGGAGGTGGTGCCCACCGCGCGCCAGCACCTGAACCTGCTCCCCGGACCGCTGGGCGCCGCGCTGGGGGGCGCCTCCTGGGGAGCGCTGACCGCGCTGATTGGCCACTACCGGCATCCGGATCAGTTCGGCGGCGCGCTGTGCCTTTCTCCCGCGTGCTGGGTGGGGGACTTCGCGATCTTCGATCATCTGGCGCAGCGGCCCACCCCGGCGATCTCCCGCGTCTACCTGGACTGTGGTGCGCTGGAGGCCGAGGGCCGGATGCTGCCTCCCGCCCGCGCGCTGTTCGAGCAACTGCGGCAGCGTGGCTACGGCCGCCGGCAGCTGACGTTCCGCGCCGATCCCCGGGGGGATCACACCGAACGAGACTGGCGGCGCCGGTTGCCCCGGGCGGTGCGGTTCCTGTACCGGAAGTAGACGCGGGCACAGAGACCCCGCCTCCCCGCAAGCAAGAAGGCCCCCCGGCGAACCGGAGAGCCTCCTTGAACCACGAAGTGGAAAGCCGGACCGACTACTTGCCAGCCGCGGCGGGAGCGGGAGCGGCCTCGTTGAGCTCGCCGTCGAGGACCAGGGCGATCTCGTCACCGACCAGGACGCCGCCGGCCTCCAGGCCCTTGTTCCAGTTCAGGCCGAAGTCCTTGCGGTTCAGCTTGCCGGTGGCGGAGAAGCCGAGGACGGTCTGGCCCCAGGGGTTCTTGACCGGCTTGCTGAGCGCGTCCACGTCCAGGGTGACCGGCTTGGTCACGCCGTGCATGGTCAGATCGCCGGTGACCTTCAGCTTGCCGGCCTTGCCCTTCTGCACCTTGGTGGAGACGAAGGTCATGGTGGGGTACTGGGCCACGTCGAAGAAGTCGGCGGAGCGCAGGTGCTCATCGCGCTTCTCCTGGCGGGTGTTGATGGAGGCGGGGTCGATGGTCACGTTCACCTTGGACTTGGTGACGTCCTTCTCGTCCACGCTGACGGTACCGCTGATCTTCTGGAACTCGCCGCGAACGGTCGAGACCATCATGTGCTTCACGCTGAACTGCGCGGAGCTGTGGGCGGAATCCAGGGTCCACTCACCAGCGAAGGCACTGGAGGCGAGGACGGCGGCGACAACAAGGGTGCTGCGGCTGAGGAAGTTCATGTGGACCTATATGCGACTGTCGCATTTGCGGCGCTAGAGGAACTTGCGGGAACTCTGCGTTCCGTTCCTGCAACAGCAGAGAAAGTCGCTACCGGAGGACGCACCCCTGCTGGGCGTCCACGAACTCCGCCTCTCCCGTCCACAGCACCGCCGCGGAGGTGGAGACCACCTTGCGCCGGTGATCCACCCGGATCCGGGCCACCGCCGGCGAGGCCTTGGTCCATGCCAGGCAGTACTCCTCGGTCTGCTCCATCACGAACAGGCAGGAGCACATGTCCTTGGCGGTGTACGCGGTCACCAGCTGCAGATCGTTGTTCCCGTACCCGGGCGAGTCCGCGCACCCCAACAGCACCAGCGACAACAGCCAGAGCTTCTTCATGGGCGCCCCACCCCGATCGCCAGCGAGACGAAGCGGTTGAAGTCGAAGGTCCCGTCGCGGTCATCCGCCACCCGCACCACGATCAGATCCAGGGAGGGGATGATCGTCACCGACTGACCCCAATGGCCGCGGGCGGCATAGGCATCGGTGGGAACATCCGGCCAGGGGGTGGGGATGTCCACCTGCGGCACCGGGGTGTTCAGCCAGAACTGCCAGCCCTCCACGTCGCCCGGCTCCCAGTACAGCCGCTGGGTGAGGAACGACGCCGAGGGGACCACCGAGGATCCCACCCAGCCCTGGGGGAGGAGCCGCTCGCCGGCCCAGCAGCCGTCGTTGAGGTACAGAAAACCGAACCGCGCCAGATCGCGTGGGGTGGCGTGGACGTAGGACGATCCCACGTAGGTGCCCTGCGCATCGCGCTCCCAGGCCACCCCGCCGGCGCCGATCCGGTCCAGCAGCAGGCCCCAGGGAAACCGCGGTCCCAGTTCCGGGCTGTGGCGCAACAGCGCCTCCCCCACCACGTGCATCAACAAGGTGGAGTCTCCCGAGGAGTAGGCCCAGGAGGTGCCGGGAGGATGGCGGAACGGGTGGGACCACACGAACCGGGCCATGTCCCCGCGCCCCACCCCGTACAGCATCGCCAGCACGCTGGAGACCTGGTTGGACTGGCCCTCGTAGGTCTCGGTCCAGTCCAGCCCGGAGCCGAACTCCAGCAGGTGCTTCACCTGGATCCCGCACACCTCTCCGCCGGGCGAGGGGGAGAGGTGGTCGCAGATCGAGTCCTCCAGGGTCAGCGCCCCGCGGCCCACCGCGATCCCGGTCAGGGCGTTGGTGAAGCTCTTGCTGACCGACCAGGAGAGGTGCCGCTTCTCGGGGGTCCAGCCGCGCGCATAGCGCTCGTACACCACCGCGCCGTTCTGGATGATCACCACCCCGTCGGTGCGGGTGCCGATCCGCTCGGCGTCGTTGCCGCTGAGAGAGAAGGCGAAGCTCTCCAGCGCCTGGATCTCCGCCGACCTGGCCGTGGCCACCGCGTCGACCCGCGAGGGCCAGGCCTGGGTGGGCCAGGTCTCTCGCGGAGGACAAGTTTCCTGGGCCCCCGCATGGAGGGCCAGGATCGTCGTCGCTACCCCCATCAGCCGCCGCATGATCAGAACTCCCACCGGAGGTTGACCCCCGGCCCGGGCTGCAGGCGGGTGTGGTTCATCACCGCCAGGGTGGCCGCCGGCATCAGCACCGCGTCCGCCAGGGTCAGCAGGATCATGTCCCCCGGCTGGTTGGCCGCCGCGCCCAGCAGCCCGGCCACCACCACCACCGCCAGGTGCGCCCCCAGCCCGGCCCAGAAGGCAGGAGTCAACTTGAAGCCTCCCTCGGTGAGGTTGGCGAAGGTCCAGATCGCCAGCGTGCTCAGCAGCGGAGGCACGAACAGCAAGGTGAGCAGGCTGGGCACCGCGGCGCCGAGCAGCCCGCTGGAGAGGGTCCCCAGGTAGCCGGCCAGGATCACGGTGGGGGCCAGGGTGAACGCGGTGGCGGCAGCGCCCACGCCCATCCCCGCGCCCAGAAAGTGCCACGGCTCGACCGGGGCCCGGGTGGTGGGCTCGGGCTGGACCTCGGTGGGGACGGTGGGGCCGATGCCCAGCGGACCGGCGGGATCCTGCGCCCACGCCGGCGCCGCGAAGCTGAGTGCCGCGGAGAGAACCAGGAGCGGAAGACGGTTCATGGGGACGATTTAGCATCCGGTGGGCAAAACAGTGGAACCCCCCGTCGGTTGCCCGAAGACTGTGGCGGTGATGCACCACCTCTTCCTCCTCCCCGGGTTCTTCGGCTTCACCCACCTGGGGGAGATCGTCTACTTCGGTCACGTCCGCGATCTGCTGGTGGCCGAGTTCGAGCGCCGGGGCCTCCCGGTCACGGTGGTGGCGATCAAGTCCCACCCCACCGCGTCCATCCGCACCCGCGCCCGTCAGGCGCTGGAGGTGATCGAACAGGCGGTGGGCAGCGAGGGCCCGATCCACCTGGTGGGCCACTCCACCGGCGGGCTGGACGCGCGGCTGCTGCTCTCGCCCGGAGCGGATCTGGATCGACCGCCGCCCTCCGAGGCGCTGCTGGCACGGGTGCGCAGCTGCGTGTGCGTCTCCTCGCCCCACCGGGGCACCCCGCTGGCCGGGTTCTTCCTGGGCCTGGCCGGCCGGCAGCTGCTGCAGCTGCTCTCGCTGTTCACCTCCCTGGTGCTGCGCCGGGCCAACCTCCCGCTGCGGCTGATGCTGCGGCTGATGCACGCGGTCACCCGCCTGGACGACGTGGTGATTCCCCGCTCCGGGGTGGACTCGCTGTTCAACGATCTGCTGGGGGACTTCTCCGAGGAGCGCCGCGCGGCGGTGCTGGAGTTCATGAAGGAGATCGGCGCCGACCAGACCCTGATGGGTCAGCTGACCCCGGACGCGATGGCGGTGTTCGACGACGCCACCCCCGACCGTCCCGGGGTGCGCTACGGCTGGGTGGGGACGCTGGCGCCCCGCCCCACCCTGCGCTCACGGCTGGCGGCCGGGATCAGCCCCTACGGTCAGGCCACCCACACCCTGTTCAACCTGCTCCACCGGCGCTCCGGGAAGGCGGTCCCCGGCTCGCTGCGCTTCCACTCCCCCGAAGAGGAGCGGGCGGTGACCTTGGCGCTGGGCGTCCGGCCCCAGGCCCAGGACAGCGACGGGATCGTCCCCACCCTCTCCCAGCCCCACGGCACCCTGATCGACGCGGTGGTGGGCGACCACCTGGATGCGATCGGTCACTTCGACGCGCCCAGGCTGGCCCCGCCCCACTACGACTGGCTGACCTCCGGCTCGTCCTTCGACCACAAGCGCTTCAACGCGCTGTGGCGCAAGGTGGTCGACTTCCAGACCGCCGGAACCTAGTGCTTGAAGCTGGAGGTGTGGCCCCGCTCCTCCTGCTCGAACGGATGGGCGAGCACGAAGTGGTAGGCGGTGTACGTCTCGTCCTTGGTGCCCACCACCACCTCGAACACGGTGGCGCCCGGAGTGCCCTCCGCCTCGTCCGGGGTGGCCTGCACGAACAGCACGTCCCGAATGTCCAGGGCCACCTCGGCCAGCATCTTCTTCCCCTGGATCAGCTGCACCACCGGGGTCCGCTTGGCGTCCTCCTCCAGGTGCCAGTGCAGATCCTCGTGATCGAACAGCCAGACCTCCTCGGTGCCCGCGCGCAGGATGCAGTTGGTGTGCGCGCGCAGCCACGACCAGAACTGCTCGAAGGTCAGCGTGGACCCGGACTCGACGTTGATGCTCACGCGGCGCCACCTATCACCCCCGGGCGGCAGGGACCAAGTTGCGTCGCCGCGCCCTCCTCCCCGGAGGTCGGCTGGCAGTCCCCGCTGCGGTTGCGTACTTCGGTACGCAACCGGGAGGCGGGGCCGGAACCCGGGTCTACCGCCGCCGACGCCGCAGCAACCCCAGGAGCACGAACGCGCCCAGGAAGGAGAAGGCGCTGCCCTGCGAGGTGCCGCAGCCGCAGCCGCCGCCCACGAAGCGCAGGTCCACCCGGATGTTCCACTCGAAGCGGGCCGGGGTGGAGTCGGGGTTGCCCGCCGGGTCCACCGACATCACCTCGAACACGTGGTCCCCCTCGGAGAGGTCGGACAGGGTGAGCGGTGAGGTGCAGGGGGCCCAGTCCGCCGCGTCCAGCCGGCACAGCAAGGTGCTGCCCGGCTCGGTGGAGCTGAACTCCCAGGTCGCCTCCCGGTAGCGATCCTCGGCCTCGGGGGTCAGGTCCAGCACCGTGTCCGGCGCCACGGTGTCCACCGTCCACAGGTGCACCGCCGGCGAGCCATCGGTGTTGCCGGCCGCGTCGCGGGCGCGGACCTCCACCCGGTGCGGCCCTTCGCCCAGGTCGGAGAGCGCCAGGCTGCTCCCGCAGGCCCCGAAGCTGCCCCCATCCACGCTGCACTCGAAGATCGCCGCCGGATCATCGGTCCCGAAGGCCAGCTCCGCGGCGCGGGTATTGACCAGCGCCGCCGGCCCGGAGAGCACCGAAGTCTCCGGCGCGGTGAGGTCCGCGTTCCAGCTGTGGATCGCCGGGGTGGCGTCGGTGTTCCCCACCGCGTCGGTGGCCCGGACCTGCACGCTGTGCGGCCCCTCGCTCAGGCCGGTGAGGCTCAAGGTGGCCTCGCAGGGATCGAAGGTCGAACCATCCACGCTGCACTCGAAGACCACGCCCCCCTCGGTGGCGGTGAACACCAGATCCGCCGAGGTGCTGGCCAGCTGCGCGGGAGGACCGGCGACCCCGGTGTCCGGCGCGGTGAGGTCGATGGTCCAGGGGTGCAGGGAGGCGATCCCCTCCACGTTGCCCGCCCGATCGGTGGCCCGGACCGCCAGGGTGTGCGCCCCCTCCCCGAGGCCGGTGAACGCCACCGGCGAGGCGCAGCCCGACCAGCCGGCGCCGTCCAGGCTGCACTCGAAGGTCACCCCGGTCTCGGAAGCGTCGAAGGTGAAGCTGGCCCCGGTGCTCCGGGTGAGCGCCGGCGGTCCGGCCAGGGTGGTGTCCGGCGGAAGGGTGTCCACGGTCCAGGCATGGGTGGCCGGGGAGGGATCCACCGTCCCCGCCTGGTTGGAGGAGCGGACGTCCACCCGGTGGGGTCCGTCGCCCAGGCCGGTGAGGTCCAGGGTGGCCTCGCAGTTGGCGAAGGCCGCCCCATCCACCGCGCACTGGAAGAGCGCGGGGCTGGCGGTGGAGCTGAAGCCGAAGCTGGCGGCGGTGCTGGAGGAGAAGGCCGGCGGCGCGGACACGAAGCCGGTGTCGGGGACGCTGGTGTCCACCCGCCAGGAGTACCCGGCCGGCGAGGCATCCACGTTGCCCGCCGCGTCCACTGCCCGCACCGCGAAGGTGTGGGGGCCATCATAGAGGCCGGTCAGCTCCAGCGGGGAGGCGCAGTCGCCAAAGGTCGCCCCATCCACCGAGCACTGATAGCCGGCGGTGTCCGGGTCCGCGGAGGCGAACTCGAACCGCGCCGAGGAGGCAGCGTCGATCGCCGCCGGCTGGGAAGTGAGCTGGGTGTCCGGAGGCGTGGTGTCCACCCTCCAGACGTGCACCGCGGCCACGGTCTCCACGTTGCCGGCGGTGTCGGTGGCCCGCACCTCCAGCTGGTAGTCGCCGTCCGCCAGGGCGGAGAAGGAGAGTGGCGAGGCGCAGGGGGAAGGCGCCGCCCCGTTGAGGCTGCACTCGAAGCTGGCCGGCTCATCGGCGGAGAAGGTCAGCTGGGCGTTGGGGTCATTGGTCAGCGCCGCCGGGCCATCCAGGGTGGTGTCCGGCGGGGTGAGATCGACCACCCAGCCGTGTTCGGCCGGGGTGGGGTCGGTGTTTCCCGCCGCGTCCACAGCGGCCACCCGCAGGGTGTGCGTTCCCTCGCCCAGCCCGGAGCGGGAGTGGCTGGCGGTGCAGACCGCGTAGGGCTCGCCGTCCAGGGCGCAGCGGAAGCTGGCGGCCGCGTCGTCGGAGCTGAAGGTGAAGTCGGCGGAGGTCTGCAGGGTGGGCGAGGCGGGGCCGGACACGAAGGTCTGCGGCGGGGTGAGATCGATCACCCAGCCGTGCTCGGCCTCAGTGGGATCGGTGTTCCCGGATTGATCAATCGCCCGCACCGCGAAGGCGTGCGGACCCTCCTCCAGGCCCTGGACGCTGACCGGCGAGGTGCAGCCGGTGAAGGCCGCCCCATCCAGGCTGCACTCGAAGCTGTCGGTGGGCTCCTCTCCGGCGAAGGTGAAGGTCGCCGAGTCCACCGCGCTGGGAGAGGCGGGGCCGCTGACGGTGGTCTGGGGCGGGGTGAGATCCACCGTCCACAGGTGCTCGGCCGGAGTGCTATCCGCGTTCCCCACCGTGTCCACCGCGCGCACCGCGAAGGTGTGCGGACCCTCCGCAAGGCCGGTGCGGTTCACCGGCGAGACGCAGGCAGCAAAGCCCTCCCCGTCCAGGCGGCACTCGAAGCCAGCGGCAGCGTCATCGGGCGAGCTGAAGGTGAAGCTGGCGGAGGTGGAGCCGCTGGGCGAGGCGGGACCGACGACCACGGTCTGCGGCGGGGTGAGGTCCACCGTCCAGGCATGGAGCGCCGCCGACGGATCGCGGTTCCCGGCCACGTCGTAGCCTCGCACGTGGAAGGTGTGGCTGCCCTCGCCCAGGCCATTGACTGTCAGCGGGGAGGCGCAGTCGGCGTAGACCGCCCCGTCCAGGCTGCACTCGAAGCGGGCGGCGGCGTCATCGGGCGAGCTGAAGGTGAACGCCGCGGAGGTGGCGGCGGTGGGAGAGGCCGGCCCGGCCACCACCGTGTCCGGGGCCTGGGTATCCACCGTCCAGGCGTGCGACGCCGGGGAGGGATCCACCTGGCCCGCGGCATCGGTGGCGAACACCTCGAACAGGTGCGGCCCCTCGCTCAGCCCGGTCAGCCCCAGCGGGGAGACGCAGGCGGCCCAGGCCGCGCCATCCAGCCGGCACTGGAAGCCGACCTGCGCCTCGTTGGAGGAGAACACCAGGCTGGCGCCGGAGGAGGAGGACGGCGAGGCGGGCCCGGCCACCGAGGTGTCCGGGGCCACGGTGTCCACCGTCCACTGGTACAGCGCCGGGTCCGGGTCCGGCGTCCCCGCGCCGCTGACCGAGTAGACGGCGAAGCTGTGCTCCCCGTCGATCAACCCCGCCAGGTCCAACGGCGAAGTGCACATCGAGAACACCGCGCCATCCAGGCTGCAGCGGAAGGTGGCGCCGGGCGCGGTGGAGGTGAACTGGAAGCTGGCCAGCGGGGAGGCGGAGTAGAGCGGCGGCACCGAGACCAGGGCGGTGTCCGGGATGCTGGAGTCCACGGTCCAGGAGTACTGGGCCGGGGTGGGGTCGGTGTTGCCGGCCGGATCGGTGGCCCGCACCGCGAAGGTGTGGGGTCCGTCGGAGAGCCCGCTGTACCCGCGGGGGCTGGTGCAGGCGGTGAAGGCCGCCCCGTCCAGGCTGCACTGGAAGGTGGAGCCGGGCGCGCTGGAGGTGAAGCTGAAGCTGGGGCTGGTGGAGGAGTCCACCGCCGGGGGCACCCCGGTGAAGGTGGTCTGGGGCGGGGTGGTGTCCACCGTCCACGAGTGGGAGGCGGCTGCCACTTCCAGGTTCCCGGCCAGGTCGGTGGCCCGCACGGTGAAGGTGTGCGGCCCGTCCGCCAGTCCGGTCAGGTTGACCGGGGAGCTGCAGGCCGCGGCGGGGGCGCCATCCAGGCTGCACACGAAGCTGGCCGGCTCATCGGCGACGAAGCCGAGGTCCGCGGTGGTCAGCTGGGTCAGCGGCGGAGGACCGGAGAGGGTGGTGTCCGGAGGGGTGAGATCCACCACCCACCCGTGCTGGGCGGGGGTGGGATCGACGTTGCCGGCCGCGTCCACCGCGCGCACCTCGAAGGTGTGGTTCCCCGCGGCGAGGGCCCCGAGGTTCAGCGGGCTGGCGCAGGCGCCGTACAGCGCCCCGTCCAGGCTGCACTCGAAGCTGACCCCGCCCTGGGGAGAGTCGAAGGTCAGGGTGGCGCTGGACGAATTGCTGGGAGAGGCCGGGCCGGCCACCGAGGTCTCCGGGGGCACGGTGTCCACCGTCCAGCCGTGCTGGGCCGGTGAGGGGTCCACGTTGCCGGCCAGATCCAGCGCCCGCACCGCGAACAGGTGCGGCCCCTCGCCCAACCCGCTGGGGCTGACCGGGCTGGTGCAGGCGGAGAACGCCGCGCCATCCAGGCTGCACTCAAAGGACACCCCGTCCGGGGAGCTGAAGGTCAGCACCGCGGAGGTGGCGTTGGTGGGAGAGGGCGGCCCGCTGACCACCGTCTCCGGCGGGGTGAGATCCACCGTCCATCCGTGCTCGGCGGGAGAGGGATCCACGTTCCCGGCCAGATCCTTCGCCCGCACCGCGAAGAGGTGGGCGCCCTCCCCCAGGCCGACCAGGTCGGTGGGCGAGCCGCAGGACGCGAACGGCGCCCCGTCCAGGCTGCACTCGAAGTCCACCCCGTCCGGGGAGGAGAAGGTCAAGGTCGCGGCCGCGCTGGCGGTGGGCGACGCCGGGCCGCTGACCACGGTCTGCGGCGGGGTCAGATCCACCGTCCAGTCGTGGCGGGCCGGGGTGGGGTCCACGTTGCCGGCGGCGTCCAGGGCCCGGACCTCGAAGCGGTGGCTGCCCTCGGTCAGCCCGGTCCGCAAGACCGGGGAGGTGCAGGGCGCGTAGGGCTCGCCATCCAGGCTGCACTCGAAGGAGGTCCCGTCCGGCGAGGAGAAGCCGAAGCTGGCCGACGCGCTGCCGGAGGGCGAGGCGGGGCCGGTGACCAGCGTCTGCGGCGGGGTGAGGTCCACGCTCCAGCTGCGATTCGCCGGCGAGGGGTCGGTGTTCCCGAACGAATCGGTGGCCCGGACCGCGAACGAATGGCCCCCCTCGACCAGGCCGCTGTAGGCCACCGGGCTGGTGCAGGGCGAGAAGGCCGCGCCATCCAGGCTGCAGGCGTAGCTGGCCGCCGGATCATCGGAGCCAAAGCCGAAGCTGGCGGTGGTCAGCAAGGTGGTCGATCCCGCGGCCGGGCCGGAGCTGATGCTGGTCTCCGGGGCCACCGAGTCCACGGTGAACGCGAAGGGCACGCTGGCCGGGCTGGTGGTGCCGGAGACGGTCTGGGTGGCGTACCAGCTGTGCGCCCCCTGGGAGAGGGTGGCGGGGAGCACCGAGAAGTTGGGCCCGGTGCCGGTCCCCACCAGCACCCCGTCCACGTACACCGAGACCTGGGCCCCGCTGCGGGCGGTGCCCTGGAGGACGGGAGTGGGAGTGGTGAGGCCGGAGTTGTGCGCCGGGCTGGTCAGCAGCGGCGCCTCCGGGGCGGCCACGATCGGGGTGGAGCCGGTGGCGATCACACTGCCGCAGGAGGTGCTCCAGGTGACTGTCAGGGTGTAGGTGCCGAAGCTGGGGAAGGTGACGTTGGCCCAGGAGGTGCTGGCCACCTCCGAGTCCTGATACCCCACCTGCAGCGGGGTGAAGGTCGCGCTGCGGAACAGGTTGCCCAGCGGATCGCGCAGCTCGAAGTCCACCCGGGTGTCCGGGTAGCTGCTCTGCGACGCGGTGTTGTTCAGCTGGGCCGCCACCGCCAGCAGCTGACCGTCCTGCGCGGTGCTGGGCGCCAGGGCCTGCACGGTGCCGGAGCGCTCCACCACCACCGGGGTCAGCTCGCGCAGCAAGGTGGCCCCCTGCCGCAACCGCAGGGTCCAGTCTCCGGGAGCGTCGGTGGCGCCCAGCGCCAGGGAGACCCGGCCCGAGCCGCTGGTGTCGGTGGGCAGGTTCTGCGCCGCGGTCACCACCCCCAGCGGGTTGACGTACTGCAGCTGGTAGGTGCTGGTCTGGTTGGCGCTCAGGCCGTGAGCCTGCGAATAGATCGTGCCGCAGGCGGGGAAGGCGCGGTCCGCCTGGGTGTAGAGCGGATCCCGGAAGGTGGCCAGCTGACCCACGGTGACGTTGTCCCCGGCGCTGGCCGAGGACCCGGTGCCGGTGGCGGTGGTGACCGCCGGGAAGGCGGCCGGGGTGCCGGAGGTGGGCACCGAGATCTCGGTGATCAGGTTCACCACCCCGCCGAACGGAGGGACTGACAGCGGGCCGGTGATCTGCGCGCCATCGGAGAAGTTCCCGTCTCCATCCGGATCGGTGAACCAGCGGATGGTGTAGCCGGCCACCGGCGCCGCGGTCTGGCTGAGGGAGACGCTCTCCGCCACATCGCGGCTGTTGACCAGCCGGTGCGGCAGGTACACCAGCCCGCCCGGCGCGCCCACCAGCGCGGTGTTGGCGCTGGCCAGATAGGAGGGAAGCAGCTGCAGCGCCCGGGCGACGGTCAGCACGTCGAACGCCTCACCCCAGGTGGTGGGGTTGGTGCGGGAGGTGGCGCGCAAGGTCACCAGGTGGGTGGAGCCCACGGTGGCGCCGGCGGCGACGGTGGCCCGCAGCCAGTACGCGCGCTGGGCCCCGCCGGCCAGGGTGCCGGTGGTGGGACCGACCCCGTCCCAGGTGCCATCGCCGTTGGTGTCGGTGGCCAGCAGCGCCCCCGGCGCGCCCGCGGCGTCCGCGTAGAGGGAGATCTTCCAGCCGCTGGCGCTGCCCACCCGCAGGTCGTAGTCGTCCGCCGCGGTGAGGTTGTTCTGCACCAGGTGCGGACCGACCAGCACGGTCAGCCCCGGGGTGCCGCTGGCGGTGAGGTTGGGGAACACGGTCACCCCGCCGATGGAGGTGGAGTCCACCACCGTGCCCAGCACGTCCGGGCGGCGGGTGGAGGTGGCGGTGGTGCGCAGCCGGTCGGAGGAGTTGGTGCGCCCGGCGGGCACCCGCAGCTGGACGATCACCTTCCGGGTGGCGCCGGCCACCAGGGTGCCGGTGTCGGGGAGCCCATCGGAGTTGGTGTCATTGGCCGCCGAGGGCGCGGTGTCCCCCGGATCGGAGAACGTGCCGTTGCCGTTGGCGTCCACCGCCATCAGCGCCCCCCGCACGCAGGAGGCGTCGGCGGCGTAGAGGGCCATTCCCGCCCCGGAGCTGGAGATCCCGCTGAAGTTGTAGGCATCGGAGAACTGCCCGGTGTTCTCCACCGTGTGGCAGTAGTCGATGGTCCCCGGAGAGGCGGTGGCCCCGTTGCGATCGGGGGTGAAGGACATCGCGAACACGCCGAAGGAGCCCAGCTTGCCGTCCGGGCCGCCGGAGTTGTCCACCGCGGGGTTGAAGCTGGCGTTGGGGCTGGCGGCCACGTGCCAGAAGATCGGCGTGCCGGCCGGGACACCCAGCGCGCTCCAGGGGAAGGCCACCTCGAAGCGATCCGCGCCCAGCAGCGCGCCGCCATTCTGCTGGCCGGAGTCGTAGAGGATCGTGGCCCCCAACGTGCCCGGCATGCTGTAGCCGTCCACGTAGCCCACCGCGCCGGGAGAGGGACAGCTGGCGGCGCTGGTGCAGGCCATCGGATCGCCCCCGGGCAGAGCGGGGACGTAGGCGAACACCCGCAGGTAGGCCAGGGCGTTCCCACCGCCGGACCAGCGGACCTGCGCCACCCGGTCGGTGGTCTCCGCCAGCCCGTCGGCGTCCAGATCCATGATGAAGAAGTAGTTCATCACCGAGCTGGAGGACGCGTCCCGGCGCAGGTACGTGTAGATGTAGGTCGGGTCGTAGGTCCACGCGAAGGTGAGGATGTCGCGCCCGGTGCCGCTGAGGTTGGTGCAGTCCCGATCCGGATTGGTGGGGTAGCAGCCGCCGCTGTTGGTGATGCTGGCGTTGCCGTCCACCGTGACCTGCAGCGGGTTGAGCAGGATCTGGTTCCAGTCGGAGAACTGACCGTCCACGCTGATGGTGCGCAGGGTGGGGAGGGTGGAGGCCGCGGCCGGACCGGCCAGCCACAGCACCGCCAGGGCCGGAAGAAGAAGGCGCCGGCGCCGGGCTCCGAGAGGAGAGAGGCACTGCTGGATCTGGCTCACTGAAAACCTGCCCCTTGATCTCGGCCGGAAAGGCGCTCCGACTCTCGGTAAACTTTCCTTGAATCGTGCTCAGTTGGCCACAGGGCGCGGATTATTGCAGTAACCCTGGAGAGGGTGCGAGCTGAAGGAGAAGGTGGGCGGTGGTGGTCGCCCGCCAGCGAAGCAAGCGGGCTTCAGCCGCGTCCGCCTCTCCCGCCAGGGCCCAATCGTAGGCGACCCCCGGAGGAAGCCCCACCGCCCGGCGCGCCCGTCCCGCCGCCCGCCGCAGCTCCAGGTCCCCCTCGGTGACCGGAACCTCCGCCAGCCTCGCCGCCTGCGCGAAAAGATACGCGTCCTGGGCCGCGGCCAGCGCCAGCAGCGACGCCGCCGGCGAGGGCGCGGGACCGGCCAGCAGCGAGGCGGCCAGCTCCAGCCCCAGGGGTCCGTCGGCGGCGCTGAACCGACCCGCGCTCAGCCAGGCCCGGGCCACCGCCGCCAGACGCTGGGGGGTGGCGGTGGGCGCCGCGGAGAGGTGCTGCACCCCGGTGGACCAGGCCTCCACCTCGTCCAGGAGCAGGTCCGCCTCCCCTGCCCCACCCTCGCCCTGCAACAGCACCCAGCTTCGCGCCAGCCGGCGGGCGGCCTCCAGCAGCTGTCCGGCGGCGGCGGGCGAAGGGACCGGCAGGGACTCGAATTGGGTCCGTCCCCGCTGCCAGCGCGCCACCACCTCCGCCGGATCCCCTGCTCCGGCGGCGAGGCGGGCCAATCGCAGCGCGTCGCGGCTGCGCTCCAGCTGACCCACCCCCTGGGCGCGTTGGGCAAGATCCAGCGCCGCGGTCACCTCCGCCCGGGCCCTGCGCGGCAGCCGTGCCTCCAACCCGGTGGCCTCCTCCCGCCAGCGCGAGCCCAGCGCGGCGAAGGCCACCTCCAACCCCTGGGGCAGCCGCATCGCGTCCGGGGTCAACGCCGCGGGCACCTTGAGCCCGGCGCCGGTGCGTTGGCCGTGGAGCTCGCGCAGGGTGCCCTCCTCCGCCAGGGTTCCATCCGGCAGCAGCACGCCCCGAAGCTCGGTCCCCCCGTCGTTCAGCGGGTGGCCCGCCAGCACCGCCATCGCCGCCACTGCGGCGGCCGCGCTGGCCTGCTCGGCGTCCCCCTGCGCGCTGGGTGAGAAGCTCAGCCGCACCTCGTCCAGCGGATGGGCCAGCAGCAGCGCGGAGGTGATTCCCGCCAGCGCCGCCACCGGCCGCCACTGCTCCGCCACCACCCCCGGCCGCTCCCGCACCTCCAGGAAGGCGCGGGCCTCCGCGGTGACCTCCAGCGATCCACCGTCGGGATAGCGGACGGTGAGCGGGACCGCCGGGAGCGGGGCTCCGGCGTCGGTGCCAGCGTCGGGCGCGGGGGTGGTCGGTCGGCAACCACGGCACCCCACCAGCAGGAGCATCCAGACGACGAGAGTGTGTACGGCGAGGCGACCCATGCCAGGATGCCAGCACAAATGCGTCCGCTCCGGTCGTTTCTTGCAGTTCCAGTGCTGTTGTCCCTGGCCGTTTCCAGCGCATCCGCGCAGACCCAGGTCCAGGGCTTCGAGCTGGAACGGCTGGAGCTGGATCCCTCCGGGATGGGATCCCTGGCGCTGGGAAGCGCCCGGCTGATGAACCCCGGGACCCTGCGGTTGGGGGCGGGGATCACCTACGCCAACTCTCCGCTGGTGGCGGTGGTCAACGGGGAGAGCGTGGGCGCGCTGGTCCGCGACCGGCTCACCCTGCAGCTGACCGCGGCGCTGGCGGTGCACCACCGGGTGGAGATCGGCGCGGTGCTGCCGCTGGTGATGTTGCAGCTGGGAGACGATCTCTCCGCCTACAACATCGGCGCGCCGGCGATCGCCGGGTTGGGTTCTCCCTGGATTCAGGTGCGGACCAACATCCTGGAGGAGGGGGAAGTGGTCCCCTTCGATCTGGGCGCGCAGGTCAGCGTGGGGATCCCGGTGGGCAGCGGGGAGGCGTTGGCCTCCAGCCCCGGCTTCGTGATCGTCCCCAAGGTGCTGGCCACTAAGGGACTGGAGCGTCTGCTGGTCACCGGAGAGGTGGGGCTGCAGCTGCGCCCGCTGGTGCCGCTGGGGGTGGAGGAGATCGGCCCCCGCATGACCCTGGGCGCGGCGGTGCTGGCCGCCGAGGCGCTGCACCCTGCCCTGCGCGGCCTGCGCCCCGAGGCCTCGGTGCGGGTGGTGGTGCCGTTCACCGGGCAGATCCCCTCCACCGAGCTGCTGGTGGGCGGTCGGATCCCGGTGGGCAAGGGCTTCAACGCCTTTGCCCTGCTGGGCGCCGGGCTGGGCAAGGCCCCCGGCACCCCCCGCTTCCTGATCTCCCTGGGCGCCACCTACGACAACGCGGGAGGCTCGCCGCAGCCGGCGCGTCGACTGGCGCAGAACCAGCCCGCGCCCACGCCGCCGCCGGCCGCCGCGTCGAAGCCCGAGGCCAGCCCGCCGCAAACGCCGTAGTCTGCCGTCCGTGGCCCTGGACGCACCGCTCCTGCTGGCAATCGACCTCGGGACCTCCGGGCCCAAGGTCGCGCTGTTCGAGGCCGGCGGCCCCTCACTGGGTTCGGAGTTCGAACCCACCGCGCTGCTGCTGTCCGAGGGCGGCGGCGCCGAGCAGTCCCCCGACGACTGGTGGCGGGCGATCCTCACCGCCGCCCGCCGGCTGCTGCTGCGCTTCCCCCAGGCCGCGGCCCGGGTGGTGGGGGTGGGCTGCACCGCCCAGTGGTCGGGGACAGTGGCGGTGGACGCGCAGGGCCAGGCAATCGGCAACGCGATCATCTGGATGGACTCCCGGGGCGCGCCGCTGGTCCGGAAGACGATGGCCGGCTTTCCCACCGTGCAGGGCTACGGGGCCGCCAAGCTGTGGCGGTCTCTGCGGTTGACCGGCGGGGTGCCCGGGCTCAGCGGCAAGGACTCGCTGGCCCACATCCTCTTCCTGCGCCAGCACCGGCCGGACCTCTACCGCCGCGCGGTCCGGTTCCTGGAACCGAAGGACTACCTCAACTTCCGCCTCACCGGCCGGCAGGCGGCGTCCTTCGACTCCATCGCCCTGCACTGGGTGACCGACAACCGGGACCCGGACGCGGTCCGCTACCACGACGGGCTGCTGAAGACCTTCGGGCTGCGCCGGGACCAGCTGCCGGAGCTGGGGCCGGCGATCCAGGTGCTGGGGCCACTGACCGCGCAGGCCGCGCGGGAGCTGGGCGTCCCCCAGAGCGCGCAGGTGGTGCTGGGCTCCTCGGACGTGCAGTCCGCGGCGGTGGGCTCGGGCGCCACCTTGGACTACCAGGCGCACCTGTACATCGGCACCTCCTCCTGGCTGACCTGCCATCTGCCGTTCAAGAAGACCGACGCGGTCAACAACATGGCCACCCTGGTCTCCTCCATCCCCGGGCGGTACCTGATCGGCAACACCCAGGAGTCGGCCGGGGTCTGTCTGACCTATCTGCGGGACAAGCTGTTCTGGCCCTCGGATGCGCTGGGCCAGCAGCCGCCACCGGACGACGCGTACCGGCGGTTCGATTCGATGGTGGAGGCCACCGCGCCGGACCAGGACGCGGTGCTGTTCACCCCCTGGCTGTACGGAGAGCGCACCCCGGTGGAGGACCCGTTGATCCGCGGCGGCTTCCACAACCTCTCGCTGAGCACCCGCCGCGAGCACCTGGTCCGGGCCGTCTACGAGGGGGTGGCGCTGAACACCCGCTGGCTGCACCAGGCGGTGCGCCGCTTCGTGGGCCGGGAGTTCGAGGCGATCAACCTGATCGGCGGCGGAGCGCGCTCGGCGGCGTGGTGCCAGCTGCACGCGGACGTGCTGGGAGTCCCGATCCGCCAGGTGGAGGCCCCGGTGGAGGCCAACGCCCGGGGGGCAGCGATCCTGGCCGCGGTGGGCCTGGGGCTGACCACGTTTGAGCAGGTGCCGCGGCAGGTGCCGATCGCCCGGACCTTCACCCCCGATCCGGCGTGGCGCGCGCACTATGACCACCGCTTCCGCCAGTTCGTCCGCCTGTACCGGGCCAACCGTGGCATCCATGCGCAGCTGAACCGCCCAGGAGCGTGACCGTGGATCTCGTCAAGGAGCTCAATTCGCGGCTGTCGGGGCTGGATCCCCGGCTGTTGTCGTTCGTGGAGCGCGCGCTGCAGCGGATCCCGGGGGTGAAGGGACGGATCGACCGCGAGACCGACGCGATGCTGGGAGAGCTGCAAGCCTCCCTCAAGCCCTACAAGCAGCAGCTGCAGACCTTCGCCCAGCTGCCGTGGGAGGGCCGACCCCGCGCCGAGGTGCTGACCGAGCTGGAGGCGCTGGCCCGCCAGGAGGAGCCGCGCTGGAAGGAGGGCTTCGTCTCCGGCGGGGTGTACCAGGGGAAGGAGGACCACATCCGGTTCCTCAACCAGGTGTACGCGCTGTCCTCCCAGGTCAACCCGCTGCACTCCGACCTGTGGCCGTCCGCCAACAAGTTCGAGACCGAGATCATCTCGATGACCGCCCGGATGCTGAACGCCGGGGAGTCGGCGGGCACCGGAGAGGAGGCGGTGTGCGGGTCGGTCACCTCCGGCGGCACCGAGAGCATCTTGATGGCGATGAAGGCCTACCGGGACTGGGCCCGGGCCGAGCGGGGGATCACCCGCCCGGAGATCCTGGCCCCGGTCTCCGCCCACGCCGCCTTCGACAAGGCGGCCGGCTACTTCCGGATGAAGCTGAGGAAGATCCCGCTGGGGTCGGACTACCGCGCGGACGTGGGCGCGGCGAAGGCGATGGTGAACCGGAACACGGTGGTGATCGTCGGCTCGGCGCCCGGATTCCCGCACGGGGTGATCGATCCCATCGAACAGCTCTCCGAGCTGGCCCGGGCGAAGGGGATCGGCTTCCACACCGACGCCTGCCTGGGCGGCTTTCTGCTCCCCTGGGCGCAGCGGCTGGGGTACCCGGTGCCGGCGTTCGACTTCGCGCTGCCGGGGGTGACCTCGATCTCCTGCGACACCCACAAGTACGGCTACGCGGCCAAGGGCACCAGCGTGGTGCTGTACCGGACCGAGGGGCTGCGCCATCACCAGTTCTTCACCGTCTCCGACTGGCCGGGCGGGCTGTACTTCTCCCCCACCCTGGCCGGCAGCCGGCCGGGGGCGTTGATCGCCGCCTGCTGGGCCGCCCTGGTCACCACCGGCGAGCAGGGCTACCTGGACGCGGCGAAGCAGATCCTGGAGAGCGCGCAGCGGATCAAGGACGGGATCCGCCAGATCCCCGAGCTGAAGCTGCTGGGAGATCCACTGTTCGTGATCGCCTTTGCCTCCGAACACGTGGACATCTTCCGGGTGCTGGACGCGATGGCCCACCGCAAGTGGAACCTCAACGGGCTGCACAAGCCGGCGGCGGTCCATCTCTGCGTGACCCTCCCCCACACCCAGCCAGGCGTGGTGGACCGCTTCCTGGAGGACCTCCGCGCCTCGGTGGCGGAGGTGAAGACCCAGCCGCCGTCCAAAGGAGGGATGGCCCCCGCCTACGGGATGGCCGCCAGCCTCCCGTTGCGCGGGGTGGTCTCGGAGCTGCTGCTCAAGTACATGGACCGGCTGTACCGGTTGTAGCGGCTCAGGCGGCTCAGGCGGCTCAGGCGGCTCAGGCGGCTCAGGCGGCTCAGGCGGCTCAGGCGGCTCAGGCGGCTCAGGCGGAGCCCAGCCTCAGCAGCACGTGCTCCTCCAGCCGGACATGGTCCTGCAGCTCGGAGTCCATCACCTTCAGCTCCTGCAGCAGTACCCGGTAGCTGGAACAGGCCCACTCCGGCGGGGTGTAGTGATCGGTGGCGGCCCGCAGCTCCTCCAGCGCGCTCTGCACGTGCGCATGATCGTCGTGCAGGTGGACCAGCTCCTGGTTCTCCTCCTGGGTCCGACGACGCCGGGAGGCGAAGAGCGGGAAGAGCACGAACTCCTCCTCCTCCATGTGCAGCAGCAGCCCGGAGCTCAGGTGCTGGAGCTGATCCCTCAGCACCGCCAGCTTGGGGTTCTGCTCCTGGTGCCGGGCCACCACCTTCTCCATCAGCGGCAGCACCGAGGCGATGGTGGCCCGCAAGGTCTGGTGGTGCTGGGAGACGATGTACGCCACCAACGCCTCGTCGCTGAGCAGCCGGGGAGCGGCGGAGGCGGGCTCGTTGATCACCAGCATCAGCTCCGCCAGCACCGCCTCCAGATCCAGCTCGTTGCGGTGACAGGCCTCCTCCAGCGACCGGGGAACGGGGAAGATTCCCAGCCGCTCCAGCACGGGTGCGCATTCGGGGTGCGACTGGACGATCTCCATGACCTCGAGCTGTGAGTCGATCATGGGAGGCATTGCAGCGGGTTTGGCGGTTGATGAGGGTCAACCGGGGTCGTTTGTTGCTTGCCTGCCTGCTCCACCCCTGCGAACCGCTGATGGCTTCGTTAATCTGCGGCTGACCATGTTCTTCGACTCGCCCAAGACCCAGATGCCCCGCGCCACCGACGCCCTCCCTGGCCGCGCCCAGCAGATGCCCGGAGTTCCGGAGAAGCACTTCGTGCTCGGGACCCCGCTCAAGGGCCCGTTCCCCGGGAAGCAGGTCGCCTACTTCGGGCTGGGCTGCTTCTGGGGGGCGGAGCGCAAGTTCTGGCAGACGAAGGGGGTGTACAGCACCTCGGTGGGGTACGCGGCCGGGCTGACCCCCAACCCCACCTACAAGGAGGTGTGCTCCGGGCGCACCGGCCACAACGAGGTGGTGCAGGTGGTGTTCGATCCCGCCGAGCTCCCCTATGAGGCGCTGCTGAAGATCTTCTGGGAGAACCACGATCCCACCCAGGGGATGCGGCAGGGCAACGACGTGGGGACCCAGTACCGCTCCGGGATCTACTTCACCTCCGAGGAGCAGCAGCGCGCGGCCGAGGAGTTCAAGGCGGCCTACGGCAAGGCGCTGGCGGAGAAGGGGTTCGCGGCGATCAGCACCGAGATCCTCCCGGCGCCCGACTTCTATTACGCCGAGGACTACCACCAGCAGTACCTGGCCAAGGAGCCGGACGGCTACTGCGGGCTGGGGGGCACCGGCGTCAGCTGCCCGATCGGCGTGGGCGTGCGCGCCAGCTGAGGGTGGCCCCCGGGCCGCGGGCGAACTAGAAGCGGCGCCCTTCGCACAGGAGCGCGCCCTTGGTTTCCGCCATCTTCGATCCCACCGCCTGGCAGGAAGTGCCCGGCTTCGACTTCACCGACATCACCTACCACCGAGCCAAGGACGTGGGCGCGGTGCGGATCGCCTTCCACCGCCCGGAGATCCGCAACGCGTTCCGGCCCAAGACGGTGGACGAGCTGTACCGGGCCCTGGACCACGCGCGGATGAGCAGCGACGTGGGCTGCGTGCTGTTGACCGGCAACGGGCCCTCGCCCCGCGACGGGGGCTGGGCGTTCTGCTCCGGCGGCGACCAGCGGATCCGCGGCAAGGACGGCTACAAGTACGCGGAAGGGGAGACCGCCTCCAGCATCAACCCCGCGCGCACCGGGCGGCTGCACATCCTGGAGGTGCAGCGGCTGATCCGCTTCATGCCCAAGGTGGTGATCTGCGTGCTCCCCGGCTGGGCGGCGGGCGGCGGGCACAGCCTGCACGTGGTCTGCGATCTGTCCCTGGCCAGCCGCGAGCACGCGAAGTTCAAGCAGACCGACGCGGACGTGGCCAGCTTCGACGGCGGCTTCGGCTCCGCCTATCTGGCCCGGCAGGTGGGGCAGAAGTTCGCCCGGGAGATCTTCTTCCTGGGCAGCGAGTACAGCGCGGAGGACGCCCACCGGATGGGGATGGTCAACGCGGTGGTCCCCCACGCGGAGCTGGAGAAGACCGCGCTGGAGTGGGCAAAGAAGATCTGCGCCAAGAGCCCCACCGCCCAGCGGATGCTGAAGTTCGCCTTCAACGCCATCGACGACGGGATGGTGGGCCAGCAGGTGTTCGCCGGCGAGGCCACCCGCCTGGCCTACATGACCGACGAGGCCCAGGAGGGCCGCGACTCGTTCTTGGAGAAGCGGGCCCCGGACTGGTCGAAGTTCCCGTACTACTACTGAGCCGCGCTGACCTGCGGCAGCCGATGGGGCGCTGGTCCTGCGATTGCGCTGTCAGCGAAGTCACCGAGCGAGACAGCGACATCGCAGTACCATCGTTCCTACCGCCGGACACCACGAGCGACCGCGCCGACGGTGAGAACGAGGGCCTACGTCGTGAGGCGGGACTGCGGGTGGACGGCGCCCGTTTCGGTCCCGGGAGCGCTTCGCGCCGGCGCCCCAGGAATCGGAGTTGCTCCCTTCACCGGAGGAAGAGGCGGGGGTCCCCGCCTATCCGTAGGAGCGGCCGGCGCCCTGGAAACTGCTGACGGTCGTCCGCTCCGGCCACGTTCCGGCTCCCGACTCGGCACCCGGCACCGGCACCATCGGCCGCACGCCGCTCCCCGGCCCGCCGGACGCTGAGGGCAACTTGTCCGTAGAGACGCGTTGCCCCCCGGTTTTCTGCCCTGATCACCGTGGAGACTGTCTCCCGTGACAAAGTCCCCCCAACGCTCAGCTCTTGGGGGGCGGCTGCAGCCGGATCTCATCCTCCAGCGCCACTGCGACCGCCCTCTGCTGGGCGGGCTGCGGATCGACCACCTTGAAGGTCGGCCACCGCCACGGCCAGTCGCACGAAGCCCAGTACTTCCCGTACCAAGCGGACGCTCAGGGCAGGATCGACCCGCCTTCCTTCCTCGGTGAAGGCCTTGTCGGCGTGGGAGAGGGCGAACATTTCCGGGAACACGAACGATCGGCAGCCCTACGTGGGATGCCAAGAGATCTGAAGGCTTGCCGTAGCGATTTCCTCAACGCGACGAAGCTGGGAGGGGCGTCGCGGCACTGCAAGGAACGCAACTTGTTTCATCGGAACCATCGCGCCGCGGTCGCCCCTCGCCGTCGGTCCCTGCGCGAAGCTGTTCCGTTCGAGTGGACCGCGCGATACTCGTGGCGAGCAGGGCCCTGTTAGAGGAGCGCGGAAGCGAGATGCGACGAGCGAGGACGATCCTGCTTTCGTTCCTGAAGGCAATCCCTCTCCGACTGTGGGTGACCGCCGGGGTCCTCGGCTCCATCGTGGTCGTCTGCAGCAATGAGTCCGCCGCCTCCCTGCTCGTCGGTGAGGAGACTGTCTATGCTCCTGGCTACTCCGCAGAGCGCTTTGATCAGGTGCAGGTGGGCGCGACCGAAGCGAAGGTTCGGGCTGCGCTCGGCGAACCTCTGGTCATGACTTCAGCCGTGGCTGGCCGCAGTTCGTGGGCCTACACGCGCGCCGCAGCAGACGGCAACTACCTCTGCCGCGTCTTGACCTTCGCGGGCGGCCGGGTCGTCGACATCCACCGCGAATTCTACTGGGACTGACGTCAGAGAGCTTGAGCTACGAGCCGCACCGCCGGGCGCGCTTGGTTGCCACCGCAGCGTCACCATCCGGAGCGGGGAAGTGTCCTAAGCGCTGACCTGCGGCAGCACCGCGTTCTTCCCGGTGCGGGTGACCAGTTCCGACTCCGCCTCCTGCCGCATCCCCTGGCAGGAGCCGCGGGTCGCCTGTTCGATGGTGGTGATCAGCGAGGCCCCGGCCATCGCGTTGGGCTGGAGCACGAAGTCCGCTCCGCCCGCGTACAGGGCCAGCGCCTGCTCCGGGGTCTCGGCGGTGACGATCACCCGTGCCTGGGGGCACAGCTCCTTGAGGACCTTGAGCAGCTTGGCGTTGGAGGTCCCGCGGAGCACGCTGTCGGGGACGGTGCTGATCACCACCTTCGCATGCTCGATGTGCGCGTGCTGCAGGGTCTCCGGGTTGCCAATGTCCCCGTAGACGCACGGCACCCCCACTGCGGCCAGCCGCTTTCGCATCTCCGGGTTGAAGTCCACCACCTTCAGCTCCTCGATCAGGTGCTGGTTACTCCGGGCCGCGTCCTCCAGGAACGCGTTGGCGATCCGGTAGAAGCCCAGCAGCACCACCGAGCGATCGTGGCCCTTCTTCACCTCACTCACCGAGCTGTGAACGTCCCGCAGGCCGATCCGGTTGAGGAGCCGGCTGAGGACGCGCTCCACCGGGTGGCTGGCGGCGATCAGATAGGTGGAGCCCACCGCCAAAAAGGCGAAGGTCCAGATCGCCACCGTCAGCAACTCGCCGGTGATGTGCCCAAAGCCCACTCCCAGGGAGAGGATCACCAGCGAGAACTCGCTCATCTGGGAGAGGTTCATCGCCGGCAGCAGGGAAGTGAAGTGCCCCGCCTTCTGCACGTGCAGGACCCCGAAGATCCCCACCATGCGGGTCAGCACCAGCACCGCGCTGGCCGCCGCCGCCAGCAGGAGCGCGGAGACGGTGGGCATCGGGATCTGCATCCCCAGGGAGACGAAGAACAGGGTGATGAAGAAGTCCCGGATGTTGAGGACCTTGGCGTTGACGTCCAGGTTGTAGGGGAACGTGGCCAGGGAGACGCCGGCGATCAGCGCCCCCATCTCCATCGAGAGGCCGATCGCCGGATGCGCGGCCACCAGCCCCACCAGGAAGCACCACCCCAGGGAGATCACCAGCATCAGCTCCGGGACCTTGGCGATCACCTGGAAGATCCGCGGCAGCACATAGCGGCTGGTGACCAGGGACACCGCCACCAGCAGGGCGCCGGCGCCGAAGGTCTTGGCCAGCATCCCCAGCTCCGGGTTGGCCAGGTTGGGCTGCACCGCCAGCACCACGATCGCCCAGATGTCCTGGAACACCAGGATCCCCACCGTGATCCGCCCGGCCAGGGTGTCCAGCTCCAGCTTGTCGTAGAGCAGCTTGACCACGATCATCGTGCTGCTGATGCTGACCGCCACCGCCAGGTAGAGCACCGGATACACCCCGTCCCCGAAGCTGACCCCCAGCATCCGCAGCAGCGCGAACGCCGCCGCCGCCACCCCCAGCGAGAGCGGGAACTGCAGGACTCCGGTCAGCACCACCAACCGGCCGGCCTGGAGCATCTTCTTGAGGTCGATCTCCAGCCCGATCATGAACAGCAACAGGATCAGCCCGATCTCGGAGAGGGTCTGGATCTCCTCCCGGCCGGTGATCAGCCGCAGCCCCACCGGACCGACCAGCACCCCGCCCAGGATGTAGCCCAGCAAGAGCGGCTGTCGCAGCAGCTTCATGGTGAAGCCCAGCAGGCTGGCCGCCACCATCGCGATCGCGATGTTCCGGATCACCGGCGAGCCACCCTCCCCGCCCCCACCCGCCAGCGCCGGGGTGACCCAAAGCGCGCCCAACGTCAGCGCCCCGCGCGCGATTCCCTTCGGCATTCCTGGTCCCGTCATGTGCGGGCCGCATTCAACGCCCGCTGGTCTCCAATTCCAATCCAGCGCTGATCGATTGGGCCGCCAAGCGCCTCGGCGCCGGAGAAGCTGACGCCTCTCACACGGTGGCCGGTTTCTCCGGTTTTCTTGCTTGCGCCCGCGGCCACTCGCGGGTCAGTTCCGCCCGTGACTGGCCTCCTTCCATTGTCCGTGCTGCTGGCGGTGACCTCGCTGTCCGCCGACGGCGGCACCGCTCCTGTGGGTCCCGAATCCACCGTGACGGCGCCGTCCCCCGACCACGGGCCGCCGGGTGCGGACCCGGAGCCCGAATCCACCGTGACTGCGCCGTCCCCCGACCGCGGGGCGCCGGGTGCGAACCCGGCTCCCGAGTCCACCGTGACTGTCCCGACCTCCGACCGCGGGCCGCCGGGTGCGGACCCGGATCCCGAGTCCCCCCTGACCACGGTGGTGACCTCCACCCGGTCGGAGCGCGACCCGATGGAGCAGCCGCGCGCGGTGACCGTGCTGCGCGCGGAGGACCTCGCCCGGCGCGGCGCCCGCACCACCCCCGAGGCGCTGCTGGAGAGCGAAGGGGTGTTTCTCCAGCGCACCAACCCGGGAGGCGGAGCGCCCATCCTGCGCGGGCTGCTGGGGCAGCACATCCTGCTCCTGGTGGATGGGGTGCGGTTGAACAACGCCACCGTCCGCTCCGGCCCCAACCAGTTCCTGAACACGGTGGATCCGTTCTCGGTGGAGCAGCTGGAGGTGGTGCGCGGTCCAGGCTCGGTGCTTTACGGGTCGGACGCGCTGGGCGGGGTGGTCAACGTCCGGACCTTCCAGCCCCGCTTCCACTCCGAGCTGACGCCGTCCCTGCTGCTGCGCGGTCAGGGCGGCACCGCCGACACCAGCCTCCAGGGACACCTGCGGGCCGGGGTCTCGCTGCGGGACACCGCGGTGGCGGCGGCGATCACCGGACGGGACTTCAATGACCTGACCGGCGGGGGTCAGGTGGGGCTGCAGCACTACACCGCCTACGAGGAGGCGGACGCCACGGTGAAGCTGCGCCAGCGGTTGGGGTTCGGCACCGAGTTGCAGCTGCAATACCAGGGGGTGCGCCAGTCCAACGCCCCGCGGCTGGATCGCTCCACCCCGGGCGACTTCCGCCGCTTCAGCGATCAGGAGCGCGACCTGGGGCACCTGCGGCTGGTCTCCCGCGGGCCGGGGCTGTTTCGCCAGCTCTCGCTGGATCTGAGCCTCCACCGTCAGGGGGATGTGACGGACCGCTTCCGGATCAGCCGCGACCGGATCGAGTCCGACACCGCCACCGTGTGGACCTCCGGGCTGCGCGCCGAGGGCACCTTGCCGGTGACGCTGTGGGGCCTGGGTTCAGGCGACCTGGTGGTGGGAGGCGATGCCTATTACGACCGGGTCCTCTCCGGGTTCACCCGGCTGTCGATCAGTGATCCGGACACGGTGCAGGGGCGCCCGCAGGACGCGCGCTATCCCGGGGCGCCCACCGCCCTCTCCGGTGGACTCTTCGCGCTGCTCTCCACCGACCAGCGGCGACCGATCGCCTACCACCTCGGGTTGCGCGGCCAGGCCAACTCCACCCGGCTGCCCGAGGATTCGCGCCTGCGGGACCTGTTCGTCTCCGCAGCCGAACCGCCGCCGGTGTTCCCCGCCACCAGCGTGCTCACCACCGGGGTGGCGGCGGAGGCCGGGGTGCGCGCGCACCTGGCGGGGGGCCTGCAGGCCCTGGTCAACCTCGGGACCGGCTTTCGGGCGCCCAACGTGGACGACTTCTTGCGGCTGGGCGCCGAGGGCCCCGGCTTCGTGGTCCCCACCCGGGAGCTGCACCCGGAGCAGTCCTTCACCGCCGAGGGAGGGCTGCGCTGGGTCCATGCCCAGGCGCGGGTGCAGGCCTTCTACGCCTTCACCACCCTGCCCGGGCTGATCGGCAACGCGCCCACCGCGGTGGACGGTCAGACCCTGAACCCGGACGGGCTGCCCTACCTGATCCACCAGAACCGGGACCAGGCTTCGATCCACGCGGTGGAGCTGTCGGCGGAGGTGCAGCCGCTGCCCACCCTGCGGCTGGGAGGCCACCTGGGCTGGACCCACGGGACCCAGGTGCTGAGGGATCTGACCGACCCTGCCCAGCCGCTGATCCGCGAGCCGCTCTCCAGGATCCCGCCGCTCAACGGCACCGCCCGGGTGACCTACGATCCGTTCTCCTTCCTCTTCCTGGAGGGGGTGTTCCGGGGAGCCACCGCCCAGACCCGACTGTCCGGATCGGACCGGCTGGACACCCGGATGTGCGCCGAGGCGCCCGGCTGTACCGGGACCCCGGCGTTCGGGGTGCTCCACGCCCGGGTGGGCACCCGCTGGAAGAACCTCTCCGCCTCGCTGTCATTCCAGAACCTGACCGACGCCACCTACCGCACCCATGGCTCGGGGGTGGATGAGGCCGGCCGCTCGGTGGTGCTGTCTTTGGAGGGGAAGCTGTGAGCGCTCGTCTCGGATGGATCACCTTGAGCCTCCTGATGCTGACCGGCTGTCCGGTCGGGCTGGGCGAACGCTGCGCGGCCAGCGATGAATGTCTGGGCGGGCTGACCTGCCGGCTGGTGGACGCGGACGGTCCGGGCCTGTGCGATTACCCGCTCCGGGAGGAGGGCGAACCCTGCACCACCGACCGGGAGTGCGAGGACTCGCTGACCTGCTCCAACCACTTCACTGCCAACCAGCGCTACGGGAGCTGCGTCCAGAAGCGCCCCGCCGCCGAGGCCTGCTTCGTGAACCGCGATTGTCAGTCCGGCGTTTGTCAGGGGGCAACCGCGGAGGCGCTGGGCGCCTGCCAGTAGGGGGTGCTGAACAGCCCCGGGCTTGTGACGCGCCCGGGGCAATGGTCATCCTCAATCCATGGAACGAGATCCCCTGGTGGATACAGCGACGCCGAACGTGGAGTCGGTGGTCGTCCCGCGGGTGCGCGACCTGGGCGATGGCTTCACCGTCCGCCGGGCGCTGCCCGCCCACCAGCGACAGATGGTGGGCCCGTTCATCTTCTTCGACCAGATGGGGCCGGCGGTGTTCGAGGAGCGCCGCGGGCTGGACGTCCGGCCGCACCCGCACATCGGGCTGGCCACGGTCACCTACCTGCTCCAGGGGGAGATCCTCCACCGGGACAGCCTGGGCACGGTCCAGCGGATCGTCCCCGGCGAGGTGAACTGGATGACCGCCGGCCGGGGGATCGCGCACTCCGAGCGCACCGCCCCCGAGCGCCGGGTGGCCGGTGAAACGCTGTTCGGTTTCCAGATCTGGGTCGCGCTGCCCACCCGCCACGAGGAGACCGAGCCCAGCTTCGCCCACTTCGCGGCGGGGGCGCTGCCCCGGGTGGAGGCATCCGGTGTGCAACTGCGGATGATCGCCGGAGCGCTGGCCGGGGTGCGCTCACCGGTGCCCACCCTCTCGGAGATGTTCTACGCGGATCTCCACCTGGCCCCCGGCGCCCGCTTCCAGCTGCGCCCCGAACACGAGGATCGCGCGGCCTACGTGGTGGAGGGAGAACTGCAGGTGGACGGCGCCCGCTTCGGCCCGGGGGAGATGCCGATCTTCCGGCCGGGCGCGGAGCTGATCCTCAGCGCCGCCTCCTCCACCCGGCTGCTGCTGCTGGGGGGCGCTCCGTTGGATGGGCAGCGACACATCTTCTGGAACTTCGTCTCCAGCTCTCCGGAGCGGATCGAACAGGCGAAGGAGGACTGGCGCGCCAAGCGCTTCGCCCCGGTGCCGCAGGAGACGGAGTTCATCCCGCTCCCGGGGGAGGAGCCGGCGGTCCCCGCCTATCCGTAGCGGCTGCCGTTTCGACCGGCTGGTAACCTGGCCCCACCGAACGCCGCCCGCTTCAGCTGCACCCAGCTTGGTGCCGGTGAGCGCTGCCCTGCCCTGACCGCCGCACGCCACTGAGGGCAACTTGTCCGTGAAGACAAGTTCCCCCCCGGTTTTCTGCCCGGAACGCCGTGGAGCCTGTCTCCCAGGACAAAGTCCCCTCAGGGGCGGTCAGCTCTTGGGGAGCTCCTGCAACCGGGACTCATCCTCCAGCGCCACCGCGATCGCCCTCTGCTGGGCGGTCTGCGGATTGACCACCTTGAGGTCGGCCACCGCCTCGGCCAGTCGCACGAAGCCCAGCACCTCCCGTTCCAGCCGCTCCCGCAGGGCGGGGTCCACCAGCCGTCCCTCCTCATTGAAGGCCTTGTCGGCATGGGAGAGGGCGAACATCTCCGGGAACACGATCGACCCGCAGCCCTCCAGCGGGATGCGGGTCTGCCACAGCCCGCGGATCCCGCCGATCGGCGAGGGCGAGGCCGCCAGCAGATAGATTGTCTTTCCCTTCCAGGGCATCGGCCGGGCGCGGGACACCCAGTCGATGGCGTTCTTCAGCGGCCCGCCGATCGAATAGTTGTACTCCGGCGAGCCGATCAGCAGCGCATCGGCCGCCTCCACCCGGCGCTTGAGCTCGGCGGCGCCGGGCGGCAGCCCGACCTCGGCGTTGAGATCGCCGTCGAAGATCGGCATCTCGAACTCCCGGAAGTCGGCCAGATCGATCTCCGCGCCGGCGCGGCGCGCCAGCTCCGCGGCCAGCCGGACCAGCTTCTTGTTGTACGAGTCACGACGAAGCGAAGCAGCGAAGGCGAGGATCTTCATCAGGTTCTCCGGGCGGACGGCGGCCCTTGAAAGGTGAGGAGGGATAACCGCACCTGGCAGGCGGCGCTTGGTCACCTGCTTGCCCCGCGCTAAGGCGCAGGGATGGCCAAGGAACTGACGCTGTACATCGACGCCTTCTGGACCAGCCCGTACGCCTTCAGCAACTTCGTCGCCTTGCGGGAGAAGGGGCTGGAGTTCGAGCTGGTGGAGCTCTCGCTGCCCGACAAGGAGCACCACGCGGAGTTCTTCCAGAAGGGTTCGTTGACCGGACGGGTCCCGGCGCTGCGCCACGGTGACTTCTGGCTCTCCGAGTCGATGGCGATCAACGAGTACCTGGCCGAGACCTTCCCCTTCCCCAGGTACCCGCGCCTGTTCCCGGAGAACCTCCAGGAGCGCGCCCGGGCCCGGCAGTTGATGGACTGGGTGCGCAGCGATCTGATGCCGATCCGCGAGCAGCGCAGCACCGCCTCCCTGTTCTACGACCTCCCGGTGGAGCCGCTGAACCCGGCGGGCCAGGCCGCCGCCGCCCGGCTGATCTCGGTGGCGCAGTCGGTGATCCCCGAGGAGCGCACCACCCTCTTTGGCGCCTGGTGCCTGGCGGACGCCGACTTCTCCCTGGTGCTCAACCGGCTGCACAAGCAGGGGCACCCGATGCCCGGCAAGGTGCAGCGCTACGTGGACGCCAACTGGCAGCGCCCCTCGGTCCGCGAGTGGGTGGATCACCCGCGCCGGACCTTCGTCCCCTACTAGGTGCGGGTCCGGCCTACCCCGGCCGGCGGGAAGGGTGCGGTCCCCGGGGGCGGCGACTACAGTCGATCCGCCCTATGAGCTCACGCTTCCCGATGCCGTATCCCAACAGCTGGTACGCGGTGGCCACCAGCGACGAGCTGCGTCCCAACCAGACCCGACCCCTGCGCTTCCTGGGCCGGGAGCTGGTCGCCTTCCGCGGCGCCGACGGGGTGGCGCACGTGCTGGACGCCTACTGTCCGCACCTGGGCGCGCATCTGGGCATCGGCGGGCGGGTGGAGAACAACACCCTGGTCTGCCCCTTCCACGGCTGGAGGTTCGCCGGCGACGGCAAGTGCGTGGAGGCTCCCTACGCCAAGAAGACCCCCCGCTGCTCGGTGGGGACCTGGCAGACCGTGGAGCGCAACGGGTCGATCTGGATCTGGTACCACGCCACCGGCGCCGCGCCGGATCGCGAGGTCCCGGTGATGCCGGAGTACGGCGACGCCGGGTGGACCTCCTTCAAGCGCTTCGGCTGGGTGATCGCCTCCCACGGCCAGGAGATGGCGGAGAACGCGGTGGACTCGGCGCACTTCAAGTACGTGCACGGGACCCTGGAGGTCCCCACGATGGAGATGGAGGTCCTCCCGGACTGCTTCCACGTGATCAACCGCTCCAAGAACCGCCGCTTCGGGATGACCGTCTCCACCCAGGTGGACGTGCGGGTGTTCATGCCCGGGATCTCGGCGATCCGGTTCAACGAGTTCGCGGAGATCCTCCTCTTCGCCACCACCACCCCGGTGGACGAGGGCCACATCCAGCAGCGCTTCTTCTTCACCGCCCACAAGAAGGGCAACCCGCTGTTCCGCAGCATCGTCTCCCGGATCTTCATGAACGAGGTGGCCCGGCAGTACGAGCAGGACAAGCCGATCTGGGAGAACAAGATCCACCTCACCAAGCCCATCCTCTGCGACGGGGACGGGCCGATCTGGACCTTCCGCAAGTGGTACCAGCAGTTCTATTCGGCCCAGCCGATCAGCGGCGCCACCGCCGCCGCCTCCTGAAACCCACCAGCTCCCTTTCCGACGCAGCACCGAGCAGTGCGCGGACCGGCCGCTGCCCGACGTCACCGGCGGCGCCGAGAAGGGAGCCAGTCCCCCGCTACAGCTTCAGCCGGCGCAGCCGCAGCGAGTTGCCGATCACCGAGACCGAGCTGAGGCTCATCGCGGCGCTGGCCAGCATCGGGCTCAGCAGCAGGCCGAACACCGGATAGAGCACCCCGGCGGCGATCGGCACCCCCAGCAGGTTGTAGACGAAGGCGAAGAACAGGTTCTGCCGGATGTTCCCCAGGGTGGCGGCGCTCAGCTTCCGGGCCCGGACAATCCCCCGCAGGTCTCCCTTCACCAGGGTCACCCCCGCGCTCTCGATGGCGATGTCGGTCCCGCTGCCCATGGCGATCCCCACGTCCGCCCGGGCCAGCGCCGGGGCGTCGTTCACCCCATCGCCGGCCATCGCCACCACGTGGCCCTCGCGCTGCAGCCGGGCCACCACCTCGCCCTTGCGCTCTGGCAGCACCCCCGCTTCCACCTCGGTGATCCCCAGCTTGCGCGCCACCGCCTCCGCGGTCGCCGCGTTGTCCCCGGTGAGCATCACGATCCGCAGCCCCAGCGCGCGCAGCTCCTCCAGCGCCCCGGCGGTGGTGGGCTTGATCGGATCGGCCACCCCCAGCAGTCCGGCCGGCTCCCCGTCCACCGCCACGAACATCACCGTCTGCCCCTCCTCCCGCAGCCGCAGCGCCTGCGCGGCCAGGGCCTCCACCACCACCCCCGCGTCGCGCAGGTGGGCCTCGTTGCCCACCTGCACCTCGGACTGATCCACCCGTCCGCGGATCCCCTTGCCGGTGACCGACTGGAACTCCTCGGTGCGGGTCAGCACCACCCCGCGCTCCTGGGCGCCCTGGACGATCGCACTGGCCAGCGGATGCTCACTGCCCTGCTCCAGACTGGCGGCCAGCCGCAGCAGGGAGGTCTCGTCGCGGCCGGGGGCGGGCAGCACGGTGACCAGCCGCGGCTTCCCCTCGGTGAGGGTGCCGGTCTTGTCCACCACCAGCGCGTCCACCTTCTCGAAGACCTCCAGGGCCTCGGCGTCCCGCACCAGGATCCCGGCGCTGGCGCCCCGCCCGGTGCCAACCATCACCGACATCGGAGTGGCCAGCCCCAGCGCACACGGACAGGCGATGATCAGCACCGCCACCGCGTTCACCAGGGCGTGGGCCATCCTTGGCTCCGGCCCCACCAGCGCCCACACCGCCGCGGTCAGCACCGCCACCACCACCACCGCGGGGACGAACCAGGCGGAGACCTTGTCCGCCAGCCGCTGGATCGGCGCCCGGCTGCGCTGGGCCTCGCTCACCCGCTGGACGATCTGCGCCAGCAGGGTGTCCCGTCCCACCCGCTCGGCGCGCATCAGGAAGCCGCCGGTCTGGTTCACCGTGCCACCGGTGACCCGGTCTCCGGTCCGCTTCTCCACCGGCAACGACTCGCCGGTGACCATCGACTCGTCGACCACGCTGCTGCCCTCCAGCACCGCGCCGTCCACCGGGACCTTCTCCCCGGGCCGGACTCGCAGCCGATCGCCCACCCCCACCTGCTCCAGGCCCACGTCGGCCTCGGTGCCGTCGTCGGCCACCCGACGCGCGGTCTTGGGGGCCAGCCCCAGCAGGGCCCGGATCGCCCCGGAGGTGGCGCTGCGGGCGCGCAGCTCCAGCACCTGCCCCAGCAACACCAGGGTGGTGATGGTGGCCGCCGCCTCGAAGTACACCGGCGAGGCGCCGCCATGGCCGCGCACCGAGTCCGGCAGCAGCTCCGGGAACAGGGTGGAGAGGACGCTGAACCCGTAGGCCACGCCGGTGCCCAGGGCGATCAGGGTGAACATGTTCAGCTTCCAGGTGACCACCGACCGATAGCCGCGCTGGAAGAACGGCCACCCGCCCCACAGCACCACCGGGGTGGCCAGCGCCCACTGCACCCAATTGAGGGTGGCGGCGTGTCCGGACAGCGCCCGGGCCAGCGGCGGAACCAGGTCGGACATCCCCAGGAACAACAGCGGCACGGTGAGGACCGCGCTGATCCAGAAGCGGCGGGTCATGTCCACCAGCTCCGGGTTGGCCTCCTCCGCGGCGGTGACCGTCCGGGGCTCCAGGGCCATCCCGCAGATCGGACAGCTCCCCGGGGCGTCGCGGACGATCTCCGGATGCATCGGGCAGGTCCACTCTGTGCGGGTGACGATCGGGTTCAGCGGCTCCAGCGCCATCCCGCAGTCGGGACAGGCGCCCGGGTGATCCTCACGGACCTCGGGGTGCATCGGGCAGGTGTAGCTCGCGCCCGACACCGGCACCTCCGCCCGGGGAGAGAGGAACTTCTGGGGTTCGGCGGCGAAGCGGGTCCGGCACTTGTCGCTGCAGAACCCGTAGAGGGTCCCCTGGTGCTCGAAGGTCCCGCCGCGGGGATGGGCCGGATCGACCTTCATCCCGCACACCGGGTCCTGCGAGGTGGCCAACCGGGGAGCGCCGGGCGTGGGGGGATGGGAATGGGTCTGGTGCGAAGGGGTGTGCATGGTCTCTTTGCCTTTCAGACCCGGAAACGAAGCGCGCCCCCGGACCTTACAGTGCCGGGATCTCGCGGCCTTGCGGGGTGCATCGGTCGCGCCACGCCGCTAGAAGATGGGGACGATGGCAGCCACGGACGCTGTGGAACCAGGCAGTGAAGCCCTCTCTCCCCTGTCCAGGGAGGCGGAGGCAGTGCTGGTGGAGCACCACCGCCGCTTCCTGCAGTTCGTGCGACGGCGGGTGCAGGACCCGGCCCTGGCCGAGGAGCTGGTGCAGTCCTCGCTGCTTCGGGCGCTGGAGCACGGGCTGGACGGCCTGGACCGCGACGGGCTGGTCCACTGGTTCTACCGGGTGCTGCAGAACGCGATCATCGATCACCAGCGTCGCGGCGGAGTCGAACAGCGCGCCCTGTCCCTCCAGGCCCAGGAACCCCAGGCCGTTGATCCCGAGCTGCACGCCACCGTCTGCGCCTGCATGCACGACCTGCTCCCCACCCTCAAGCCGGAGTACGCGCAGCTGGTGCGGGAAGTGGATCTGGAGGAGCGGACGGTGACCGAGGTGGCGTCCCAGCTGGGGATCACCGCCAACAACGCCTCGGTCCGGCTGCACCGGGCGCGGCAGGCCTTGAAGGTCCAGCTCCAGCGCACCTGCCAGGCCTGCGCCGCGCACGGGTGTCTGGACTGTTCCTGCCGCCGGCGGCCCACCGGGGCCTGAGCGCTTCGGCATCCGTGATAGCTAGCGGCCCAATGAAGATCGTGACCGTGGGCGGCGGCCCCGCCGGCCTGTACTTCGGAATCCTGATGAAGAAGGCGTTCCCCCACACGGAGATCTCCGTGCTGGAGCGGAACCGCGCCGACGACACCTTTGGCTGGGGGGTGGTGTTCTCCGCGGAGACCCTGGGGAACCTCCAGGAGGCAGACCCGGAGAGCTTCGAGCAGATCCGCGCCCGCTTCGCCTACTGGGACGACATCGAGACCTGGTACCGGGGCACCCGCTCCGTCTCCACCGGCCACGGCTTCTGCGGCCTCTCGCGCCGGGACCTGCTGCAGCTGCTGCAGGAGCGCGCCCGCGCGCTGGGGGTCCGGCTGGAGTTCCAGCGCGAGGTGCCCTCGCTGGCCTCGCTGCCTGCCGCGGACCTGATCATCGCCGCCGACGGGGTGAACAGCGTCCTGCGCGGGGAGCGGTCCGCGGCGTTCCTTCCGACGATCGAACCCCGCCGGGCGAAGTTCTGCTGGCTGGGGACCGCGCTGCCCCTGCGCGCGTTCACCTTCCTGTTCAAGGAGACCCCGCACGGGGTGTTCCAGGTGCACGCCTATCCCTTCCAGCCGGGGCTCTCCACCTTCATCGTGGAGTGCCACCAGGACGTCTGGCGGCGCGCCGGGCTGGACCGGATGAGCGAGCCGGAGTCGGTGGCCTTCCTGGAGCGGCTGTTCGCCGAGGAGCTGCAGGGACACCCGCTGCTCACCAACCGCTCCCAGTGGCGGACCTTCCCCACCATCCGCTGCGAGCGCTGGTCGGAGGGCAACCTGGTGCTGATGGGAGACGCGGCCCACACCGCGCACTTCTCGATCGGGTCGGGGACCAAGCTGGCCCTGGAGGACGCCATCGCCCTGGTGGCGGCGTTCCGCAAGCACGGCACCGACGATCTCCCCACCGTGCTCCGGTCCTACGAGGAGGAGCGTAAGCCGGAGGTGCTGCGGCTGCAGCGGGCGGCGCAGACCTCCCTGGAGTGGTTCGAGAACAGTGGCCGCTACGTGGGCCAGCCGTCGTGGCAGTTCACCTTCAACCTGATGACGCGCAGCAAGCGGATCACCTACGACAACCTCCGGGAGCGGGACCCGGCGCTGATCGAGGAGGTGGACCGCGCCTATGCCCAGCAGCAGGGCACCCGGCTCAACTCCGACGGGACCGCGCCCCCGCCGATGTTCGCCCCGCTGAAGCTGCGGGGGATGACCCTGGCCAACCGGATCGTGGTCTCCCCGATGTGTCAGTACGTGGCCCAGGACGGCCTGGTGGACGAGTGGCACCTGGTCCACCTGGGCAGCCGGGCGATGGGCGGCGCCGGGCTGGTGATCACCGAGATGACCGACGTCTCGTTGGAGGGACGGATCACCCCCGGTTGCGCCGGGATGTGGAGCGACGCGCACGAGGCGGCCTGGAAGCGGATCGTGGACTTCATCCACGCGCGCTCCCACGCCAAGGTCGCGATCCAGCTGGCGCACGCCGGACGCAAGGGCAGCTGCTCGGTGCCCTGGGAGGGAGACCGCCCGCTGGAGACCGGCGGCTGGCAGACCCTGGGTCCCTCGGCGCTGCCCTACGGTGCCCAGTGGCCGACGCCGCGGGAGATGGACGCCGACGATCTCCGCCAGGTGAAGGAGGCCTTCGTGGCCGCCGCGGTGCGCAGCGCCCGGGCCGGCTTCGACATGATCGAGCTGCACCTGGCGCACGGGTATTTGCTCTCCAGCTTCCTCTCCCCGCTGAGCAACCGCCGCACCGACGCCTACGGAGGCAGCCTGGAGAACCGGGCCCGCTTCCCGCTGGAGGTGTTCGACGCGGTGCGCGCGGTGTGGCCGCAGGATCGGCCGCTGGGGGTGCGGGTCTCGGCCACCGACTGGCTGGAGCCGGAGGGGATGACCGTGGAGGACACGGTGGCCCTGGCCCGGATGCTGGCGGCCCATGGCTGCGACCTGGTGGACGTCTCCACCGCCGGCAACGTCCCCGAGTCCCGACCGGAGTACGGCCGGATGTACCAGGTGCCCTTCGCCGAAGCGGTCCGCCACGGGGCCGGGCTGCCGGTGATGGCGGTGGGGAACATCCAGGGCTGGGACCACGCCAACACCATCCTGGCCGCCGGCCGCGCCGACCTGTGCGCGATGGCCCGTCCCCACCTCTCCGACCCCTACCTCACCCACCGCGCCGCCCAGCACTACGGCGCCGACACCGTGGACTGGCCCGAGCCCTACCAGCTGGTCCGACCCCGCCGCCCGAAACGCTAGAAAAGGGGACAGGCTACATTTCCCGGCCGTCGGATTGCAGCAGCGCAATCGGCGGGCCAGGAAATGTAGCCTGTCCCCTTTTTTGACTCAGCGCGCCAGGGACTCCACCAGCTGGGGGACGTCCGCCTCGGCCACGCTGCAGAGGGCGACGCGCAGCGCTCCCTTCTGGGGGACCACGAACACGCCCTGCTCCTGCATCTGGACCGCCTTCTGTTCGGCCTGGTCGTGGAACACGGTCACGAAGAAGCCGCCCTCGTAGCGGGGGTAGCGCAGCTTCCGCGGCGCGGCCTGGGCGTTGAACTGCTCCACCCGGTGCAGCAGCAGCGTCTGCAGCTGCTTGCGCTCGGCGTCGCAGGCCTCGCGCAGGGTCGGGTCGGTGAGCAGCTCGGTGATCGCCCACATCCCGCCGCGGTTGCAGTTGGACCAGGTCCCACGGCAGGCGTAGGCCAGCGCCGCCGCGGTGGACGCCTTGTCCTGGGGGTCCGGCTCGCACGCCAGCAGCGCGCCCACCCGCAGGCCGTAGTGGGTGAAGGTCTTGGACGCGCTCCAGGCGAACAGCAGCGCCACCTTGCCCAGCAGCGGGCTGAGCGCGGCCAAAAACGCCCGGTGGTCCGCCGCGGCGCCGTAGCGCCAGTAGGCCATGTCCACCAGGAGGGTGACCGGGCCCTTCGCCGAGAGCCGGATCAACGCCTCGGCCACCGCGCTCCACTCCGGGGGCGACAGCGAGTACCCGGTGGGGTTGTTGCACGGGTCGTTGAGGAACAGCAGCACCCGTCCCTGCCCCGCCAGCTGCTGCGCGGCCTTCGCCTCCAGCGCCGCCACGTCCAGCCGCCCCTGGGCGTCGAACATGTTGAAGGTCTCCACCCGACGCTCATGCTCGTCGGCCAGGGTCTGGTACGGGCCCCAGTAGAAGCTGGGGGTGAGCAGCGCCTGCCCATGCTCCAGGTAGTTCATCAGCGCGTGGCGCAAGGCGCCGGTGCCTCCCGGGGTGGCCACCCCCACCGCCGCCTCCCGCAGCGCCGGGTGTCCCTGGAAGGTGTCGGCGATCACCGCCTCCACGAAGCGCGGGGTGCCGGGGATGGGGGCGTACGCCGCCCACTCCTCCGCCGGGACCCGGGCCAGGGTCCGGGTGACCGAAGGGAGCACCGCCAGGGTGCCGTCGTCCTTCATCAGGGCGCCGATGGTGGCGTTGACCACCCGTTCACCGGCGGTCCTCCGGCGGTTGGCTTCGGCGTTGAGGGAGAAGATGACGTCCTTGTCCGGACGTCCGCTGCGCGCAGGGATCAGATGGCTCATCGCCGGGTGCTCATACCCCGGGCCCGGGCGGGGTGCATCTGTCGCTCGCGCCTCACTTCCCCGGGGAGACTCACTTTCTCGTGGCAAGTAAATCCACCCGCCATTAGTTCTCTGCTCCACGATGGGAAAAGACCTCGACCCGCTCTGTCCCAGCATCCAGGCAGCCCTGGATCTGCTTGGCCGCCCGTGGACCGGGCTGGTGCTGGCGGTGCTCCAGGACGGACCCCTGCGCTACAGCGCGCTGGCGGGCCGGGTGACCGGGATTGGCGACAAGACGCTCTGCGCCCGGCTCAAGGAACTGGAGACCAAGGGGCTGCTGGTGCGGGAGGTGGAAGCCGGGCCTCCGGTCCGGGTCGCCTACCGGCTGACGCCCCGAGGCGTCGGCTTCCGCAAGGTGGTGGAGGCGATTGACGTGTGGGGCCGGCAGTTCGGCGACCCGCCCAGGAAGACGACCCGAAAGGCAGGGGCAGCATGAGCCTGGTGAACCGCAGAGACGCACTGACCGGATTGGCCGTGGCCGGCGCCGCCGCCGCGGCGGGTTGCAGCAAGACTTCCAGCGAGAACGAGAGGGAGACGATGAAGACCCAGACCCAGCAGGAACCCGATGTGGTGATCAGCGCCAGCCCGCTGCGCTTCCCCTGGCAGACGCTGGATCCCTTCTTGTTCTGCGTGCACCACGACGACGCCTATCCCGCCGCCAACGCGCAGCTGGGACCGGCGGCGCCGCTGACCGGGCGCGCGCTGGGCGAGGACTTCGCCGGCAAGGACGGCTGGAACATGTACCACGGCACCGTGGTGCCCGGGTTCCCCCAGCACCCGCACCGCGGCTTCGAGACGGTGACCGTGGTCCGCCAGGGGCTGATCGATCACTCCGACTCCTTTGGCGCCACCGCCCGCTACGGCGGCGGGGACGTGCAGTGGCTGACCGCCGGCAAGGGGATCAACCACGCGGAGATGTTCCCCCTGCTCAAGCAGGACGCGGACAACCCGCTGGAGCTGTTCCAGATCTGGCTGAACCTTCCTCGCGCCGACAAGTTCGCCGAGCCCCACTTCGCCATGCTCTGGAACGAGGCGGTGCCCCGCCGCACCCTGACCGACGCGGAAGGCCGCGCCACCGAGCTGACCGTGATCGCCGGACGCTTCGGCGATGCGGTTCCCCAGCCACCGCCTCCCAGCTCCTGGGCGGCGCGAGCGGACAGCGACGTGGCGATCTGGACCCTCAAGCTGGCGCCGGGCGCCCAGTTCACGCTCCCCCCCGCGACCGCCGGTTCCAACCGGATGCTGTACCTGTTCCGCGGAGACGGGCTGAAGGTCGGGGGCCGGCTGATCGGCGCCAGGACCGCGGTGGAGCTGCGCGCCGAACGCGAGGTCCCCCTGGAGGCGGACGCCACCGGAGCGGAGCTGCTGGTGCTGCAGGGACGGCCGATCAACGAGCCGGTGGTGCAATACGGTCCGTTCGTCATGAACTCCCGCCAGGAGATCCAGCAGGCGTTCGCCGACTACCAGCGCACCCAGTTCGGCGGGTGGAAGTGGCCCAGCAACGCGCCGGTCCATGCCCGGGACGAGGGCCGGTTCGCCCTGCGGCCCGACGGGAAGATCGAACGACCCACCACCTGAGTGGGAGGCGCAGCCGCTGCGCCTGGATGCAGATCCAGCGCGGCGGCGAGCGGTCGTCCGTCCTGACCGCTGCGGGCCTGCTTCATGCAACCCAACTTCCAAAGGGACCGGACTGCACCAGACCCCTCGGGAGAACCGTCATGAAGCTGCTCAAGGACAAGGTGGCGATCGTCACCGGCGCCAGCTCCGGCATCGGCAAGGAGATCGCCCTGCACTATGCCGCGCAGGGGGCCAGCGTGGTGGTCTCGGACGTGGACGAGAAGGGCGGCGCGGAGACCGTCTCCGCGATCACCTCCAAGGACGGAAAGGCGGTGTTCTTCCGGGCGGACACCTCCAGTCCCAAGGACAACGAGGCGCTGGTGGCGCACGCGGTGAAGACCTTCGGCGGGCTGCACATCGCCTGCAACAACGCCGGGATCGGTGGGCACTCGGCGCCGGTGGGGGAGTACCCGATCGAAGCCTGGGACAAGGTGGTGGCGATCAACCTCTCCGGGGTCTTCTACGGGATGCGCTACCAGATCCCGGCCATCCTCAAGGCCGGCAGCGGAGCGATCGTGAACATGGCCTCCATCCTCGGTCAGGTGGGGTTCAAGGGTTCCGGGGCCTATGTGGCGGCCAAGCACGGGGTGGTGGGGCTGACCCAGAACGCGGCGCTGGAGTACGCGTCGCAGAAGATCCGGATCAACGCGGTGGGCCCCGGCTTCATCAAGACGCCGCTGCTGGACAAGAACCTCACCCCGGAGGTGATGAAGGCCCTGGCCGGGATGCACCCGATTGGCCGGCTGGGCGAGCCCAGCGAAGTGGCGGAGCTGGTGCTGTGGCTCAGCTCGGAGAAGGCCTCCTTCGTCAACGGGGCCTACTACGCCGTCGACGGCGGCTACCTGGCCCAGTAGCGCTAACGCAGCAGCAGCACCCCGCGCGCGACCAGCTCGCGCAGCTCCGCGCGGGTGTGCTCGGAGTCATCCTCGCCCAGCGCGGCGGACAGCGAGCCCTGGCCGTCGATTCTGGCCAGGATCCGCAGCAGCGACTCTCCGTACACCCGACCGCCGATCAGCGTCGCCCGCTCCGACCGCAGCCTTCCCCCCAATTCGCCCCACACCTCGCTGACCAGCAGCTGGGGGCGCAGCGCCACCCGGGCCTGCAGCCAGTCCGGCGCGTCCAGCCGCTGCAGCGCCGCCACCCGCGACGCCACCGCGTCCAGCCCCGGTTCGATCTCCTCGCTCTCCACGTAGACGAAGGACGCGGGACCCTCCCGTCGCACCCAGGCCAGACCGAACTCCGCCCCCGCCAGCTTGTTGGGCAGCGCGGTCCACACCAGCCGCAGCGGCGCGGTGCCCGGGATCTCCCCCAGGCGGCGCACCAGCTCGGTGCGGGAGGGCGCGCGGGTCTGGTGGAACAACACCGCCTCCCCGCCGGGGGCCAGCGTCCGATCCAGCGCCCCGTACACCTCGTCCAACAGCGCGTCCCCCCGCTCGGCGATGATCGAGATCGCCTCGGTGAATCCCGCGGTGTACAGCTGGGGGAAGACGAAGGTCAGCAGGTCCACCTGGTTCGCCGGGCGCTGCGCCAGCGCGTCGGCCCCCGCCACCTCGAAGGTCACCGCCAGCCCGTTGAGCGCCGCGGAGACCCGCGCCATCTGCACCGCCCGGGGGTTGGGGTCCTGGCCAATCACTGTCTGGAACCGTCCGCTCCGGGCATGGCACAGCGCCAGGGCGCCGGACCCGGTGCCCAGGTCCAGCGCCAGCCTCCCGGTCCGCGAATGGGGGGCCAGGAAGCGGGCGGTGGCGGCGGTGGAGTGATCGGGGAAGAACACGAAGTCCCGTGCCCCCATCCGCGACCGGCGATCGCACAGCAGGAGCAGGTCGAACACCGGCACCATCGCCACCGAGGCCTGGACCCGCGGGCCGTCCACCGCCAGCACGCCCGCATCCACCAGCGCGGCGAAGGACTCGGAGGAGAGCTCCGCCTCCAGCCGTTCGCGGGGAACACTGCCCCCCACCAGGAACAGCCCGATCAGCAGATCCAGCCCGCTGGCCCCGTGGGGCGGCACCACCAGATGGGGGGAGAGCAGCTCGGCCAGATACCAGCTGGACTCCGAGCTGGCGGGCAACCCCATCCGCTCCCGCAGCGATGCCTCGTTGAAGCCCAGCGTGGCCAGCTCGAAGCGGGCGGCAGCCAGGTCCTCCAGCCTCTGGGGCGTCAGCCCCTCCAGGGACGGTGCGGGCAGGTTCATGTTCTCCCTCCGGGTGATAGCCCGATTCGGCCCCGCGTTCCCTCCCCGCAACACTGTGTCCCCCCAACCAGGGTGGCCCGGGGACCGCGGGGCGGACAGATCTGACGACACACCTTTCGGGGGGAGCCTTCGCTCCCTCCCAGGAGCCCACCCATGATCGTCGTCACCGGAGCCACCGGAAAGCTGGGCCGTCTCGTGATCCAGCAGCTGCAGAAGAAGGTCCCCGCCCAGCAGATCGTGGCCGCGGTCCGCTCGCCGGAGAAGGCCGCCGACCTGGGCGTGCAGGTCCGGCGCGCCGACTACGACCGGCCGGAGACCCTGGCCTCCGCCCTGGCCGGCGCCGAGAAGCTGCTGCTGATCTCCGCCAACGAGGTCGGCAAGCGCGCTCCCCAGCACCGGGCGGTGATCGACGCGGCGAAGCAGGCCGGGGTCAAGCTGCTGGTCTACACCAGCCTCCTCAAGGCGGACGACTCCACCCTCTCGCTGGCGGCCGAGCACAAGGCCACCGAAGAGGCGATCCGCGCCTCGGGCATCCCCTACGTGCTGTTGCGCAACGGCTGGTACCTGGAGAACTACACCGAGAACCTGGCCCCGGCGCTGCAGCACGGGGCGATCCTGGGCAGCGCCGGCCAGGGCCGGGTGGGCGCCGCCACCCGCGAGGACTTCGCCGCCGCGGCGGTGGAGGCGCTGACCGGTCCGGGCCACGCCAACCGGACCTACGAGCTCTCCGGCACCCCCTTCACCCTCACCGAGCTGGCCGCGGAGGTGGCCAAGGTCAGCGGAAAGCAGGTGGTCTACCAGGACCTGCCCGAGGCGGGGCACAAGGGAGCGCTGGTGGGGGCCGGGGTCCCGGAGGGGTTCGCGGCGGTGCTGGCCAACGCCGACCAGGGGATCGCCCGCGGGGATCTGCAGTCCACCTCCGGGGATCTACAGCGGCTGATCGGCCGGGCCCCCACCCCGATGCCCCAGGCGGTGGCCGCGGCGCTGGCCACCCGGTAGTCCCTCCCACTGTCCACTGGCCAGGGGTTGGACCTGCCCTGGGGGGCTGCTTTCGGGCTAAGAGTCGCACCCCTCATGAGCCCCACCACGCGTCAGCTTTGGGAGCGGTACCAGCGGCACCTGTGCGTCGTCGACAGCGTCGGCTTCTCCGTGGACATCTCCCGGATGAAGTTCCCCGACGACCTGTTCACGCGCCTGCAGGGGCCGCTGGAGAAGGCCTTCGACGCGATGGCCGCCCTGGAGGGCGGGGCAATCGCCAACCCCGACGAGCAGCGCAAGGTGGGGCATTACTGGCTCCGGGCCCCGCAGCTGGCCCCGGAGCCGGCGCTGCGCACGGCGATCGAGGAGGCGATCCGGGACGTGCGGGCCTTTGCCGCCCGGGTCCACGAGGGCACGGTGCGCCCGCAGCGCGGGGAGAAGTTCACCCAGCTGCTGGTGATCGGGATCGGCGGCTCGGCGCTGGGACCGCAGCTGGTGGCGGACGCGCTGACCTCCTCCTCCGACAAGCTGCGCCCCTTCTTCTTCGACAACACCGATCCGGACGGCTTCGACCGCACCCTCCAGCAGCTGGGCGGCGCGCTGGAGCGGACCCTGACGGTGGTGATCAGCAAGTCCGGCGGCACCAAGGAGACGCGCAACGGGATGCTGGAGGCCAAGGCCGCCTACGAGCGGGCCGGGCTGGACTTCGCCCGCCACGCGGTGGCGGTCACCGGAGAGGGCAGTGAGTTGGCCCGCTTCGCCACCACCGGCGGCTGGCTGGCGCAGTTCCCGATGTGGGACTGGGTCGGCGGCCGCACCTCCCAGCTCTCCGCGGTGGGGCTGCTCCCGGCCGCGCTGCAGGGCCTGGATGTGGACGGGCTGCTGGAGGGCGCCCGGCGGATGGACGAGGCCACCCGCTCCCGGGAGGTGAAGCAGAACCCCGCCGCCTTGATGGCCGCGATGTGGCACCACGCCGGCCAGGGTCGGGGCGCCAAGGACCTGGTGGTGTTGCCGTACAAGGACCGGCTGCTGTTCATGTCCCGCTATCTGCAGCAGCTGATCATGGAGTCGCTGGGCAAGGAGAAGGACCTGGACGGCCGGGTGGTGAACCAAGGCCTGGCGGTCTACGGCAACAAGGGCAGCACCGACCAGCACGCCTACGTGCAGCAGCTGCGGGACGGGGTGCCCAACTTCTTCGCCACCTTCATCGAGGTGCTCAAGGACCGCCAGGGTGGCTCGCTGCAGGTGGAGCCGGAGGTCACCAGCGGCGACTACCTGTTCGGCTTCTTCGTCGGCACCCGGCAGGCGCTGTACGAGAATGGCCGGGAGTCGATCACCCTCACCCTCCCGGAGGTCAACGCCCACTCGCTGGGGGCCCTGATCGCGCTGTTCGAGCGCGCGGTCGGGCTCTACGCCTCGATGGTGAATATCAACGCCTACCACCAGCCGGGAGTGGAGGCGGGGAAGAAGGCCGCCACCGCGGTGATCGCCCTGCAGTCCCGCGCGATCACTGCCCTGCGCAGCGGCGCAGGAGCCCGGACCGCCGAGGAGCTGGCCTCCGCCCTGGGTGCCGAAGACCAGGTGGAGACCCTGTTCAAGCTGCTGCAGCACCTGGCCGCCAACCCCGATCACCGGGTGTTCCGCACCCCCGGCGCCACCCCCTTCCAGGATCGGTTCTCCTCCCAGTAGTCGCGGCTCAGGGCGTGCGCCTCCCCCCACGGCGCCTGGGAGCCCTCCGGGCGCTCCGGCGGGGAGGCGGGGACCCGCCACTGCTCCCGCTGCAGCCAGCGGTGCAGATAGGAGGTCAGCGCCGGATCGGTGGACCGCTCGAACTGCGCGGGCGGCGCGGTGAGCAGGATCCGCCCCTCGTGCAGAAAGGCGATCCGGTCCGCGGTGGCGAACGCGCAGCGCGGATCCCCGGTGACGATCAGGGTGGTCACCCCCTGCCGCTCCCGTCCCCCGCGGATGATCTCCAGCACCGAACGGGTGGTCAGCGGATCCAGCCCCGCGGTGGGATCGTCCAGCAGCAGGATCTTCGGGGTGTGGGCGATGGCCCGGGCGAAGGCCAGCCGCTTGCGCATCCCCCCGGAGAGCGCCGCCGGATAGGCGTCCTCGAAGGCGGAGAGCCGCACCTGGGCCAGCGCGAACACCGCCCGCCGACGCGCCTCCCGCACCGACTGGTGCTCGCGCTCCAGCAGCGGGAACATCACGTTCTCCAGCGCGGTCATCGAGTCGAACAGCGCCCCGGCCTGGAACAGCACCCCCAGGTCGCGGTGGACCGCCTCCCGCTCTCCCATCCCCAGGGAGGCCAGATCCTTCCCCTGCACCAGGACCTGTCCCTGGTCCGGCGCGATCAGCCCCAGCACCAGCCGCAGCACCACCGTCTTCCCCGAGCCGGACCTCCCCAGCAGGGCCAGGGTCTCGCCCTCCCGCACCTCCAGATTTACCCCGCGCAGGACCTCGGTGTCGTCGAACCGCTTGTGGACTCCGCGCAGCTGGATCGGGTTCACCCCAGGCCTCCTAGGCGGTCATCTCTCCGGCCTGCCAGACCGCGTCCTCCGCGCCGGGCACCGCCAGCACCGGACAGGGGGCGTGGGCCACCGTCTTGTGGGCGGTGTTTCCCAGCAGCAGCCGTTTGATCGTCCCCCGCCCGTGGGTCCCCATCACCACCAGGTCGAAGGATTCCTGGGCGGCGATCCTCAAGATCGCCGGCGCCGCCGCCTCCTGGATCACCCGGGTGCGGACCAGCGCCGGTCCCAGCTCGGCGGCGCGGACGAAGGCCGCCAGCCCCGCATTCGCCTCCCGCTCCCCATACTCCAGGATCGACAGCCCGGAGGAGGCCAGCCGCAGCTCGGCGGCCAGGAACCACGGCGGCGTCCAGGCGTGCAGCAGCTCCAGCCGGGCCCCCACCCTCCCGCACAGCTCGGAGGCGGTGCGCGCGGCCCGCAGCGAGGCCTCGGAGAAGTCCACCGGCACCAGGATCCGCCGCAGCCCCTCCAGCGCGGTGGGCGCGGTGGCCTGCGCCGGCCACACCAGCACCGGGACCGGGGAGAGATGCATCAGTCGGTAGGTGGTGCTGCCCAGCACCGCCCGCTGCACCGCGGTCTTTCCGTGGGCCCCCACCAGGATCAGCAGCGTCCCGGCGGTGGCCCGGGCGTACTCCGCCAGCGACGAGGCGGCCTCTCCCTCCAGCACCACCGCCTCGGCGGATTGTCCGGCAGCCCGCAGCGTGTCGGCCTCGCGGTTGACCTGCTCCTGCGCCTGACGCACTTCGTGGGCGGTGAGGTCCGCCACCAGCTGCCCCGACAGGTCTCCCGGAATGGCAGTGGGGCGCACCACGTGCAGCAGGATCACCCGGGCCCCGTAGGCCTTGGCCAGCTGGGCACCAAACTGCATGGCCTGCTTGGCGGACGCGGATCCGTCGTGTCCAATGAGAATGGATTTCATGCCTCGCCTCCTCGACCTCAACAATCAGCATCCGCTGTGCCAGGGAGGCCCGGCGAGCGTGCGGGCGAGCAGCGCATCGGTTGCACGTGGGTTGGCGTTGGGGCTGCTGCTGCTTTCCCCGGTGGCCTGGGCCCAGACCGGCGAACCGGTGTGGGCCTCGGTCTCCAGCGCCCCCCAGGCGGATACCGATGCGCTGTGCGCGGTGCTGCTGCAGGCGCTGCCCACCGCGCCGGTGGTGCAGTCCCCCGGGGACTGCTCGCGCACCGGGACACCCGCCGGCGACTTCGCGCTCCAGGCAGCGCAGACCTCGCGTCGCTTCTCGCTCCATGTCTCGCTGGAGCAGCTGGCGGACGGCGCGCTCTTGCTGCGGCTGGAGCAGTGGGCCGGCCGGGAGGGGGAGTCGGGCAACCAGCTGGTGTGGACCATTCCGCCCGGGGCCCGCCACGAGCAGGAGCCCCGCGCCCGCGCGCTGTTGGCCCAGGCGCTGGGCCGACGGGGCGGGCTGATCCCGGCCCTGGACACCCGGGGGATGTTCCCGGACGAGGCGTCACTGGGGCCCGACTACGGCTACCTGGCCGTGGAGCTGGGCGCGCTGCTGGCCGCGGGGACCATCTGGTACAACGTGGACACCGCGGTCAACGGGCCGGACTGGGTCTACGACTACAGCTGGGACACGGTGCGGCGAAAGCTGTTCACCCTCGAGCCCTATGCCTTCGACGACAACTCGCTGCACCTCAACTCGCCCGGGCACCCGGCGGCGGGGATGCTCTACTACCTGAGCGCCCGGGGCCACAGGCTGGGCATGCTGGGCGCCTTCCTGGCCAGCAGCGCGGCCACCCTCGGCTGGGAGTACATCCCCGAGTTCAGGGAGATCGTCAGCCTCAACGATCTGCTGCTCACCCCGATCGGCGGGATCGCCCTGGGCGAACCGCTGTACCAGCTGTCCTTGTTCTTCGAGCGCAGCGCCAATACCCCGGTGAACCGGATGCTCTCGCTGCTGTTCGCCGGACCGGGCAGCGTCACCCCGCTGCGCTCCCGGAGGCCTCCCACCACCCGCCTGCTGGACGACAACGGCTTTAGCCGGGTGGGCTGGCACCGGCTGCGGCTGACGGTGGGCGCGGCCGCGGAGAAGCTGGAGGGGCAGGTCCTGCCGCGCCTGGCCAGCTGGACCGAGTTCTCCGCCGATCAGGTGATGCGCGAGAGCTACGGCCGGCCGGGGATGGACCACGGGATCCTGCTGGGACCGGTGGCCACCCGGCTGCAGGCCGGCTTCGGGGTGGGGGTGGCCGGCCTGCTGGAGGGAACGCTGCACAGCGAGGTGGTCTACGCCGCCTACGTGTTCCGCGCGGTGGGGGGGACCTCCGGGCTGGCCCCGCGGGAACCCCAGGGACAGCTCTCCGGCAGCGAGGGACATCTGGGCCTCAGCGCCGCCTACGCCCACGAGGAGCGCCGGCTGAAGGTCTCGGTGGATCGGCTGGGCCACGGCGGCCCGCTGGGACTGGACGGCCACCTGGCGGTCTATCGCGGGGGCTGGACCCTGCGCACCACCGGCTCGCTGCACCCGGTGTTCGCCGCGGTGGACAACCTGGCCTGGCCGGTCGCTGGGCCCCAGCGTCCCGGGCTGCCGGCGGTCCTGGCCGAGCAGGGCTACCACTGGGCCTTCGGCCTGCGCGCCGCGGCCCGGATCGAGGTGCGGGTGGGCGACGCGGAGCTGGGGGCGGCGGTGCGGGGAATCACCCTCTCCGGGATCGCCGGGAGCCTGAGCGACGGACGGTCCTCCTATTCGCTGTGGGCCGGTCACGCCCTCCCCAATGGCCTGCGGGGGCGGCTGTGGCTGGAGGCCACCCAGCGCTCCAGCCGGGCCTGGGACTTCCGGACCGAGCTGCTGGATACCCGGCTGCGCGCCGAGCTGGGCTGGGAGTTCTAGCTCGCTGGCCAGCCGAGCGTTGACCCCATCGCCAGGGTGATCAACGCGACCGCGCACACACCGCCGCACGCTTTGCGCGCTTCCCTCCCGGTCGGCAACAATGGCGTCCGTGCGAACCTCATCCTGCGGGCTCCTGGTCGTCGCGGTGGTCGCCGTCTCCGGCTGCGGGCCCCGCCCGGACACGCTGACCACCTCCCGCCTGCAGGCGTGCTCCGGCCCGTCGCCCGCAGGTCCCAACCTCAGGGTGGTCAGCTTCAATATCCGCGCCGGGCTCTCCTCCTCGGTGGACGCCATCGCCACCCTGCTGGAGTCGCTGAACCCGGACGTGGTGGCGCTGCAGGAGGTGGACGTGGGCGTGGAGCGGTCCGGCCGGATCGATCAGGCCGCGATCCTGGCGGCGCGGCTGGGCGCGGAGTTCGTGTTCGCCCCCACCCTGGATCGCGAAGGGGGCGAGTACGGGATCGCGCTCCTCTCCCGCCTGCCCTTCCAGCACGTGCGCCGGATCGAGCTGGAGGCCGCCGGCGCCTTCGAGCCCCGGGTGGCGATCGACGCGGAGCTGTGCGTCGGGGATCGCTTCGTCCGGGTGGTGAACACCCACGCGGATGTCTTTCCCTGGGCCAACGCGGAGAACACCCGGGATCTGATCCGGGCGGTGGGCAGGAGCACCGGACAAGGGCTGATCGTGGCCGGCGATCTCAACGCCTCACCCACCGACGCCGCCTCCCGGAACCTGATGCGGGCCGGGCTCTTGGACATCGTGGGGCAGCACGCGGAGGGCCCCACCTTCCTGGGAGGGATCAACCACCGGATCGACTACGTGTTCGCCGACCAGCCGCTGTCGGTGCCCTCCGACGCCCAGCGGATCCAGGTGGAGCTGTCCGACCACATCCCGGTGGTGGCGGATCTCTCCTTGGCGCTGCTGATCCCCTAGCGCCTTCAGGGGGCGGAGGCGGCCTCCTCCGGGGCCCCGGCCTGCTGCGGGAACAGCGCCAGCCCGTCCATCAGATCCGAGAGCACCCGCCCGGCGGCCAGCACATCCTCGCGCCCCAGCGAACGCTCCAGCTCATCCACCATCCGCCACAGCGCCAGCCAGGCTTCGTTGCCGGCGGCGTGGAAGGGGCGCAGCCGCCGCAGCGACGCGCGTACCTCCTTCATCCGCTCCCGCGCCGCGGGCCGGCACGCGTGCACGGTGATCGCGGTCTCCACTTCCTCCAACAGGCCTCTGAGTTGCGCGTGCCGGTCCATGTTCCCTCCCTCAGGACTTCACCTTCGCGCCGGACTCGATCTTCACCCGCTTCGGCTGGGAGGCCTCGCTCTTGGGGATGTGGATCGACAGCACCCCGTCCTTGAGCTCTGCCCGCAGGTGGGTCTCGTCGATCCCGCCCGGGAGGGTGAAGCTGCGCTGGAAGGAACCGTAGCTGCGCTCGTAGCTGTAGTAGCGCTCCGACTCCTCCCTCCTCTCCGCCTCCCTCTTGCCGGAGACCGAGAGCCGGTTCCCGTCCAGGTTCACCTCCAGGTCTTCCTCCTTGATCCCGGGGACATCGCAGACGAACAGGTACCCGTCCTTGGTCTCCTTGACCTCAAAGGCGGGCGAGAAGGCCTCCATCCCCCGGGCAAAGGGACTGATCGCCATCTCCCCGAACGGATCCCAGTTCATCAAGTCGGCCATTCGCTGCAGCGGGTCGAACCCCCGCTCCAGTGCCTCCGAACCACTCCTTCGTACCGGTAGAATTGCCATGACGCTCCTCCTTGAATCGGCGCGCCCCGAAACGGCAGTCGCGCCCCTCTTGGAACTAAGCATTGGTCGTGCCGCGCGCGTCTGGCCCCCGGGTCCGCGCACAAACGGTCAGTGCATCTGGATCCCGCGCATCCCCTGCGCGGCTGCCAGGTCCCCAGGAGGGCAGGACGACGCCCAGGAGAGGGCACGGGGGATGCACAACTTGATCGCGCAGCCGAACCCGCAAGCGAGGCCCTTATGGCGATCCTGTGCACCACCCACTTTTCGGACCGCGCGACCCTGGCGGCTACCGGCGCCGCGGAGCTGGCCAGGGCCCGGGGCGAGCCTCTGCTCCTGGTCCATGTGCTCAGCGAATCGCTTGCGCGCGCCGGAGGGGATTCGCTCCGCGCGGCCATGCGCTCGGTGCTCCAGACCGAGGCCGACCGGCTGACCAGGCTGGGCGCCAAGGTGGAGCCGATCATGCTGGACGGTTCGCTGGCGGACGTCACCTCGCAGCTGGCCAAGCACCGCGACGTGTCGCTGATCGTCGCCGGCGGAAACCGGAGCGAGACCCCGTTCGGGGGACTGGGTGGGCACCTGGATCGGCTGGCGGATCAATGCGAATGCCCGCTGCTGGTGGTTCGCAGCGCCGAGCCCTTCCGGGCCTGGGTCCGCGGTGAGCGCCCGCTCAAGGTGCTGGTGGGGGTGGACCGGACCTCGTCGTTCGGAGCGGTGCGCAAGTGGATCGGGGGGCTGCGGGCGCTGGGCCCGATCGAGCTGGTGGCCGCCCACATCTTCTCGCCCTTTGAGGAGAGCGCCCGGCTGGGGCTGCCCTCGCCGTACGTGTTCGACGAGATCCCTCCCGCGATCCAGGAGGCGCTGAGCAAGGAGATCCTGGCCCGGCTCCAAGAGGGTCCGGAGGAGCCGCCGACCCGGGTGGTGCTGCATCCCAGCATCGGCCGGCAGGCGGATCCGCTGGTCACCCTGGCCTCGCAGGAGAAGGCGGACCTGATCGTGGTCGGCACCCACCACCGCCGCGGGGTGGCCAAGCTGTGGTCGGTCTCGCACCACACCCTGCGCCTGGCGCCGATGTCGGTGGCCACCATCCCCACCGGCACCGCGGTGGAGAGCCACCTGCCGGCGCGCAGCTTCCAGCGGGTGCTGGTCACCACCGACCTCTCGCCGCTGGCCAACGCCGCGCTTCCCTACGCGCTGGCGATGACCGCCCCCGGCGGAGTGGTGCACGTGCTGTACGTCACCGGGTCGCGCACCTCGCCCGAGGAGCGGCAGGATCTGGAGCTGCAGCTGCGGGAGCTGCTCCCGGCCGAGCAGCGGATGGGCCGGGAGGTCACCTGCGAGGTGCTGGTGGGTGGCGAGGAGCCGACCCTGATCCACCAGACCGCGGAGCGGTTGAACGTGGACGCGCTGTGCATGTCCAGCCACGGTCGCTCGGCGCTGGCCACCACCCTCTTCGGGTCGGTCACCGGGGCGGTGCTCAAGCTGACCCACCGTCCGCTCCTGCTGGTCCGTCCCCAGGGAGGCTGAAAGATGCGGGAGCCGGCCGCCAGTCCCGGCCCGGGCCCGGCCGCCCACGCCACCGGGCTGACCGCTGCCGAGGCGGCCGCCCGGTTGGCCCGGGATGGACCCAATGAGATCACCCGGGGCGAGGGCCGCTCCCCGCTGCGGGTGCTGCTCTCCCAGTTCAACTCACCGCTGATCTGGCTCTTGTTCGCGGCCAGCGCGATCTCCGGGGTGCTGGGCGAGGTGGCGGACACCATCGCCATCGGGACCATCCTGGTGCTCAACGCGGTGATCGGCTTTCTGCAGGAGTACCGGGCGGAGAAGGCGATCCTGGCCCTGCGATCGATCACCGCCCCGCGGGCCCGGGTGGTTCGGGACGGTCACTCGGCGATCCTCCCTGCCCAGCAGGTGGTGGAGGGGGATCTGTTGATCCTGGAGGCAGGAGACGTGGTGGCCGCCGACGCCCGGCTGGTGCGATCCCACCTGCTGACCACCAACGAGGCGCCGCTGACCGGCGAGAGCGCCCCGGTGGAGAAGGGGCTACCCCCCGCCGCGGGGGACGCCGCCCTGGCCGACCGGACCGACACCGTGTTCCTGGGGACCGCGATTGCCACCGGCTCCGCCAGCGCAGTGGTGCTGAACACCGGGATGCGCACCGAGCTGGGGAAGATCGCCCACCTGCTCTCCTCGGTGGAGGATCCCCAGACCCCGCTGCAGAAGCGGCTGACCCACCTCAGCCGGCTGCTGTTGGTCCTGGCGCTGGGGGTGGTGGCCGCGGTCGCCGCACTGGGGCTGTGGCACGGCAACCCGCCGCTGGAGGTGCTGCTCTCCTCCATCTCCCTGGCGGTGGCGGCGGTGCCGGAGGGGCTGCCGGCGATGGTGACCATCGCCCTGGCGATTGGCGTGCAGCGGATGGCCAGGCGCAAGGCGCTGGTGCGCCGGCTGCAGGCGGTGGAGACCCTGGGCACCACCACGGTGATCTGCACCGACAAGACCGGGACCCTGACCACCGGGGTGATGGAGGTCCGAGCGCTGTGGGGACCGGACCCGCGCCGGCTGCTCACCGTGGGCGCCGGCTGCTGCGACGCCGAGCTGGACGCCAACGACCGCGGAGTCGGCGATCCCACCGAGGTGGCCATCCTCCGCGCCGCCGCCGCCCAGGGCATCTTCCGGGGAGAGCTGGAGGCCCAGGCGCCCCGGGTGGAGGAGCTGCCGTTCGACTCCACCCGCAAGCGGATGTCGATCTGGCGGGCGGACGGCCAGCTGTACGTGAAGGGCGCGGTGGACCTGCTGGTCCCGCTGTGCCGCGGCGGAACCCAGGGCGCGCTGGAGGAGAACTCCCGGATGGCGGCCCGGGCCCTGCGGGTGCTGGGGGTGGCGGTGGGACGGACCCCGCGCGAGGAGGACCTGGAGCTGCTGGGGCTGATCGGAATCGCCGACCCGCCCCGCCCGGAGGCGATCGAGGCGGTGGCCGCCGCCCGCCGCGCCGGGGTGCAGACGGTGATGATCACCGGAGACCACCCCACCACCGCGGCGGCGATTGCCCGGGAGATGGGGATCCTCCAGCCGGGGGAACCGGTGGAGGAGCGGGTGCACGCCCGGGTCACCGCCGAGGAGAAGGTGGGGATCGTCCGCCGCTGGAAGGAGCGCGGCCAGGTGGTGGCGATGACCGGCGACGGGGTGAACGACGCCCCCGCCCTGCGCGAGGCCCACATCGGGATCGCCATGGGCCAGACCGGCTCGGAGGTCAGCCGGGAGGCCTCGGACCTGGTGCTGGGGGACGACAACTTCGCCACCATCGTGGCCGCGATCCGCGAGGGGCGCGGGATCTACGACAACATCCAGAAGTCGCTGCTGTACCTGCTGCACGGCAACGCCGGCGAGCTGATCCTGATGTTCGCCGCCTCGGTGGCCGGGCTGCCCCTGCCGCTGCTGCCCCTGCACATCCTGTGGGTGAACCTGGTCACCGACGGACTGCCGGCCCTGGCGCTGGTGCTGGATCCCCCCGCCAAGGATCTGCTGGACCGCCCGCCCCGCCGGCCGGACGCCCCCTTCCTCAGCCGCGGGGAGTGGCTGCGGATCCTGCTGATCGGCCTGCTGGAGGCGGGGGTGATCCTGGCCGCCTACGTGGAGGCCCTGCCCCACGGGGTGGCCGCCGCCCGCAGCGTGGCCTTCACCACCCTGGTGTTCGCGGAGCTGCTGCGCGCGTTCGCCATGCGCTCGCCCACCAAGGTGTTCTTCGAGGTGGGGGTGTTCAGCAACCTGCTTTTGCTGGGGGTGGTGGGGATCAGCCTGGCCCTGCAGCTGGCCCTGCACACCTTCCCGGTCACCCGGGAGCTGTTCCAGCTGGGGCCGCTGGACGCACGGCTGTTCTTCGAGGCCTTCCTGCTGGGGCTGATCCCGGTCAGCGCACTGGAAGTGTCCAAGCTGGTGCGGAGGCTGTTACGCAGGCGTCCATGACCTCCTCCCTCCGCCGCTGCTCCCTCCTCGCGCTGTGTCTGCTGGCGCAGGTGGCCTGCCAGCAGCCGGCCGCGCCCTACGGCTGGGTCTCGCCTCCGGAGGCCGCCGCGCCCGCCGCGCTCACCCCGGAGCACTGGTCCACCCACCTGGAGGAGGACCTGCTCCCCTACTGGAGGATGGAGGCCGCCTGGGGTTCGCCGGTCGGGAACTTTCCCACCTACCGGGGGATGGACGGCAGCGTGCAGGGGTCCACCTGGCGCAAGCCGCGGATGCTGGGGCGCCAGACCTTCACCTACGCCATCGGCTACCTGATCACCGGGGACGAGACGCTGCTGGACCTCTCCCGGGCCGGCAGCCAGTGGCTGCTGGCGCACGGTCAGGACACCGAGCGCGGGGGCTGGCACGCCGATCTGCTGGAGACCGGGGAGAAGGCCAACGACGATCCCAAGTTCTCCCAGGACATGTCCTACGCGGTGATGGGACCGGCGGCGTACTTCTTCGTCACCCGCGATCCGGCGGCGGAGGCGGCGGTGCTGGCCACCCGCGATCTGCTCTTTGATCCGGCGAAGTTCTGGGACGCGGAGTCCTCCCGGATCCGGGACGGCATGGATGCGACCTTGAGCACCGAGGCCTTCATGGGCAGCGCCAGCTCCTCGGAGCTGGTGGCCCAGCTGGATCCGGTCACCGCGTTCTTGCTGCTGACCCAGCCGGTGCTCACCGATCCGGTCCGGCGCGAGCAGGTGCTGCAAGATCTGAAGACCCTTGCCCAGACGCTGCAGACCTCCTTCTGGAAGGACGGGCTGTTCTGGGGGACCACCGCCGGACTGGGCACCTACGGGGGCCGCCACAGCGACTTTGGCCACAGCCTCAAGGCGTACTGGGCGCTGTTGCAGATCGACAAGCGGCTGGAGGACCACCCCTTCCGCGGGTTCCTGGAGGAGCACCTGGCGGTGGCGCTGCGCCGGGCCCACGACGAACCACGGGGGCGCTGGGCCCAGCAGCCGACCTCGGCCACCGGGGTGCGCTACGGGAACGACTGGTGGTCCTACGCGGAGAGCGACCAGCTGGCGGCCACCCTGGCGCTGGGAGCCCCGGAGTGGTTGGAGGTGGTGGCCGGGACCGCCGGCAACTTCGTCACCGACTTCGTGGACCGCACCCGCCCCGCCCGCGAGCTGGTCCCCTCCATCCGTCGGGACGGCTCCTGGGTGGCGGTGTGGGGAGAGACCGACACCGCCAAATGCAACCAGTGGAAGAGCGGCTTCCACGGCGCCGAGCACGCGCTGGTGATGTACCTGGTCAGCCACTGGCGGGCGGACCGGCCGGCGCCGCTGTACTTCGCCTTCCCCGCCGACCAGGTGCAGGCGCTGGGGGAGAGCGCCCGCCCCTACACCCTCCAGGGTCGGGTGACCCAGGTGGAGGACCTGGGCCCGCTGGTGGGCGACCCCTCCCGGCACAAGGTCCGGGTCAGCTTCGATCAGCTCCGCTGAGGTCTGTTGTCCGGTCGGCGGCCGAGCGGGAGCTCCGGATCGCCTCCGGGCCGCCCGGGCGCTAGAGAGGGAGCCATGGACGTGGCTGCACTCGCCTCCCTGTTGCGCGGCAAGCGGTGGGTGGCCCTGACCGGGGCCGGGATCAGCACCGAGTCCGGGATCCCCGACTACCGCGGCCCCCAGACCCGCCAGAAGCCGCGCCAGCCGATCCAGCACCGGGCCTACGTGAAGGACGCCGGGGTGCGGGCCCGCTACTGGGCGCGCAGCGTGCTGGGGTGGCCCCGCTTCCGCGGGTTCCAGCCCAACGCCGGACACCGCGCCCTCTGTGCGCTGCAGCAGGCAGGCTGGGTGCGGGGGGTGATCACCCAGAACGTGGACCGGCTGCACCAGAAGGCGGGCGCCAACGGGGTGCTGGAGCTGCACGGAAGCCTCTACCAGGTGCGCTGTCTGAGCTGCGGCGCGGCGGAGGATCGCGACGCGCTCCAGGAGCGGCTGCTGCGGGAGAACCCCTTTGCCCAGCGCTGGCCGTACCAGCTGGCCCCGGACGGAGACGCGGACATCCCGGAGGAGGCGATTGGCCGCTTCGTGGTCCCGGACTGCGAGGCGTGCGGCGGGGTGATCAAGCCGGACGTGGTGTTCTTCGGGGACAACGTCCCCCCCGACCGGGTGGAGGAGGCCTTCGCCGCGGTGGAGCAGGCCGAGGCCCTGGTGGTGATCGGCTCCTCGCTGGCGATCTGGTCCGGCTACCGCTTCGCGCTGCGCGCCTCCGAGCGCCGGCTGCCGATCGCGATCCTCAACCTGGGCGAGACCCGCGCCGATCCGCTGGCCACCCTGCGGGTGGACGCGCCCGCCGGAGAGACCCTGGCCCAGCTGGCCGGCGCGCTGGGAGCCGGCCCCACCGGGGCCTGAGCTCAGACGGCCCGACGGCGACGGTCGGCCAGGCGCCGCAGCGCCAGCGGCGGAGCGCTGCTGTCCTCGGGGACGATCGATCGCCGCCCGGCCGCTGAACACTCCGTCGGTCCGAAGGCCAGCTGTGCCGAACAGGCAGGCGTCCCCACCGTGGGCCAGTCGTGGAGGCACGGTGCACATGAACAGCCGCTGGGGTGCGTTGGCGTTGGGTCTGCTGGTGCTGCCGGTGGTGGGCGCCGCCCAGGACCCGGCGGTGGTGGGGTCCTGGTCACCGGTGGTGGACTGGCCAATCTCCGCGGTGCACACCCACCTGCTGCCCACCGGGAGGGTGATGTTCTCCTCCGAGTTCGCCGACGGGGCCAAGATGTACAGCTGGGACCCATCCTCGGATCTGCTCACCCAACTTCCCGACGCGCCCTACAACCTCTTCTGCGCCGGGCACGCCTTCCTCCCCGATGGCAGGCTGATGCTGGCCGGCGGCCACATCACCGACGACCACGGCCTGGCCGACGCCAGCCTCTTCGACCCCTGGACCCAGCAGCTGATCCGGCTTCCGGACATGAACGCCGGCCGCTGGTACCCCACCGTGACCGGCCTGGAGAACGGCGACCTGGTGGTGGTGGCGGGCGCGGCGGAGAACGGCACCTCCAACACCCTCCCCCAGGTGTGGGAGCACGCCACCAACCGCTGGCGGGATCTCACCGGCGCCCGTCAGTCGCTGCCCTACTACCCGTGGATGTTCCTGGCCCCCGGCGGGCGGGTGTTCATGGCCGGCCCCTTCTCGCTGAGCCAGTGGCTGGACACCGCCGGCACCGGCCGCTGGACCCTGGGGCCGCGCACCCGCGCCGGGACCAACCGCAGCTACGGGTCGGCGGTCAGCTATCAGCCGGGGAGGCTGCTGATCACCGGCGGAGGCTCGCCGCCGATGAACAGCGCCGAGACGCTGGACCTGTCCGCCGCCACCCCCGCCTGGACCCAGACCGCGCCGATGCGCTTCGTCCGCCGGCAGCACAACGCCACCCTCCTCCCCGACGGGTCGGTGCTGGTGACCGGCGGCCACAGCGGCAGCACCCTGGATGATCCCAGCCGGCCGGTCTTCGCCACCGAACGCTGGAGCCCGGTCACCGGCACCTGGACCACCCTGGCCCCGGCCACCGCCTACCGCGGCTACCACAGCGTGGGGCTGCTGTTGCCCGACGGGCGGGTGCTCTCCGCCTCCAGCCGCGGCCAGACCGACATGCAGGTCTTCTCCCCGCCCTACCTGTTCCAGGGCGCCCGCCCGGTCCTCTCCTCCTCGCCGGACTCGGTCGCCTACGGCGCGGCCTTCACCGTCGAGACTCCCGACCCCACCGGGGTGGCCCGGGTCACCTGGGTCCGGCTGGGATCGGTCACCCACTCCTTCAACGAGAACCAACGCTTCGCCGAGCTGACCTTCACCCGCGGCACCGGACAGCTGCAGCTCACCGCCCCCGCCCGGCCGGACCTGGTGCCGCCGGGCCACTACCTGATGTTCCTGCTCAACGCCCAGGGGGTGCCCTCGGTGGCCAGGGTGATCCGCCTGGGCGGCGACGCCGCGCCTCCTCCGCCCCCGCCTCCTCCCCCCGAGGGTCCGGAGCAGCGGGTGATCCCGTTTGGCTCCGAGTGGCGCTTCCACGACGGCAACCAGGATCTGGGCAGCGGGTGGACCGCGATGGAGTTCGACGACTCGGGCTGGAAGCTGGGCCGCGCCCAGCTGGGCTATGGAGAAGGAGACGAGAAGACCCAGGTGGTGGCCACCTCGCCGCGCCAGCCCAGCCTCTACTTCCGCCACTCGCTGCATCTGGACACCGCGCCCACCCTGGCCCGGCTGAAGGTGATCAAGGACGACGGGGTGTCGGTGTGGGTCAACGGGGTGCAGGTCTATGCCCACCGGGTCACCTCCACCGCCTTCTCCGCGCTGGCCACCTCCGCCTCCGCGGACAACGAGCTGACCGAGGTCACCCTTCCCCCCGAGCGCTTCATGGCCGGGCACAACGTGGTGGCGGTGATGGTCAAGCAGTCCAGCACCAGCTCCTCGGATCTGTCCTTCGATCTGGAGCTGACCCTGGACGTGGAGACCCTGCCCCACGTGGGCTTGATGGTGCTGGATCCCAACGGCGGTGAGCAGCTGCGCGCCGGCACCATCCGCACCGTCAGCTGGATGGAGCATGGGGAGACCGGAGAGAGCGTGCGGCTGGAGTACTCCACCGACCTGGGGGTCAGCTGGACCACCATCGAGGAGATGGCCCCCAACACCGGCAGCTACAGCTGGACGGTGCCGGCGGTGGAGACCACCGGCGCCCTGCTCCGGGTCTCGGACGCGATGATGGGCGGGGGAATGTCGGACGTCAGCGACCGCCCCTTCACCATCACCTCCTCCGAGACCTGGCGGGCGATCCCCTTTGGCGCCTACTGGAAGTTCGAGGACAGCGGCGCCAACCCCGGCTCCAGCTGGAACACCTCCGCCTTCGACGACACCGCCTGGCGCGGAGGCGCCGGCGAGCTGGGCTACGGCGACGGCGACGAGCGCACCCTGCTCACCCGCACCAGCCCCTCCCAGACCAGCGTCTACTTCCGCCACCCGGTGGAGGTCCCGGACACGGTGGGCGCCGCCTCGGTCACCGTCCGCTACGACGATGGGTTCGCGCTGTACGTCAACGGCGCCCTGGCCCTGTCCCGCAACCTGGGCGGCACCGCGCACGGCGACTGGGCGCTGACCGCGTCCGCGGACAACGCGCTGGCCACCGCCCCCCTCGATCCGCGGCTGTTCGTGCGCGGGACCAACCTGGTGGCGGTGATGGTCAAGCAGAACGGCGGCAACTCCAGCGACCTGTCCTTCGACACCGAGCTGACCCTCTCCACCGGCTCCGGGGCGCCCCCGCCCTCCGGTCCGCGCAAGGTGGTGGCGATCACTCGCGGGGCGGCCTGGCGCTACCTGGATCGGGGTCCGGATCAGGGCACCGCCTGGATCGCCCCCGGCTTTGATGACTCGGTCTGGAGTCTGGGCAACGCCGAGCTGGGCTATGGCGACGACGACGAGGCCACCTTGCTGGGAAGGAACCGGCCCTCGGTCTACTTCCGTCACCAGTTCCAGGCCGCCGCCGCGCCCACCGCCGCCACGGTGACCGTGCGCTACGACGATGGGTTCGCGATCTGGGTCAACGGCACCCAGGTGGCGTCCCGGAACGTGGGCAGCACCGCCTACTCCAGCCTCGCCACCGGTGCAGCGGAGAACCAGGAGGTCACCCTCACCCTGCCCGCCAGCGCCTTCGTCGCCGGGACCAACACGGTGGCGGTGATCGTCAAGCAGGTCTCGGCCACCTCCTCCGACCTGTCGTTCGACCTCAGCCTGGAACTCGATCTCCCCTAGCCGGGCCACCCGGGAGCAGCCGCCAGTCGGACTGGGTGATCAGCCGGCTGCCGCGGCGGGAGAACAGGTAGCTCCACACCCACTGGGAGAAGACGGCGATCCGGTTCTTGAAGCCCACCAGGTACAGCACGTGGACGAACAGCCAGCCCACCCAGGCCAGGAAGCCGGCCAGCTGCCAGCGTCCCCGGAAAGCGACCGCCTTGTGCTTGCCGATGGTGGCCATGGTGCCCTTGTCCTGGTAGCGGAAGTCCTCCCGGGGCTGGCCGTTCACCGAGGCCAGGATGTTCCGGGCCGCGGTCCTCCCGGCCTGGATCGCCGCCGGGGCCACCCCCGGAAGCAGCTTCCCCGGCTCCAGCTCCAGGTGGGCGATGTCCCCCACCGCGAACACCTCCGGATGGCTGGGCAGGGAGAGATCCCTGGCCACCGGGATCCGCCCGGCGCGATCCAGCTCCACTCCCAGGGTGCGGGAGAGTGGCTCGGCCTGCACCCCGGCCGCCCAGAAGGCGTTGGCGGCGGCCACCCGCTGCTCGCCGATCAGCACCCCCTGCCCGTCGATCTGTTTGACCATCGCCCCGGTGATCACCTCCACCCCCAGGGTCTGGAGATCGTCCGTCGCGCGGCGGGAGAGCCCGGCCGGAAACACCGGGAGGATGCGGGGCCCGGCCTCGGCGAGGAGGATCCGCGCGCTGGCGGGGTTGATCCGCCGGAAGTCCTTCACCAGCACGGTGCGGCTGATGTCGGCGATCGCCCCCGCCAGCTCCACCCCGGTGGGACCTCCGCCGACCACCACGAAGGTCAGCAGCGCCTTCTGCCGCTCCGGATCCGGTTCGTTCTCCGCGGCCTCGAAGGCGCCCAGGATCCGTCGGCGGATCTCGGTGGCCTGCTCCACGGTCTTGAGCCCCGGCGCACGCTCCTCCCACTCCGGGTGGCCGAAGTAGCTGTGGGACGCGCCGGCGGCGATGATCAGGTAGTCGTAGGCCATCCGCACTTCGCCGACCTGGAAGTACTTCTGCTCCAGATCCACCCGGTCGATCCGCCCCTGGTGCACCGAGACGTTGGCGTCGCCAGAGAACTGGGCCCGGATCGGCACCGCGATGTCCGCCGGGTTCAATCCCGCGGTGGCCACCTGGTACAGCAGCGGCTGGAAGAGGTGATGGTTGCGCTGGTCGACCAGGGTCACATGCACCTGGGCCGAGCTGGCCAGCTCCTTGGCGGCGGCCAGCCCGGCGAACCCTCCGCCGATCACCACCACCTCCTTCTGCCCTTCCTTCAGAGACGGATGCAGATCGATGGTCATGGTGTGGATCTAACCAGCCCGGCCGCTCTCCGGCGGGCGATGGATTAGATCAACTTTCAGCGCCGGCCTAACGGCCGAACCCCCGGACGAGCGCGCGAAGTTGGTCCGGCTTGGCCGCCGAACCCCCGGACGAACAGCTCCACGCCCAGACGAGGTTTGGGGAGCACGTCAACGTCGCTTGCTATCGCCCCGCACTCAGCGCGGCTTCACCGTAATCGTGGTCCGGATGGTTGGAGGCCCCGCGTCGCCAGTAGCCCCGGGTGTGGACCTGGGCCGCGGGCAGGAACTGCTCCTCCAGCAGGATCCGCCGCAGCGTGCGCAGGCTCCCCGCCTCGCAGCCCACCCACACCCGCGCCGCCAGCGAGATCTCCAGCTCGCCCAAGGTGGGCTCCAGCAGCTGCCCGGCGGCCGCCTCTCCCCGGTGCAGCCAGTGCACCCGCAGCTGCCGGGCGGGAGAGGTCAGCTCCAGCTCATCGTCCCGATCCTTCACCTCCAGGAACACATCCGCGGTGACGTCCTCGGGCAGCGCCTCCAGGAGGGTGCCGATCGCCGGCAGCGCGGACTCGTCCCCCGCCAGCAGGAAGGCGCGGGCCTGGGGATCCATTGGATAGAAGCTCTTCCCCGGGCCGAGGATCGCCAGCCGGTCTCCGGGCCGCGCCGTCTCCGCCCAGCCGGAGGCCGCTCCGCCAGGATGGAGGAAGAAGTCGATCTCCAGCAACCCCCGCTGCTCGTCGAACCGGCGCGGGGTGTACGTGCGCAGGATCGGCTGCGGCCCCTCCGGCCAGCTCACCCCCGAGGGTCCGAAGGTGGGCAGCAGCGGTTCGCTGACGCCAGGCGGCGGAAGCAGGACCTTGAGGTGGGAGGCCGGGCCCGGAGGACGGAACCCGGCCAGTGCGGGACCGCCCACCGTGATCCGGACCATCCTCGGCGTCAGCCGGACCGCGCCCACCACCTCCACCGGGCGGGGCGCGGGACGGGGCCGGGCGGTCGGCTCACTCACGCGAAGTGGTAGGCCGACAGCCGCAGCCCCATGAAGGTCCCGTTGTAGGGCACGGTGGCCCGGTCCGCTCCGGCGGCGCCGGCGATCACCATCAGCGGGATCAGGTGCTCTTCCCGGGGATGCGCCAGCCGCGCGGAGGGGGCGCGACTCCAGTCGGAGAGCAGCCGATCCCTCTCGGCCGGTTCCGCGGTGGTGGCCTCGCGCAGCCAGGCGTCGAAGGCCTCCGCCACCGGCCGGGAGCGCGGATCCATGAACGCCCGCAGGTTGTGGAAGGTCATCCCGCTGCCGACGATGAACACCCCCTCCTCGCGCAACGGCGCCAGAGCGCGGCCCATCTTCAGGTGCTCGGCCGGATCCAGCCCCGCCTTGAGCGACAGCTGCACCACCGGGATCTTCGCCTCCGGGTAGGTGACCTTGAGCGGCACGAAGGTCCCGTGGTCGAACCCACGTCGGGAGTCCTCCGCGGTCTTGAAGCCCGCCCCCTCCAGCAGCTGCCGCACCCGCGCCGCCAGCTTCGGATCGCCGGGAGCCGGCCAGGTCAGCTGATAGGACTCGGGCGGGAACCCGTAGTAGTCGAACAGCATCGGGGGCTGAGTGGAGGTCATCACCGTGGGCACCGACTCCTCCCAGTGCGCGGAGACCACCAGGATCGCCTTGGGGGGACTGGAGGGAAGCGTCGCCACCGAGCGCAGATAGCCCTTGAGCGCGTCGAAGCCAGGCTGGTCGTCCCAGCCCATGTCCACGAACGGCCACGGACCCCCACCATGGGGCAAGAACGCCACCGGCATCTTCGTGCTGCTCATGTGCTTCCTCCCTTTCGTTGGACTCCGCCTGGGCCACCGGAGCGACCGCCGAGGCAGCCGCCACAGTCGCCGCGCCCACCACCCCGGCGGCAATCGCCTCGCGCCGGGTGAACCTGCCCTTTCCTTGATCGCCCATGGGCTCAAACATGCCGTCGCGGTGAGGTGCGCGCCAGGCCCGGTACCGCACGACTGCGTTGCGGATCCGGCAACGATCCCGCTCGCCACTCGCCGCCGGCGGTGGAGGTCCCGGTACCACCGCGAGTACCGGACTCCCCGTTCCACAACCACCGCTCGCCCGGCGAACAGCCGGGACCTGTTCCGGGGCCGGAACGGTGGCATAACGGGCCCATGAGCGGAAAGCCGGACCTCAACCTGTTGCCGGTGTTCGTGGCGGTGGCCGAGACCTGGAGCATCTCCGCCGCGGCACGCCGGCTGGAGTTGCCCAAATCCTCGGTCAGCCGCGGGATCGCCTCCTTGGAGGCGGCCTTGGGGGTGCAGCTGTTCCACCGCACCACCCGCAAGGTGGCGCTGACCACCGCCGGGACCGCCTTCTACGAGAAGGCCCGGCCGATCGTCGCCTCCCTGCGCGATCTCACCGGCAGCCTGCCCGAACAGGAGGACGAACCCTCCGGCGAGCTGCGGATCACCTGTCCGGTGGACATGGGGCTGAACCTGCTGCCGGCGATCGTGGCCGGCTTCTCCGCCCGCCACCCGGGGGTGGTGTTGGATGTCCGCCCCACCAACCGCTTCGTGGATCTGGTCGGCGAGGGCTTCGACGCCGGGCTGCGGGTGTCGCAGAAGCTGGCGGACTCCAGCCTGATCGCCCGGAAGATCAGCGCCCTGGAGGCGGGCCTGTACGCCTCGCCCACCTACGTGGCCCGGCGCGGCCAGCCCCGGAACCCCAGCGAGGCGGGCACCCACGACTGGATCGTGCTCCGCCAGATGAAGGTCTCGCAGATCGGGATCCTCACCCACCCCCGGCTGTTCACCGACGATCTGCTCTTCGCCCACCGCGCGGTGCGCGAGGGACTGGGGCTGTGCATCCTCCCCACCTTCCTGGCCAAGGAGGACGTCGCCGCCGGGCTGCTGGTCCGGGTGATGCCCAGCTGGGTCCAGCCCGCCGGCAACCTCCACTTCGTCTATCCCCGCACCGAGCACGTCCCCCGCAAGGTCACCGCCTTTCGCGACTTCCTGCTGGCGTACCTGGGGGCCAATCCGCTCTAGCGGACCAGCTTGAAGCCCACCTTCGTCCCCAGGCCCAGCACATAGCCGAGGGTGATGTTCAGGTAGCCCAGCGACTCCAGCATCCGCGCGTTCTTCAGCGGGCCGGCGTCCACCGCGTCAAAGCCGATGTCCCGCCCCAGCTCCAGCACCTGCTTGCGGGCGGCCTCGTCGTCCGCCGCGGCGAAGATGGTCAGGGTCTGGTCCCCCTCCTTCCCCGTCGACATGTGGCCGGCGAACTGGGTGTTGAAGGCCTTCACCACCTTGGCCCGGGGGGCCTTCTTCTGCAGCTCCTCCGCGCCGCTGGTGGTGAAGCCCAGGGCCAGCTGCATGTCCTCGGTCAGCGCGTTGGTCACGTCCACCAGGGTCTTGCCCGCCACCGAGTCCCCCAGGGACTTGAGCGCCGAATCCACCGCGGGGAACGGCACCGCCAGCATCACCACCTCCGCCCAGACGCCGGTCTCGGAGATCTTGGCCGGGTCCTTTCCCACCGCGCGCACCGGATAGCCGGCCTTCTCCAGCCCGCTGCGCAGCGCGCCGCCCACGTTGCCATCACCGATGATCCCGATCTTCGCCTTCGCCATGACAAGAGCTCCTGTTGGGGTGGTGGATCAACGATGCGGCCGACCCCTCCGGGGAACCACTGCCCCTGAGCGCAGGACAGCGTTCCAGTCCTGGAACATCTACAGATTGGTCTGGTCTGCCGGGACCGCGGACTCGGGCAGGAGGGCGGCGCCCTTTCCGTCCGGCACCGGCGGACAGGCCATCCCGGAGAGGTAGCAGGTCATCGACAGTGAGCCGCCCGCATACCCATCGACCAGGACCGACGCGGGCTCTGCCGCCTGCTCGGCCAGCGCCGCGATGTAGACCAGGGGCAGGAAGTGGTCGGTGATCGGGACCGCCTCCTCCCAGTCCGGGTGGGAGCGCAGCTCGCCGATCCTCCCGGGGGCGCTGGTCATCAGCGCGCGGGCGGCCTCGTCGAAGCGCACCGCCCAGTCGAGGCCGGTCTCGCCGCGGCGGGGATCGAAGCGCCGGAGGTTGTGGACCACGTTGCCGCTGCCCAGGATCAGCACCCCCTGGTCGCGCAGCGGCGCCAGCCGGGCGCCCACCTCCTGGTGGTAGGCCAGCTCCTTGGTGGCGTTGAGGGACAGCTGCACCACCGGAATGTCCGCCTGCGGGTACATCTGGGCCAGCACCGACCAGGTGCCATGGTCCAGACCCCAGCTGTCCTCGTCCAGGCCCACCCAGCGGGGGCGGACCGCGCTCACCACCTGGCGCGCCAGCTCCGGGTGTCCCGGGGCCGGATACTGGAACTCGCTTAGCCCGCGCCCGAAGCCGAACAGGTCATGGATGGTCCGGGGTCGGGCCATCGCAGTGACCGCGGTGGCGGCCATGAACCAGTGGGCGGAGATCACCAGGATCGCGTCGGGGCGGGGCAGCGCCGCGGCCAGCGCCCGCCAGGCGCCGGTGAACCGATTGTCCTCCAGGGTGTTGATCGGACTTCCATGACCGATGAACACCACCGGCATCCGCTGGGAGGAGGGCATCACCTTCAGCCCTTCCCCTTCGGCGCGATCCCCAGGCGCCCCACCGCCACCCCCATGCAGGCGTTCATCACCACGGTCAGGCCACCCTCCCCGGCGATCCGCGCGGCCTCCTCGTTGGAGATCCCCAGCTGCAGCCACAGCGTCTTGGCGCCGATCGCCACCGCCTCGCTGGCGATGGCCGGGGTCTCCTCCTCGCGGCGGAACACATCCACGATGTCCACCGGCCCCGGGACGTCCTGCAAGGAGGGGTACGCCTTCTGCCCCAGCACCTCGGTCTCGCGCGGATTGACCGGGAACACCTGGAAGCCCACCCGCAGCAGCTTCTGCATCACCTCGTGGGAGGGCCGCTGGGGATTGGAGGAGGCCCCGACCAGGGCGACTGTCTTCGCTTCGGTCAGCAACTGGCGCAGCGACTCATCGGGCGGGTTCTGGTGGGGCACGGGTTCTCTCCGGAGGAAGCGTGATTTCAATGCAGCGGCCGGTGCTGCGGGTCCGGCAGCGCCGACTCTGGGCGGACCGTGCCGGCCAGCGGAAGGGAGAACCAGAGGGTGGTCCCCTGCCCGACGTTCGATACCACCCCCACCGCGCCCCCATGTCCCTCTGCCAACTTCTTCACCGTGGCCAACCCCAGCCCCAGGCCGGGTTGGGCGGACGCTCCCGCTGCCCGGAAGTAGGGCTCGAACAGCGTCGGCAGGTCCGCGGCGCGAATGCCCGGACCGGTGTCGGAGACCACGGTCTTCACCCGCCGACCCTCCTCCAGCACCTGGATCCGGATCGTCCGCTGCGGGCCCTCGCCCATGTACTTGATCCCATTGCGGACCAGATTCCCCACCAGGCTCAGGTACACGCCCGGGTTGCAGGCCACCAGCACCGGAGGAATCGGCTCCAGCACCAGCTGGATCCGGGCCGCCTCCGCCTCCCCGCTCATCCCCCCGGCGAAGTCCGCCAGCAGCTCGCGCAGGTCGGTGCGCGCCCCCGGATCCGGCCGGGCGCCGGCGCGGGCGAACTCCAGCAGCCCGGAGGTGATCGCGTTGGCCCGCCCCAGGCTGCGGATGATCCGCCCGGCCAGCTCCTGCACCTTGGGATCATCGCTGCGGCGGCGCAGCAGCTCGGCGCCGGTCTTGGCCGCGCTCAGCGGGTTGCGGATGTCGTGCGCCATCCGGCCGGCGAACTGCTCCAGCTCCTCCGACCGGGCCTGCAAGAAGGCCTCGTAGTCGTCCGCCAGCTGGCGCTGCCTTCTGGACTGCCGTCGCAACAGCCACGCGCCTCCGATCCCCAGGGCCACGCAGAGGGAGGTCATCCCCCCCGAGACCCACCGCGCCCGGTGTCGGGACTCCTTGATCTGCGCGCCCAGCAGGCGCACCTGCAGGGCGTGGCGCTCCACGCCCTGGGTCGCGACAGTCACCAGCCGCTGCGCGGACGGGTCCACCTGGGAAGCCAGCTGGGCCTGCGCCTCCGGCGCTCTTCCTGCCGCGGACAGCCGACGGGTGGCGTGGACCTGCTCTTCGAATCGCACCAGCGCCGGATGCAGCTGCTCCCACATGGGAGGCGCCTGCCCCTCCGGTCGGACCAGGTAGCTCCTCAGCTCGGTGTTCAGGGTCTCCAGCGCGAGGTCCAACCGGGCGGCGGTCTCGGTGCGTTGCGGGGGAGGCGCGCTGAGGTAGTTGGAAAGTGCCAAGCGGGTCATCCAGGTGGAGGCGCGGACGGACGCCAACCGCTGGATGCTGGGGGTGGACTCGAAGACGATCCGATCCTCCAGACGATCCACCTCCGCCGAGGCCCGCTGGCCCAGCCAGAGGGTGACCAGGAAGCCGCCCACCACCGCGGAGAACACCGCCGCCAGCAGCAGGTGGGAGCGATCCGTCTGGGGAGGCGCCGCGACAGCCATGCGAACTGTGTGCGCCTCTTCGCTGGGACCGTCAACCCTGCGATCGGCCAAACGTCCGCTCGCCGCGGCGATCTGGCGTCGTGCGCATTGCCAGCAGCGGCACGATCGTTCTGCGAGCGGAGCGCCCGGATGTCGATGCCAATCGAAGACTACGCGTTGATCGGGGACACCCGGACCGCTGCCCTGGTGGGCCGCGATGGCTCCATCGACTGGCTGTGTCTGCCGCGCTTTGACTCCGGGGCCTGCTTCGCGGCGCTGCTGGGGGAACCCCGCCACGGCCGCTGGAGCCTGGCTCCGGTCCAGGGCGGCGCAGGCCAGCGCCGCTACCGCCCAGACACCCTGGTGCTGGAGACCACCTTCCAGACCTCGGGCGGAAAGGTCCGGGTGGTGGACTGCATGCCTCCGGACGAGGAGATCCCCAACCTGGTCCGGCTGGTGGAGGGCCTGGAGGGTGAGGTGCGGATGCGGATGGAGCTGATCATCCGCTTCGATTACGGCTGGGTGGTCCCCTGGGTGACCAAGTCAGACGGGGCGCTGCGAGCGGTCGGTGGACCCGATGCCCTGGTGCTGCGCACCCCGGTGCCGACCCACGGAGAGAACCTGACCACCGTGGCGGAGTTCACGGTCCGGGCAGGAGAGCAGATCCCGTTCGTCCTCAGCTGGCACCGCTCCTCCCAGCCGCCCCCTCCGGGGGTGGACGCCGCGGCGGCGGTGGCGCAGGCGGAGGCCTGGTGGCGTTCCTGGTTGGGCACCTGTTCGTACCAGGGGCCCTGGAAGGAGGCGGTGACCCGGTCGCTGATCACCCTCAAGGCGCTGACCTACAGCCCGTCCGGAGGAATCGTGGCTGCCGCCACCACCTCCCTGCCGGAGCGACTGGGCGGGGTGCGCAACTGGGACTACCGCTACTGCTGGCTGCGCGATGCCACCTTCACCCTCTACGCACTGATGCTGGGCGGCTTTCATGAGGAGGCCCGGGCCTGGAGGGACTGGCTGCTGCGGGCGGTGGCCGGGGACCCCTCCCAGCTGCAGATCATGTACGGCGTGGAGGGCGAACGACGGCTGCCGGAGCTGATCCTGGATTGGCTGCCTGGCTACGCCGGCTCGGTGCCGGTGCGCGAGGGAAACGGAGCGGTGGACCAGCTGCAGCTGGACGTCTACGGGGAGGTGATGGACGCGTTGCACCAGGGGCGCCGCGCGGGGCTGGCGCTGGATCCCAGCGCCTGGCATCTGCAACGACGCCTGGTGCAGCACCTGGAACACCATTGGCGGGAGCCGGATGAGGGGCTGTGGGAGATGCGCGGGTCACGCCAGCACTTCACCCACTCCAAGATGATGGCGTGGGTGGCGCTGGATCGGGCGGTGAAGGCGGTGGAGCAGACCGGTCTGGACGGTCCGGTGGGAAGGTGGCGGGCGATCCGGGACCGCATCCACCAGGAGCTGTGCCAGCAGGCCTTCCACCCCGGAAAGCGCGCGTTCACCCAGGTCTACGGAGGCGAGGCCCTGGACGCGGCGTTGCTGCTGATGCCGCTGGTGGGCTTTCTGCCCGCCACCGACCCGCGGGTGATCTCCACGGTGCAGGCCATCGAACGGGAGCTGCTCCACGATGGGCTGGTCCTCCGCTACCGCACCGAGGAGAGCGACGACGGCCTCCCCGCCGGAGAGGGCGTGTTCCTGCTTTGCAGCTTCTGGCTGGCGGACAACTACGCGCTGATGGGCCGGGTGGGGGAGGCGCGCGCGCTGTTCGAGCGGCTGCTGACGCTGCGCAACGACGTGGGCCTGCTCTCCGAGGAGTACGACCCGGAGGCGGGCCGGCTGTTGGGGAACTTCCCCCAGGCCTTCTCCCACGTGGGGTTGATCAACACCGCCTACAACCTCACCCCTCAGCAGAGGGCCCCTGCCCACGAGCGGAAGAACTGCTGAGCCTCCCCACCCCGGGCACAAAGCGCCCCACCCGCGACGCGTACTCGCGATAGCGCGCGCCATGGAGGGCGAGCAGGTGCTCCTCCTCCAGCCGGACCTGGAGCCCCAGCACATAGACCAGGAACCACCAGCCCAGCACGGTCCAGGCGGAGGGCATCACCGCCACCAGGCCCAGCGCGGAACCGATCATCCCGGTGAAGATCGGATTGCGCACCCGGGCGAACAGCCCGTGGGTGACCAGCCCGGTGGGTTGGGTGGGATCGATCCCCACCCGCCAGGAGGCGCCCATCTGCCGCTGCGCCGCCACCACCAGCACCAGCGTCGCCACCATCAGGGACCAGCCCAGGGCGGTGAGCTCGGGGGGCACCGCCCAGATCCCCAGGGTGGCCGGCTCCCGGAACAGGAACAGCCCGGTCCACAGCAGCAGTCCCCCCACCACTGCCCCCAGTCCCTGCACCGCGAACTGGTGGACCGGGGTGGGCGCCAGGTGCGCGACATACCCGGTGGAACCGGTGCGCCTCCGCAGCCGGAGGGTGGGCCAGACCACTGCCACCAGGGTGAACAAGGAAAGGAAGAGGACCAACGTCACCCGCGACCACCACAACGAATCCATGTACGGCTCCAAGAGCAAGAAGGGTCTCGAAGCGCGCTGACGGATGGGGGCCGGGCAGCGTTACAGGCCAGCGGAGTTCCTCCGCGGAGGCGCTCTCGGAAAGCGGCCGGCTCAGGCCTCGCAGCCGCAGGCCGCGCAGCCCTGGGCGCAGCAGACGCCACACAGCTGGAGCAGCCGGTCGGCCAGCGCGGTCCGCGCCCGGTGCAGCCGCACCCGGGCGTTCCCCGCGGTCAGCCCCGCCTGGCGGGCGAACGCCTGGACCGAGCTCCCCTCCAGATCCACTGCCCGCACCACCGCCGCGTACTCCGGCCGGGCCTCCGCCAGCAGCCCCTCCACGCAGGCGCAAACATGGCGCTCCAGCGCGACCGCGGCCTCCTCCGCCAGCAGGGCCTCGGTGGCGGTGGCCTCCAGCGCCCGCTGCTCGGCGCCCGCCTGACGGGCCCGGTCGACCAGGGTGTTGCGCAGCAGGCGGAAGAACCAGGCCACCGCGCTCTCGCTGTCCTGGATCGCCCCGCCCCGCTCCAGCGCCTTGAGCATCGCCGCCTGCAGCACCTCGCGCGCCGCCTCCCGGCTGCCCACCCGGGGAGTCAGGAACGCCAGGAAGCGCTGCTGCTGGTCCACAAGGAGAGGGAGAAGGTCGGGCGTCACCGGGCCTTGCGGATAACGTCCGACGGGGGCTGAGGCAACATTCGGCTTCTGGCCCCAACCAGGGATAGAAGCCCCAGGCGATGCTCACCGCCCTCCCCCTCCTCGCGGTCGGACTGGCCATGGACGCCACCGCGGTGGCGCTGACCACCGGCTTTAGCGCCCCCCGGGTCCGCTGGCGGGACGCGCTGTTGCTGGCCTCACTGTTCGGCTTCTTCCAGGGACTGATGCCGGCGGTGGGCTGGCTGTTGGGCACCCGCTTCGCGCGGTACATCTCCGACTGGGATCACTGGCTGGCGTTCGCCCTGTTGGCGGTGATCGGCGGGAAGATGATCCACGAGGGACTCAAGCCCAAGGAGGACACCGTCGCTCGCCGCAGCGACCCCTTCCATCTGCGTCCGCTGCTGATCCTGTCGGTGGCCACCAGCATCGACGCGCTGGCCGCGGGAATCACCCTCCCGGTGATGGACCTGCCGCTGCTGCTGGCGACGAGCGTGATCGCCGCGGTGACCTTCCTGCTGTCGCTGGCCGCGGTCTTCGCCGGCCGCCGCTTCGGCGACGCGCTGGGCGGCAAGCTGGACGTGGTCGGCGGCGTGATCCTGATCGTGATCGGCGCCCGGACGGTCTACGAACACCTTGCCGGTTGACGCACCGCACCCCAAAAGCACCACAACCGGTGGTTGACCTCGGATCCCTGCCCCCCATAGGTTGTGGCGGTGTTGGTTCTCCGGTCCATTGCGGCCGGGGATGAAAAGGGAACCCGGTGCGACTCCGGGGCTGCCCCGCAGCGGTCAGCGAGAACGACCTCCACCTTCTGCACTGGCGCGCCGCACCGGCGCTGGGAAGCGGTGGACAGTAGGAGACGGTGAGGTTTTGCCGTCGCGCTCGTGAGCCCGAAGACCTGCCAACTCCGGTTCGGGGAGAAATCCCGCGCCGTGTTCGACCAGGAGCCTCGAGGGAGGCGGGCGGTCCGTGCGGACGCTCCTCGTGGTGTTCCCTCCGGTACGTCCTCTCTCCCTCGCGTGAAAAACGCAGGACCAGAGAGGGACCCACCGATGCAGGAACAGACCCGACACACCTCCCCCACCGCCCCCGCGATCGAGCCGTTGCCCCCGCAGACCTCGATGCGGGTCAAGAAGCGCAACGGCAACGCCGAACCGGTGGACCTGAACAAGATCGTCCGCGCCGTCGCCCGCTGCTGCGAGGGGCTGACGGAGGTGGACGCGATGCGGGTGGCCACCCGGACCATCAGCGGCCTCTACGACGGCGCCACCACCCGGGAGCTGGACCAGCTGTCGATCCAGACCGCCGCCGCGCTGATCGTGGATGAACCCCAGTACGCGCGCCTGGCCGGGCGCCTGTTGGGCAACTACGTGGAGAAGGAGGTCCGCAACCAGGAGATCCACGCCTTCTCCCAGTCGGTGGCCACCGCGCACCGGCTGGGGCTGATCAACGAACGGCTGGCGCGCTTCGTGGCCGACCACGCCCGCAAGCTCAACGATTCGCTGCGCCCGGAGCGGGACCGGGAGTTCGAGTACTTCGGGCTGCGCACCGTCTACGACCGCTACCTGCTCAAGCACCCGCAGACCCGGCTGGTGCTGGAGACCCCGCAGCAGTTCTTCCTGCGGATCGCCTGCGCGCTCTCGGAGAGCGTGGCCGACGCGCTGGAGCTGTACCGGCTGTTCTCCACCCTGGAGTACCTGCCCAGCTCCCCCACCCTGTTCAACGCCGGCACCCGGCACGAACAGCTCTCCAGCTGCTTTCTGCTCGACTCCCCCCAGGACCAGCTGGAGGACATCTACCGGCGCTACACCGACGTGGCGCTGCTCTCGAAGTTCTCCGGCGGGATCGGCCTGGCCTTCCACCGGGTCCGCTCGCGAGGCTCGCTGATCCAGAGCACCAACGGCCACTCCAACGGGATCGTCTCCTGGCTCAAGACCCTGGACGCCTCGGTGGCGGCGGTGAACCAGGGCGGCAAACGCAAGGGCGCCTGCTGCGTGTACCTGGAGCCGTGGCACGCGGACGTGGAGGAGTTCCTGGAGCTGCGGGACAACACCGGGGACGAGGCCCGCCGGACCCACAACCTGAACCTGGCCAACTGGATCCCGGACCTGTTCATGAAGCGGGTGGAGGCCAACGCCTCCTGGAGCCTGTTCGATCCCAAGACCGTCCCCCAGCTGCCGGACCTGTTCGGGGAGGCCTTCGAGGCGCGCTACCTGGAGGCGGAGGCCCAGGGGCTGGCCACCCGCACCCTCCCGGCGCGGGACCTCTACGCGCGGATGATGCGCACCCTGGCCCAGACCGGGAACGGGTGGATGACCTTCAAGGACAAGTCCAACCGGGCCTGCAACCAGACCGCGCTGCCGGGGCGGACCGTCCACCTCTCCAACCTGTGCACCGAGATCCTGGAGGTGACCTCCGCTTCAGAGACCGCGGTGTGCAACCTGGGGTCGATCAACCTCGCCCGCCACACCACCCGCGTCGACGGCCAGCTGGCCTTCGATTTCCAGAAGCTGGGGGCCACGGTGCGCACCGCGATCCGCCAGCTGGACCGGGTGATCGATCTCAACTTCTACCCGCTGGACACCGCCCGGGACTCCAACCTCCGCTGGCGCCCGGTGGGCCTGGGGCTGATGGGGCTGCAGGACGTGTTCTTCCAGCTGCGGCTGCCGTTTGACGCCCCCGAGGCCCGCGCCCTCTCCCAGCAGATCTCGGAGGAGATCTACTTCCACGCCCTCTCCACCTCCGCGGACCTGGCGGCGGAGAAGGGCGCCCATCCGGCCTACCCGGAGACCCGGGCCGCCCGCGGCGAGCTGCAGTTCGACGCCTGGGGAATCACCCCCTCCGACCCCGAGCGCTGGGAGCTGTTGCGCGCGCACCTGGGCAAGCACGGGCTGCGCAACTCGCTGCTGGTGGCCATCGCCCCCACCGCGACCATCGCCTCCATCGCCGGCTGCTACGAGTGCATCGAGCCGCAGGTCTCCAACCTCTTCAAGCGCGAGACCCTCTCCGGCGACTTCTTGCAGGTGAACCGCTACCTGGTCCAGGAGCTGAAGACCCAGGGACTGTGGAACCCGGCGATGCGCAACCGGCTCAAGCTGGCGGAAGGGTCGGTGCAGGGACTGACCGAACTCTCCCCCCAGGTCCGGGCCCTGTACCGCACCGCCTGGGAGCTGCCGATGCGGTCCCTGATCGACATGGCCGCCGACCGCGGGGCGTTCATCGATCAGAGCCAGTCGCTCAACCTGTTCATCGAGAACCCCAACGTGGGCCAGCTCTCCTCGATGTACTTCCACGCCTGGAAGCGCGGCCTCAAGACCACCTATTACCTCCGCTCCCGCCCCGCGACCGGGATCGCCAAGGCCACGGTGGAGACTGTCAGCGCCCCGCAGCTGCCGGACGCGGATGCGGTGGCCTGCTCCCTGGAGAACCCCCAGTCCTGCGAGGCCTGCCAGTGAGCCTGGTCCATCGCCCCGCCCGGCTGCTGGATCCGGGCCTGTGCCTCACCTTGCGCCCGATGGCGTATCCGCGCTTCTTCGAGATGTACCGGGCGGGGATCAAGAACACCTGGACGGTGGAGGAGGTGGACTTCTCCACCGACGTCGGCGACCTGGCCCACAAGATGAGCGACGCCGAACGCCACCTGGTGCAGCGGCTGGTGGCCTTCTTCGCCACCGGGGATTCGATCGTCGCCAACAACCTGGTGCTCAACCTCTACCGGCACCTCAACGCGCCCGAGGCCCGGATGTACCTCTCCCGCCAGCTCTACGAGGAGGCGGTGCACGTGCAGTTCTACCTCACCCTGCTGGACACCTACCTGCCGGACCCGGAGGAGCGGCACCGGGCCTTCGCCGCGGTGGAGAACATCCCCTCCATCCGCCAGAAGGCGGAGTTCTGCATGCGCTGGCTGGACTCGGTGCAGCAGCTGGAGCGGCTGGAGACGCGCGAGCACCGGCGGGACTTCCTGCTGAACCTGATCTGCTTCGCCGCCTGCATCGAGGGCCTGTTCTTCTTCGGGGCCTTTGCCTACGTGTACTTCCTGCGCTCGCGGGGGCTGCTGCACGGACTGGCGGCCGGGACCAACTGGGTGTTCCGCGACGAGAGCGCCCACATGGCCTTCGCCTTCGAGGTGGTGGAGACGGTGCGTCGGGAGGAGCCGGGGCTGTTCGACGAGGCGCTGACCCGGGACGTGCACCAGATGCTGGAGGAGGCGATCGCCTGCGAGACCCTGTTCGCGGTGGACCTGCTGGGGGGCGGGGTGGCCGGACTCTCCGCCCGGGACGTGCGCACCTATCTGGAGTTCTGCGCCGACCAGCGCCTCTCCACCCTGGGGATGCCGCGCCGGTACGGGGTGCAGAACCCGTTCGGCTTCATGGAGCTGCAGGACGTGCAGGAGGTGGCCAACTTCTTCGAACGCCGCGTCTCCGCCTACCAGGTGGGAGTCAGCGGGGAGGTGAGCTTCGATGCCGAGTTCTGAGACCCCGCTGCGGCTGGCGGCCGGGGAGATCACCGAGGCCCGGCTGATCGAGATGGTGTTCCCGGAGCAGACCAACCACTACGGCACCCTGTTCGGAGGCCAGGCCCTGGCGTTGATGGACAAGGCGGCGTTCATCGTCGCCTCCCGCTTCGCCCGGCGCACGGTGGTCACCGCCAGCAGCGAGAAGTGCGACTTCCACGTGCCGGTCCGACAGGGCCAGCTGGTGGAGCTGGTGGCCAAGGTGATCGCCACCGGCCGGACCTCGATCACCGTGGAGGTGGAGCTGTTCTCCGAGGATCTGCTCAGCGGCGACAGGCAGCTGGCCACCCGCGGCCAGTTCGCGATGGTGGCGCTGGACTCCCACGGGCGACCCACCGCGGTCCCCGCCCGCCACTAAGGCGACAGCTGGAGAAAGCGCTTCACTTCCTCCAGCACCCGCCCGTCGATCCCGTGCCCCAGGCCCGGGATCACCCGGGTCTCCACCTGGGCCCCGCGGGCCTCCAAGCCCGCGGCGGCCTCCCGGACCAGCGCCACCGGCATCATCGGATCCTCCTCGCCGTGGACCAGCAGCACCCGCGCCGGCACCTTGGCCGCCAGGTGATCCTCCACCGCCAGCCTCCCGGAGAGGGCAACCACGGTGGGCGCCGGATCCCGGTGCAGCGCCAACCACTGGGAGAGGATCGCGCCCTGGGAGAACCCCACCAGGATCAGCCGCTCTCCGCCCAATCCCCGCTCGGCCAGCTGCGCGTCCAGCCAGGCGGAGAGCTGCCTGCCCACCTCCGCCACCCGGCCGGCGCGGTTCTGCTCGGTCACCCCGCGGATGCTGAACCATTGCCGGCCCGTGCCGCCCCCGTCGAAGGGCTGGATCCCATCCACCACCAGCAGCTCGGTGTCCGGCAGCGCCGGCGCCAGGGCCTGGGCGATGGGGAGGAAGTTCTGGGCGCTGTCTCCCACCCCGTGCAGCAGCACCATCAGTCGTCCGGTCTGTCCGGAGGCAGGGGCGATCCGCAGGGTGCGGGGAGAGATCGGCTGGGGGGCACTCATCGGAGGACGCTCCTTGCCCGGTCGGAGCAGGCGGCCCCCGACAGCAGGAACACAACGGCGAACGGGAGGAACCTCACTTCGGCGGGCCCGCCTTGGACTCCCCGCCCACGCCCCAGTTCTCCGCCGGCAGCTCGCGCAACAGCACCCGGATGCTCTCCCGGGGAGCGCCCAACGCCTGGTGGGCGGCCTCGGTCAGCTGGCGGATCAACGCCGCCTTCACCTGGGGACTGCGACCTTCCAGCAGGGTGACGTCGATGATCGGCATCGCCCTACAGCCGCTCCACGAAGGAGGCAGTGGTCTTGGCCCGCACCTCCTCCAGGGTGGCGCCGGGCATCAGCTCCACCAGGGTCAGCTTGCCCTCCGGGAAGGTGAACACCGCCAGCTCGGTGATCAGCACGTCCACCACCCCGCGCGCGGTCAGCGGCAGCTTGCACACCGGCACCACCTTGCTGGTCCCTTTGGGCGCGGTGTGGGTCATGGTGATGATCAGCCGCTTGGCGCCCGAGGCCAGATCCATCGCCCCGCCCACTCCCAGCAGCGGCTTGCCCGGCACCGCCCAGTTGGCCAGGTTGCCCTGCGCGTCCACCTCCAGCCCGCCCATGATCGCCACGTCCACGTGCCCGCCGCGGATCATCGCGAAGGACTCGGCGCTGTCGAAGTAGCTGCTCCCGGGCAGCGCGGTGACCGGGATCTTCCCCGCGTTCACCGGGTGCTCCAGCGCCCCGCCCTCCTTGGGCGAGGGCCCCACCCCCAGCATCCCGTTCTCGGTGTGGAGGATGATCCCGTCCTCCTCCCCGATCAGCTCCGCCACCAGGGTGGGGATCCCGATCCCCAGGTTCACCACATCGCCGCGCTTCAGCTCCTTCAACGCCCGCCGGGCCAACGCCAACCGCTCGTCGTCCATCTTCTGCAGGCTGGTCTCCATCGACGCCGAGGAGCCCAGGTCCGCCAGGGTGGTCCGGGCCTGGACCAGGTAGTCCACGAAGGTGAACGGGGTGTGGATCTGGTTCGGATCCAGCGCCCCCAGGGGGACGATCTCCTCCACCTCGGCGATCACCAGGTCCGCGGCGGTGGCCATGGCCCGGTTGAAATTCTGCTCGGTCATCCGGTACTGGAGGTTGCCGGCGGTGTCCGCCCGGTAGGCGCGGATGAAGGCCACGTTCCCGCGCAGCCCGGGCACGAACACCTGCCGCACCCCGTTCAGCTCCCGCACCTCCTGGCCCTCCGCCAGCACCGTGCCCTCGGAAGTGGGAGTGAAGAACCCACCGATCCCCGCCCCGCCCGCGCGCAGCGCCTCCGCCAGCGTCCCCTGCGGCAGCAGCTTCACCTCCAACTTCCCCGCCTGCGCCGCCGCCACCGCCTCCTTGTTGCTGGTGAAGTAGGAGCCGATCGCATGGGACAGCTGGCCATTGCGCAACAGGCGTCCGCCGCCCAGCCCGGCCTCGCCCACGTTGTTCCCCACGTAGGTCAGCCCCCGGGTCTGCGTCTCCGCCAGCGCGTGCAGCAGGTGCACCGGGTTGCCGGTCATTCCAAAGCCGCCCACCAACAGCACGTCCCCGTCTTTCACCAGCCGGGCGGCCTCGGGGGCAGTGATCTGCTTGACCTCTCGCATCGGTGCACCCCTTTGGTGTCAGCGCAGCAACTCCACCACCGTGGCATCTCCCTGCCCCACCCCCACGCAGAGGGTGGCCAGGCCGTAGCGCATCGTCGCGCCCGCCTCCGCCCGTCGGCGCATCTCCCACAGCAGGGTGGTCAGCACCCGCGCCCCCGAGCAGCCCAGCGGGTGACCCAATGCGATCGCCCCCCCGTTGACGTTGGTGAGCTCCTCGCTCAGCTCCAGCTCGCGCAGGACCGCGATCGCCTGCACCGCGAAGGCCTCATTCAGCTCCGCCAGCTGCAGGTCCTTCACCGTCAGCCCGGCCCGGCGCAGCGCCTTGCGGGTGGCCTCCACCGGCCCCAGCCCCATCACCCGCGGATCCACCCCGGTGGCCCCCGAGGCCACCCAGCGCGCCAGGGGCTGGAGCTTCAGCTGCCGGGCCCGCTCCTCCGACATCAGCACCAGCGCGGCGGCGCCATCGTTCATCCCCGAGGCGTTGCCGGCGGTCACCGTCCCGCTCTTGCGGAAGGCCGGCTTCAGCTTGGCCAGCTGCTCCAGGCTGGTGTCCAGCTGGTAGCCGGCGCCGCTGTGGCGGTAGCGGGGATGCTCGTCGGTCTCCACCCGCACCGGGTCCCCCTTGCGCTGGGGAATCTCCACCGGGACGATCTCCCTGCGGAAGTGTCCGGCGTTGATCGCCGCCACCGCCCGGGCGTGGCTCTGCAGCGCGTAGCGGTCCTGCTCCTCCCGGGAGATCACCCCGCCCCGGATTCCGCCCTTCTGCGACAGCTCCTGGATGTTCTCCGCCGTCTCTCCCATCGCCTCCAGCGGGAACAGCGCCTCCATCCTGGGATTGGGATACCGCCAGCCCAGCGAGGTGTCCCAGGCGGTGCTGTTCCCCGGCGGCCCGAACGGGACTGGGTTCTTGGGCAGCGAATAGGGAGCGCGGGTCATGCTCTCCACCCCGCCGGCCACGTAGATCTCACCCTCCCCGGCCCGGATCGCGCGCGCGGCCTGGTTCACCGCGGTCAGCCCGCTGGCGCACAGCCGGTTCACGGTCACCCCGCCCACGTGCTGGGGCAGCCCGGCCAGCAGCACCGCCATCCGCGCCACGTCCCGGTTGTCCTCGCCGGCCTGGTTGGCGCAGCCCAGGAACACCTCTTCGATCTCCGCCGGATCCACCCCGGCCCGGGCCACCGCCTCCGCCACCACCCGGGCCGCCAGATCATCCGGGCGCACCGCGGCCAACGCCCCGCCCAGCTTGCCGATCGGGGTCCGTACCGCGCTGACGATCACCACCTCGCGCCACTGGCTCATTGCCTACGCTCCCGCGCCCTGGGCGCGCTCACGCTCCACCTCACTGTCCGGGGCCTTGGGGACCGCCGGGTGGAGGACGAAGTCGAATTGGATCTCGGCGAAGGGGCCATCCAGGCCCAGCTTCTTGATCGCCGCCGGATCGCTCTTGCGTACCATCTCCGGGATCAGCTCGTCCCGGGTGGCGAACGCGAAGTCATCGTGCAGCAGCGGATCTCCGGCGATGTTGATCTGGGTGGTCAGGTGCCGGAAGCCCGGCGCGGAGACGAAGAAGTGGATGTGGGCCGGGCGCTGTCCGTGCCGCCCCAGCGCCTGCAGCAGGGTGTCGGTGGAGCCGCCCGGTGGAACCCCGTAGCCGCGGGGGAGGATGCTCCGGAAGCGATAGCGCCCCTCCGCATCAGTCTGGATCCCGCGCCGGAGGTTGTAGGGACTCTGGGAGGGGTCGAAGAACGAATAGTTGCCCCGGGTGTTGGCGTGCCACACCTCCACCAGCGCACCGGGGACCGGCCGGCCGGCCTTGCTCAGCACCTGGCCGTGCATCACCAGGGTCTCCCCCTCCTCATTGCCGTCGTCCAGCCGGGCCTCTCCTTGCGCCCGCGGCGCTCCGGCCACGTACAGCGGCCCCTCGATGGTGCGGGGAGTACCGCCGGTGATCCCCAGCTCCCGCTCCAGCTCATCGGAGCGCAGATCCAGGAAGTGGTCGAAGCCCAGCCCGGGGGAGAGCAGCCCGAACTCATTGTTCCTCCCCGCGACGCTGAGGAAGCTGATCGCGCGCCAGAACTCGTCCGGCTGCACGTCCAGATCCTCGATGGTCCGGTACAGATCCGAGACCACCCGCCGCACCAGCTGCTTGACCCGCGGGTTGCCCTTGCCGCTGTGCTGCCCGCTGACCTTGTCCAGGAACTGCTCCATCTCCGGGCTCTGCGAAATGCTCTTCTTCATGGCAACCCTCCTGGGTTCTTCAGCGATCGGTCTCGTGGATGGATGAGGGGTGACGGCACAGCGCCGTGACCTGGACCTGCATGTAGGGGAACAGCGGGAGGGTGGAGAGCAGCTCGTGCAGCTCGGCCGGACTCTCCACCTCGAAGATGCTGACGTTGGCGTAGCGCCCCGCCACCCGCCACAGGTGCCTCCACTTGCCGCGCCGCTGCAGCTCCTGGGAACGCTCGCGCTCGGTGGACTTCAGCCGCTCGGCCAACATCGGATCCAGATCCGGTGGCAGGCGGACGTCCATCTCTACCTGGAAGAGCATGACGGTCAGGGCTCCTTGGCTGGGGTGGGAAGGCTGATCGCGCGCCGGCTGGCGTCGCGGCGGAAGAAGGCCACCTTGTCGGAGTCCAGCTCCACTCCCAACCCGGGACCGGTGGGCACCCGGAGGGAGAAGTCGCCGTATTGCAGCGGCTGGGTCAGAAGCTCCTCGGTCAGCAGGAGCGGACCGAACTGCTCGGTGCCCCACTCCAGTCGGGAGAAGGTGGAGAACAGCTGCGCGGCGGCGGCGGTGCCCACCCCGCCCTCCAGCATCGTGCCTCCGTAGAGGCCGATCCCCGCCGCCTGGGCAATCGCCGCCACCTCCCCGGCGGCGCGCACCCCTCCCGAGGGTGACAGCTTCACCGCGAACACCGCCGCCGCCGCGGTCCGCGCCAGCTCGAAGGCGTCCTGCGGTCCGTGCAGGGCCTCATCCGCCATCAGCGGGACGGTGAAGCGGGAGGAGAGCCGGGCCAGCGCCCCGCGGTCGTGCCGGGAGACGGGCTGCTCCACCAGATCCACGCCGGCGTCCTCCAGCGCGGAGATCCCCCACCGCGCGGTGCTCTCGCTCCAGGCCTGGTTGACGTCTACCCGTACGCTGGCCCGATCCCCCAGGGCCCGCTTGATCGCCGCCACGTGGGCCACGTCCACCCGCGGTTCCTGGGCGCCGATCTTCAGCTTGAACACCCGGTGGCGCCGCTGCTCCAGCAGCGCCTCCGCCTCCGCCACGTCCTTGTTCGTGTCCCCGCTGGCCAGGGTCCAGGCCACCGGCAGGGACTCGCGCACCCTCCCGCCCAGCAGCTCCGAGAGCGGCAGCCCCACCCGCTTGCCCTGCGCGTCCCACAGGGCGATCTCCACCGCGTTCTTGGCGAAGTGGTTTCCCCGGACCTGGGCGGCGATCCGTCCCATCGCGCCTGCGACGCTCCGCGGATCGCACTCCAGCAGGATCGGCCGCAGGTAGGTGTCGATCGCCAGCTTGATCCCCTCCGGGCTCTCCTCGCCGTAGCTGAGTCCGCCGATGGTGGTGCCCTCCCCCACCCCGGTGATCCCGTCCGAGCTGCGCAGGGTGACCAGCACCAGCGTCTGCCGGTTCATGGTGGTCATCGACAGCCGATGCGGCCGGATGGTCGGAAGGTCCACCAGGACTGTCTCCACCTCCTCGATCCGCGGCGCCATGGCCCTCACTCCAGAAACCCGAGCACCGCGCGGTTGAAGCCGTCTGGCTGCTCGATGTTGGAAAGATGGGCAGCCTCCAGCCGGACCACCTGCGTCGGCTTGGGCATCGCCCGGGCAAGCGCCTCGGCCATCGCCGGGGGGGTGGCCGGGTCCTGCGTGCCCAGGATCACCTGCGTAGGCACCTGGATCAGCCCGGACATCGGCCGAAGGTCCATGTCCCGGATCGCCGCGCAGCACCCGGCGTAGCCGCTGGCAGGAGTGCCCAGCAGCATCGTCCGCAACCGCTCCACCTCCGGGTGGCGGCTGGACAGGAATGCGGGGGTGAACCAGCGCGGAAGAAGGTTCTCGGTGACCGCCTCCATCCCCTCGGTGAGCACCAGGCGGATGCGGGTCTGCCATCCCGACGGCGGTCCCAGGTACGCGGTGGTGTTGGCCAGGATCAGCCGCTCCAGACGATCGGGGGCTTGTACGCCCAGCCACTGACCGACCATCCCGCCCAGGGACACGCCGCAGAAGTGGGCCCGGGAGATCTTCAGCCCGTCCATCAACTCCAGCACGTCGCGGCCCAACCGGTCGAGCGAGTAGGCACCAGGCGGAGCATCCGATTCTCCGTGCCCGCGCATGTCGTAGCGGAGGACCCGGAAGTGCGCGGCGAAGGACGCCAGCTGCGGCGCCCACATCTCCCGGTTCGTGCCCAGCGAGTTGGCGAGCACCAGCACCGGGGCGCCCTCCGGTCCGTCCAGCCGGTACGCCAACTGACAGCCGTCCAGCAGGGCGAACCGGGAGGAGGTCTGGGTGGAAGGAGTCACCCCCCAACAATGCGAACGCCAGCCGGCCGGGGCTACCGGCTGAAGGCGGAGAGAGTGTTCCAGCGGTGGAACACCGTCAGCGCGAGCCGACCGACGAGCTGAGCAAGACCCGGGAGTCCGGGCCGCTCAGGGGTAGTTCACCGGTGTGTTGCCGTCTTGCGGGAGCGGGATGAAGGCCGTCTCGCCCGGGACCCTCGCGAACCGCTGCTCCCGCCAGTCGCTGGCCGCCTGCAGAAGACGATCCTTGGAGCTGGAGACGAAGTTCCAGGAGATGAAGCGCGGACCGTCCAGCGGCTCGCCCCCCAGCAGCAGCAGCCGGGTGGGCTGATCGGCGCGCAGCAGCACCTCCGCCCCGCGCTGGAAGAACCCCATCTCTCCAGCGCGCAGCGAGGTCTGGCCCAGGGTCACCGCGCCTTCCACCAGGTAGGCGGCGCGCTCGTCGTACTCGGCGTCCAGCCGCAGCACCGCGCCCGGCTCCATCCGCACCTCGGCGTAGAACAGCGGCGAGGAGGTCTTCACCGCCGAGCGGGCGCCGAACAGCGATCCGGCGATCAGCCGGGTGGTGACCCCGCCGTCCTCCAGCACCGGGACCGCCGAGGCGTCGTAGTGCTCGAAGGAAGGCGCGCTCTCCTCCAGCCGCTGCGGCAGCGCCACCCACAGCTGGATTCCGTAGATCCGCCCCGGGGCGCCGGAGCGCATCCGCTCTGAGTGGACCACCCCAGAGCCGGCGGTCATCCAGTTCACCTCTCCGGGGAGGATCCGCTGCACCGTCCCCAGGCTGTCGCGGTGCAGCCCCTCCCCCTCGAACAGATAGGTGAGGGTGGAGAGCCCGATGTGGGGATGCGGCAGCACCGCCACCTCGTGCTCCGGGGAAGAGACGGCGGGGCCCATCTGATCCAGGAACACGAACGGCCCCACCATCCGCCGCTTCGCCTGCGGGATCGCCCGACGCACGTGCAGCCCACCGGGCAGGTCCGCATCCCGGGCCACCAGCACCAGCTCCAGCTCTGAATCCATTGGTTCGCCTCGGGGGACGGGGACTACAGCCGCGGAGGCGGACCGTAGCGCCCGGAACGGTACTCGCCCATCACCCGAACGATGTCCTCCTGGGTGTCCCCGATGAACGGTCCATAACTGACCAGCGGATCGTGCTGGGGCTCTCCGGCGTACAGCAGCAGCCGCGAAGGAGCCCGGGCGGCGATCCGGATCGAGCTCTCGCCCGCGGAGAGGGGGCGGTCCAACCAGCCCACCTGCCCGGGGCGCAGCACCCTCTCGTCGGGGCCGATCGCCACCTCACCCTCCAGCACGTAGAAGAAGCCGTTGTGGGACGAAGGCAGTTCCTGGGTCACCGTGGCGCCCGCCTCCAGCCGGAACTCGGCCAGGGTCACCGGCACGTGGTTCCGGGTGGGCGACTGCACCCCGCCCGAGCTGCCGCTGTAGACGCGCACCTCCACCCCCGGCTCGCGACGCACCGGCAAGGTCTCGTACCGGATGTCCTGATAAGCGGGCGGCGCCCAGCGCTGCGCCTTGGGGAGCGCCACCCACAGCTGGAGGATGCGCGCCTTCCCGGCCTGACCCAGCCCCTCGCCGTGGATCACCCCGCTGCCCGCGGTCATCCACTGCACGTCCCCCACTCCGATCCGACCCTCGTCGTGGACCATCTCCCCCTGGAGGATCAGGGTCACCGTCTCGAAGCCGGCGTGGGGATGGGGGCCGCCGATCGGCTGGCCGTCGATCCGGTCATCCATCAACAGGATGAAGGGATCCGACCGCGCGTAATCCTGCTGTTCGATCACCGGAACCACGGTGTGCGCCGGGCCGAACTGCCCGGGCGCGGGCGCCGGGAGGGTGATCACCTGCTCGAGAACGCGCTCTACCGGAGGGGACATGCCTCAAGGTGTAACGGCGGCAATTCCCGGTGCAACCGGGGCTGCTCCTCTCCCACCCCACCACCAACACCTGTAGAGGGCGCGGCCCGGTGTTAGCGGTTCACTAGCAGCCAGATCAGCCCGTCCGCGATGGTGCGACGCCACATCGCGTAGTCATGGCCGCCCGAGAACTCGACGTACTTGAGCGGGTAGCCCTTCGCTTCGAGCACGTCGCGGAGCCGGCGGTTGCTGTCGCGGAGGTCCCCTTCGAAGACGCCGGAATCGACGTAGAAGCGCAACGGCAGCCTTCGTGACTTCGCCAGCTCGCGAATCATCGCGCCACCCTCGACGTAGTCCGGCACGTCGCTCGTCATCTGCTGGGGTCGCATCCAGAGGGCCGCGGAGTTCGCCAGCACGTTCCCGACCGCCTTCGAGTGGTGGAGCCCGATGTAGAGCGCCTGGTTTCCGCCGAGGCTGGACCCCGTGACGATCGTGTCAGCGGCCGCGTGTCCGGCGCGGTAGTCCGCTCGTAGCTTCGGCAGCAACTCGCTCACGATGAAGGACGCGAAGGTTGGTGACTCCGCAAGATCCCTCTCCCGCATGCCCTCGCTCGGGACGAGCGCCGCGACCACCGGTGGGATCTTCTTCGCCGCAATCAGGTTATCGAGCAAATGGGGCAGCGGAATCATCGCTCCCGGCTCGAGGCCGTAGACCTCTCCGTCGAACGCGATCACCAGCGGATACTTCCTCTTCGGACTGTAGCCGGCCGGGAGATACACCCCGACCTTCCGCTTCTCACCGAGCCTAGAGCTGTCGAACTCGATCGTGCTCACCGTGCCCTTGGGGGTCGACGCGCTCTTGCGGAGGTATGGCTCGTCCGTCGGGCCGGGAAGCTCGACGCGTGACATCCCCATGTGCATGAGCGGATTGTTCGGATCGGCGAGAGGCGGGTTGAAGAACACCTGGCCGCCCTCCGAGCGCGGCCGATACGGACGGTGCAGTCCGGGCGGCTCAACGTCTGTGACGAATGCGTAGGCGAAGTTCGAGACAGCAGGAATGCGCGCCGTCGCATACCAGAGGTCCGAGTCTCCGATTCGCAGCATCGGCGCCGGCCGCACCCCGGCGGGCCCGCCGAGAAGACCGACGTATCGGGCACTGGATCGCATGACGAAGGTCACCAGCACGCTTTCCTGATCGCCGGGATATGGCTCGATGATCGGCGCCTTGCCTTTCAGCTCGGACCAGAAGGCGTCGAGCGCGAGGCGTTGCTGGGTCCTGGCGGCGCGCAAGACACCGCGGATGCGCGGGCTGTCGACGCGAGCCTTCGCAAGATGCTCTGCGTACGCGTCAGCTGTCATCACCTCGTCGACGCGCACCTCATAGCGACCCTGGGCCGTCGCAGGTGTTCCATCTGAAGCGGGATCCACGAAGGGCCGCACCTCGACCTGATAGGTGCCGGCGGCGGTGGTCTCGATCACAAATGGCTCGGGCCCATTGTTAGCGCTCGGGCTATCGAACTCGGCCAGGGATCTGCCGCTCGGATCGTACGTCTTGAGCGCGACGTCGATCCCCCTCTGGACAACGAGGCCCTTTACGACCATCGCGGCGCCCGCCTCGATGCGGTACCGATGTGCTTCGCCTGCTCGGATCGCTTTCTCGACCGGCTTTCCGCGCTGGAGTGACTCCGCACCGACTTCCGGTGGCGCCAGCTTCGAATCCTGAGAGAGAGAGGGGGACGACCAGCAGGCCATCAAGAACAGGAGCGTCCAGCGGAGAGGCGCCATCGGCAGATCCTCCCACACGTGAGCTCGGCACGCCTTCGGCGATCGCATCGCCGCCGACATTTGGGTGCACGGGGACTAGGCGCACCGGCTGGCTGTTGGCATCGGGGAGGGACCCCGGACGCTCCTACAGTCGGGCCGGAGGGTTCTCCGCGTCCCCCGGGGTCCAGCTGCGCACGCTGGCGCGGTACAGCACCCGATCCAGGAAGGTCTCCGAGTTCTCCGACAGCCCCTCCACGCCTCCCCGCGACAGCAGCCGCTGGAGGATGGTCCACAGCTGCCGGCCGTAGTGGCGCATGCACTCCTCGGGGTGGATCCCCGGCCAGGAGTAGCAGCTGACGGTGGTGCGCCGCTGCTCGGTCGGCACTCCCTCGGGGATGGTGCGCAGCCACTTCGGATCGTCCGGGCGGAAGGTCCACTGGTCCAGATCACCTCGGGGGATCCCCTCCAGCGAACGCACCGTGGGCGGGGTCCCGCTGGGGACGTAGGGGTCCACCACCAGATCACAGACGATGGCGTGCGGGGGCAGCCATCCCAGCCAGGCATTGGGGATCAACGGCCGCGACGCGTCCGGGCGTTGGGTGGCGTCCACCAGGATCTCGGTCTGCGCGAACCGCGCCCGCAGATACTCCGGGTCCGCGGTCAGGGTCCGGCCCACCGTGGTCACCTCCACCCCGGGGACTCCGCGCGCGCCCCACGCTTCGGCCCGGCCCCGCGAGCCATACTTGGTGGCCGCCTCCACCGCGTTCTTCCCCACTGCCCCCGACCCCATCACCGTGACCCGGATCGGCGGACCACCCGCCGCCAGCCGGCCGGGAGAGTCCTCCTCCAGCGCGGCGAACGCAGTCTCCAGTCCGTTCCAGCCCACCGCGCGGGTGTTCTCCACCAGCCGCTGGCCCTGGTCATCGGTCAGCGAGTCCAGGCTGATCGCGTCCACCCCCATCTCCTGCAGCTTCCGGATCCGCCGGGGCCGGGTATTGAAGTGCAGCATCGAGATCAGGATGCTGCCCGGACGCAGCAGCCCCTCGTACTCCTCCACCTCCGGGGTGCGCAGCACCAGCACCACGTCCTGCTGGTACGCCTGGGGGCGGTCGCCCACCGAGACCAGCGGGGAGAGCCGGGTATAGGCCGCGTCGTCCAGCCCGATCCCCGATCCCAGCCCGTGCTCGATCAGCACCGGGTGTCCCTGGGTGACCAGCTTGAGCACGAACTCCGGCAGGAAGTCCCGCCGCTCCCCCGCCTCCTTGTGCATCCGGGGAAGGCCGATCGTCTTCTTCATCACGGGTTCTTCCTCCAGTACTTCAGCTCGGCGCGGGCGGTGGCCCGCTCGTAGAAGGGGCCCTTGTCCGGATCCAGCCGCTCCACCCCGGTGGCCACCAGCGCCCGCAGCACCGGTTCGATCTGCGCGCCGTACACCTCCATGCAGGGCTTGGGCTCCACCCCCGGCCAGGAGTAGCAGCTAAGCGCGGTCCGCCGGTGCCGGTGGCCGACCCTGGGATCCAACGCGTCGTAGGCCGGGTCCTGCGGCCCGAACACGTAGCGGTCCAGGTTGCCCTCCGGCACGCCTTCAATCCCCTTGGTGGAGGGCGGGTTGCCGTCCAGCGCATAGGGGTCCACCGCCAGGTCCAGCACCACCGCGTGCTGGGGCAGCGCCGCCACCCAGTCGTTGGGGATCACCACCCGGCTGGGATCCGGCCGCTGGGTGGCATCCACCAGCAGATCGGTGTGCTCCAGCCGGGTGAGCATGTAGCGCTCGTCGCCGGTGAGCTCGTAGTCGATCATCGTCACCTCCACCCCCGGCACCCCCTGCCGGGTGAGCCGCGAGCGCAGCGCCGGATCGCCGTAGCGGATCGCCGCGTGGGCCGCGTGCCCGCCCACCGCGCCCGACCCCAGCACCGTGACCCGGATCGGCCGACGGCGGGGCTCGAAGAAGTCGCGCAGGGTCTTGGCCAGCTCACCGAAGGAGGCGCGGATCCCGTTCCAGCCCACCGAGGCCATGTTCTGGACCAGCCGGTTTCCCAGGTCGTCCTTCACCGAGTCCAGGCTGACCGCGTGCAGCCCCAGCTCCGCCAGCAGCCTCACCCGCGCCGGGCGGGTGGGAAAGTGCAGCATCGACAGCAGGGTGGTGCCCGGCTTCAGCGTCCGCAGCAGCGCCTCGTCCGGACAGCGCAGCGCCACCACCACCTGCTGGGCGTAGCATTCGGCCAGGGTCCCCACCCGGCACCGGGGAGAGGCGGCCAGATACTCGGAGAGGGGAACTCCCATCCCCGACCCGTAGCCCTCCTCGACGACGATCGACTCCGCGCCGACCCGATCCAGGAACTCGATCAGGGGCGGAAGGAAGTCCCTCCGCTCTCCGGCCTCCTTGTGCAGACGTGGCAACCCGACGCTGTATCCCGGCATCCGGAGTGGGTAACAGACGTTGGCGCTCAAACCAACGCCCTTGGGGGCCCGCTCCTCCGCCTCCCTGCCCACCGTTCAGCCCTGCGCACCCGCTCCCCCAGCGAGCGGGCCCCACCTCGACGGACCGAGGGTGAGCAACTTGTGGAGGACCACTTTGCGAAGCGAGGGCGAAAGATGCAGTTGAGCGAGTTCATCCGGGGCCACCACGAGGAGATCGTCGTCCAGTGGGAGGCCTTCGCCGCCACCCTGCTCCCGGCGGCGGGCGGGATGAGCAGCCGCTCGCTCCGGGACCACGCGGAGGAGATCCTCACCGCCATCGAAGACGACCTGGAACTCCCGCAGGACCTGGCCGAACAGTCGGAGAAGTCGATGGGCCGCGGAGGCCAACATCGGATGGAGGCGGTGGGCAAGGCCCACGCCGCCCTGCGGATCGCGGATGGCTTCGGCCTCAGCCAGATGGTGGCCGAGTACCGGGCGCTCCGGGCCAGCATCCTGCTGCAATACGAGCAGTCCCAGAACGCCGACATCAAGGGAGTCACCCGCTTCAACGAGGCGATTGACGAGGCACTGGTGGAGGCCTCCAACCGCTTCATGTTGGTGATGGACCGGACCCGCGACCAGTTCCTGGCGATCCTCGGTCACGACCTGCGCAACCCGCTGGGCGCGATCATGATGTCCGCGGCGATGATGAGCACCGCCACCGGCGAGGACCGGAGGGCCAAGGCTTCGGCCCGCATCCTCTCCAGCGCCGGCCGGATCCAGCGGATGGTGGAGGACCTGCTGGACCTGACCCGGACCCGCCTCGGCGGCGGGATCCCGATCACCCCCCAATGGATGGATCTGGGGGCGCTGGGGCGGGAGATCGTCGCCGAGCTCCAGGCGTTCCACTCCGAGCGCCAGCTGGAGTTCAACGCGGACGGAGCGCTGACCGGAGAGTGGGATCCGGACCGGCTCTCCCAGGTCCTCTCCAACCTGGTGGGCAATGCCCTGCAGCACGGGGCTCCGGATCGACCGATCCAGGTGTCCGCCTGGGAGGAGGGAGAAGAGGTGCTCGTCCAGGTCCACAATGAGGGGCGGCCCATCCCGCCGTCGCTGATGACCAACCTCTTCGAGCCGATGACCCGGCATCCGCAGCCGGGTGACACCGTCACCACCAGCCTCGGACTGGGGCTGTACATCGCCCGGCAGATCGTGATCTCCCACGAGGGAACCATCGAGGTGACCTCCTCCCCGAAGGAAGGCACCACCTTCACCGTTCGCCTTCCCCGGCGAACCGCCGCCACCCCACCCCTGGTGTCACCCGGAGAGTCCAAGGACCAGCACGACGAGCAGGGCGCCCTGATGGTGGAGGTCCCCACCACCCACTGAAAGAAAAAGGGGACAGGCTACATTTCCTGGCCCGCGGATTGCCTTCCTGCAAGCCGGCGGCCGGGAAATGTAGCCTGTCCCCTTTATTGGCGCGGTGCGGCTAATCCTCCAGCTTCAGCGGCAGCCCGGCGCTCAGCCGCAGCCCGACGTGGGTGGAGGCCAGCTCGGTGCGGGACTGGATGTGGTTCACCTCGGCGGAGAACAGGTCCCGCTCCGACTGGATCACCTCCAGCTGGGTGGCGGCGCCGGCGTCGTAGCGATCCCGTGCCACCTGGGCGGCGCGCTCCGCCGCCTCCACCTGGGCCTTGGCGGCGGTCACCTTCTTGATCGCCGCGCTCAGCCGCTGCCAGTCGCCGTACACCTGATCCCGCGACGCGTTCTTCTGCCGCTGCGCCGCCAGCCGGGCGATCTGCCCCTGCGCGTCCTGCGCGCCCCACCCGAAGATGGTTGCCGCGTCCAGTCGCCACACCACCCCCACTCCCGCGCTCCAGAAGGAGGCCCCGCCGGCCAGGGCGGAGGGGGTCCTGGAAAGCCGCTCGGTGAAGTTGGCGGTGACGCTGGGGACCAGGGCGAACCGGGCCGCGGTGGCCAGGATCGAGGCCGCGTCGGCGTCCTTCTCGGCCGCCTTCACTGCCGGCAGCTGCAGCGCACCCTTCTCCAGCGTCTCCACGCTCTCCTCCAGGACCAGGTTGTCCGGGGGCAGGGAGGCGGCATCGCCCACGTCCACCCCGGAGAGGGTGAACAGCGACCGACGGGTGTTGGCCACCAGGGCCTCCGAGTCGGCCACCATCTGCCGGGCCCGCTCGGCCTCGGCCCGGGCCCGCATCACCTCCAGCTCGGTGGCCGCCCCGGCCCGCAGGCGGATCTCCTGCAGCTTGTGCTGGGCCTCGGAGACCGCCAGCGTCCGCTTGGCCGAGGATCGCACCGCCAGCGCGGCGGCGAACCCGTAGTAGGTGGTGGCCACCTGGCGGGTGATCAGCTCGCCGGTGGCGTCATCCCGGTACCCGGCCGCGTCCAGCACCGCGCCGGAGGCGGCGGCCCGGAACCAACGGGAGGTGTCGATCAGCGGCAGCTCCGCCCGGAACACCGCATCCGACTGGAACAGGGGACTGATCACGGTCCTGGGGGCGCCGGGGACCACCTCGAAGCCCACCGCCTCCTGATTGCGGGTCCAGGTCCACTGCGCGGTCAGGGAGGGCAACATCATCGACCACGCCTGACGGAACTCGGCGGCGGCGCGCAGCCGCTGCTGGGCGCTGATCTGCCGATCCAGGTTGTGCTGCTCGGAGGCGGCCAGCACCTCCTTGAGGGTGGCGGCCGACGCGGCGCCGGAGACCAGGGCCAACAAGACGATCACTGCGCGCTTCACTTGGACGCTCCTTCCACGGCGGAGTCGGAGATCAGGTTCAGGTGACTGGAACCTTCGTCCTCCTCCTTCTCCTCACGCCGGAACCGGGCCCGCAGGCGCCCGAAGGCCAGGGAGATGTCATCGAACAGCGAGTAGGCCACCGGGACCGCCACCAGGGTCAACAGCAGCGAGAGCACCTGTCCACCCACCACCACTCCGGCGGTGGCCCGGTTGTACCCGGAACCGACGCCGGTGGCGGTCACCAACGGAATCATTCCCGCCACGAACGCCAGGGTGGTCATCAGGATCGGCCGCAGCCGGTCCTTGTTCGCCTGGAGGATCGCCTTGAGGCGGACCTCCTTGAGCAGCCGGCGGCGCAGCGACTGCGCGTCGCCCTCCTTGGCGCTCTTCACCGCCCGGTCCACCGCCTCCGGGGTCAGCTGCCCGGCCAGCGCGGACACCAGCCGCGGACGGAGCACCGCGTGCGAACCGCCCAGGTCCAGCCCGCGCAGCGCCGCCTCCGCCAGCGGGTCCGCCTTCTCCCGCAGCCCGTTGCTGTGATCGATCTGCAAGATGGCGTTCTTCTTCACCACCCCGAAGAGCACGAAGATCCCCAGGAAGCTGTACAGGTCCAGCGCCTGCCCCATCAGGATCACCGAGAGGATGGCGAAGGGGAGGGTCAGCGGCAGGGTGAGCAGGATGGTCACCGGGTGCAGCCAGGACTCGAACTGCGCGGCCAGGATCAGGTACATGAACACCAGCGAGGCCAGCAGCCCCAGCACGAAGGAGATCCCGGTCTCCTTCATCAGCTTGGTGGTGCCCTGCGGCTTGATCGCAAACCCCGCCGGCAGGTTCTCATCGGCAATCGCCTTCTCCACCGCCTCGCCCAGGGCGCCCTCGTTGGCGCCGGGCCGGGGGTTGGCCATGAAGGTCACCTGCCGCTCGCGCTGGTAGCGCTGGATGGAGGTGGGACTGGAGGTGGGGGTGATGCTGACCACGTCCGCCAGGGAGACCATCCCCAGCTTGCGGGAGCTGACAGTCAGCAGCCGCAGCGCGTCCTCGCTGGTCCGGTACTCCTCGGTGGCGCGCAGCACCACGTCGTACTGTTCGCCGCCCTCCGAGTAGGTGGACACCTTCTGGCCGGCCACCAGGGACTGCAGCGCCATCGCCACGTCCATCACCTGCACCCCCAGGTCGGCGGCGCGATCGCGGTCGATCCGCACCGACAGCTCCGGCTTGCCGGTGATCAGGGTGGAGTCCACGTCCACCGCGTCCGGGATGGCCTTGATCCGCTTGAGGATGTTCTCGTTGGCGCGAGTCATCAGCTCCAGATCCGGACCGGCCAGCAACAGCTGGATCCGCTGGGTGGCCTGCCCGCCGCCGAACTCGTTCACGTCCGACACCAGCACCTTCAGGTCCTTGGGGAGGGTGGGCATGATCTTCTGCCGCAGCACGTCCTTGAACTGCTCCTGGGTCACCGACCGCTGGTCGGGGTGGACCAGCTTCACGAAGATCCGCGCCAGGTTGGGGGTCTTGGCCGGGTCGTCGCCCACGGTCATCAAGGTCGCCTCCACCTCCGGGTACTCGCGGATCAGCCGCGCCACCCGCTGGCCCACCACCTCGGTGGCGGCCACGCTGCGGCCCTCCGGCAGGCGGATCAGCAGCTCCAGCTGCGCGCGGTCATCCACCGGAAGGAAGCCCTTCTTGGCGGCCATCGCCAGAGGGCCGGTGGCGATCAGGGTCACCACCGAGGCGACCACGATCAGCCAGCGGTGCCGCATCGCGAAGGTCAGCAGCTTGCCGTACCCGCGCTCCACCGGGCGGTAGCCCACGTCCACCAGCCGCTCCAGCATCGTCTTGCGGTGGTCGCCGGCCTTCTTCCGCTTCAGCCAGTGCGCCGCCAACATCGGGGTCAGGGTGAAGCTGACGAACAGCGACACCGCGATGCTGATGCTCATGGTGACGCCGAAGCTGGCCAGGAAGCGGCCGGGGATCCCGGGCACAAACGCGATCGGGAGGAACACCGCGATCAGGGAGAGGGTGGTGGCCAGCACCGCCATCCCGATCTCCCGGGTCCCGGCGACCGCTGCCTCCTTGGGGTCCATCCCCTTCTCTTCGATGTGCTTGAAGATGTTCTCCAGCACCACGATCGCATCGTCGATCACGATGCCCACCGCCAGGGCCAGGGCCAGCAGGGTGATGCTGTTGAGGGTGTAGCCCACCAGCTTCATCACCGCGAAGGTGCCGATGATCGAGGTGGGGATGGCCAGCGCGGCGATCACCGTGCTGCGCACGTTGCCCAGGAAGATCAGCACGATGATCGCGGCGAACAGCGCGCCCAGGATCAGGTGTTCGGTCACCGCGTGGGTGGCAGTGCGGATCACCGCCGAACCATCCCGCTGGATGGCGATGCTGTAGCCAGGCGGCAGCTCCTTCTCCACCTCCGCCAGCCGCTCCTTGACCTCGTCCACCACCGCCACGGTGTTGGTGCCGGACTGCTTGCGCAGCGCCAGCAGCACGGTGCGGTCCTCGTTCCACATCGCCGAGCTCTCCAGGTCCTCCACCCCGTCCTCGACGGTGGCCACCTCATCCAGCCGGATCACCCGGCCATCCTGGTTCCGGACGATCACCGCCTTGAGCGCTTCGATCGACTCCACCCGCCCCTCCACCTTCAGGGTGAGGGTGTCGCGGCTGGTCTCCACCCGGCCGCCGGGGAGGGTGAGGTTCTGGCTGCGGATGGCGTTGCCGACCTCGGTGGCGGAGATCCCCAGGGAGCGCAGCTTGAGCGGATCCACCAGCACGTTGACCTGCCGGGCGCGCCCGCCGATCAGCACCACCTGGCCCACCCCGTTGACCGACTCCAGCCGCCGGCGCACCAGCCGGTCCGCCACGTCGGTGATCTCGCGCACGTCCGCCTGCTTGCGCACCCCGCCGGTCTCGCCGGCGTTCCCGCCCTGGGAGGCGTTGAGGGCAATGAACAGGATCGGCTGCGCGTCGGGGTCGAACTTCTGCACCACCGGGGGATCGATCCCCGCCGGCAGGTCGCGCAGGATCCCGTTGATCTTCTGCTGGATCTCCTGGGCCGCCACGTCGGGGTCCTTCTCCAGCTTGAACATCACGATCACCTGCGACACCCCCTCGGAGGAGATGGAGCGCAGCTCGTCGATGCCGGCGATGGTGTTCACCGCCCCTTCGATCTTGTCCGAGATCTCCCGCTCCACGTCCTCGGGCGAGGAGCCCGGCTGGACGGTCAGCACCGCCACCGCGGGGAGATCGATCTTCGGGAACTGGTCCACTCCCAGCTGGGTGTAGAAGACCCCACCCACGATCAGGATGACCAACGAGAGCACCGTCGCGAAGACGGGCCGCTTGACGCACACTTCAGCGAGCCATTGCATGGAAGTTGTTCTCTCTTGCTCTCGGTAGGCTACTGAACGGTGATCGCGCTGCCGTCACGCAGTCCGGGCGGCGGCTGGACGATCACCTTGTCCCCGACCGCCAGCGCCTCCAGCACCGCGATCCGGCCGTCCTGCTGCACCCCGGTGCGGACCACCATCTCGTAGGCGGTCCCCTCCCGCGCCAGGAACAGCCGGCGGGTGGTCCCGTCCATCCGGATCGCTCCGGTGGGAACGGTGGGCTGCTCCTCCTCCCCGGTGCGCAGCAGCACGGTGGCGAACATCCCCGGCAGCAGCGCCTGGTCCTCGTTGTCCGCGAACGCCTCCACCACCAGATCCCGGGTGTTGGTGCGCAGCGCCGGACTGACGAACCGCACCACCGCTGGGAACTTCCGGTCCGGGTACGCGGAGACGTTGATCTCCAGCTGCTGCCCGACCTGGATCTGGCTCACCACCGCCTCCGGGACACTGATGCTCACCCGCACCGGGTTGACCGCGAACACGCTGGCCACCTTGGACATCGGCTGCACGTACTCGCCCACGTTGACGTAGCGCTCGCCCACCACCCCGTTGATCGGCGCGCGGATGATGGTGTCCCCGGCCAGCTTCCCGGCCAGATCCGCCTGCGCCCGGGCGGCGTTGGCGTTGTACAGCTGCGCGGTGCACTGGGTCTTCTGCCGCTCGTACTCCGCCTTGGGCAGCGCGCCCTGGGAGAAGAGCTGGTCGGCCCGGGCGCAGTCCTGACGCGCCTGCTGGACCTGGGTCTCCGCCGCCTGGGACTGGGCGTCCGCCGCCGCGGCCTGGAAGCCGGCGGCCTTGGAGTCCACCCGGGCCAGCACCTGCCCCACCTTCACCGGCTGTCCGCGCTCCACGTAGGTCGCCGCCACCCGGCCAGCGACGTTGGCCGCCACCTCGGACTGACGCTCGGCCAGCACGCTGCCGGTGAGGGTCAGGTAGCGCGGCATCTTCCGGTGATCGACCGCGGCGGTCTCCACCTTCACCGCGGGGGGGGCCAGCGCCGGCTTGGGGGCCGGGGCGTTGGCTTCGGAGGGAGCGCCCTTGCAGGCGGACAGCAGCAGCAGCACGGCGGGGATCAACAGTCGGTTCATACGGGCGGGTCGCTTCTGGGGGGAGTGGCGGTCAGGGGGTGAGAGCGCGGGTAAACACCCGCGCGAGGTCTTGGGCGTAGGTCTGGCGGTCCCGCTCGGAGAGCGGCGCGTTGATCAGGTGGGCGGTGAAGGCGCGGCCCATCAGCGCGCCGAAGATCGCAAAGGCGATCCCCTCCAACTCGGTGGCGGTGACCAGCCGCAGCTCGCTGGCCCGCTTCAGCCAGCCCACCAACGCCCGGTGTCCGCGGGTGGGGTCCCGAAGGAACTCCTTGGGGGCGATCCCACTCTCCCGCAGGGCGATCACGCAGGGGATGGCGTGGGTGTTGAAAGCCAGGATGTTCAGGAACATCTCCTGGAGCAGCTCCTCCAGCGGGGCCGGGCGCGGTCCCTGGTTGAGGAACGCGATCCACTCCGGCTCGGGAGGGGTCAGCGCCGCCAGCATCAACGCCCGCCGGGATCCGAACCGCTTGAGGATCGCCGGCACGGTGACCTTGAGGTCCTCCGCCACCACCTCCAGGGACACGTTGGGGCCCTGCGCCAGCACCCGCTCCCGGGTGGCCGAGAGGATTTGTTCGTCGCTGATCTGGCGGGGGCGGGCCATGGGCGGTTGCTAAGTAACTAGTTACTAATTAACGCGCAACATTGAGATCGCCGAGGCCAACCCCCCAGGTTCACGGGGTTTTCCCCCCGGGTCGGTTCCGCCCCTGCCGGTCGGAGACAGCGCGGGGGCGCCACCGGTTCCCGTCCCCCCGGGAAAATTCGGGGGCGGATCCGGCCCCACCCCGGGCCCGGAAACTGTTGGCCACCGGCGGGGAGGACGGGTCGGAGCGGTCCGCAGTGCCTACCTTGGGGACATGAGACGCCAATCCCTTCGGTCCCTGTGGACCTTGCTCTCTGCCGCCACCGTGCTGGTGCTGTTGCTGGGGCCCCGCCGGCGCCGGCCGCCGATCCACTCCCGTCCGCGGGCGGGGCAATGGGACATCTCCCCGGGAGAGTCACTGCGCCCGGACGGGAGCCGGGACGTGGTGCTGGAGGCCTCGCTGCAGTCGTTCCCCGGCAGCGACCCGCCGGGGTGGAACTAGCCGCCCCCGATCCAGATGAGCGCGGCCCCACCCGCCGTTAATGGAACCTGCACGATGACCGAGCCTACCCAGACGCGGCCTACCCCGGACCAGGCGTCCGAGGCCTCCCAGAAGCCGCCCCAGCGCGCCCCGGACCGCCCCTGGCGGACCGAGGGGCTGCCCCCCGGCAGCAAGGGGGGACCTCCCCCCAAGGGCCGCAACTGGTGGACCTTCGCCACCCGGTTCCTGATCGCCTACGCGGTGATCTTCGGGCTGCTGACCCTGCAGGACCGGATGAACGGGCCGCAGACCATCTCCTACTCCGAGTTCACCCAGCAGGTGGAGGCGGGCAACGTCACCGAGCTGTTCGCCCGCGGCCAGAGCATCCAGGGGGAGCTGAAGGAGTCCCGGCCCTATCCGGGAGAGGAGAAGAAGACCTACCAGCGCTTCGCCACCGAGCGGCCGGTGTTCGCCCAGGACGACCTGCTGGCGAATCTGGAGAAGCACGGCGCGGTGGTGAAGGCCACCCCGGTGGTGGCCGAGCGGGGGGCGCTGCTGAACCTGCTGATCTCCTTTGCCCCGATGCTGCTGCTGGTCGGCTTCTACCTGTGGATGTTCAAGCGGCAGCAGGCGGGGATCGGCGGGATGCTCTCCGGCGGCGGCAAGCGCAAGCCGGTGGACCCGGAGAAGGTGCGGGTGACCTTCGCGGACGTGGCGGGGATCGACGAGGTGAAGGACGAGATCACCGAGCTGGTGGACTACCTGCGCGCCCCGGAGAAGTACCGGGAGATCGGCGCCCGGGCCCCCAAGGGGGTGTTGCTGTCCGGAGCGCCCGGCACCGGCAAGACCCTGCTGGCCCGGGCCACCGCCGGGGAGGCCAAGGTGCCCTTCTTCTCCGCCAGCGCCTCGGAGTTCATCGAGATGATCGTGGGGGTGGGCGCCAGCCGGGTCCGGGAGCTGTTCCAGGCCGCCCGGGAGGTGGCCCCGGCGATCATCTTCATCGACGAGATCGACACCATCGGCCGGGCCCGGGGCGGACCGCGGGCGATGGGCGGCCACGACGAGCGCGAGCAGACCCTGAACCAGATCCTCACCGAGATGGACGGCTTCTCCGGCGCGGAGGGGGTGATCGTGCTGGCGGCCACCAACCGCCCGGACGTGCTGGATCCGGCGCTGCTGCGCCCCGGCCGCTTCGACCGGACGATCATGGTCCACGCCCCGGATCAGGTCGGCCGGCGGGAGATCCTCAAGGTCCACGCCCGGGGGGTCCCGCTGGCGCCGGACGCGGATCTGGAACAGCTGGCCCGCTCCACCCCGGGGATGACCGGCGCCGAGCTGGCGAACCTGATCAACGAGGCGGCGCTGATGGCGGTGCGTCGCAAGCACACCCAGGTCAACTCGCAGGATCTGTTCGACGCCTTGGAGAAGGTGCAGCTGGGCGCGGCGCGCAACGTGGTGATGCCGCTGGCCGAGCGTCGCCGCACCGCCTACCACGAGGCGGGCCACGCCCTGTTGGGGATGCTGCAGAAGGGCGCGGACCCGGTGCGCAAGGTCTCGATCATCCCCCGCGGCCGGGCGCTGGGAGTGACCCTCTCCACCCCGGAGCAGGATCGCTACGGCTACGACTCCAGCTATCTGAAGGGCCGGATGATCGGCGCCCTGGGAGGGATGGCGGCGGAGGAGCTGGTGTTCGGGGTGGTGACCACCGGGGCGGAGAGCGACCTGGAGACCTGCACCCAGATCGCCCGTTCGATGGTCGGCCGCTGGGGGATGTCCGAGCGGATCGGCCCGGTGTCGATCTTCCCGCTGGAGGGCGACCCGCGGATGATGGGCGTCTCCGAAGGCACCCTGGACGCGGTGGCGGAGGAGGTCCGGCTGCTGATCGACGACTGCTACCAGCAGGCCAAGACCGTGTTGGGACAGAACCGCCACCGCCTGGACTCGATCGTGACCCGGCTCCTGGAGCACGAGACCCTGGACGAGGCCGGGGTCTACGCCGCCGCCGGACTCTCCCGCGAGGCCCCGCCCCTGCCCGCGCAGGAGGAGACCCCCACCCCACTGCACTCGTAGGACGCTCGCCCGGGCTTCAGGCAGGCCACCGACGCTTCCGCGGCCCATCCGTATCTTCCGATCCATGGACCACCTGGACCTGCGTGAACCGGATCGGCTGCGCGACCGCACCACCCGGAAGGTGCGGGACAGAATCGACGCCCAGCTGGAGGAGGAGGTGCGGTTGGCCACCGCGGGCGGCTCGGCGGGCCTGCGCGAGCGGCTGGGCAAGCTGGACGCGGAATGGGACCTGGACCGGGCGCTGATGGCCAACTTCGCGGTGCTGGGCGGGCTCTCCTTCGGGCTGGGCGTCTCCCAGCGCAAAGGCTTTCGGCGGGGCAACGGCTGGCTGTACCTGTTCGGTGCCCAGATCAGCTTCCTGCTGCTGCACTCCCTGGTCGGCTGGTGCCCGCCGTTCGAGGTCTTCCGCCGACTGGGCTTCCGCAGCGCCCGGGAGATCGAGGCCGAACGCCACGAGCTGCTCACCCGGCTGGAGCGGGCCACCCGGGCCGCCACCCACCACGTCTAGTCCCGCGGCAGCACCACGGTGAAGGTGGTCCCCTCCTCCTGGTTGGAGCGGACCCCGATCCGTCCCCGGTGCGCCCGCACCAGCTGATCGACGATGAACAGCCCCAGCCCGATGCTGCCCGCCGCCCCCGGATGGACGTCCCGCCCGCGGCGATACGGTTGGAACAGCACCGGCAGCATCTCCACGGCAATCGGGGTGCCCCGGTTCCGCACCACCAGGCTGGCCTGGTCCGCCCGGCCGATCACCTCCACCTCCACCGGGGTCTCGGGCGGGCTGTAGGCCAGGGCGTTGGCGGCCAGGTTGGTGATGATCTGCGCCAGCCGGTCCGGATCCCAGTTCCCGGAGCTGTCGCCCTCCGCCCTCCAGCGCAGCTCGCGCTCCGGGTGCGCCTGCTGCACCTCCTCCAGGGTCGCCCGGGCCACCTCCTCCAGGCTCACCGGCCGGGGGTGGACCGGGATCCCGGTGCCCAGCCGGGCCTGGGTGAAGTCCAGCAGATCGCGGATCAGCCGGGCGGCCCGCTCGCCGCTGTTGACGATCCGGGCCAGGCCCCGGTTCAGCTGCAGCGGGTCCAGCTTCTCCCGCTTCATCAAGGAGGTGGCGGACAGCAGCATCGCCGAGACCGGGTTGCGCAGGTCGTGGCTGACGATCCCGATCAGCTGCTGCTCGAACTCCTGGCGCAGCTTCCGCTCGGTGATGTCGGAGAAGGAGGAGACCACCGCGATCGCGGTGGTCCCATCGCGGTCGAACAGCGGCTGGGCGCTCACCTGCAGCCAGTGCTGCTGGCCCTCCTGTCCCACCACCCCCACCACCCTCTGCAGCTGGGGTTGCCCGCTGTAAAGGGCCATCCGCGCCACCTGCTCCTCCTCCGGAAGCACGGACCCGTCCTCCCGGATCAACTTCCAGGTGGAGGGGGAGAGGACGGTGCCCATCAGCTCTTCCCGGGTGCGCCCCAGCATCCGCAGGGCGCTGGCGTTCACGTCCAGGATCCGCCCCTCCCGGTCCTGCAGCATCACCCCCTCGGTGAGGGCCGCCACCAGCGCCCGGGACCGCTCCTCGCTTTGGCGCAGCTCCTCCTCCGCCGCGGTCCGCTGCTGGTCCAGCAGCTTCTGTTCGGTGATGTCATGCCCCTGGACCAGGATCCCGCTCACCTGCCCATCCGCGCCGCGGATCGGCTGGTAGATGAAGTCCACGTAGGCGTCCCGGGTGGGGCCCCCGGGCACGTCTCGCAGCACTGCCCGCAGGCCCCGGCCCACGAAGGGCTGCTCGGATTGGAACACCCGATCCAGCAGCTCGTAGAAGCCCTGCCCCACCAGCTCCGGCAGGGCCTGGCGCACCGTCTTCCCCAGGATCTCCCGACCGCCCACCAGCCGCTGATAGGCGTCGTTGGCCAGCACGAACAGGTGCTCCGGACCGCGGAGGAAGGCCACGAACCCCGGGGCCTGCTCAAACAGGTCCAGCAGCTCCAGCCGGTCGCGCTCCAACCGGAGATTGGCCTCCTGCACCTGGCGGGCGCGCCCCAGCACCCCCTGCTCCAGGCGCGCGGTGTCCCCACCCTCCCCCACCGAGCGTCGCAGCAGCTCCAGCTCGGTGACGTCCTCGGTGTGCTGGAGGAGGTAGGCCACCTGGCCCTGGGCGTCGGGGATCGGGGTGTGGGTGGCGCTCCAGTAGCGGACCTCGTCCACCACCTCCCCGGAGGGGAGCTTCCTGGGGACCCGGTACGAGATCAGCGCCAGGGTGTCCGGCTGCCCGGTGGCCAGCACCCGCTCGAAGGACTCCCGCAGCGTACGGGCGCTGGCGTTGGCCGGGTCCGCCGGGTCGTGGGGAAACATCTCCAGCACGTGCCGCCCCAGGAGGCCGTCCAGGGTACTGGCGGTCACCTTCAGATAGGCCGCGTTCGCCGCCACGTAGCGCAGCTCCCGGTCCAGCACCATGTACGGGCTGGGGGACCGCTCGAAGAGGAGCTGGAAGTCGACGGGGAGGGGCATGGAGGGGGCTGGCTCCTGCGTAGCAAAGCCGGGCCGGGGCCAGAATCCACCGTCGGGGACAACGCGCGCCACTGAACGGATGCGGTTCGACGCCTGCACCGGCCCGAGTTGGGCTAGCAAGTCCCCCGTGGACCCGATCATCTCCATCACCGGGCTGGGCAAGACCTACGCCTCGGGCCAGGTCGCCCTCCGGGACGTAGACCTCCAGATCCGCAAGGGGGAGATCCTGGCCCTGCTGGGACCCAACGGGGCCGGCAAGACCACCCTGATCAGCGTGGTGTGCGGGATCGTCCAGGCCAGCGCGGGGAGGGTTTTGGTGGACGGGCACGACATCCGCTCCGGGTACCGGGCGGCGCGCAAGCAGATCGGCCTGGTGCCCCAGGAGCTGTCCACCGACCTCTTCGAGACCCCGTGGGCCACGGTGAACTTCAGCCGCGGACTGTTCGGCCATCCGCCCAACGACGCCTACCTGGAGCAGCTGCTCCGGGACCTTTCGCTGTGGGAGAAGCGGAAGAACAAGATCATGACCCTCTCCGGAGGGATGAAGCGCCGGGTGCTGATCGCCAAGGCGCTGGCCCACGAGCCGCAGATCCTGTTCCTGGACGAACCCACCGCCGGGGTGGATGTGAAGCTGCGCCGGGAGATGTGGAAGCTGGTCCGCGGCCTGCGCGACCGGGGAGTGACGATCATCCTCACCACCCACTACCTCGAGGAGGCGGAGGAGATGGCGGACCGGATCGGGGTGATCAACAAGGGCCAGCTGATCCTGGTGGAGGAGAAGCGGGAGCTGATGAAGAAGCTGGGCCGGCGGAAGCTGACCCTGCTGTTGCGAGAGCCGATGGCGGCCCTCCCCCCCTCGCTGGCGGACTGGGAGCTGACCCTGGGCGCCGAAGGCCGGGAGCTGGAGTACCGCTTCGAGGCCCACCAGGAGGGGACCCGGATCCCCGACCTGCTGCAGCGGCTGACCGAGCAGGGGATCGGCTTTACCGACCTCCACACCCAGAAGAGCTCGCTGGAGGAGATCTTCGTGCGGCTGGTGGAAGGAGACGGCCCATGAACCCGCGCGGGATCTGGTCCCTGTACCGCTTCGAGATGGCCCGGGCGCTGCGCACGGTGTGGCAGAGCCTGGCCGGGCCGGTGATCACCACCTCGCTGTACTTCGTGGTGTTCGGGGGAGCGATCGGCTCGCGGATGCAGGCGGTGGACGGGGTGGAGTACGGGGCGTTCATCGTCCCCGGCCTGCTGATGCTCTCCTTGCTGACCCTCAGCATCTCCAACGCGTCGATCGGCATCTACTTCCCGCGCTTCACCGGGACCATCTACGAGATCCTCTCCGCGCCGATGTCCTACGCGGAGCTGGTGGTGGCCTACGTGGGCGCGGCCGCCACCAAGTCGATGGTGGTGGGGCTGATCATCCTCGGGACCTCGGCGCTGTTCGTGCCGCTGCGGATCGAACATCCGTTCTGGATGGCCGGCTTCCTGGTGCTGACCTCGGTCAGCTTCAGCCTGTTCGGCTTCATCCTCGGGATCTGGGCCAAGGGCTTCGAACAGCTCAGCTTCGTGCCGATGCTGGTGATCACCCCGCTGACCTTCCTGGGCGGGGCCTTCTACTCCATCGACATGCTGCCGCCGTTCTGGCGCCAGGTCAGCCTGTTCAACCCGGTGGTGTACCTGATCAGCGGCTTCCGCTGGAGCTTCTACGGCCAGGGGGACGTCAGCGTGGGACAGAGCCTGGGCTTCACCCTGCTGTTCTTCGCCCTCTGCCTGGGGGTGGTGGCCTGGATCTTCAAGACCGGCTACCGGCTCAAGGAGTGACTGCGATGCAGCATGGGGCCCACGGGGAGCGGCACCGCTCGGAGCACGCCGGCTGGTTGAGGGCCGCGGTGCTGGGCGCCAACGACGGGATCGTCTCCACTGCCGCCCTGGTGGTGGGGGTGGCAGCCAGCGGGGCCACCCCCGGCGCGGTGCTGACCAGCGGGATCGCCGGCGCGGTGGCCGGCGCGATGTCCATGGCCGCCGGGGAGTACGTCTCCGTCCAGTCCCAGGCGGACACCGAACGCGCCGACCTGGCGATCGAGAAGCGGGAGCTGGCCCAGCACCCGAAGCTGGAGCTGCGCGAGCTGGCGGACATCTACCAGCAGCGCGGCCTCTCCCCGCGCCTGGCCCAGCAGGTGGCGGAGGAGCTGACCGCCCACAACGCCCTCGATGCGCACGCCCGCGACGAGCTGGGGATCACCGAGTCCCGGAGGGCCCGCCCGATCCAGGCGGCCCTGGCCTCCGCCGCGGCCTTCACCGTCGGCGCGCTGCTGCCGCTGGCGGGGGTGTTCCTGGCGCCGGAGGGGAGGCTCAGCCAGGTGACCATCGCGCTCACCCTGGCCAGCCTGGCCCTGACCGGAGCCCTGGCCGCCCACAGCGGAGGTGCCAACAAGCTTCGGGGTGCGCTGCGGCTGCTCTTCTGGGGCTCGGTGGCGATGCTGGCCACCGCCGGAGTGGGTCGGCTGTTCCAGACCCCGGGGTAGCCCGCGGTCTACTCCGCCCGGCGAGGCAGGGCCCCGACCGGCACCGACGACCGCGGAGGACTGACCACCGGCGTCGGCCCCGAAGCCGCTGCCCGCATCTGCGCCGCGGTCTGGGTGCTGCCATCGTGCGACCAGCCGGGAGGCTTGAGCAGGTAGCGCAGCCGGTGACCCCAGGAGGGCGCGGACCGGATCGACCGCCAGATGGCCACGTACTCATGGGTGGCGATGGTGAGCGCGTTGCGGCTCTCCAGATTGTGGGTGAGCCCGAACACCACCGGCTCCTCCGGAGCCTCGGGGGTGAAGGTCCCGAACAGGCGGTCCCAGAGGATCAAAATCCCGCCGTAGTTCAGGTCCAGGTAGCGGAGATTGGATCCATGGTGGACCCGGTGGTGGCTGGGGGTGTTGAGCACCCACTCCAGCGGCCCCAGCCGGCGCACGGTCTGGGTGTGGAGGAAGAACTGGAACACCAGGCTGGCCGACATCATGGTCAGGATCGCCAGCGGCGGGAACCCGACCAGCGGCAGCCACAGCCACCAGAGCAGCTTGTGCAGCCGCTCCCCCACTCCCTGCCGCAGCGCCACCGAGAAGTTGTACTCCTGGGAGGAGTGGTGCCCCACGTGACCGGCCCAGAACAGCCGCACCGAGTGACAGGAGCGGTGGTGAAGATAATAGGCCAGGTCATCGGCCAGCAGCAGCGCCACCCAGGTCCACCCGCTGGAGGCGTCCAGGGTGAACAGCCGGAACGGATAGAGCCAGCTGAAGACCGCGAAGGCGACCAGCTTCAGCGCCACATCGAAGGGGACGGCCAGGAGCCCCTGCCCGATGCTGGCCACCCCATCGGCCCGTGGGTACAGCTCCCGCTGCTGCCGGCGCAGGACCCACAGCTCCAGGAACAGGAAGAGGACGAAGAACGGCACCGCGTAGGCGGTGACGGGATCTTGCTGGAACATGATCGGAGTCTCCGGCCCCGCCGGTCACCAATCGCGACAGAAGGCACGACAATGCGCGCCAAGCCTGCCGCACCGGGTCAATAAAGGGGACAGGCTACATTTTGCGCGGCCGGCGGCTCAGCGGCCGCGGCGCGCGTCCTGGGGAGTTCCTCCCGTCCAGCGCTTGAAGGCGCGGGTAAACGGGGTGACGTCGGAGTACCCGAGCAGGAAGGCGATCTCGCTCAGGGAGAGCTTGTTCTCGGCCACCGCCACGCAGGCGACGCGCTTGCGGGCCTCGTCGATCACCGCCGAGAACGACGTCCCGTGTTCGGTCAGCCGGCGCTGCAGGGTCCGCCCGCTCATGTGTAGTTGCTCGGCGATCCGCTCCACCGCCGGCCGACCTCCCTGTTGCAGCGTCTCCTGGACCCGGGCCTCCACCCGCTCCACGAAGTTGGCGGGAGGCGCCGCGGTGGTCAGCCTGGCCTCCAGCTGCCGGGTGAGCAGCGAATGCAGGGCGGGATCCGCGGAGGCCACCGGCAGCTCCAGCAGCGACGCGTCGAAGGCCATCCCGTTCTCGCCGGCGTCAAAGACCGGCTCGAAGCCGAAGGCCGAGGTCAGCGCGTCGATCCGCGCCGGGCGCGGGTGGGAGAACCAGGCCTTCTGCAGCGTCAGCTCGGAGCGCACGTAGTCGCAGGCCAGCCGCTTGACCATCACCAGGCTGAACTCGTTGCCGTGCCGGCCCAGCCCCAGCCGCTGACCGGGGACCCGGAAGCGGTAGCGGGCCTCCCTCCCCTTCACCTCCAGCGAGTACTTCAAGTGGGGGTCGCTGAGGGAGCGGTGCCGGACGAACCGCTCCAGGGCCTCGCCCAGGGTGCCGGCGTTGCGGCCCACGTACTCCCACAGCCCGTAGGCGCCCCGCTCCGCTCCCAGCGCGGTGGTGGCGCCCAGCTCCGGATCGCCAATCGTCTCCGCCACCGCCTCCGACAGCTCCCAGAAGGTGGAGAGGGGGAGGAGGATCGGCTCGCCCGCCCCGACCGCGGGCGGCAGCTGGAACCGTTGCAGCAGTGGCCCCACGTCCAGCCCGGCGGTCCGGACCCGGGCCAGGAACAGCTCGGCGATCCGGCTCTCGCGAAGAATGTCTCCCGAAGAGGGCCTCATCGTCTGCCCGCATCCCACCCGACCCGGTGGGATTGAGCAAGACCGCCGCTTCAGGGGAGCAGCTGCCGCCTTCCGCAGGCCCGACGGACCAGCAGCAGCAGGCTGTCCAGGTTGATCGGCTTGGGGACCACTCCCGCCAGCGGGCGTCCGGTGGGGAGCTTGGCGGTGGCGGCGGACATCACGATCACCGGAATCTCCGCCAGGGTGGGGGTGGTCACCACCCGGGACAACATCTCCCAGCCGGTCATCACCGGCATCATCAGGTCGGTGACGATCGCCTCCGGTCGCAGCCCGTTCTCCAGGAGATTCAGCGCGTCTTGTCCGTGCTCGGCGCCGTGCGCCTGGAAGCCATTGTCCCGGAGGATGTCCACCACCGCCTCGCGGATGTCCCCGTCGTCCTCCACCACCAGGACGGTGCAGCCCTCCCTGGGCATCCGGGTCAGGTTGCTGATCACCTGGAGGAGATGATCGATCTCGAAGGGCTTGGGGATGATCGCGTCCACTCCGATCGGCGCCGTCTCCGGCAGGGCGGCCACCACCACGATCGGAATCGAGGACCACGAGGGATTGCGCTGCAGCGCGCGGTGCAGCTCCCGCCCGTCCATCACCGGCATCGACAGATCGAGCAGGATCGCATCCGGCAGGTATCCGCCCTGCAGTTGCTCCAGCGCATCCATGCCGTGGATCGCGCCCTGGACCTCGAACCCCTCCAGGCCCAGGAACTCCAGCAGCGCGTTTCGCACGCCCGGATCGTCATCCACCACCATCAGCCTGGGCGCGCTCATCTTGGGAGAGGACTACCGCACATGGTACCGGTCCGACCATGCCTATGGGCCCGGCCCCAAAGTACCAGTGGGCCGCGGCGTGAAGAGCCAGAAAGGCTGTAGAAACAGCAGGCATTCCCGCCGGGGACAAGGGAGCTACTGCAGCCCGGAGCAGCCGCGCATCAGGACGAACAGGAGTCCTGTAGCCAATGCAGAGATCGCCAGCGAGCCCAGGCAGCCGGTCCGGTTGGAGAAGAAGACGAACATCCGGTGAAGATGGGAACTGACCGCCCCAGCGGCAAGGTGACGGCCGCTACGGGCGCAGCGCTCCCGGATCGTTCGGGTCCAGCGGCGTTCCAGTGCCAGTCCCGCCCAGATCGACTCCCATCCCGGCGTCCGTCCCCATGCCGGTTCCGAAGTCGATGCCCGAGCCACCAGCCCCGGCGTCAGGAGTCAGCCCCCCTCCGGTGGGTCCCGGATCGAAACCAGAGCCACCGTAGCCACCATCCGAGGACATCCCGGTGGTCCCCTGCGCGACGGGGCTGGTCTCCGCGGGCCCAGGCCGCGGGAGGTCCGACTGTCCTTGCTGCTGGATCTCGGAGTCAGCCTGAACGGCCGAGCCTGCGTCCTGCTGCCCGAAGGTCTCGTCCTGGAACGATTGCGCCATCGCCACACCCGCCACGCACACCACACCGGCGGCGATCATCTGCCTGGTCCACGTCGCCATCGCTGCTCTCCACTTCCCTGAAGGTTCCCGGCCGTCTCACGCGCCATCGACTCCTGACACGCTAAGCACCGTCGAGCCGAGGCAATGCCGCCTCCGGCGCGCCTGCCTGCCCGGTGGGCCCGATGTCCGCGCCGCCTTCAGGCGGAGAGTGCCATCGGCTTCGGGTGGGGGGCGGCAGCGTCGGGCAGCGCCTCGTCCACAAGTGAGAACTCCGCCAGGTCCCCACGCGCCCTCTCAAACGCCGCCGTGCCAGCCTGGGCGCATGTCGCGAACCGAGAAGGAGAAGATGCTGGCCGGCGAGCTGTACCTCGGCTGGGATCCGCAGCTGTTCAGCGAGCGTGCCCGCGCCCGGACCCTGCTGCGGGCCTACAACCAGACGACGGAGGAGGAGCTCAAGCAGCGCCAGGAGCTGCTCTCCCAGCTCCTGGGCGCGGTGGGCGCCGGGACCTGGATCGAACCCCCCTTCTTCTGCGACTACGGCGAGCACATCCGCCTCGGAGAGCGGGTGTACATGAACTTCCAGTGCGTGATCCTGGATTGCAACCCGGTGACCCTGGGGGACGACGTGTTCCTGGGTCCCGCGGTGCAGCTGTACGCGGCCACCCACCCCCTGGACCCGGATCAGCGGATCCAGGGGCCGGAGCTGGGCCGGCCGATCACCATCGGCTCCAAGGTCTGGATCGGCGGCGGGTCGATCATCTGCCCCGGGGTCACCATCGGCGAGGGGACCACCATTGGCGCCGGCAGCGTGGTGACCCGGGACATCCCGGCCTACGTGTTCGCCGCCGGGAATCCCTGCCGGGTGATCCGCAACCTGCGCTGAGCCGGCTCAATCCGACGGCAAGGCGAAGGCCTGAGAGCTCAGCGCACCCGCACCACGGCCTTCATCGTCGGGTGCAGGGTGCAGAGATAGGCGAGCTCTCCGGGCGTGGTGACCACCAGGCTCCAGGAGGCCTTGGGGGCCAGGGTTCCGGAGTCGAACGCCGGCCGGGTTCCCTGGGCGGCGGTGGCGGTGTGCGGAACGAAGTCCTCGTTGATCCAGGTGACGGTGTCCCCCACCCCCACCGTGAGCAACGGCGGATCGAACGCCATCGCGCGGATCTTGATCCGGTGGACCTTCCCGGTCGCCGGGGCCTCGTCCGCCCAGGCGACTCCCCCGAAGGACAGGGCGACCACGAACACCATCAACCACGGGCGGAGGGCGCGTCTCATTGGAATCCTCTGAAGGTGGTGCAACACACGTTGGATGCCTCCGCCCGCCTCCGGGTGACAGGAGAATTCAGCCTGTAACCTTTCTGGGGCGGCGCTCTCTAAGGGGTGAGGTCGGGACGAACTCACGTCCACCCACGAACCCGGAGCACCCCATGCGCACCCTCACTTCCAACCTTCTCGGCGTCGCTACCCTTTCGGCAATCCTCTCCCTGGGCTGCGCCACCACCCAGCCGGCGACGGCACAGGCCCCTGCTCCCGCGGAGGCGGCCAAGCTGAACGATGCCCAGGTCGCCGCGGTGGTGGTGGCCGCCAACCAGGTGGACATCGACGCCGGCGAGCTGGCGATGCGCCAGTCCACCGACGCCGAGGTCCGCAAGTTCGCCGAGCGGATGGTGACCGACCACCGCTCGGTCAACCAGGCGGCAGTGGCCCTGGTCACCAAGCTGGGCGTCACCCCGGAGGCCAACGCCACCAGCCAGGGCCTGACCCAGGGCGGCGAGCAGTTCCGCACCCGCCTGGCCGCGATGTCCGGCGCCGAGTTCGACCGCGCGTACATCGACAACGAGGTCGCCTATCACCAGACCGTGCTCGACGCGCTGGACAGCACCCTGATCCCCTCCGCCACCAACCAGGAGCTGAAGGACATGCTGGTCGGCGTCCGGCCGGCGTTCGTCGCGCACCTCGAGCACGCCAAGTCGATCCAGGCCAGCGTCTCCGGCCAGGGCGGCACCACCTCCAGCCACCACTGAGTCCCTCCCGGCCCCGAGGCTCAGCCCGCGCGGCTGAACCTCACAGGTCTGGGACCCCATCCGGGCAGCTAGACCCCGGAGACCCGCTGCGCCCCGGAAGGCACCGCGGGCGAGGACCTGTCGTCGGTGCCCCGGTGGAAGAGCCAGGCGGACCCCAGGAACATCGCCGCGAAGCCAGCGTTGAGGATCAGGATCTCGGCGGGCGGGCTCCAGGGCATCCCCCACCCGGCCAACACCGCGATCACGGCGATCACCATCTGGAGGAACGCCATCGCGATCAGGGTGCGGGCCATGCCCGCGGCGCGCAGCCGCACGATGAAGGCACCGGCCAACCCCACCAGCAACACCGACCCGTAGAGCAGGTTGGCGCGGTCGCCGTCCGCGCCGATGATGCCCACGCCCAGGCCCAGCCAGACCAGGACGAACGAGGAGAACAGAGCCAGGCCGAAGGCCATCCGGTACGCGGTGACGGGGTTGGGAGTTCGCATGGGACCAAGGTGGCACCTGCGGACGACAGCCGCGGGCCCCCTCTGGGCGAGCGGTCGAAACCCGGGGCCGAGCGGTCGGGCACCCCAGAAGATCGGGCCAGGGCCGTTGCGAGGGCGCCCAGCGACGTCGGTGCGCAGTGGAGCCAACAAAGGCACTCGCCTCTTAAGGCGTGGCTCACAATCCATTTGATAGGAGGAGGGTACCCCGCGGGCGATCGGACACCCCCATGAACACCGCCGTGCTCTCGCAGCTCAACACCTTCCTGGCGGTGGCCCGCCAGCGCAGCTTCAGCGGCGCGGCGCGTGAACTGGGCGTCTCCACCCCGGCGGTGAGTCAGGCCATCCGGCAGCTCGAAGCACACCTCCATGTGGTGTTGCTGAACCGGACGACCCGAAGTGTGTCGGTGACCGATGCGGGGCGCCGGCTCCTGGAGGGTGCGGGACCCGCGCTCGGTCAGGCCTTCGCCTCTCTTGCCGAAGTCTCCGCGCAGCCCGGCGAGGTGGTGGGACGCCTTCGGCTGTCCGTTCCCCGCGTCGCCGTCCCGTTCGTGATCACCCCGGTGCTGCCCACCTTTCGTGAACGCCACCCGCGCATCGAGGTGGAGGTGGTGGTCGACGACCGCTTCGTGGACATCGTGGCCGACGGCTTTGACGCCGGGGTCCGTCTCAGCGAGGCCATCGAGCGCGACATGGTGCAGGTGCGGCTGACGGATGCCTTCCGGTTCGTGGTGGTGGCGTCCCCCCGGTACCTCCAGCGACATGGCACGCCTGAACGCCCCGAAGATCTGCTCAAGCACGAGTGCTTCACCCTGCGAGCCCAGTCGACCGGGACCCTGTACGCCTGGGAGCTGGAGCGGGGCCGGAGGAACTGGCGGGTGCCGGTGAGGGGAGGCGTGGTGACCAACGACAGCGCCCTGCGAGTCTCGCTGGCCGAGCAGGGGCTGGGACTGACCTACGTGGCCGAGCAGATGATCTCGGATCAACTCGCCGACGGGCGATTGGTGCGGGTGCTGGAGGCGTACTCGCCGACGGTGCCGGGCTTCTTCCTCTATTTGCGCCTCTTCGTCGACGCCGCCAAGGAACTGGCCTCCCGGAGTGGGTAGTCGCGGCCGCGCCTTCTGGGGCGCTTCCGGACCCCAACCTACCTCAGCGATCGGCTCGGGACGGGCGGCTGGCCTCGTCGGCGAACAGCGCCTCGATGATCTCGCGCTGAGCCCCGCCTGCCTCCTCGCACCGGGAGCAGGTCGAGGCGCGCACCAGTACCGGGACGAGGGTCAGGACCATCACCACGCTGACCCCGGCAATGCGCGGCGCCAGCGTGAGTCTGTGGCGTGCAGTCATTGAGCACCCTGGGTCGGAAGCGGACTGAGTCCGTGGGTCCCTTCGGAGCTGCTCCCAAGGTTCGCGCCGAGGTCGTGGGTCTTCATCAGGGGTTCGGGAGCGCGGGTCCCGACGACACCGATTCGAGCGAACCCCTCCTCGATCTCGCGCAGGTCCTCCGCGTTCAGCTCCACCTGCAGCGCCCCGAGGTTCTCCGCCAGGTGAACCTCCTTCGTGGTTCCGGGGATCGGAACGATCCACGGCTTCCGGGCCAGCAGCCACGCCAGCGAGACCTGGCCTGGCGTCGCGCCGCGGCGCTCGCCCACGCGGGTGAGCATCTCGACCAGGGGCCAGTTCGCCGTCCGCGCCTCGGGCGTGAAGCGGGGAAAGTCCACCCGGAGATCCGCCTCGGGATGGAACTTCGTGGCGGGGGTGATCTTCCCGGTGAGGTACCCCATCCCGAGCGGGACTCCAGGGAACGAAGCCGATGCCCAGCTCCTCGCACGTGGGCAGCACCTCGTGCTCCGGGTCCCGGGTCCAGACCGAATACTCATTCTGGACCGCGGTCACCGGATGCACCGCGTGCGCGCGGCGGATGGTCGCGCCACCGGCCTCCGAGAGGCCAAAGTGCTTCACCTTGCCCTGCTCGACCAGCCGCTGAACAGCTCCGGCCACGTCCTCGATCGGCACCTTGGGATCGACGCGGTGCTGGTAGAGCAGATCGATCCGGTCCGTCTTGAGCCGGCGCAGGCAGCGTTCGACGACCTGGGGGATGTACTCCGGCCGGCTGTTCAGCCCTCGGCGCTCCTGGGTGACCGGATCCACCTCGAAGCCGAACTTCGTCGCGATCACCACCTGGTCGCGGACCTCCGCCAGCGCCTCTCCCACCACCTCTTCGCTGAAGAAGGGCCCGTAGACCTCGGCGGTGTCGAAGAAGGTGGCGCCGCGGTCGTAGGCGGCTCGGATCAGCTTCACCGCCTGAGAACGCTCAATCGGCGGACCGTAGGCCCACGCAACGTTCATGCACCCGAAGCCCAGCGCAGACACCTCGAGCGCGCCGAGGCGCCGGGTGGGCAGCCGGACCGGCGCGGCTCCGCTCGCGGCGACACCATTTCCAGCTGCCGAGGCTGCGCGCTGACCCACGCATGCCGCCAAGGACGTCACCAGCGGTACCGCGCCGAAAGCCAGGGCACCGCGGAGGATGTCTCGGCGATCCAACGAAGGGGCTTTGCGACGGTTCGACTCGTCCATGGTTCGCCTCCTGAGGCGCACGGAGCCGGTTGCGCTCCGCGATCGGTCCCTGGAGATAACCGCGCGGCTCCGAAGCGAACTACGCGTGGATCCTGAACGGGCCTGGAAGCAGACGTTTACGCTGCTCTCCAGCCGGAGCGTGCTTCCAGATACAGACAGCGGACCGGACTACGCAGTCGGCGCTTGGGCTGAGCGTCTGCGGGCGGCCAGGAGCAGCGCGAACCCCAGGAGCCAGCTGGCGCTCAGTCCCCCGGAACTGGCGCACCCGCACCCCTGCGGGCCGTCGGGCTCCTGGCCACCATCCACGTCCGACCCGGCATCCAGCTCCGACCCGGCATCGGCCAGCGTCCCTGCATCCGGGTCGCTGCCCGCGTCGGCCGGCGCTGCCGCGACCACCAGCGCATTGCTGCTCGCCGTGGCGGTGGTGGCGCACGGAGCGCTGCTGGTGAGGTGGCAGGTGAAGACGTCTCCCTCCACCAACCCGACTTCGGTGTGGCTGGGAGAGTTCCCACCCACCGGGGCGCCGTTCTTCCTCCACTGATAGGTGGGCTGGGCGCCGGGGTGCTGGACCGTGGCGGTCAGGGTCGCTCCGGCGCCTGCGGTGAGCACCCCACCCTCCACCGAGATCGCCAACGACGGGAGGACCACCGGGTTCACCTCCAGCTCGATGGTTGCACTTCCCTGGCACGGCCCTGCAGACCCGATCACCGAATAGGAGCGGGAGACGGTGGGCGACGCGCTGACCACCGCGCCCGCGGTGGCGCTCAGCTCCAGGGCTGGCGACCAGGCGTAGGCATCCAGCCCGCTGGCGGTGAGCGTGACGGTCTCACCCGCGCAGAGGGAGCGGGTGCTGGAGACGATCTCCACCGTCGGCGAGGGAAGCACCTCGAGGCTGCGGGTCACGGACGCGACCTCGCCGCACGCGCTCTGGACCCACTGGGTCGGCAGGTAGTTGCCCGGGGTGAGAAAGAGCGCGCTGCCGGAGAGCACGTTGCTGAGGGACGAAGGCGAGCCGCCCGGAAGTTCGAGCTGCAGGTCTCCCGGCTGCGTGGTCCCGGTCCCATCGAAGTCCACCCGGGCTCCGCTGCAGACCTGCGTGGCGCTCAGCGCCAGCGCCGCCGCCGTCGGGGCCGCGTCGGTGAGGAAGGGGTGGATGTAGAGCGAGGCCTGCAGGGTGAAGGACCCGGCGTCGCCGTAGCGGGCCCAGAGGTTGTTCTGCTGCTGCTCCCAGATCGCGCCGGGCGAGGTCTGGCCATCGGAATTGGAGACGATCGAGAGGGACTGCCGCGGGTTGGCGTTCCAGCTCAGGTTGGACAGTCGCACCGAGACGAAGAACTTCCGCGAGCCGGGCAGCTGGACCGCGGGGGCAAAGGTGGCCACCGAGTAGCCGCCCTGCCCCACGTCCGCCTTGATCTGCCCCAGGGTGAGGACGGATTCGCCCAGCATCGCTCCCGGCGCGCCGCTGGTTCCGTCGTAGACCTGCACCGGCACGGCGACGGTGTCCGCGCCCACCGCGTTCTGAAAGGCCACGTACGCGCGGGTGAGCCGGTCAAGCGAGGTGGAGCTCACGTCGAAGAACATCGCCTTCTGCTTGTCGAGGTAGGCGTTGGTGCCGTTGATGAAGCCATCCGTGCCGCCCGCGCCGAGGGTGTAGGAGGCGGCGTTCCAGCCCGGGGGCTGGGGCAGGTTGAGCGAGGAGCAGGTGTCGGGGTTCGCGGACACCGTCACCGCGCCCTGCCGGGTCTGGGTGCTGTCCCCGTTTGCGTTGCTGACGGTGAGCGTCACCTCGAAGGTGCCCGGATTCGAATAGCGAATCGCCGGTGGAGACCGGCCGGTGAAGGAGGCCGGGGTGCCGCCCGGGAAGGCCCACACCCACCCGGTGGGGGAGTAGGTGGAGACATCGGTGAAGTTGATCGCCCCGCCCGCCACCAGCGCGGCCCGGTCCTGGGAGAACAGCGCCCGCGGCTTCTCGCTCAGCGCGGTGGTCACGCAGGCCATCGCCGCGGCCGCGTCCAACCGCCCCGCCCCGAGCTGCCCCGCGTAACCCGGGTTCTGCGCGTCGATGTTGACCGCGGTGGACTGGAGGCAGGCCCGCAGCGCCTCCCCCGGCATGCCCGGATGCTTGGAGGCCATCATCGCCACCACTCCGGAGACCAGCGCGGCCGACGCGGAGGTCCCGCTCACCGCGGCGTAACCGCCATTGAGCGAGGTGGTGAGCAGCGCGTCCCCCGGCGCGGAGAGGGTGATGTCGGCGCGGTAGGAAGAGCTGGGCAGCTTGTGGTGGAGCGCATCAAGGGCCGCCACGGCGATCACCCCCGGAGAAGAGGCCGGATACACAGGGCTGGAGCCCGAGGTGTTGCCCGCGGCCGCCACGATCACCGCGCCGCGTGACTGCGCGTACTCCACTGCCGCCTGACCGGTGAGGGTGGCCTGCGGTGTTCCCCAGCTGCAGCTGATCACCCGCGCGCCAAGCTGCGCTGCGTAGACGATGCCCTCGTAGCCCCGGGAGACGACCGGGCTGGTGTCCGTGGCCGCCTTCACCGGCAACAACCGGCAACCCCGGCCGATCCCCGCGATGCCTACCCCGTTGTGGGTGGACGCCGCGGCCAGGCCGGCGACCAGGGTCCCGTGGCCAAAGCGGCTCTCGGGGGGCGACACCCCGGGGTCGCCCATTGCCACGTCAAAGCCGGCGACATCGTCCACCCGGCCGTTCTGATCGTCGTCGAGGCCGTTCTGCGCCACCTCTCCGCTGTTCTGGAAGATCGCCGCAGCCAGATCCGGGTGACCGACCTCCACCGCGTCGTCCACGATGGCGATGGTCGTGGTGCAGTCGCCACCCAGCGCGTCCCAGGCCGCCTCCGCGCCCACGTCCTGCAGGTAGGTCTGCCAGACGTAGGACGGGTCGTTGGGCACCAGGGCGCTGTGCGCGCGCGGGATCCGCTCCGCGTAGTCGACGGCGCCGCTCTCGTTCAGCGGCTGGAGCGCGCGCTCCGCGGCGCCTTCTTCAACGAACGAGAGCCGGTAGACGCGGGAGAGCGCCGTCTCCGGGTCCACCTGAGGGAAGGCCCGCACCACGGTGGCCACCGTCAGCCCTTCGCGCTCCAGCACGGCCCGGACCCGCGGGAGTTCCTTCTCCGCGGCACCGGCGCTCAGGCGGACCCAGAGCAGATCGGGCTCCCACGATTCGACCGCGGAGACCTTCTCCCCGGGGCGACCGTGCAGCCCTACGCCGAGGACCAGGAGGGAAATCAGCGGAAGGAGGAGCCAGCAGATCCTGCGCATAGGTGCTGGTCATTTCACGGAAAGCAGACGGAGACCAACGGCTGAGGGCGCAGAAAGAGTTTCGCTTCCGCGGCCCGGTCCGGGGGCCCGGGATGCCTCCGGGTCTGGGCAAAGCGTTCAGCGCTTCCGACACCGGCCCCACCTCTTGGTTCCGGATGCCTCAGCGTCAAGCCTTCGTACCTTGTGCGCTTCACTGCCCTCCCTGGGGCGGTCGCAACCGCACCTAGGGAAAGGGATTCACCTTCCTGGCCACTGAGTGTGGGTCGTCGAGCTCGAGCAGCAGCAGGTACGTGCCAGCAGGACGCTGAGAACGAAGGTCGGGGCTGACGAGTGCTTCACACACAGTTGTTACCAGGGGGCAGAAACATGAAGAGGGTATCGAAGTTCATCCGGGCCGCGTGCATGGGCTCATTCGGTCTGGCGCTGGCCTGCACCAGCGCGGACTCCAACCCGGAACAGGGTCAGGTCGAGCAGAGCGCCCAGGCGCTCGCCCCCGTCGGGGCCGGCTTCGCACTCAACGCCGGGGATCTGCGGTTCATCTTCCGTCAGATCCAGGTCTCCCAAGCCCACGCGGCGGGCGGGCAGCTCTTCGGCCCCGGACCGAACCAGGTCGCCGATCCCCGGTTTCCGTTTGGGCTGCGGACGGTGGACGGTTCCTTCAACCACCTGATCGCCGGTCAGACCCAGTGGGGCGCCGCCGACCAGCTGTTCCCCCGCATGACCTCGCCCTACGCCCACCCTGGCTACACCCCCCAGGGCGACGTGTTTGACGCCCAGCCCCGGGTGATCACCAACCTGATCGCGGATCAGACGGTGAACAACCCCGCGGCGCTGGCGGTGACCCTGGCCGCGGGCGGTGAGTGCCCCGACCTTCCAGATACCCGGCGCGACCCGACCTGCTTCATCGCGAACGTCGCGCCCGACGAGGGGCTCTCGTCGCCGTTCAACACCATGTTCACCTTCTTCGGTCAGTTCTTCGACCACGGCCTGGATCTCGTTCCCAAGGGCAACGAGCACGTGGTGATCCCCCTGCAGCCCGACGATCCGCTGTACGTCCCCGGGAGCCCGACCAACTTCATGGTCCTGGCCCGCGCCGTCAATCAGCCCGGTCCCGACGGCGTGCTGGGCACCGCCGATGACGTCCACGAGGCGCGGAACACCACCACCCCCTTCGTCGATCAGAACCAGACCTACACCTCCCATCCGTCGCATCAGGTCTTCCTGCGCGCGTACGACGACAACCTCACCAACCCACCCCTGCCCACCGGCCGTCTGATCGACGGCGCCGGGGGCAACATCGGCAACTGGGCGGAGGTCAAGGCCCAGGCACTGACCAAGCTGGGCATCCGGCTGGTGGACCAGGACGTGTTCAATGTCCCGTTGATCCTCACCGACCCCTACGGCCACTTTGTTCCCGGTCCCAATGGCTTCCCGCAGCTGGTGCTGCAGGCCGGTGGGACGGCGGAGGGCAGTCCGTCGGCGCCGGTCGCTGCCGCCAGTGCGGTCTCCACCGGACACTCCTTCCTGGATGACATCGCCCACCGGGCGGCGCCCGGTCCCGGCCTGGCTCCCGACACCGACGCGGTGGTCACCGCCGGCCCGCAGGAGGCTGGCACCTACGACAACGAGCTGCTCGACGCGCACTTCGTGACCGGCGACGGACGGGGCAACGAGAACATCGCCCTCACTGCGGTGCACACCATCTTCCACTCCGAACACAACCGGCTGGCGGCGGAGATCGGCGGGGCCAACGGGCTCACCGGTGGACTGATCGACACCCTGCTGACGCCGGCAGAGGCGGCGGCGTGGCGCGCGGTGGACCCGGCCTCGGGCTGGGGCTACGGCGAGCGGGTGTTCCAGGCGGCCAGGTTCGTGACCGAGATGGAGTACCAGCACCTGGTCTTCGAGGAGTTCGCGCGCAAGCTGCTGCCCTCGATCGATCCCTTCATCGGCGACGGGATCAACATGTCCAGCCGGATCAACCCCGCGATCACCGCGGAGTTCGCGCACGCGGTCTATCGCCTCGGTCACTCGATGCTGACCGACACCATCTCCCGCGAGCGGCCCGACGGCACCACCTATGACATTGCCCTGCTGGACGGCTTCCTCAACCCGCTGGAGTTCAACCACGACGGGTTGGGCGGGACGCTGACCGCCGCGGAGGCGGCCGGCGCCATCTTCCAGGGAGGAACCCGTCAGCTGGGAAGCCAGATCGACGAGTTCGTGACCGAGGCGGTGCGCAACAACCTCCTCGGACTGCCACTGGATCTGGGGGTGCTCAACCTGGCGCGGGGACGCAGCGAGAGCATCGCCCCCCTCAACGTGGTCCGCGAGGAGCTGTACCTGGCCAGCGGTGATCCGTCACTGGCTCCCTACACCAGCTGGTCCGACTTCCGGTTCGCGCTCCGGAACCCGGAATCGCTGGTCAACTTCATCGCGGCCTACGGGGTCCACCCCACCCTGGCGGGAGTGCCGGAGTGCACCACCGGTCCCGCGCCGGACTGCGGCCTCGGCGGCCGTCGGGCGGCGGCAGAGGCGCTGATGGCGGACGCGGCCTTCATGGACGGCTCGGCCGCGGTGACCGGCGTGAACAACATCGACCTGTGGATTGGCGGCATCGCGGAGAACCCGGCTCCGTTCGGCGCCATGCTGGGCACCACGTTCACCTACGTTTTCGAACGACACCTGGAGAATCTCCAGAACGAGGATCGCTTCTACTATCTGGAGCGGCTGGACGGGCTGAACCTGCTCTCGCAGCTGGAGGCCAACTCGTTCCAGGAGATCATCCAGCGGAACACCAACGCGGAGGGCATGGGCCAGGACATCTTCGCCCGTCCGGACCTGGTGCTGAACCTGGCGAGGATCGGCGGCCCGGGCAGCACCATCTCCGACGATCCCACCACGCTCTTCAACGAGCTGGAGCTGGTGGCGAGCGGTGAGCTGATCCGGCTGGCGGACGGCACCTTCCGGTACTCCGGAGACATGCACGCCATCTGGAACGGCGACGACGCCGCCAACGACCGCTTCATGTCCAGCATCGGCGACGACAGCCTCTCCGGGAACGGCGGGGACGACTTCATCGAGGGCGGAGCCGGCAACGACCTGGTGATGGGCGGTGCGGGAAACGACATCCTGGTGGATTCCTTCGGTGACGACGTGATCAAGGGGGGTCCGGGCGACGACGCCATCAGTGGCGGCCGCGGGCCGTTCGACCTGCTCCAGGGCAACGAAGGCAACGATTTCATCGTGGCCGGCGTGGATGCCTCGGAGATCTTCGGTGGCCCCGGGAACGACGTCTTCTACATGGGCTACGGCCTCAGTGAGTCGATCGGTGGCGCCGGGGATGACTGGTTCGAGGGGACGACCTCGCCTGCCAGCATCGGCATCGGCGACGACAACAACCAGTTCCAGGACGACCCCAACGGTGGCCATGACGTGGGCGTGGCCGGCCCGGGCGACATGGACTTCGACATGGAGGGCGGCGACGACATCATGGTCGGCGGCGTGGTGCCCACCCATCGCTTCGAAGGCATGCTGGGTTACGACTGGGTCACCTACCGGGGCGAGACGGTTCCGGTCGATGCCGACATGCTGATCACCGGCGCGATCGCGGTGAATGCCCCCCTCAACGAGGTCCGGGACCGCTTCGACCTCGCCGAGGGCCTGTCCGGCGCGGACTTCAATGACGTGCTGCGCGGAGACGACCGGGACGAGGCGGCCCTCCGGGACGACGGCCTCAGCGGGGTGGCCAATGGGCACATCCTGACCACGGCGGGGATCGCCCGGATCATCGGCCTCTCCGCGATCCTCCCGCCGGGTGCCACCACCTTCGCGGGCGGCAACATCATCCTCGGCGGCGGCGGCAGCGACCTCCTCGAAGGCCGTGGCGGCGACGACCTCCTGGACGGCGACGCCTGGCTCAACGTGCAACTGCGCGCGGTGACCACCGGCGGCGTGGTGAGGCTGGTCAGCAGCCTGCAGGAGATCCGCAGCGACGTGTTCGCGGGACGGATCAGCGCCAGCACCATCTCCATCGTGAGGAGCATCGTGCCCGGCACCGCGACCGGCACGGACACCGCGGTGTTCTCCGAGGCGAGGGCGAACTACGACCTCACCCGGAACGCCGACGGCAGCCTGCGCGTGGCCCACACCCGGGGTGCCGCCACAGACGGCATCGATCGGGTCCGAAACATCGAACGGCTGCAGTTCGCGGACACCACGATTCTCACCTCCAGCGTGACCATCCCCACTCCGACGGGGGTGCTGGGCCCGGTGACGCTCCTGGTGGCAGAGTCGGGTGACGGCTCGGTGACGCTGAGCTTCCTCCTCCCGGAGGGGGCGAGCTCGGTGCGGATCGGGAGGTCCACCACCGGCTATGCGGAGAGCTGCACCGACTACGCCGACCAGACCGTGGTCTACGAGGGCAGCGCCAGCGGGTTCTCCGACCTGGGGCTGACCAACGGCACCACGTACTACTACACGGTGTGCGTCACCGACGCGATCGGCTGCTGGTCCGCTCCGGCGACGGTGGAGGGTCGTCCCTCCTCCGTGGGCGGTGGGGGCGAAACGGACGGCGGTGGCGGTGACACCGACGCGGGGGGTGGAGACACCGACGCTGGCGGGGGAGACACCGACGCGGGCGGGGGTGACACCGATGCGGGGGGTGGTGACACCGACGCGGGCGGCGGCTACGGCGATGGTGACGGTGACGGTGACGGCGACGGCGACGGCGACGGAATCGGCGACCCGAGTCCGTCGATCCCGACTGGCTGTGGCGGCTGCACGAGCGCCGGGGCGATGCCGGCCACGCTCGCGATGCTGATGCTGATGGGGTTGGCGCGCCGTCGGCGTCACTAACCCCTCCTTCGACGGGTAAGGAAGAACGGTGAGGGGGAACGGAACCTGGTTTCGTTCCCCCTCTTCTCGTTTTCAGCGGCAGCGTCTCTGGAGCAGGTGGTCGTGGCCGCTCGAGCGAAGGGACTTACATCCTCGAGTAGACCGCCAACCGCGCCGGGTTGATCTCGATCAATCGTCCGGGTCAGAGCCGGTTGTCGGCCCAGCCGGGGCTGTGTACGGAGTCAGGACGCCGATGACCGGTGAACCTCACAGGAGCGCGACATTGGAAGCCATCACCCTGGTCCCCGAAAACACCCTGCTCACCGCCACGCCCGAGGAGGGTCGCCAGCTCGCGGTGAAGATGGCTCGGCTGATCATCAAGGTCACCCAGCCGGACGCTGGGAAGCGGGAGTCGATGAGGGAGGCGTACGCCACGGACCCGTCGATGCTGATCGCCATCGGCCAGACCGTCGCCACCGAGTTCGCCACCATCGCCGCCGCCAACAACTACTGGCGCAAGTAGGCCGCGCCCCTACTTCTTCGGCGGTGCCTCGAGGCCGGAGAACGCGAGCACCGGTGCCGGGAGCCGCTCCCCTCGAATCTGGATGGCGGCCACCTCCCGGTTAAGCTGTGAGACCTCGTCGGACGTGAGTTCGACGCTCACCCCTCCGATGTTGTCCAGCATGTGCGCGCGACCGGCGCGGTGGACGCTGCGGGTAACCTGCTGCCTCGCGTCCAGACCTCCCGGGAGATGGCCCGTTCGCCAGATACGGTGAGCATTGATTCCGAGCTACAGAGTGGCTACGCGCGGATCGCTCGGTTGGGCTCTCGCCGCACGGGCGGCCGGTCCACGTCGTGCTGGGAAGGAACCACGGATGGAGTCATCGCGCGGGTTGAAGACGGCGATGTTCGGGCTGTGGCTGTTGCTCGGGCTTCTTGGCTACGCGTTTGGCGAAACCCAAGGCTTCGCTTACACGGCCGGGACGACCGAGCTCGAGTACGTCAACGCGTTGCAGAGCTCAGGCGGCAACGATGGCGTGGTGATCGAGGTGGGGGTTGGCCTCGCGCTTCTTGCGGTGCTCTGGGGTGCACTCCGAATCAAGTCTCACTTTGGCCGAGCCGATCTCGTTGCCCATGGGGTCCTGATCGGCACACAGGCGGTCTATCTCGCGCTGATCGAACAGGGATCGATCTCCGAGACCGTCTTCCTCGGTCACAACTTCGTTCTCGCGCTCTGGTTGATCGTCTATCTGAGCCTGCTGATGGGGTGGTTCCTCGGCCTACGGTTCGTCTGGCGCAGCCGTGCAATCGGCGGCGGGGTCGTCCGGACGCTGGCGCTATGGGTGGGGTTCGGACTCGCGGCCCTGCCGTCCGTCGCCGAGGCAACCGGTCCGTCCTCCGCGGATGTGAGGCTGGAGCCGATCGCCGCGCGAGGCGACGCGGTCTTCTTCCGCACGCGCTGGACGACGAACGCGGAGGGCGCGCACACCGTCCGCCCGATCGAGTTCGGTTGGTTGGTGGTCACCCGCTCCGGGAAGTGGGAGGAGTTCGCGCACGCGAAGACCGCTCCCGATCGCGAGCGCGGCCTGCCGGACCCGAAGGCGAAGGCGCTCACCGAGGAGTTCGAGGCACCCTTTCCGTGGGACGCGCCTCCCAGGAGCGCTGGGCGTCTGCTGAAGAAGTATGGGTTCACCCGCGCCGACGCGGTCGCACCGACCGCCGGGGAGGGCTCGGTGACCTGGACGCCCGAGCGGCTGTGCCAGGGAGACCACTGCTGGCCGACCTGCCAGCAACGCAGCCTGCGCGGTCTGCGCAGCACGAACGAGGGCGGCGCCGAGGTGCAGGCGGCGTTCGCCCATTCCGGGCTGGTGCTGTTCCGCAACAAGGCCATCTCGTTCGACGGGCCGAAGGAAGCGGGGCCGGCGTTCGCTCCTGGCCGCGCGACCAGGGGTTGGTCGAAGGACGGCTACGACAGCGAGAGCGTCGCCGGGATCTGCTGGCTGCCGAAGAAGTAGCCAGCTCGTCCCGTGCGAGCGCGATCTGGCTGACTACTGCTGCGTCGCGAGGTGCTGCTCGAGTCGCGCGAGCGTCTGATTTCCACCCTCGATGGCGTACTTCGCCGCCTGCTCGCGCGCTTCGATGGTGGGCAGGGTGTGCTGCAAGGTGACGCGCGTCTTTCCCGCCTCCTCCTTGAAGGTGACGACTGCCCTGAACATCACCTCGCCCTCCTTTGTGCCGTGATCCCACTCCAGCCGCTCGTTGGGGACGACCTTGGTGTAGAGGATGTGGTTCGGGAAGTCGGTGCCGTCGGGCCCGTGCATGGTGAACTTCCATGAGCCACCCGGGCGCACCTCCTTGCTCTCCGTGGTGGTGCGGAAGCCGTTCGGCCCCCACCAGTTGGAGATCATCTTCGCGTCGGTGAACGCCTGAAAGACCAGCGCGCGCGGGGCGCTGATCAGCCGTGAGATCTCCATCTGCCGCTTGGCGAGTTCGTTGAGGTCGGACGCTGCGTTCATGTGGGTGCTCCTCGTTTGGTCTTCTTCGGGGTTTGAACTTTGGGGGCGCGCGCCGGGCGCTTCTGTCCCTGGAGGTCGGCGAGGTAGTACTCGAGCCGGTCGAAGCTGGCCTCCCAGAATTCGCGGTAGTGCTCCAGCCAGGCGTTCGCTTCCTTCAGCGGCTTCGGCGCGAGCCGGCAGGGCCGCCATTGCGCTTCGCGGCTCCGCGTAATCAGCCCCGCCCGCTCCAGCACCTTGAGGTGCTTGGTCACCGCAGGGAGGCTCATTGCGAAGGGCTGCGCGAGCTCCGTGACGGAGGTTTCACCCTTGGAGAGCCGCGCGAGGATCGCGCGCCGGGTCGGGTCGGAGAGTGCGGCAAAGGTGGCGCTGAGGGGATCGATCGACATGGCGTAATTAGCTGACCGGATAAATAACCATCTGGTTAAGTTTACGCAAGCCCCTTTGCGCGAAGCGCGCTTAGACTCGCCGCATGGGACTCTTGACCTTCAGCCTCAACGTCACCCTGGACGGCTGCGTCGACCACCGGGAGGGAATCGCCGACGACGAGACCCACGCCTTCTTCACCCGCCTCATGGACGAGGGCGGGGCGATGCTGTGGGGCCGCGTCACCTACGAGATGATGGAGAGCTACTGGCCGGCGGTCGCCCGGGGCGAGGAGGAGGCGCCGCCAGCATTGCGCGAGTGGGCGGTCAAGCTGGAGGCCAAGCCGAAGTACGTGGTGTCGTCGACCCGAAGGGACTTCCCGTGGACCAACAGCCACCACCTCGAAGGCGATCTGCGCACGGCCGTGCAGAAGCTCAAGGACGCGACCCCGGCCGGCGTGCTCCTGGGCAGCGGCAAGCTCGCGACTGAGTTGGACCGGCTGGATCTGATCGACGAGTACATGTTCCTCGTCCACCCCAGGATCGCCGGCCACGGCCCGATCCTGTACCAGAGCGGGCTGCCCAGCACGCGACGGCTCGAACTGATCTCGGCGAACCCGCTCCGCTGCGGCGCGGTCGCCATGCACTACCGGCGCGCGCGCTGACCATCCCGAAAAAACAAAGCCCCCGGACTCGTGGATTTCTCCGTGAGTCCGAGGGCTTTGAAATGGTCGGGGAGACAGGATTTGAACCTGCGACCCCTTGGTCCCGAATCGGCTCAGGGGGATTCACACCCACTCACACCTGCTCTGACGATATATCTAACGGTGCGAAAGTGCTCGGGTCAGGTGGCCCCTCGGTTTCCACCGGTACGCACAGGACCTCTTTGACCTCCTCCATTGCGACCTCTCGAAAGCCCATCGCTCCCTCCTGAGGAGGGCACGTAGGCCGAAGGTCACGCGGTAAGGGGTCAAATGGTTTTGAGAAACCCCGCCCCGCAGGGGTCTAAAGGTTCTGAGAAACCGCCTGGCTAAGGGTCACAAGGTTTTGAGTACCGACAAACTCGCCGCTCTGGAACTGCCAGTTCACCGCAAGATATCGTCAGCGCTGCCGATAGAAGGAGCTCTCGGGACGACGAAAGATGCGACGTCCGACGGGTCAACCCAGCTCCATGAGCCGAAGTTGCGCCAGCATTCGACGAAAGTTCTGCCACACTTTCTCTTGAACCTCCGGCACTGGCATCGACCACAGCTGAGCTAGGTACCGCGAGACCTCCAATACGTCCCAAGGTTTGGCTGGGCGCTTATCCAGTGTCACGTAGGGGCCATCAGTCTCAGTGAGAAGTTGGCCCGGGGGAATTCGCTCTATGAGGCGCTTTCCTTTTGCGGACTTTACCATCGCCGGGTTCACCGAGAAGTAATGGCCCGCCCTTACAGCCTCATCGAGAATTCCCGTAGGCCCGCTGTACCAGTGAAACATGGCGTGACGGACTCGGTATTCTAGCAGCGTGTCCAGGACCGCGGTCTCAGCTCCGCGCGAGTGAATCGAGACGACCTTCGGCGTCGAGGAAACGTGCTGCGCCACGAATCGGAACGTCTCCAATTGTACCGGTCGGGTGGCGATTCCATGCGGAGAAAAATCGAGTCCGACCTCTCCCACGAATGACGACATGGCCACGCACTCATCGAACATCCGACGCTCCCGAACGTGCTCTGCCGCCGCCAGTGGATGTAGGCCAACAGCAAGTCGCAACCCTTTCAGCCCACGAACGTGCGCGATCCCAGCCTTAAAGTGGCTCGGCAGGTGCGTCATGGCGACCATGAAGACGTTATGAGACAAGCCTTCAAGGGCCATGCCTTTGGGATCGGCGTAGCGATCCAAATGGCAATGACAATCAAGCAAAGGCGCGAGCATTAGACGCCCGCGAGACGCTTAATCCGCGAACTGGCCTTGTCACGGAGCAACTGACGGATCTCGTTCATTGCCCGCGCGACTACGCTCGCGTAGTCCGCGAGGCGGACCGGATCGAGGCTGCCGCTGGACATCAACAATGAGCCAATATGAGCAGCGCTTGCCTTACGCTTCAGGAATGACAGGCACGCTCGGAAGTCGTTCGCCTTTTCTCCTATTTCCGAGAGTTCTACCTCCCCAGCACAGACATCGTCACCGTAGATCTCGGTGTCCCAGCCAATGCTGTGCAGGGCGGCGCGTCGATAAATACATGGCATACATCGGCCGCACCCGCTGGCCTTCCGTCGCGTCCAATGCATCCTATGGCCGCGCTTGGCACACGAGACGGAGTGTTTGAACAGGGTCCGTAGAAGGCGACGATTTCGACACCGCGTAACTGCCTCGCCCTTGGTCGCCATTGTAAGCGGGTTTAGAATCGGGTTCTGCAGACCCAGGCGCTGAAGAATTCTAGCGATCGTGGCAAGGAAGTGTGGGTGAGCAGTTCGCGTGCTGCACGAACCTCGGCGCGACGGAGTCAGCGGAACATTGAGTGCGATGGTGCCATTTTCGGGAATGAGCAAAGCAACTCCTGCGCCGAGCGACGACGCTGCACAGACCCCGAGCGCAATGAAGACGAGCGAACGGCTACGCAACGTAATCTCCTTCTCGTCTACTGACTCCCCGACGTGCCCGACACGCGCCAGGAAGGCACTGACACGCTCGGGATAGGCGCGCTTCAGAAGCGGGAGAAGTGCCCGTTGGTCAGCGAAGGGTCCCGCGATTTGGCCGTCATGGTGACCCACCACCGTCAATGACTCATCTGGGTGTGACTCGAGCCAATCGATGATTCCGATCAGCGAATCCAGGCCCCCCGAGAAGAGCGAAACTGCGCTGGAGGCCACCGCGGATTCTGACTGTCGAGTTCCGCGTCGCCTCGGACGCCGCGCCTGTGTCGGGTCTATTCGTCGACGCGAGAACTTAACGCTCCAGAGGTCGCCAGTCAGGAAGGACAGGCAGCGATTTAGGTCCTCTCCGACTGCGGCCCATTTCGAAGGCGCCGCTACTGGCAGTGTGAGCGCGAAGGTTCGGGTCCATGCGTCCGGTGCCGAATCTCGTCGGACGAGTTTATCGAGTGCGTACACAGCGCCAGCAAGCAGCAGAAAATCCACGGCCGCGGGTTTGAGATGAGGAAGGAGTCCGAGATCTTCGAGTGGCAGATCAACTTGGCACAACGGAGCGCCGCCGCGACGCAGAAGACGTACGACCGCGAACCCGCGAGTCGTGCTTTCGGTCGGACTAATCTGGAGGGTAGCAAGCATCAGGACGAAAAGACCTCAAGAGTAGTCTCCAGGATCTCGGTCGTGATCGCGCGCCCTTCTCCTCCGCTCCATGCGATCTGCGTCAGATCGCGCCCAGCGGTCCGATCGGCCAGCGTTGCGTCTATGAAATTCCCGATCTCTTTCAGGAACTTGTTCGCCCGTGCCTCACCGACCCGCTGCACCAGACGCTCGAAGAAGACGCGGCAGAACACCTCATAGAGGTAGTGCCCAAAGAAGTCGCTGAGGATGGTCTCTAACCTCAGCGCCTGAGCAGACAGGAGCTGCTCGAGCTCCTCAGTGGTCGCAGCATCGCCGAAGTACTCTTCCTGAAGGCGGGCCAGCGCCATTCGCGCATCAACATCGTCGATCGTGCTTGCCTCGCCACCAAGTCGATCGAGAAGAGCTGCCAGAATCTCTGGCACGGGACGACCTATGAGGTCGTCCCACCCCGCGTTCTGAAGCGCTTGCGTAAGTCCTGCACGGGCGACGTCGGCGATGAACCCGCCGAGGCGACCGGCCGTCGCTCGTACGGCCTTCCCTCGTGCGGGGCCGCTACCCCCTCGTCCGCGGGCCAATGTGTGCGCGCCACCACTGTGCTCGATGAAACTTCTGAGTAGCCCGCGGGACGCAGTTGGAGAAGGCGGAGACCCGCTCGCAGCACGGGTCACTTCCGTTTTCAGATCGCCCCAGGATGAGGGAGCGCTATAGGCGGCAGACGTCCCCATCGAACTCTCCTCAGGTCTTCTTGGCGCTCTGTGCCGCCTTACCAACTTTCGCGGTCGATTTCTCGAGCAACTCCTTCGCAGGGTCGAGTGACGGGCTGAACGCGGGCTTCGCCTTGTACAGCGTCATGAAACGCATACCGACGGTCGGCGGCACGGGCTCTAGCGGTCGTTCAGTTAGAATCTTCGCGAGCCCCTGAACCGCCTCCGCCATGTCCGCCTCGACCAAGCTAAAGATAGCCTCATATCCGGCCAACTCGCTCGGCTCTCTTGCCACCCGCTGTTCAATTGCACCGACAAGAACGGAACGCTCGTCCGGACCAAGATCAAGCGAGCTTTTTACCGCGGCGTTCCGCTTCGGCGCTGTTCCAGCCATCAGGCCGTCCAGCACAGCACGCACCGCGGGCGGCATCATAGAGACTCCGGCGAACGTAGACTCAAGACGGTCTCTCGCCACCCAGAAGTAGTCGCGTAGGTCGACGGATCGCAATGGAGGAGCCATTGCAATCCACTTCCGAGCGGAGGTGGTCGACCAGCGTGCATCGATCTTCTTGGCCGTTTCTTCGTAAGACGGGTCACCTTTTCCCGGCGCGAGGGAACTCTCCAGCGCAGCCAACTCGCTGGGATGACCCGTCTGCTGGCTTTGCCAGTTGAACAATTGCGTAAACAGTTCGGTATTGACGTACTCAAGGATCATCAACTTTACGAGAACGGCGTCGCCGATATTTTCGAGCTTCGCAACTCGGGCTAGTTCCTTGCGGAGAAGAAACGCATTCAAAAACCGCTTAACTTGGCGCGGATTTCCCTTAAGGCCGTCGGCGATCAGCGGGGCGGACGCCGCTGAGGCACTCAATGCTGCTTCCAGCGTTGGCTGTAGTTCGGCGGCCTTCAGCGCCGCGCGCACGCCTCCGAAGCCAAAGGATGAATACCGATTCTTCATCCGTGCCTCGTTGCACGCGGCTGAACAGGTTGCGAATTCATCGGCGGTCAGATGCAGTTGGCAGAACAGGAGCGTCATGTACGACTCGATCTCGCTCGCGGACATCCGCGGGAGGCTGTAGGGGACCTGTACCAACTTCTCCAGGTAGTCCTTCACGAGTCGCTTCGTTTCCTCATCATTGACGGGATCGATCGCCTTTTCCGCGTACCGGTTACGTATCGCGTGTTCAACGATGCGTCGATCGGCGCCAATGACGAAGGCGGTTTGTGGCACGCTGAGAAATAGCTTTACGGCCTCAAGATTGTCGATGATGCGATCGGGCGTGCAACGATCGAGATCGTCGACCAGCACGACCAAGTTCGTTATGCCGGCGTCTGCGAGCATTTTCCCGAACCTCTCGCGAAACGTTCGAACATCCATCGAATCCCCAGCAGCGGCGAAGCCATTCTTGAACAGGTCGCCGCCCTCAAGTTTTTCCTTCCACTCGGGGCTCTTCTCCTCCTCCGTTGCACTCTTCCCAGTGGGCAGCGCTGCGCCGACGGCCGCCGAGAGTGCAATCGCCTCTGGAATTGCTCCTGCTCCAGCCGTGAAAAACGCCGCGGCCGCGGGCACACCGAGATGCTTCATCGCCAGGCGGCCGATGCGAAGCCATCGCACGCTCCTAATCAGGCCCATTGCGACGTCCCGAAGCGTCGGCCCGAACCGCTTGTTTTCCGAAAGCTCGAGCAGGACGGAACTCAGGATGGCTGCTTTGGCGTCATCGTACCCTTCGAACAGCCAGGTATTGACGTACACCACCGCCGTTGAATCGTACTTCGCGCGCTCGACTGACCCTTTCGGCCACCGGTCCGGTTCGAGATCCCGCTCAAGCATCTTCATGATGCTTGTCTTCCCGCCTCCCCAGTCGCCGAAGATGCCAACGGTCGTCGGCAGCATCTGCCCATTGGTGATGAGTGTGCGAATCAGATCAGCATGGACTTGATAGCCGATGAGGTCATTCGCGGTTTCGTTATCCGGCCACATAATCCCGTTCCTCTGTTAAGCCCACGAGCCACCTCATGAAGGTTCGGTACATACTAGGTGGACTGACGAAAGACGCCTCGAAAGACGAGCGGACGTCCCCTCGGGAGTTAGGCAGGAAGTGACGATGAAGAGGATTGAACCCAGCGCGGAAACAAGCGCCGCGGTACGGCGGGCTGCAGACATCTATCTGGCGCTCGAAGAGCTCGGTGACGCCGCCCAGGAGCTCTCGAAGGAGCGAAGAACAGTGGAGCGCCTCCTGGCCGCCTGCACCAAGATGCGTGACGCCGTCCAGGCGTCAGGTGAGTCGGGCTATGGTCCTGCCGTAGTTCGCTTGGCTCCCGATACAGTCCTCGAGCGAAGCTCCTTCCACGAAGCGGGTCATGCGGTCGCCGCCGCCGCACTCAATGTTAGGGTCTTGGGAGTGGTACTCGCAGGGCATCCCCTTGCGCCTAGCAGTCACGCGGGTGGTGTTTGGAGCGAACGACCGCGGAATCCATCCGTCGACGAGGCGCGGAGGTACGCCGCTGTCGCGTTGGCTGGCTTCCACGCGGAAGCCCTGCACGATCACACCGTTCTCGTCGGGGGCTGGGCCACTGACTTCGATGACGCACGCAATTTCCTGCGCGAAGCGGGCGTCGCCAGTATCAGCGTGGAAATCGACACTGCGCATGGGACTGCGGCTCGGATTGTTGCGGAGAATTGGCCGGCGATCACCAGAGTTGCATTAGCGCTGCTCACGCGCCGGCACCTCTCGAGCGCTCAGCTTAACGAGTTGCTCGTCTCAGAAACGAAGGCTCAGCGAAATCACCGAAAGGGGCCGAAACGTCGGCGATAACTCCGCTGCAGTTCTAGGCTTGATTCGTGAAAGTGCCGTTCCTGCTCTTCGCGGCCGAGTGTAGAGGTCGCCGTTTGTGCTGTCGCGAGGCGCGCCACCATTTTCCGGCGCGGATCGGGCTCGACGGCGTCTTCGACCCTGTTTTCTGATCCAGCGCCCGCAACGTTTGGGGTGCGGTCTCGATCATGTTTCCCGGGATGGAGCTGGCGAGCCCCATCCCACCAACAACCTCGGCGGGCTCAACCGGTCGATGCACCGACGGCTGCGTTCAAGACCTCGTAGGCTTTCATCCAGTTCAGCGTCTGTCGAGGTCAATGATTGAGCAGATTCGCGATCCGTCGAGTGAGGTTGATCCGGTTTCGTGGACTCCCGACGACGCGACGAGCGTCGGAGGGATCCAAAGCAGAGCAAGCAGGCGAGGAGGCGTAAGCATACGGACGAGTTCAGGGGAGGGGCTGACCGCCTGGTCCTTGAGGAAGGGAAGACCGTGGCAGAGGTCGCGCGCGATCTCGATATCCACAGGCGCTGCTCAATACCTGGGTGAGGCGAGCGAGGATCGATGCGGGGAAGGGACGACCGCGACCCTGCTCCTTCGCGCCGGAGTGGACCTGCACCGGGTGCAGCGGATCCTCCGCCACAAGGACGTGAAACTCACCACGGACACTTACGGCCACCTCCAGGTCGAGGACCTGCGCGTTGCCATCACCACCCGCCCGCCGCGCGCACGTGCCCGGCGAGGTGGTCGACGCCGAGTTCCAGACTTCCCACGCAGTCCCACCGGGGACCGCGCAGTTTGGTCCACAGGTGGTCCATGGCGCCGGATCCCGCAAAAACAAAGCCCCCGGACTCGTGGATTTCTCCGTGAGTCCGAGGGCTATGAAATGGTCGGGGAGACAGGATTTGAACCTGCGACCCCTTGGTCCCGAACCAAGTGCTCTACCAGGCTGAGCCACTCCCCGATGTCCGACCGTCCGTACTGAGGGGGAAGACGGGATTCCTCCCCCCGGACTGACGAAGCGGCGGGGGATCTATCGGACCGACCCGCGCTCGTCAACGACCCTGTCGTGGGGGAACAACCGGGAGGGGTGGCCCCCTGTTCCTGCCACCCGGAACTGAAGGACGGGTCGCCTGGACCCCAGGAGGTCTGGAGCCAAGCGTCCGGAATTGTTCCCTTCGGGCGCTGGACCGGCTTTTGCTGAAGGTCCCAGGACGCCTTCCACGAATGGAACCACGCCCCATGTCGCACGTTCCGCTGATCCTGATCTCCGACGATGAACCCCTGGTGGTCTCCGCGCTCGCCCGCCTGGCGCGTCGGGTGGGGCTGTCCTTCATCTCCGACACCACCTCGGATCACGTGCTGCAGCTGGCCCGTGAGCGCAAACCGGATCTGATCATCCTGGACGTGAACCAGCGCACCGACGGCCGCGACCTTTTGGCGTCCCTCAAGAAGGACCCCGCCACCCGGGACATCAAGGTGCTGATGCTGTCCGCCTACGAGGACCAGTACATCCGCCACCAGTGCCTGGAGCTGGGCGCCGAGGACTACGTGGTCAAGCCGTTCGACCCGGTGTTCATCTCCAAGGTGGCCCGGCTGTGCGGGCTGCTCCCGGATGCGTCCGCGTCCAGCTGGACCGCCCCGCCCTCGGTGGACCGCCATCCGCAGCTGGTGGCCATCCGGCTGGGCGCCGAGTAGCCCGTCGGCGATCACCCGCCGGGGTCCGACCGACCCCGCCGAAGCAGCCGGCGCGAGCAGTGCGCCCAGGTGCTGCACCCAACGCCAGGGAGGCGACGTCCACGCCCGATGACAGCGCGCCCCGTCCTTGTGGGCGGCCAGTTCATGGGGCTGGTGAAGGGCGGCGGGTTCGCGCCGGGCAGGCGTCGCTGCCGATCCCTCCCGCTACCGCAGCGCCGCAATCGCCGCGGCGTAGTCCTTCTCCTTGAACACCGCGTTCCCCGCCACCAGCACATCCGCTCCGGCGGCGATCACCTGCGGGGCGGTGAGCTTGTTGATCCCCCCGTCCACCTCGATCAGCGTCTTGTAGCCGCGCTCGTCGATCATCTTTCGCAGCTTGCGGATCTTCTCCAGCGTCCCGGGGATGAAGCTCTGCCCGCCGAAGCCGGGGTTGACGCTCATCAGCAGCACCATGTCCGCCTCGCCCAGGACCTCCTCCAGCGCCGAGACCGGGGTGGAGGGGTTCAGCACCACCGCCGGGTGCGCGCCCGCCTGGCGGATCTGCTGCAGCGTCCGGTGCAGATGCGGGCTGACCTCCACGTGCACGGTCAGGTAGTCCGCCCCCGCCTTCACGAAGTCCGCCACGTACCGCTCCGGCTCCACGATCATCAGGTGCACGTCCACCGGCAGCTTGGTGGAACGCTTCACCGCCTCCACCACCACCGGGCCGAGGGTGATGTTGGGGACGAAGCGTCCGTCCATCACGTCCACGTGCACCCAGTCCGCCCCGGCCATCTCCACCGCCTGGACCTCCTCCGCCAGCCGGCCGAAGTCACAGGAGAGGATGGAGGGGGCGATCAACGGGCGCTTGGCGGTCATGGGGCGCTTTTAGGCCTCGCGCCCCTCCCACCGCTACGTGGATTCGTCCGGCTCCGCCGGCCCCACCAGCCGGTACAAGGTCTTGCGGTCCACCCCCAGCAGGCGAGCAGCCTCGCTCTTGTTGCCCCCCACCCGCTGGAGGACATGGCTGGCGTAGCGCCGGTTCAACACCGCCAGCGACGGGAGATCCCCTGCCAGTCCGCCGCCCACCGCTCCCTCGCCTGAACTGGCCGCTCCAATCGGATGCGGAAAGTCGCCCAGGTCCAGCACCCCGGTGCCGTTGAGCGCCAGCCCCCGGGCGATCACGTTCTCCAGCTGTCTGACGTTGCCCGGCCACTCATAGGCCACCAACGCCTCCATCGCCGCCGGGGTGACCAGGGGGCGCAGCCCGGCCCGGGCGTGCAGCGAGGCCAGGTGCTCCACCAGCAGCGGGATGTCTTCCTTGCGCTCCCGCAGCGGCGGCAGGTGCAGGTGGACCACGTCCAGCCGGTAGAGCAGGTCCTCTCGGAACTTCCCCTCCCTCACCAGCGCGGGCAGGTCCTTGTTGGTGGCCGCCACCACCCGCACGTCCACCTTGATCGGGTTGCTCTCCCCCACCCGGCGGATCTCTCCCTCCTGCAGCGCGCGCAGCAGCTGGGCCTGGATCTTCGGCCCCACGTCCCCAAGCTCGTCCAGGAACAGGGTGCCGCCGTGCGCCTCCTCGAACAGTCCGCGCCGCAGCCCGGCCGCGCCGGTGAAGGCGCCCCGGGCGTGGCCGAACAGCTCGGTCTCCATCAGTGACTCGGCGATCGCTCCGCAATCCACCGGGAGGAACGGGGCGTCCGGCCGGGGCGAACGGGCGTGCAGCGCGCGCGCCACCTGCTCCTTGCCGGTGCCGGTCTCCCCGGTGATCAACACCGGCACCCGGGTGGGCGCGGCGCGCGCCACCTGCTTGTAGACCTCCAGCAGGGCCGGGCTGCGGCCGACCGTGGTCACCCGGGGGAGGATCCTCGACTTGAGCCGGCGGTTCTCCGCCAGCAGGCGCCGCTGCTCCAGCGCCCGACGCGCGGCGTGCAGCAGCGAGTCCACGTCGAAGGGCTTGGCCAGGTAGTCCCAGGCGCCCTGCTGGATGGTCTCCAGCGCGCCCTCGATGTTCCCAAAGGCGGTCAGCACCATCACCGGGGTCTCCGGCCACCGCTCCCGCACCGCCGCCAGCACCCGCAACCCATCCCCCGGCTCGGGCATCGCCATGTCGGTGAGCACCAGGTCCGGCCCGGTCTCCCCGGCGATCACCTTCAGCGCCTCCTCTGCGCTGGCTGCCAGCTCCACCTCTCCCATCACCTTGAGCTGCGAGTGGAGGAACTCCCGGGCGTGCCGATCGTCGTCCACCACCAGGATCCGCGTCGGGGTCACCACCGGGCCTCCAGCCGTTGCGCCGCTGCCACCGGCTCCGGCGCGATGCGGGCCAACGGCAGGGACACCTGTGCCAGGGTCCCCTTCCCCGGCTGACTGCTGAACTCCAGCCGTCCTCCATGGGCCTCCACCAGCCGGCGGGTGATCGCCAGGCCCAGCCCGAACCCCTCGTGGGTCTGGCGCACCTGCGGCGCCCGGTAGAAGGGCTGACCCAGCCGGGCCTGGACCTCGGCGTCCATCCCCGGGCCGTTGTCCTCCACCGCCAGCTGGCCGAACTCCCGCTCCCTCCACACCCGCACCGTCACCTGGGCCTCCGCTGTTCCCGCCGTGTACTTCACCGCGTTGGAGAGCAGGTTCTGGACCACGCTCTGCAACAACTGCGCGGGGCACTCCACCTGCACCCCGGAACCCAGCTGGCGATCGATCCGCACCCCCAGCGCCGCCGCCACCTGATCCACCTCCATCAGCTGCGCGGTCACCACCACCTCCAGCGCCGCGCTGGAGCTCTCTCCGCGCTGCCCGGCACGGTGGAAGCGCAGCAGCGCCTCCACCAACCCGGCCACCCGGTCGGTGCTCTCCAGCGCGCGGTCCAGTTGTTCGGAGAGCTGGGGCGCGCCCTTCACCTCCGGCGCCCGCCGGGCCACGGTCAGGTAGCCCCGCAGCGGGGCCAGCGGGCTGAGCAGATCGTGCGCCACCCTCCCGGCAAAGGCATCCAGCTCGCGGTTCCGACGATCCAGCTCGGCCAACTGGGTGGCGATCAGCCGCTCCTGTCGGCGCAGGGTGAGGCTGAGGCTGCCCGCCAGCAGCGAGGCCACCGCCAGCGCCACCAGCAGCACCCCGCCTCCCAGCTCCAGGCTGGCCCGGCGCAGCGCATCCACCTGGGCCTGCACCCGCTGGGCGGAGGCGGCGTTCTCTCCGGCCAGCTGAGCGGCCAGCAGATCCAGCTCCTCCAGCCGCGGCCGCAGTCGGTCGGAGAGGTGCTCCCGCGCCCGCTGCGGATCCCCGGCATCGGAGTACTGGGCCACCTCGCTGACCTCGGTGGCCAGCGCCCGGTAGACGCCGCTGAAGCGGGTCCACAGCGCCAGGTGGTCCGGATGGGGGTGGCGCAGCTGTTCCAGGTAGCTGGCCTGCGCCTCCTGCAGTTGGCCCAGGATGCCGGACATCACCCGGGCTGCCTCCTCCCGCTGGGGAGCGGTGGGGGCCCGGAGGTGCGCCTCCACCGCCGACTCCAGGGCCATCGCGCTGACCCGGATCCGGGTGATCAGCTGCCCCCGCTCCAGCGCCCGCCCCACCACCTCCCGGCTCTCCTCGGCGGTCTCCCGCTGCGAGAGGAGGATGTACACCGCGGCCGCCGCCACCACGGCGATGGCGGCAAAGAAGCCCAGCCGCCACCCTCCGCTGCGCAGCAGCGTCCGCGAAGGGGACAGGCTCAGTTCGCTTCTCCCGCCGCGGGCAGCGGAGCCGGGGGCTCGGTGAGCGCCCGACGCGCGCGGTCCAGCGCCGAGTCGTACCAGGTGGAGGAGAGCTGCTCGGTCAGCTGCGAGAGCCGCGCCCGCTGTCCGGAGAGGTTCACGTTCAGCTCCATCAGCTCCTGCCGCGCGTCCTCCGCCTCGGACAGCGAATGCTCCAAGGTGGCCACCCGGGCCTGCAGCCGATCCCGCTCCGAGAGCAACACCTCGGTGGTCCGCAACACCTGAAGCAGCTGCTCGCGCAGGGCCTCGCTGCGCTCGCGCTCCTGGAGGTGCTGGGCCTGGGCGCGCTGGGTCTTGATCACCTGGGCGTCGAAGCGCTCGCGCGAGACGCCGCACCCGCTCAGGACGATCACCACCGCCAGCACTCCGCGCATTCACACCCTCCCGGCTCTTTCGCGCGGGAGAATCCGTTACCTGGGGTCGGGGGATCAACCTCTGGAAGCAGGGTGGGGATTTGCTCCCCACCTGTCCCACCCGGATTGGGGCTCTCCTCCCCAGCGGTGGGACCCGGCTCCCTCTGGAGAGGGCGCTGGCACAACCGTTGCCTCCGGGCCGCCCCGTCGCCGCGATTTTCCGCGGCCCCACGTCTGGAGAGACACCATGAAGCGCATCCTCACCGCCGTCGCCGCCCTCGCCGCCTCCGCCGCCCTGGCCAACGCCCGCGCTCCGGTCGCGGCCAAGCCGGCCCCCGCTCCGGCCGCTACCGTCGCCACCGCCAAGCCGGCTCCGGCCCCTGCCGCGGCCCCTGCCACTGCCAAGCCGGCCCCGGCGGCGGTGGAGACCGTGAAGTCCGACAAGCCGGCCGAGACCAAGACCGCGGAGCAGAAGGTCACCCCCGCGACGGAGAAGGCCCCCGAGGCGGCCAAGCCGGCGCCCACCCCGGCCAAGTAGTCCGTTTCCAGTCTGGAGCGGAGGGTTCCAAGGCCCTCCGCTCTCGCGCCAGGGCAAGCAGGCAGCCAGCCCTTCGGGCGGAGAGGGCCCGGGAGGCTTCGTGGTACAACCCGGGCCTCCCTTCTCCTGGAGTCCCTGGTGCCTTTACCCTCCGAGCACAGCCCCGCCACGGACCTCTCCAACCGGGTCAAGAAGCTCCAGTCGATCCTGGACGTGGCCAAGGTGATGGCCGCCGAGCGCGACCTGGACCTGCTGCTGCCGCTGATCCTCAAGCACGCCTCCAGCGTGGTGGATGCGGACCGCTGCTCGCTGTTCATCCTGGACCGCGACCGCAACGAGCTGTGGAGCAAGATCGCCCAGGGCACCAAGTCGGAGATCCGGGTCCCGGTGGGGACCGGCATCGCTGGGCTGGTGGCGCAGACCGGCGCGGTGATCAACATCCCGGACGCCTACGCCGACCCGCGCTTCAACCGCAGCATCGACCTGCAGCACGGCTACCAGACCCGGACCATCCTCTGCGTCCCGATGCACGACGCCAACGGGGAGATCACCGGGGTGATCCAGTCGCTGAACAAGCGCAGCGGGACCTTCACCTCCGAGGATGAGGACCTGCTGATGGCCCTGGGGGGCCAGGCGGCCTCCGCGGTGGAGAACGCGCTGCTCCACGAGGAGATCAGCCGGCTCTTCGAAGGCTTCGTCTCCGCCTCGGTGGTGGCGATCGAATCCCGCGACCCCAGCACCGCCGGTCACTCCGGCCGGGTGGCGGCGCTGACGGTGGGGCTGGCCAAGGCCACCGAACACCTCAGCACCGGGCCGTATGCGGGGCTGCGCTTCACCGCCCAGGAGATCCAGGAGGTCCGCTACGCGTCCTTGCTGCACGACTTCGGCAAGGTCGGGGTCCGCGAGCCGGTGCTGGTCAAGGCGGAGAAGCTGTACCCGCACGAGCTGGAGGTGCTCAAGCAGCGCTTCGAGCTGGCGCGGATGTCCCGGCGGCTGCAGAGCTACCAGCAGCGGTTGGAGGCGGTGAAGATCCGCGGCGAGAAGGCGCTACCGGAGATCGAGGCGGAGGCGGAGGAGAAGCTGGCCGCCCAGCTGCGCGAGCTGGACGAGGTGCTGGGCTTCATCCTCACCTGCAACCGCCCCACCGTGCTGGCCCAGGGCGGCTTCGAGCGGCTGGCGGCGATCAAGGAGCTGACCTTCCTGGACGCCGCCGGCGCGGCACTGCCGATGCTGTCTCCGCTGGAGGTGGAGCGGCTCTCCATCCCCAAGGGTTCGCTCTCCAACGCCGAGCGGCTGGAGATCGAGAGCCACGTGGAGCACACCTTCCGCTTCCTCTCCCAGATTCCCTGGACCCGCACCCTCCGCAACGTCCCGGAGATCGCGTACGCCCACCACGAGAAGCTCAACGGCAAGGGCTACCCGCGCTCCATCCCCGCGCAGGTGATCCCGGTGCAGTCGAAGATGATGGCCATCTCCGACATCTACGACGCGCTCACCGCGTCCGACCGCCCGTACAAGAAGGCCGTCCCCCACCCGCTGGCCCTGGACATCCTCAAGAAGGAATCCGACCTGGGGCTGATCGATGGGGAGCTGTTCAAGATCTTCGTCGAGGCGGAGATCCCGCGGAAGGCGCTGCGGCCCTAGCGCCTTCGCGGTAACGGTACTCCGGTCACCGTGCCTGCTGACGGTCGGTGCCCGGTGGGTTGGCGCTCCAGGGTGTCACTCTTCAGCGGAGTCCGGTCACCGCCGTCCCATCGATCAGGACTCGCGCCTGCTCAAAGAGCCGGGTGGCGGCGAGGCGATGGGTGTTCGCCCTGGAAGCGGGATAGACGGCGAGGAAGAACACGTTGTGGCCGGAGACGCGCACCCGTGCGGCCAGGATCTCCATGCCAGACTTGCCGAAGAGTTCGCCCTTCATCCGGAACAACTGCTCTTCGCTGCCCAGCAGAGTGAGGGGAGTTGTCCGGGAGGTCACCGCCTTCCCGTCGGCCAGCTCCATCACGTAGCGCTCTGCCCCTTTCTCCTCATTCAGGAGCTGTTCGGCGCCGCGATCCGCGCCGCTGATCACCCGCACCCCCACCGCGACCTTCTCGCCGATCGTTTGCATGCAGTTGGGACTCAGCTGGGCTCCCTCCAGCCGCGGAAGGTTGATCAGGACGGCCCGGGCATTGCCGCCCGACGCGCCGTTGGTGGTCTGGCAGTCGATCCGGACTGGCTCGGCTGCGAAGGCGGCGGTGGTGATCAGGAGACAGGCGAAGGGGAAAACAGGACGAAGAACAGCTCGGACCATTGGGGGAACCTCAGTGAAGGGGGTTGCCTGTCCGCTGCAAGCGACGTGCGCCCGCTGAAGGTCAGTCGGGTCGCAGGGTTGGCGACGCCCCCCCGGTCTCGCGGTGCGGACAGGCATCTGGAAGACGGGATCGGTCAGGCAGTTCCGGGAATGCACCCGAGCACCCGTCAGCCCCAGTCGCCACCTCGCCGCCGCGCAGCATCCCCCGCACGGCAAACGGCCCGACCGGGGATCTCCCTGGCCGGGCCGCTTGTCACGTCAGGAACGCTGCCGGCTACCCGCCGATGGTGTGCAACCGCAGCGAGTTGATCTTCCCGGGCTGCCCCACCGGGGCGCCGAAGACGATCACCACCTTGTCGCCCTTGTTGGCCAGACCGCGGGCCAGCAGCTCCTCCTCCACGCGGCGGACCATGGCCTCGGTCTCCTGGATCGGCTCCAGCACCCGGGGGACCACGCCCCACATCAGGGTCAGCCGTCGGCGGACCTCCTGGTTGGGGCTGAAGGCCACGATCGGGACCCGGGGACGGTTCTGGGAGAGCAACCGGGCGGTGGTGCCGGAGAGGGTGAAGGCCACGATCAGCTGCGCCCCCGCCTCCCGCGCCGCGCGACAGGCGATGCCGGAGATCACGTCCGGGAAGGCGGCCGGGATGTGGGCGGGCTCGAAGAAGTTCTTCGAGGGCTTCTGGGCCCGGATGGAGGACTCGGCGGACTGGATGATCCGGTCCATCATCTGCACCGACTCCAAGGGATAGCGGCCGGACGCGGTCTCGCCGGACAGCATCAGCGCGTCCGCCCCGTCGAACACCGCGTTGGCCACGTCGGAGGCCTCGGCGCGGGTGGGGCGGGGATGCTCGATCATCGAGTTGAGCATCTGGGTGGCGACGATCACCGGCAGCCCGCGCAGGTTGGCGCGGCGGACGATGTCCTTCTGGATCGCCGGGACCTCCTCGGGCGGGATCTCCACCCCGAGGTCACCACGGGCCACCATCACCCCGTCGGTCTTGTCCAGGATCGCATCCAGCCGGGCGATCGCCTCCGGCTTCTCCAGCTTGGCGATGATCGGCACCTGCCGCCCCGCCTCGGCCATCGCCTGACGCGCGCTGTCCAGGTCGCTGGGCTGACGCACGAAGGAGAGCGCGATGTAGTCCACCCCCGCCTTGATCCCGAAGATCAGATCCTCGCGATCCTTGGGGGTGAGCGCGTCCGCCTTGAGCGCCACGCCGGGCAGGTTGATCCCCTTGTTGTTCTTGAGGATGCCCCCGTGGATGATCTCCGTGGTCACGAACCCCTTCTTGTCGGTGCTCTTGACCTTCAGCTCCAGCAAACCGTCGTCCAGCAGGATCCGGTCACCGGGGTTCACGTCCTCCGCCAGGTGCGCGTAGGTGGTGGAGACCATCCCCTCGCGGCCCAGGAAGGTCTCGTCGGTGGTGATCGAGAGCTCGTTGCCCTCCTTGAGCTCGATCGCCCCGCCCTCCAGCTTGCCGGTGCGGATCTTCGGGCCCTGCAGGTCGGCGAGGATTCCCACCGCCTTGCGGACCTTCAGCGACGCGGCGCGCAGCCTCTCAATCGACTGGGCGTGCGCTTCATGGGTGCCGTGCGAGAAGTTCAGTCGCGCGACGTCCATTCCGGCAAGCAGCAGCGCTTCGAGATGTTCCTGGGTGTAGCTGGCAGGTCCCAGCGTGCAAACAATCTTGGCTCTCCTCATAGGTACCTCTGAGAATCGGGGGCGCTGTCAGGCAGGTCAAGGCAATAGGTCCCCAAGGTTCGTGCTCCATGCTGCTGTTCCAGAAGCGGTTTCACGAAGGACTCAAGGACGGCTCCATCACGGTGACCTTTCGACTTTGGAATCGGCCGCGCGTGAAGGTGGGGGGGCGCTACCGCGTGCATCCCCTGGGGGTGCTGGAGGTCGACCAGGTGACTGCGGTGGCGTTGGGAGATGTGACGCAACATGACGTGCGACGAGCGGGATTCGAGACGCTCGAAGCGTTCCGCCAATACGTCCGTCGAGAGGGAGAAATTCCTCCCGAGGACCTTCGGCTGATCCGCGTCGAGTTCCATCATGGTGGAGATGGGGACCGGGTTCCGCTGGCGCTCGAGGACACGCTCACAGAGCAGGACGTGGAGACGATTGCCCGCAGGCTGGGCAGGTTCGACGAGGCCGCACTCCGCCCGTGGACTGCGGACGTCTTGAGGCTGATCTCCTTGCACCCCCAACGTCGGGCGGGCGACCTGGCGGACCTCCTGGGACGCGAGAAAGAGGACTTCAAGGCGGACGTGGTCAAGCTCAAGCGGCTGGGCCTCACCCAGAGCTTCGAGGTCGGCTACGAGCTCTCTCCCCGGGGACGGGCGTTCCTGAAGGGCTCCGGCTGGCTGGAACGGCCCGAAGCGAAGCGGCGCGCCCCGCGGAAGGCGGCCGGAGAGAAGCAGACCGCCGTCCGGAAGCCATCCGCCGCGAAGAAGCCATCCGCCGCGAAGAAGCCATCCGCGGCGAAGAAGCCATCCGCCGCGAAGAAGCCATCCGCCGCGAAGAAGCCATCCGCCGCGAAGGAGCCATCCGCGGCGAAGAAGCCATCCACCGCGGAGAGGCCATCCGCGAAGAGGCCACCCGCTCCGAAGTAGCCATCCGCGGCAAGGGAGGCGACCGCTGTCACGAGGACTGCCGCGCAGAAGGAACTGCCCCCCGCCGTGGCGACGCTGACCGACTCTCGCCGACCCGAAGTAGCCCTTTACCCCCGCAGCAGCAGCCGCAGGTTCTGCTGCTCCCACCGGATCGCCGCCTCGTAGAGCGGGAACGCCCGCTCCCGGTCGCGGAAGGCGCGGGGGTGGTGGACGCGGCGGCCGAGGCTGGCCGGGCTGGGGAACAGCTGATGGAGCATCTCGTGGAAGACGATGAACTCCACGAAGAAGCGGGGCACATCCGAGCGGTCCATCGACGGATGGATCCGGATCTCCCGGGTCTGGTGGTCATAGACCCCCAGCCGGATCGACTTGCGGCGGCGCTTCCCCGGCATCCGGCCCCAGCCGATGCGGGCCTGGATCCCGTCCTGGAAGAAGCGGGCGTTGAGGGTCTGGAAGATCTCCTGGAGGTCGAAGCACTGCCCGCGGGGGTCCAGCTCCCCTTCCCCGTCGTGCCGGTGCTGGCGGATCAGCAGCTGCTGTCCCCGGATGAAATCATCCAGCACCTCGCCGGCGTGGCGCTTTCCCCGGCCGGCGTAGTCGGCGATCGCCTGCACCACGTGCTCGGGCGCCTCCAGGAACATGTGGTGCAGCCGCAACCGCAGCCCGGTGGGGGCGCGGCGGAAGCTGACCATGGTGGAGCGGTTGTCGGTCACCGACAGCCGGACCGAGACCGCCAGCTCCCGGGAGAGCCGGAAGGCCAGCGCGTTGGCCCGCTCCAGGATCTGCCGCCGTTCGGCCAGCGTGCGGACCGCGCGTGGGGCTCCCGCCGGCTCCCTGCGCGAGCCGTCGAACAACGTCAGCTGGAACGGTGCGGTGCTCAAGGAAGGCTCAATCCTAAGTCGGTGGCCGGCCGACTCAAGGTGGCGAAACGGACGCCGTCCGCCAGACGGCTTATCCGCGGTCGTGCCGGGCGACCGCCGCTCGCAGGGCCGCAGCCAGGCTCTCGAGCGCTTCGGGCGAGAGGGAGAACGCCGAGTAGAGCGCGTCCATTCCGTCCGCCTCCTCCACCGCCAGACACCCGTCGCGCCCCTCCCTGGCCTCGGAGAGCACGCCATACCGCGGGGGAAGGATGGACCAGCTCCCGTCCGGGAGGAGATGGAAGGGATACAGGCGGCACGCCAGCGGGCGGGCGGCCTCGCTGAGACGACAGCCGCTGTTCCGGTCCAGGAAGACGCACGCCCCCTTCTCTACCTTGAGGGTCCGACGACGGGAACCGCGGCGGAAGTAACCCCGGAAGAGCGGGCGCTGCTCCTCGTAGGCCTGCGCCTCCTCGTGGGTCAGCCACTCCTCCACCACGAAGCCTCCGGCGGACAGCCGGGTCTCCTCCGAGATCCGCCGCACGTCGTCGTCGGTGAGGGTGGCCAGCGCCTGCCCCTCCGGAGCCTCACAGCAGGAGACACCCAGCAGCTTCGGACAGCGCGCGCAGACGTGGCTCAACCGCCACGCTCGGCCGGTTCCGCGTCCCGGGCCTTGAGCAGCCGGTCGATCCGGGAGGGCTCGAAGCGGACCTGGAAGGTCTTCTCCCGGGTGTAGTTCACCGCGCCCGGAGGGGCGCCCTTCTGCTTGCGGACGAACTTGGCGTGGGTGTAGCTGACCTCGCCGGTGGGCTCGCCCTTGCGCTGCGAGTAGTGGAGCGCCAGGTGGGCCGCGTCCAGCAGCAGCTCCTGGGGCAGCTCCGCGCCCCGCTCCAGCGGCACCACCACGTGGGACCCGGGCACCCCGCGCACGTGCAGCCAGATGTCCTGCGGGCGGGCCACCTTGAAGGTCAGGGTGTCGTTCTCCTTCGATCCCTTCCCCACCAGGATCCGCTCTCCCTTCGCACCGAAGAACTCCCGGTACGGCTTGGCCACCTGCCGCTCGCCCTTCTTCGGACGTTCGGCGCGGGGGACCAGCGTCTCCAGCTCCTCCGCAGTCAGCGCGTCGAGCCGCAGCAGCTCCGCCTCCACCGTGGACAGCTCCGCCTCCAGCTCCCCCTGCCGCCGTGCCGCCGCCTCGCACCCGCGCAACAGCCGCTTGTACTGGTGGAACCGCCAGTCCACCTCCTGCTTGGGGGTGCGCAGTGGGTCCAAACGGACCTCCACCTCGCGCGGGCCCTCTACGGTGTACTCGGTGAGCGTCACCTGCTTGGCGCCGCGGGGGACCTGGAACAGGTTCTGCGCCAGCAGCTCGCCCAGGCGCCGGTGCTCCTCGGCGTCGGGGCGGCGGGCGGCCTCCACCTTCACCTTCCCCAGGGTGCGCAGGATGCGGGTGCGCTTGGCGCGCAGCGGCGCGGTGAGCGTGCGGCGGACCTGGTCCACCCGCTGGGTCTTCTCCCGCTTGCCGAAGAGCGCCTCCACCGCCTCGGCGAAGGGGAACTCGGCGGTGGGGTCCGGCTGCAGCCGCGAGGGTTGGACCCGCGCGGAGTCCGGCAGCGAGGCGGGAGGCGGCTGCCAGGTCGCGCCCGGGCGCAGGTGGCGTCCCTCCGCCGCGGAGCCGGCGTGCGCATAGAGGCGGTCTTCTTCTCCCACCAGGGCCAACACCCCGCCGGGGCCGGTCAATTCGCACACCAGCTGACGGTGGCCCCGCTCGCCGACGAAGGAGAGGCGGACGATCCGATCCTCCGGGGAGAGGGTCAGCCCGGTCAGCCGCGCGGCCACCAGCTCCTGCCGCAGCCAGCGCTGGAAGCTGGGCGGGGTCTCCAGCGCGGGCGGCTTCTCGTCGCTGATCGAGATGCGGGCGGTGGCCGGCTCGCGCTGCACCAGCAGGTAGACCGACCGCCAGCCGGCGCGGCCCCGGTGGCGAAGTTCGAACCACACCGACTCGTCCAGGGACCAGACCTTCTGGACCGCGACTCCGGCGAGCGAGGCGTTCAGCTCGGTGACCAGCTGCTCCAGCTCGGAGTACCGCAGCGACATTCTGACCCTCTAAGCAGAAACGGCCCGGCGTTTCCGCCGAGCCGTTTCCTCAATTCAATCGCGCGAGCGCGACCGCTGGAACTACTTCTTCTTGGTGGCCTTCGCCGGGGCCTTCTTCGCAGCAACCTTCTTGGCGGCAGGCTTCTTCTTCACAGCGGTCTTCTTCTTCGCGGCCATCGATCCCTCCCTGGGTCGTTATTTGGTGTCACTCGCGACCGCTAGGGCGGTGCGGAGTGTTGGAGATCGTATGCGGGTGTCATTGGAGTGTCAATTGACTCGACACGAGAACTGACGTTGGGCCGATCGAATCTGACGGCAGATCTGTCGCCAGGGGGTTACCGCCACCGGACCCAGGACCTAGATTTTTGCCCATGTCGGAGCGCGCTTTTCCAGAGGACTTCGTTTTTGGCGTCGCCACGTCTGCCTATCAGGTGGAGGGCGGCATCGAGAACGACTGGGCAGAGTGGGAGCGGGCGGGGAAGCTGAAGGAGGCCCATGCCCGCTGTGGTCGAGGCGTCGACCACTGGAACCGTTACCAGGAGGACTACCGGCTGGCGCGCGACATCGGGTCGCAGGCCTTCCGCATCTCGCTGGAGTGGGCGCGCATCGAGCCGACCCGCGGTCAGTACGACGGCGCGGTGATCGAGAGCTACCGCGAGCGGCTGCTGCAGATGAAGGCGGCCGGGCTTCGTCCGGTGGTCACCCTCCACCACTTCACCCACCCCACCTGGTTCCACAGGCAGACTCCGTGGCACACGCCGGAGTCGGTGCAGGTGTTCCGGGACTACGTGAAGGTCTGCACCCGGATCCTCGCGGGCACCGACGCGATGGTGATCAGCTTCAACGAGCCGATGGTGCTGCTGCTGGGCGGCTACCTGCAGGGGCTGATGCCTCCGGGGATCGCCGACCCCAAGAAGGCGATGGCCGCGCTGGCCAACCTGGCCCGCTCGCACGTGGCGGCACGCGAGGAGCTGTTCGCGGCGCTGGGCCCGGTGGAGCTGGGCATCTCCCAGAACTGCGTGTGGTTCGCGCCGGACCGGATCTGGCACCCGATTGATCGGGCGATGGTCCACATCGCCACCCACAACTACAACCACGCCTTCATCGAGGCGCTGACCACCGGCGAGCTGCGGATCAACATGCCCGGGCTGGCCTCCACCAAGGTCCGGATCGAAGGCGCGCGGGACTCGATGAGCTTCGTGGGCGTGAACTACTACACCCGCGCCCACCTGCGGTTCACCGCCAAGAAGCCGTTCCTGGAGTTCAAGTTCCGCGATCCGCTGCAGCGCGGGCTGACCGACATCGGCTGGGAGCAGTACCCGGAGGGCTTCTCCAACATCCTGATGGAGATGAAGCGGTACAACCTCCCGGTGTGGATCACCGAGAACGGGATGGACGACCGGACCGGCGACCGGCGCCCGACGTACATGCACCAGCACTGGAGCCAGATGCTGGACGCGGTGGCCAAGGGCGTGGACGTGAAGGGCTACCTGTACTGGTCGCTCCTGGACAACTTCGAGTGGCTGGAGGGCTGGGGCCCGCGCTTTGGGCTGTACCACGTGGACTTCGAGACCCTGGAGCGCCGCGCCACCCCGGCCTGCAACTACTTCCGGCAGACCGCCACCTCGCGGATCCTCGCCCCGCCGCCCTCGCCGATCGCGGCCTCCGAGCCGATGCGCCACGGCTCGCTGGTTCTCTCCGCCGGGTAGACGCTAGAAGGCGACGCCTACCGAGATTCGCGGCAGCGCCTGGAGCGGGAACGCATTGGGCGCGCTGGGCAGCTTGAGGTAGCGCACGCCCAGCCCTCCGGAGAGGACCAGCCGGTCCCAGAAGACGAAGGTCAGCCCCATCATCCCCCCGTAGCCGACGGCAACCGAGAGGGTGGAGACGCCACTGGCGGTCTCCCGGCTCAGCGCCACCGCCACCAGCGGGCCCAGATAGAAGCCACCGGGCGGCTTGCCGATCAACACCAGCCGCACGCCCGCCTCCGCCAACAGGCCCACCTCCAACCTCCCGGCGGTGATCAGCAAGGTGGGCTGCGGGGAGACGTAGACGGTGAACCAGTCGTTGAGCGCCCGCTCGTACTCCAGCGCCAGCTGCGACTGGAACAGGGCCAGCGGGTTGAAGGTCACCGTGTTGCGGCTGCGCTCCGGCTGGGCGGGAAACATCTTCGCCCGGTCCAGGGTGGCCACCCTCTTCTTGAGCGGGTGGGTGGGAAGCCCGCCGGACGGATCCGGAGCGCCCGGATCGTCTTCGGAGGAGGTGGCGGCCTCCGCATCGGTCGCGCCCGCGGTGGGCCTGTTCTCCGTGGGCTCCGACTCCTCCGGCGCCGGGTCCGGCTGACCCAGCGCGGCCGTCGAGGTGAGCCAGATCAGGAGGAAGAGACGCATCGGAACGACGAGGCAAGCACGGGCCGGCGGTGTTGTCAGCCTCACGAGGAGCACCGGGCGGCCAGTTCTGCCGCTGCCGGCTCAGCCCAGCGCGGCCCGGTAGTCCACGTCCTGCTCGTCCTGCTCCGAGGGATCGAAGCTGGCCTCGCGGAAGAACCGGGTGACCGACTCCTCCACCTGCTCGGGGGTGGCCAGGGTGTTGACCGTGTTGCGGAACGCGGACGCCCCATGGAGCCCGTGGGCGTACCAGGCCAGGTGCTTGCGGAAGGAGCGCACCGCCGCCACCCCTTCGCCGATGAACTCGATGTGGTCCTTGAAGTGGCCCAGCACCACGCCCGCCCGCTCCTCGGGGCTGGCCGGGTCACCACCGGTCAGCTCCCGGAACAGCCAGGGGTTGCCCAGCGCGGCGCGGCCGATCATCACGTAATCGCAGCCGGTGGTCTCCAGCATCCGCCGCGCGTCCTCCACCGTCTTCACATCGCCGTTGCCGATGATCGGGTTGTTGGGGAAGTGGCGCTTGAGGTCGGCGATCTGGGTCCAGTCCGCCTGGCCAGAGTACCCCTGGGAGCGGGTCCGGGCGTGCATCGCCAACGCCGCGCAGCCGTTGGCGAACAGCACCTCCGCCATCTGCAGGTAGTTCTTCTGGTTGTGGTCCCAGCCGGAGCGGATCTTCACCGTCACCGGCAGCCCGGTGGCCTCGGCGATCTGCCGCACCATCTCTCCGGCGCGGGGCGGATCGCACAGCAGCCCGGAGCCGGCGCCGTTCTTGACCACCTTCTTCACCGGGCAGCCCATGTTGATGTCGATGATCTGGGCCCCCTTCTCCTTGCCGATCAGGGCGGCCTTGGCCATCACGTCCGGCTCGCCGCCGAAGATCTGCAGCGAGTACGGCCGCTCCACCTCCGCGTTGAAGCGCAGGTAGCGCAGGGTCCGCACGTTGGCGCGGAACAGCCCCTGGGCGCTGACCAGCTCGGTGGGGCAGAGGGCCGCGCCCATCTGGAAGGCGATGGTGCGAAAGGGCATCTCGCTCACGCCGGCCATCGGGGCCAGCACGAACGGGTTCTTCAGGGTGTAGGGGCCGATGGGGAGCAAGGCGGGTCCGTCACTAACACGACTCTGGCCGGTCCGGTTCCTCGAGCAGGAAGGCTGCCAGGAGGGCCACGGGCCGTTAGTGTGGGCGGGTGCTTCGCTTCCAGGTTGGAAAGATCCCCGTCACCGTCCACGGCAGCCACCTGCTGATCGCCGCGCTCTTCGGCTGGATGTGGGTCCAAAATGGCATCAGCGTCGGCGGCGAGGCCCTGGCCCTGCCCGGCACCCCGGAGTACGCGCGGGTGGCCACCCTGGCGGTGGCCGGCTGGATGCTGAACATCTTCGTCTCGGTGCTGGTCCACGAGCTGGGGCACGCGCTGACCTCCCAGGCCTTCGGCTACTCGCCCGCCATCCATCTGGCCGGGCTGGGAGGACACACCGAGACCCATATGGCCCCCGACCTCGCCTGGTACAAGCGGGTGGCGGTGGTGCTGGCCGGCCCGGTCGCCGGCGCCCTGCTGGGAGTGCTGGCCGGCCTGGTGGTGATGCTCTTCGAGCTGCCGCTCATGCTGGAGTACCTGCTGGGAGGCCTGGCCTTCGCCAACTTTGCCTGGGCCATCCTGAACCTGATTCCGGTCCCGCCCCTGGACGGTTCGCAGATCACCACCACGGTGCTGATGCGGATGTTCGGGCGCCGCGGCTTCCTCTTCGCCCAGATCGTCGGAGTCGCGGTGGGGGTGGGGGTGACCCTGCTCTGCTTCAAGTTCAACCTGGGGTTCATCGCGATCCTCATCTTCGGCATCGGCACCATCCACTCGGTGCGCGCCGCCGCCGCCTATCTGCGCGGTGAGGACGAGGGCGCGCCCGCCCACCCCGAACCGCTGGAGGCGCTGAACTCCGCGCAGGAGGCCTTCACCGCCGGTGACCTGGACCTGGCGCAGACCCGGGCCCAGGCGGTGCTGGACGCGGAGACCCCCGCCGCGGTGCAGGCCCGCGCCCACTACCTGCTGGGCTGGGTCTCGCTGCGGCGCAAGGAGGGACGCGCGGCCCTGGACCACTTCGCCCAGGCCGGCAAGACCCCGGTGGAGCCGGAGGCGCTGGCCACCGCGTTCACCCTGATTGGCGATGACCACCGTGCCTCCGGGCTGTGGGAGCTGGCGTTCCGAGAACGGCGGACCCCGGCCTCTGCCCAGGCGTGGGCCGCGTCGCTGCTGCTGCAGGGCCAGGACGTGGCCGCCTCCCGGGTGCCGGGGGTGGACCTCTCTGCCGCGGAGCTGATCGCCGCCCGGACCGCCTTTGGCCGCGGCGACTTTCCCACCGCCGCCCGGCTGGCAACCGACTCGGTGGAACGCTCCCCCAACGATGAGGCGGCCTACGACGCTGCCTGTGCCTACGCCCAGGCGGGAGATGTGGCGGCGGCCCTGGCGATGCTGGAGAAGGCCCGAGCGCTGGGTTACTCGGACGTACAGCACGCCGCGAAGGATCCCGATCTGGCCCCCTTGCGGGGTCAGCCCGGCTTCACTTCCTGGCTGGGCGGGGTGGATTCTCCCCCCGTCTGACACAGCGATGACAGTTGGGCGCGTTCATGTCCCTGAAACCTGAGGGGACCTACGCCTTGAACGCCCAGACCTCCGAACTCCCGACCTCCGCCGCCCCCCAGAAGAACTACGCGATCCAGAAATGGACCTCGATCCCGTTCTTCCTGGTGCATGCCGCGACCCTGCTGGCCTTCTACACCGGGGTCGGGGTCCGCGAGGTGGTGGTGTGCGTCGCGCTCTACTACGTGCGGATGTTCGCGATCACCGCCGGGTACCACCGGTACTTCGCGCACCGGGCCTACCAGACCAACCGGGTGTTCCAGTTCCTGATCGCGCTGCTGGGCACCACCGCGGCGCAGAAGGGCCCCCTGTGGTGGGCGGCGCACCACCGTCACCACCACCGGGCCTCCGATCTTCCGGAGGACATCCACTCCCCGGTCCAGGACTCCTTCTGGTGGAGCCACGTGGGCTGGATCCTCAGCGACAAGTACGACGCCACGAACTTCGACGCGATCAAGGACTTCGCCCGCTTCCCGGAGCTGAGGCTGCTCAACCGCTTCCACCTGGTGCCGTCGATCGCGCTGGCGGTGGGGCTGTACTTCTGGGGCGGGCTGTCGATGCTGGTGTGGGGCTACTTCATCAGCACCGTGCTCCTGTGGCACGGCACCTTCACCATCAACTCGCTCTCACACGTGTTCGGCAAGCGCCGCTACAAGAGCACCGACGACAGCCGCAACAACTGGCTGCTGGCGATCATCACCTGCGGCGAGGGGTGGCACAACAACCACCACTACCACCAGAACACCGCCAACCAGGGCTGGTTCTGGTGGGAGGTGGACTTCTCCTACTACGCCCTCAAGCTCCTCTCGGTCTTCGGGATCGTGAAGAAGCTGCGGTTGCCGCCGGAGGCGGTGCGGCTGGCCCACCTCAAGTACACCGAGGAGGAGCGGGTGGCCCTCAACGCGCCTGCCCGGAAGACCCCGGCCTCGATCGCCTCCGAGCTGGACCACGCAGCCTCTGCTCGCGCCGCCCGGGCTGCCGCCGCGCCGGCCCCGCAGGGGCTGGCCCACGCCGCCGCCGACATGGCGCACGCTGCCGGGGCCAAAGCCTCGGACATGGCACATGCGGCCTCGGACATGGCCCACGCCGCTGGCGCCCGGGTCTCCGCCGCGGTCTCCCAGGCCGCCGACGCGGTCCGCGGGGGCGGCGCTCCGCACCCGATCCTCAAGCGTCGGTAGCGGGGTTCCTGCAGCAACCGATGGCCACTGCTCTGCGGGCGGTGGCCATTTTTGCGTCCGGTGCCCCGCGGACCGTGGATGGCCCGGTCCGCGGCATCGCCGGTTCCGGCGCGAGGAAACCGCCGCCCGCTGCGGCGCGGGCCCGGTAGAGTGTCCGCCAAGGTCTTGGGGATCCCACGCACAGCACCCTCGGCGCCCGGCGCGCCGGCCCAGCCCTCCGACGAGGAGCTGATGGCCAGGTTCTGTTCCGGCGACTCCGCCGCCTTCGAGGCCCTGTACCGCCGCTACGCCGGCCTGTTGCACGGCCATCTGTGCCGACTGATCCGCTCACCCTCCGCGGCGGACGATGCGCTGCAGCTGACCTTCGCCTCGGTGATCCGCAGCCGGGGCCGGTTCACCCCCGGAGCGCGGGTCAAACCCTGGCTGTACGCGATCGCCACCAACGCCGCCCGGGATCTCTTCCGACGCGGGCGCGGGGAGGAGCTGTCCACCCCCGAGCAGCTGGGCGCCTGGGCCGAGCCGGTGCAACCGGGCGTGCAGGACCGCGGCCTGGAGCTGCGGGTCCGCCGGGCGCTGGAGGCGCTGCCCCCGGCCCAGCGGGAGGCGATCATGCTGCACCGCTGGGAGGGACTCTCCTTTGCGGAGATCGCCGAGGTGGTAGGGGTCTCCGAGACCGCCGCCAAGGTCCGCGCCCACCGCGGCTACGAGCGGCTGCGCGAGCTGCTGGCGGATCTCAAGGAGGATGGATGAGCCGCACCTGCGATCGGATCCTCCGGGAAGGGTCACCCCAGGGCCCGCTGTCGGCGGAGCTGGCCGAGCATGCCCGGGGCTGCCGGGACTGCACCGCCACCCTGGAGACCTTTGCCCTGCTGGGTGGACCCGGCGCTCCGCCTCCGCCTCCACCGCTTGATCCGCGGCTGGATCCCTCGGGCCTGGGGAAGGCCCGACCCTGGTGGGTGGCGGCGGCGCTGGCGGTCCTGCTGCTGTTGGCCACCGCCTTCGGAGCGGTGCTGGCCCTGGGCGTGCGCGGCGCTCCGGGTCACCCGCTGATGGGTGGGCTGACCGCCGCCTCGTTGCTGCTGCTGATCGCGGTGGGCACCTGGTCGGCGCTCTCTCCCCACGGGCGCCGGTTGCGGCTGATCACGGTGGGCCTGGCCGCGGTGGCGGCGCTGCTGATCGTGGCCGGGGCCACCGGCGAGGGGGGCGCCCTTCCCTTCTGGCGCGCCGGGCTGCCCTGTCTGGCCACCGAGGTGGGGGCGACCCTGCCCCTGCTGGCCCTGCTGCTCTGGCTTTTGACCCGCTCCTCGCCCGGGGCGCTCAAGGTGGTGGCGGCGGGACTGGCGGGCGGCGCGGCGGGGGTGTTTGCCCTCCACCTGCACTGCCCGGTCTCCACCGTCTCGCACCTGGTGGTGTTCCACCTGCTGCCCTGGGCGGTGCTGACCGGGGTGGCGCTGACCGTGCGCCGGTGGATGCGGACCCGCAGCTTCGCCCCGTAGGGTTCAGGCCGGAGGGCTGCGCGGCAGCCGCACCGTGAAGATCGATCCCTCGCCCAGCCGGCTGCGGGCAGTCACCTGTCCGCCGTGCGCGTCGATGATCTGCCGGACGATGTACAGCCCCAGGCCGAAGCCCCCGAAGTGGGTGGCGGAGACGGCGCGCTCGAAGCGCTCGAACACCCGCTCCAGATCGTCCTCCGCGATCCCGATCCCCCGGTCCTCCACCTCCATCACCACCTGCTCTCCCTCGGCGCGCAGCCGAACCTCCACTGGCTGGCCGTTGCCATACTTGATGGAGTTGGACACCAGGTTGGTCACCACCTGGCCCAGCCGGGTGGAGTCCCAGTTCCCCTTCAGGTTTCCGTCACGGACCAGGCGCAGCTCGGACACCGTCTCCGGCCGCAGGGTCTCCAGCAGCTCCTCGGTCAGGCTCCCCAGGTCCAACGGCTCCAGGAGCAGCTCGAACTTGCCGATGCGCAGGCGGGAGAGGTCCAGCAGACGCTCCACCAGCACCCGCAGGCGGTCCGCGTGGCGCAAGGTCCGGCCCAGACGTTCGCGGGTCGCCGCGTCGGTGGCCCGGGCCAGCAGGCTCTCCAGCTGCAGCCGGAGCGGAGTGAGCGGGGTCCGCAGCTCGTGGGCGGCCACCGAGAGGAACTCATCGCGCTCCCGCAGCTGCTCTTCGGCCTGCTCGCGCAAGACCCGCTCCGCCTCGGCGTCGGTCACTGCCGAGCCCAGCTGCTCTTCGGCCTCGCGGCGGACGATGGCCGTGGCCACCACGTTGGCCACCGTGCGGACGAAGTCCAGCATCTGCGGGGCAAAGGCCCCGGGGCGGTCGGAGTAGGCGGCGATCACCCCATAGGCACGGGGCTCCGGACCTCCGGCACGGATCACCGCGCTGATCCCGCTGCGGATTCCCAAGGAGACCTGCAGCGGGGTGAGCTCGACCTCCGGATGCGCCTGGAAGTCGTCCACCACCGCTGCCTCCACCCCCAGGGCCCAGGAGGACAGGGACCGCGAGGCCCGGGCCAGCGGAACATCGTCCACCTCCGGCCAGCCGATGCCGGCGCGGCGCTGGAGCAGGGTGCCCTCCTCCACCAGCTGGCGGACCTCGCAGAACTCAGCGCCCAGGGTGTCGGCCACCACGTTGGCGGCGCGGTTCATCACCGGCTGCAGGTCGGGGGTGGACAGCGCGAACACCCCCAGCTGCGCCACCGAGCTCTCCTGGAGCGACCGGGTGCGCATCCGCTGCTCTGCGCGGATCCGATCGGTGATGTCCCGGGTGACCTTGGCGAACCCCACCAGCTGCCCGGCGGAATCGCGGACCGCGGTGATCAGCACGTTGGCCCAGAACCGGGAGCCATCCTTGCGCAGCCGCTCGCCCTCCTCCTCGTAGCTGCCTGTCTCCCGGGCAATCTTCAGCTCCCGGGCCGGCTTGCCGTCCTGCTTGTCCCCTTCGAGATAGAAGGTCGAGAAGTGGCGGCCGATGATCTCGTCGGCCTCGTAGCCCTTGAGTCGGCGGGCACCCTCATTCCAGCTGACCACGTTGCCCTCCGGATCGAGCATGAAGATCGCGTAGTCCTTGACGCTGCGGACCAGTAGATCAAACGGCGCGGAGGGCGGGGGGGCCATGAAGTGGATGCGGGCTCAGGTGGGGGAGGTAGGGTGGAGGGTCACCATCCCCCGGGCAGGAAAGGCTGGCGAACTTCACTGCGGTTGGCTGTTCAGTCAACGACGTGGCAGACGGGCGCAAGGATTGGGAACGGAACCTTGGTCTTAGTCCTGTTGATCACAGTCTGACGTCTGGAGGGCCACCGCCGGGCGGACCTGCTGGGTGGAGAGCGCCACCTGGTTCTCCTGGCGCCAGGCAGTCACCCAGGCGACCACATCCCGCAGATAGTTGTCGGTGTCGTTCTCGAAGGACGGCGCGTAGATGGGGAGGATCCGCTCCACCGTGTGCAGCGCGGCGTAGTTGGGGTCGTGGGCCAGCAGGCGGAACCAGTCGTGGATGCCGTCGTCCCAGCTGTCGTAGGCGCGGAACCCGTTGAACTCCCGGTACTGGGGCACCCGCTGCGGGCTGGGGCGGCCGGTGTAACGGATGTTGCCGATGTTCCGGCTGGTCTGGGTGTCGCTGATCCGTCCCACCCAGCGCTTGTGTGCGCCGTACCAGGACTCGCGGCGGAAGAAGGCCAGCGCCCACGCCGGGTCGATGTTGAAGTGCCGGCCCCACCTCACGAAGGAGTCTCCGCTGCCGGCGGCGGGTGACTTTCCCGCCTCCAGGATCCGTCGATCTGCTCGGCGGTGAGGCTGAGGGTGCCCTTCATCGAGTGCTCGCCGTCGGGGATCCGGACCGAGGTCAGGTTCACCTGCGCGCCGGGGATGGTCCCGGTCAGCCCGCCCTCCCCTCCCAGCACCAGCGAGTCCAGCCCGGTGGGCAATCCGGCGAGTTGGACCTGGGGCCGGCAGCGGCCGCGACGCGCCGGCAGTTCGATCCACAGACCCGGGGATCCCTGGGCGCCCACCAGGCCGGGCCGGGTGAGGAAGGCCTTGAGCATCGGGGTGCCCACCCGCTCCGGCATCCGCCCGCGCGGGTCACGGACCAGGATGTTCCCCTGCGCGTCGTGGCCCACCGCCAGCACCAGCCGCCCGTGGGTGGGGGCGTCGGCGCCGCTGATCACCACCAGCCGACCGGTGCGAAGCACGGTGCGGATCGCCTCCACCTCCACCTCCAGCGGGGTGCCTTCTTCGAGGAAGTGCTCGGTGACGTCGGAGGAGCCGGTGAGATCTCGAAGCACCGCGGTGAGGGAGGGAATTGGCGTGGTCTGCCCTTCCGTCAGCCCGTAGGTCCGCTGCAGCTGGCGGATCAGCGCGGTGTCGTCACCCACTCCCAGGTCGGCGCCCAGGGCCCGGGCCAGCAGGGCGGCGATCGCGCCCGCGTCGTCTCCCATGCCGTCGGCGGGTGCTGCCCGTCGCAGGGAGGGGAAGCGCGCCGACGCCGCGCTCTCCAGCAATTGGCCGGAGATGTGCCGGGCGATCACCTCATCGTCCTGACCGGACTTGCGCAGCTCAGCCAGGGTCTTTCCGCCCGGAGAGTCCGGCGGAAGCCACGCTGCCTGTTCTCGCGCGTTGGGGTACCTCCCGAGGATCTGCAGATACGCGTCCACCACCAGGATCTGGTTGCGCTTCTGCGCCGACTGACTGGCGAGGATCGCCTTGCGGTCCTGCGCGGTCCGCTCGTCGGGACCGCCGGAGGAGATCACCGCCCGGCCTCCGGAGATGGGGCGGGTCGAAGGAGCGGGGCGCGGAGGCGCGGGAGGAGCTGCCGGCTCCTGGAAGTAGAGCAGATACGCGGCGTAGAGCAGCAGCCCCGCCACCGCGAACCCGAGGGTGGCCACGAACCCCAACAGGAAGTGGCCGCGCGGTGGAGGGGAACGCTTCAAGCACGGGGAGTGTAGCCGCCCGGTGAAGGGCAGGGCACACAACTCCAGCTCCGGCGAGGGACCGCCGGAGCCAGACTGTGTTCAGAGCAGCTTCAGCGCCTCTTCCGGGAAGGCGCGGGCGTCCACCTTGGGGAACCAGTGCCGGACCTTGCCGTCCGGGCCGACGATCACCCCGATCCGCTTCGCGTTCTTGGCGCTGGCGTCGTCTGCCGCACCGTAGGCCACGCCCACCGCGCGGCTGGTGTCGCAGAGCAGCGGGAAGTTGAAGTCGAACTTCTTCACGAAGGCGGCGTTCTCCTCCGCGGTGTCGAAGCTGACGCCCAGGATCTCCGCGTTCTTCCGCTGGAAGTCCGCCCGGTGGTCACGAAAGCCGCAACCCTCGGCGGTGCAGCCCGGCGTGTCCGCCTTGGGGAAGAACCACAGCACCAGGTTCTTGCCCCGGTAGTCATTCAACGAGACGGGCTTGCCGGTGTGGTCGGAGCCGGAGAAGGCGGGAGCGGTATCACCTGGAGTGAGCATGGGAGTGGATTCCGTCCCACCCCGGTGAAACCCGGTAAGGGTTTCCGGGCCCGAGGCGGTCAGGTGTTCGACGTCGGACACAACGCCCCCTAGGATCGCCCGTTCTGAGCCCTTGGACCGAGCCTGCCTAGTCGCTACCCGACAGTTCTACCGTCCGGGAGATGGGCCCCCTTACCGTTTCAGCCGAAGGTTCGGGTATTTGTACGCCCCCGCTTGCGCACCTCATGACTGAACCTCTTCGAGTCGACATCCTCTGCGTGGACGACAACCTGAGCAACCTGCGCTCGGTGGAGGCGTTGCTGGGCGACCTGCAGGCCAACATCGTCCAGGCCCAGTCCGGCGACGATGCCCTGCGGCTGCTCCTCTCCCGCGACTTCGCGGTGATCCTCCTGGACGTCCAGATGCCGAACCTGGACGGCTTCGAGACCGCGCAGTTGATCCGCGCCCGCGAGCGCACCCGCCACGTCCCGATCATCTTCCTCACCGCGCTCAACCGCGCCGAGGTGAACGTGGTCAAGGGCTACGGCCTGGGCGCGGTGGACTTCCTGTTCAAGCCCCTGGTGCCGGAGATCCTCCGCTCCAAGGTGAACGTGTTCCTGGATCTGTACCGCCAGCGCAAGCAGGCCCAGCAGCAGGATGCGTTGCTGCGCGATCTGGAGCGGCGGGAGGCGGACCGGAAGCTGGAGCAGACCCGCCGCGAGTACGAGCAGTCCCTGCTCCGCGAGGAGATGGAGCGGGAGCGCAAGGTGAAGGAGGCGCTGGCCCAGCGCGCCGACGAGCTGAGCCAACTGGTGGCGCAGAAGGAGGAGGCGGAGCAGCGCAACCACCAACTGATCGAAGAGCTGCACGACCGGGACCGGCGCAAGGACGAGTTCCTGGCGATGCTGGCCCACGAGCTGCGCAACCCGATGGCGCCGATCCGCGCCTCGCTGGAGATCCTGCGTCAGCTGACCGCCCCCACCGAGGACAAGTCGCTGCGCGCCCTGGACACCGCCGACCGGCAGGTGGTCCACATGTGCCGGCTGGTGGATGACCTGCTGGACGTCTCCCGGATCACCCGCGGGAAGGTGGAGCTGCGCAAGGCGCAGATCACCCTCGCCGCCCTGGTGGAACAGGCAGTCCAGGCCGCCGAGCCGCTGGTGCGCGAGCGCAAGCACCTGTTGTCGGTCACCCTCCCCTCCGAGACCCTGTCCCTGCAGGTGGACGGCACCCGGCTGACCCAGGTGCTGGCCAATCTGTTGAACAACGCCGCCAAGTACACCGACCCGGGCGGCAGCCTCAGCCTGGGCGCGCGGGTGGTGGCCGGCCAGCTGGTGATCTCGGTGAAGGACAACGGGATCGGGATCTCCCCCCAGATGCTGGCCCAGGTGTTCGAGATCTTCGTCCAGGTGACGCCCACCTCCGGGCGCGCTACCGGCGGGCTGGGCCTGGGGCTGACCCTGGTCAAGTCGCTGGTGGAGATGCACGACGGCCACGTGGAGGCCCACAGCGAGGGCCTGGGCCGGGGCAGCGAGTTCCTGATCCGCTTGCCGCTGCCTCCCCAGGCGCCGGCCACCGCCACCGAACGGTCCGCGGCGGCGCTGCGGAAGCTGCCGTCGCTGGACATCCTGCTGATTGAAGACAACCCGGACATCCGCAGCAGCATGCGCGATCTGCTGGAGCTCAACGGCCACCGGGTGGAAGAGGCCGAGAGCGGCGAGCAGGGCGTGGAGTTGGCCCTGCAGAGCCGCCCCAGCATCGCCCTGGTGGACATCGGTCTGCCGGGGATGGATGGCTACGGGGTGGCCGAGGCCCTGCGCCAGCGCGCCAACGGCCACTGCCCGCGCCTGGTGGCCCTGACCGGCTACGGAAACGCCGAGGCCAGCGAACGGGCCAAGGCCGCCGGCTTCGACGCCCACCTGGTCAAACCTGTCTCCTTTTCGGACCTCTCCAAGGTCCTGCTCACCCTGGTCTGAAGACTTTGCCCCCCATGAGGAAGAACGCCTTGCGCCGATCCAAAGACGTGAAGAGCCCCTCCGCCTCCCCCGACTCCGCGACCTCTCCCGCGACCGTGGGCAGTGGCGGCGGTGGTGCCGGAGGAGAGCAGATCGATCCCCGGATGCTGCTGCAGATGCTGGTCCAGGTCCGCAAGGGTGACTTCTCGGTGCGCCTGCCGGGAGACCGGCTGGGGGTGGCCGGCAAGGTCCACGACGTGCTCAACGAGATCGTGGACCTGCAGGACCAGATGGCGCGGGAGTTCTCGCGCATCAACACCGTGGTCGGCAAGGAGGGCCGCACCCAGCAGCGCGCCACCGTCACCGGCGCCGCCGGCTCCTGGACCCAGATCGTGGAGTCGGTGAACACCCTGGTGGTGGACCTGGTGCAGCCCACCGCCGAGGTGGCCCGAGTGATTGGCGCGGTGGCCAAGGGCGACCTGTCGCAGAACATGGCCCTGGACATCGAGGGGCGTCCGCTCAAGGGCGAGTTCTTGCGCACCGCCAAGGTGGTCAACACCATGGTGGACCAGCTGTCCTCCTTCGCGGCCGAGGTGACCCGGGTGGCCCGCGACGTGGGCACCGAGGGAAAGCTGGGCGGACAGGCGGTGGTCAAGGGCGTGGCCGGCACCTGGAAGGATCTCACCGACAACGTGAACCTGATGGCCTCCAACCTCACCGGCCAGGTGCGGAACGTGGCCGAGGTCACCAAGGCGGTGGCCCGCGGGGATCTCTCCAAGAAGATCACCGTGGACGTGAAGGGAGAGATGCTGGAGCTGAAGAACACCATCAACACCATGGTGGATCAGCTCTCCTCCTTCGCGGCCGAGGTGACCCGGGTGGCCCGCGAGGTGGGCTCGGACGGAAAGCTGGGCGGCCAGGCGGTGGTGAAGGGCGTCTCCGGCACCTGGAAGGACCTCACCGACAACGTGAACTTCATGGCGGGCAACCTCACCGCCCAGGTCCGGAACATCGCCGCGGTGACCACCGCGGTGGCCACCGGCGATCTCTCCAAGAAGATCACCGTGGACGTGAAGGGGGAGATGCTGGAGCTGAAGAACACCATCAACACCATGGTGGATCAGCTGTCCTCCTTCGCCGCCGAGGTCACCCGGGTGGCCCGGGAGGTGGGTTCGGAAGGAAAGCTGGGCGGTCAGGCGGTGGTGAAGGGCGTGTCGGGGACCTGGAAGGATCTGACCGACAACGTGAACTTCATGGCCTCCAACCTCACCGGCCAGGTGCGGAACATCGCGGAGGTGACCACCGCGGTGGCCAACGGGGATCTCTCCAAGAAGATCACCGTGGACGTGAAGGGGGAGATGGCGGAGCTGAAGAAGACCATCAACACCATGGTCGATCAGCTGTCCTCCTTCGCCGCCGAGGTGACCCGGGTGGCCCGCGAGGTGGGCTCCGACGGCAAGCTGGGCGGACAGGCGGAGGTGAAGGGGGTGGCCGGGACGTGGCGCGATCTCACCGAGAACGTGAACTCGATGGCCTCCAACCTCACCGCCCAGGTGCGGAACATCGCCGAGGTGACCACCGCGGTGGCCCGCGGTGACCTCTCCAAGAAGATCACCGTCAACGCCCGGGGCGAGATCCTGGAGCTGAAGAACACCATCAACACCATGGTGGACCAGCTCTCCTCCTTCGCGGCGGAGGTGACCCGGGTGGCCCGCGAGGTGGGCACCGAGGGAAAGCTGGGCGGACAGGCGGATGTGCAGGGCGTGTCCGGCACCTGGAAGGACCTGACCGACAACGTCAACGGGCTGGCCTCCAACCTCACCGTGCAGCTGCGGGACGTCTCCAAGGTCGCCACCGCGATCGCCTCTGGCGACCTGACCCAGAAGATCACCGTCGATGTGAAGGGGGAGATCCTCCAGATCAAGAACGTGATCAACCAGATGGTCGATCAGCTCTCTTCGTTCGCCGCCGAGGTCACCCGGGTGGCCCGCGAGGTGGGCACCGAAGGAAAGCTGGGCGGACAGGCGGATGTGCAGGGCGTGTCCGGCACCTGGAAGGACCTGACCGACAACGTCAACGGGCTGGCCTCCAACCTCACCGTGCAGCTGCGCGACGTCTCCAAGGTCGCCACCGCGATTGCGTCCGGCGACCTGACCCAGAAGATCACCGTCGATGTGAAGGGGGAGATCCTCCAGATCAAGGACGTGATCAACAAGATGGTCGATCAGCTCTCCTCCTTCTCCTCCGAGGTGAGCCGGGTGGCCCGCGAGGTGGGCACCGAAGGAAAGCTGGGCGGACAGGCGGAGGTGAAGGGAGTCTCCGGCACCTGGAAGGACCTGACCGACAACGTCAACGGGCTGGCCTCCAACCTCACCGTGCAGCTGCGCGACGTCTCCAAGGTCGCCACCGCGATCGCCTCCGGTGACCTGACCCAGAAGATCACCGTCGATGTGCGCGGGGAGATCCTGCAGATCAAGGACGTGATCAACCGGATGGTGGATCAGCTCTCCTCCTTCGCCTCGGAAGTCACCCGGGTGGCCCGCGAGGTGGGCTCGGAAGGAAAGCTGGGCGGACAGGCGGATGTGCGCGGGGTGTCCGGGACCTGGAAGGACCTGACCGACAACGTGAACTTCATGGCCTCCAACCTCACCGGCCAGGTCCGCAACATCGCGGATGTGACCACCGCGGTGGCCCGGGGCGATCTGTCCCGGAAGATCACCGTGGACGTGAAGGGGGAGATGGCGGAGCTGAAGAACACCATCAACACCATGGTGGACCAGCTGTCCTCCTTCGCCTCCGAGGTGACCCGGGTGGCCCGCGAGGTGGGCACCGAGGGGAAGCTGGGCGGTCAGGCCGACGTGAAGGGAGTGGCCGGCACCTGGAAGGACCTCACCGACAACGTGAACTCCATGGCCGGTAACCTCACCTCCCAGGTGCGGAACATCGCCGAGGTGACCACCGCGGTGGCCAAGGGGGATCTCTCCAAGAAGATCACCGTGGACGTGAAGGGCGAGATGATGGAGCTGAAGGTCACCATCAACACCATGGTGGACCAGCTCTCGTCGTTCGCCGCCGAGGTCACCCGGGTGGCCCGCGAGGTGGGTTCGGAAGGAAAGCTGGGCGGTCAGGCGGACGTGAAGGGTGTCTCCGGCACCTGGAAGGATCTGACCGACAACGTGAACTTCATGGCCGGCAACCTCACCGCCCAGGTGCGGAACGTGGCCGCGGTCACCACCGCGGTGGCCAACGGGGATCTCTCCAAGAAGATCACCGTGGACGTGAAGGGCGAGATGCTGGAGCTGAAGAACACCATCAACACCATGGTGGATCAGCTCTCCTCCTTCGCCGCCGAGGTGACCCGGGTGGCCCGCGACGTGGGCACCGAGGGCAAGCTGGGCGGTCAGGCGATCGTCAAGGGCGTGTTCGGCACCTGGAAGGACCTGACCGAGAACGTCAACAGCATGGCCGGCAACCTCACCTCCCAAGTGCGGAACATCGCCGAGGTGACCACCGCCGTCGCCAAGGGGGATCTCTCCAAGAAGATCACCGTGGACGTGAAGGGCGAGATGCTGGAGCTGAAGAACACCATCAACACCATGGTGGATCAGCTCTCGTCGTTCGCGGCCGAGGTGACCCGGGTGGCCCGCGAGGTGGGCACCGAGGGCAAGCTGGGCGGCCAGGCCGAGGTGCGCGGCGTCGCCGGCACCTGGAAGGACCTGACCGACAACGTGAACTCCATGGCCGGTAACCTCACCGCCCAGGTGCGGAACATCGCCGCGGTGACCACCGCGGTGGCCAACGGAGACCTCTCCAAGAAGATCACGGTGGACGTGAAGGGGGAGATGCTGGAGCTGAAGAACACCATCAACACCATGGTGGATCAGCTCTCCTCGTTCGCCGCCGAGGTGACCCGCGTCGCCAAGGAGGTGGGCACCGAGGGCAAGCTGGGTGGCCAGGCGATGGTGAAGGGCGTGGCCGGTACCTGGAAGGACCTGACCGACAACGTCAACCTGATGGCCTCCAACCTCACCGCCCAGGTCCGCAACATCGCGGATGTGACCACCGCGGTGGCCCGGGGCGACCTGGGCCGGAAGATCACCGCCGATGTGAAGGGCGAGATGCTGGAGCTGAAGAACACCATCAACACCATGGTGGATCAGCTGTCCTCCTTCGCCGCCGAGGTCACCCGGGTGGCCCGCGAGGTGGGCACCGAAGGAAAACTGGGTGGACAGGCGGACGTGAAGGGGGTCTCCGGCACCTGGAAGGATCTGACCGACAACGTCAACTCCATGGCCTCCAACCTCACCTCCCAGGTGCGGAACATCGCCGCGGTGACCACCGCGGTGGCCACCGGAGATCTCTCCAAGAAGATCACCGTGGACGTGAAGGGGGAGATGCTGGAGCTGAAGAACACCATCAACACCATGGTGGATCAGCTGTCCTCCTTCGCCGCCGAGGTCACCCGGGTCGCCAAGGACGTGGGCACCGAGGGGAAGCTGGGCGGACAGGCCGACGTGAAGGGGGTCTCCGGCACCTGGAAGGACCTGACCGACAACGTGAACCAGATGGCCTCCAACCTCACCGCCCAGGTGCGGGGGATCGCCACCGTGGTGACCGCGGTCGCCGCCGGGGACCTGAAGCGGAAGCTGGCGCTGGATGCCAAGGGGGAGATCGCCACCCTGGCCGAGACGATCAACAGCATGATCGACACCCTGGCCACGTTTGCCGAGCAGGTCACCTCGGTGGCCCGCGAGGTGGGTGTGGAGGGGAAGCTGGGCGGCCAGGCCAAGGTGCCCGGCGCGGCCGGGACCTGGAGGGACCTGACCGACAACGTGAACCAGCTGGCGGCCAACCTCACCACCCAGGTGCGCGCGATCGCCGAGGTGGCCACCGCGGTGACCAAGGGCGATCTGACCCGCAGCATCTCCGTCTCCGCCCAGGGCGAGCTGGCGGCGCTGAAGGACAACGTCAACCAGATGATCGCCAACCTGCGTGAGACCACGCAGAAGAACAGCGAGCAGGACTGGCTGAAGACCAACCTGGCCAAGTTCACCCGCATGCTGCAGGGCCAGCGGGACCTGGAGGCGGTGGCCAAGCTGATCCTGCGCGAGCTGGCGCCGCTGGTCTCCGCCCAGCAGGGGGTGTTCTACATCCTGGACGGACAGAACGAGGCGGCGGTGCTCAAGCTGCTGGCCTCCTACGCCTACCGGGAGCGGAAGAACCTCTCCAACGAGTTCAAGGTCGGCGAGGGCCTGGTCGGACAGTGCGTGCTGGAGAAGGAGCGGATCCTCCTCACCGAGGTCCCGGACAACTACATCAAGATCGGGTCCGGGCTGGGCGAGGCCAAGCCGCTGAACATCGTGGTCCTCCCGGTGATCTTCGAGGGCCAGGTCAAGGCGGTGGTGGAGCTGGCGTCGTTCTACCGGTTCAACGAGATCCACCTCACCTTCCTGGATCAGCTGACCGAGTCGATCGGGATCGTGATCAACACCATCGCCGCGGGCATGCGCACCGAGGAGCTGCTCAAGCAGTCCCAGTCGCTGGCGGAGGAGCTGCGCAGCCAGCAGCACGAGCTGACCGAGACCAACAAGAGGCTGGAGTCCCAGGCCAAGAGCCTGCAGGCCTCCGAGGAGCGCCTCAAGCAGCAGCAGGAGGAGCTGCAGCAGACCAACGAGGAGCTGGAGGAGCGTTCGCGCCTCCTGCAGCTGCAGAACGTGGAGGTGGAGCGGAAGAACCGGGAGATCGAGCAGGCCAAGCTGGCCCTGGAGGAGCGCGCCCAGCAGCTGGCGCTGTCCTCCAAGTACAAGAGCGAGTTCCTGGCCAACATGAGCCACGAGCTGCGCACCCCGCTCAACTCGATGTTGATCCTCTCCAAGCTGCTCTCGGACAACGTGGAGGGGAACCTCAACGGCAAGCAGGTGGAGTTCGCCTCCACCATCCACTCCTCCGGCAGCGACCTGCTGTCGCTGATCAACGACATCCTGGACCTGTCCAAGATCGAGTCCGGCACCATGGCGGTGGACGTGGACGAGGTGGTGGTGGACCGGGTCAGCGACTTCGTGGAGCGGACCTTCCGCCAGCTGGCGGTGGACAAGAAGCTGGACTTCAAGGTGGAGCTGGAGCCGGGGCTGTCCCCGTCGCTGTTCACCGACGGGCGCCGGCTGCAGCAGGTGCTCAAGAACCTGCTGGCCAACGCCTTCAAGTTCACCGAGTCCGGCGGGATCACCCTGCAGGTCTCCAAGGTGGACGGCGGATGGAGCCTAGACAACGACTCCCTCAACCGCGCCGACTCGGTGCTGGCCTTCTCGGTGGTGGACACCGGGATCGGGATCCCGGACAGCAAGCAGCGGATCATCTTCGAGGCCTTCCAGCAGGCGGATGGCACCACCAGCCGTCGCTACGGCGGGACCGGGCTGGGGCTGTCGATCAGCCGGGAGATCGCCAAGCTGCTGGGCGGTGAGATCGGGCTGAGGTCCGAGGTGGGCAAGGGCAGCACCTTCACCCTCTACCTGCCCCAGACCTACCTGCCCCAGGAGCTGAAGACCCCCGGTCCCAGCTCGCTGAGCATGCGCTCGGTGCTGGAGACGATGGAGGCCCCCAACCGGACCGGCTCCAGCGAGCCGGAGGTGGAGACCGAGTCCACCTTGCTGGCAATGAACGACCTCTCCGACGACCGGGACGAGATCATGCCCGGGGACAAGTCCCTGCTGGTCGTGGAGGACGACATCGTCTTCGCGCGGATCCTGCTGGGGCTGGCCCGGGAGCGGGGCTTCCGCGGCCTGGTGGCGCTGCGCGGGGACACCGCGCTGGCGCTGGCGCGCCGCTACAAGCCGGACGCGATCACCCTGGACATCGGCCTGCCGGTGGTGGACGGCTGGAGCGTGCTGGATCGGCTCAAGCACGACCCGCGCACCCGCCACATCCCGGTGCACATCATCACCGCCTCCGAGGAGTCCTCGAAGCGCGGGCTGTCGCTGGGCGCGATTGCCCACCTCAAGAAGCCGGTCTCCGCCGAGGATCTGGGGGAGGCGTTGGGGAACGTGAAGCAGTTCATCGAGCGCCCGGTGAAGTATCTGCTGGTGGTGGAGGACGACGAGGCCCAGCGGATGTCGATCGTGAACCTGATCGGCAACGGGGACGTGAAGACCACCTCGGTCCCCAGCGGCCAGGCGGCGCTGGAGGCCCTGGAGGCCAAGCACTACGACTGCATGGTGCTGGACCTGGGCCTGCCGGACATGAGCGGGCTGGAGCTGATCGAGAAGGTGAAGGCCGCCGGCCGGCCGGACCTGCCGATCATCGTCTACACCGGCAAGGAGCTGAGCGAGGCGGAGGAGACCGCGCTCAAGCGGGTCTCGGACGCGATCATCATCAAGAGCGCCAAGTCCCCCGAGCAGCTGCTGGACGAAACCACCCTCTTCCTGCACCGGGTGGAGGCCAACCTGCCGGAGCAGAAGCGGCAGATGATCCGCCAGGTGCACCTGCAGGATCCGGTGCTCACCAAGCGCAAGGTGCTGGTGGTGGACGACGATGTGCGGAACATCTTCGCCCTCACCTCGGTGCTGGAGCGGCACAACATGGAGGTGCTGTTCGCCGAGAACGGGCGCAAGGGCATCGAGGTCATCCGCGGCACGCCCGACCTGGACGTGGTGCTGATGGACGTGATGATGCCGGAGATGGACGGCTACGAGACGATGCGGGCGGTGCGGCAGATCCCCAACCTGCGCAACCTGCCGATCATCGCGCTGACCGCCAAGGCGATGAAGGGGGACCGCGAGAAGTGCATCGACGCGGGGGCCTCCGACTACATCACCAAGCCGGTGGACACCGAACAGCTGCTGTCCCTGCTGCGGGTGTGGCTGTACCGGGCCAGCGAGCGCAACGCCCCCAAGCTGCCGGTGATCGGCCTGGGCAAGCAGCAGACCTCCGGCGAGGCCTGAGCCTTTCGTGCAGCGGGTATCGGAAGAGCGGCCCCTGTTGGCCCCGGTGGCGGCCGAGCGCGAGAGCATCGAGCTCGACCTGCTGCTGGAGGGGATCTACCGCCTCTATGGCTCGGACTTCCGGCAGTACGCCCGGGCGTCCCTGCGGCGGCGGGTGTGGAACATGCTGCGCGACGAGCGGCTGGACTCCATCTCCGCCCTGCAGGCCAGGGTGTTGCACGACCGGGAGGCGATGGAGCGGCTGCTGCTGCACCTCACCGTGCACGTCACCACCATGTTCCGCGACCCCAGCTTCTTCCTGGCCTTCCGGGAGAAGGTGGTGCCGCACCTGTTCAGCCACCCCTTCGTGCGGATCTGGCACGCGGGCTGCTCCACCGGCGAGGAGGTCTACTCGCTGGCGATCCTGCTGCAGGAGGAGGGGCTGTATGACCGGGCGCGGATCTACGCCACCGACATGAACCCGGTGGTGGTGGAGAAGGCCAAGTCCGGGATCTTCCCCGCCGGGCAGATGCAGGAGTTCACCCAGAACTACATCCGGGCCGGAGGGAAGCGGGCCTTCTCCGACTACTACACCGCGCAGTACGAGCACGCGATCTTCAAGTCCTCGCTGAAGAAGAACATCGTCTTTGCCCAGCACAACCTGGCGCAGGACGGGTCCTTCAACGAGTTCAACGTGGTGCTGTGCCGGAACGTGATGATCTACTTCGACCCCGAACTGCAGACCCGGGTCCACCACCTCTTCCACCAGAGCCTGCGCCGGTTCGGGATCCTGGCGCTGGGCCGGCGGGAGACCATCCTCCACACCGCCCACGAGCACGACTACGACGTGGTGGATGAGCGGGAGCGGATCTACCGGAGGAAGGCGTGAGGCACCCCTCGCTGGTGGTGATCGGGGCGTCCTGGGGCGGAGTGGACGCGCTGCGCTTCCTGATCTCGGCCCTGACCCCGGCCTTCGCCGCGCCGATCCTGGTGGTCCAGCACCGCGGGGACGAGGGCGAGGACGGGATGAACCAGGTCCTCCAGGGCGAGAGCATGGTGGAGGTCCGGGAGGCGATGGACAAGGAACCGCTGGAGGCGGGGAAGGTCTATCTGGCCCCGGCCGGGTACCACCTGCTGGTGGAGAAGGAGACCCTGGCGCTGTCCACCGAGGGGCCGATCGCCTGGGCCCGTCCCTCGATCGACGCGCTGTTCGAGTCGGCGGCGGAGGCCTACGGCCCGGGGGTGATCGCGGTGGTGCTCACCGGGACCGGGAAGGACGGGCCGGACGGGGCGGTGAAGGTCAAGGAGCGCGGCGGGCTGCTGGTGGTGCAGGATCCGGTCACCGCCGAGAACCGGGGGCTGCCGGACGCGGTGCTGCTCAAGGTCACCCCGGACCGGGTGCTGTCGCTCTCGGAGATCGTCCCCTTCCTGAGCCGGCAGGTGCAGCAGCGGCGGACGCCCGTTAAATAGGGCGCATGCGCTGGCTCCTGCTGCTGATGGTGTTGGTCCCGATCACCGAGCTGTGGCTGCTGATCCAGATCGGCGGGCGGCTGGGCGCGCTGAACACCGTGGCGCTGGTGGTACTGACCGCGGTGGTGGGTTCGGCCCTGGCCCGGCGGGAGGGGCTGCGGGTGGTGCGACAGTGGCAACAGACGCTGGCCCGCGGAGAGCCGCCCCAGGAGGGGCTGACCGGGGCAGCGCTGATCACCCTGGGCGGGCTGCTTTTGGTGGTGCCGGGGGTGCTCACCGACGTGGCGGGGCTGCTGTTGCTGGTTCCGCCGCTCCGGCGGTGGGTGGCCGCCAGGCTGCGGGCCCGGCTGGAGCGGGCGGTGGGGGTGGGCGCGGTGCAGGTGACCCGCGGCCTGGATCCCGCCGACTTCTTCTCCGGCGGTCGGCCGCGCGAACGGGAGGTCCAGGGCGAGGTGCAGGTGCGCGTCAGCGGCGAGCCTCGCGCCGGGGCCGCCGACGCCACCGACGGCGGGAGCGAGTCCACCTCCCCCGCGCCGCGGTTGCCGCCCCCCGGGACCCGAGGGTAGCCCCAAGGGCTCACCGGGACCGGGTGGGCGCCTCCACGCCCACCAGAGAGGCTACGCCCGCTTGCGCGGCTTGGGCTCGAGGCTGCGACGGCGGGCCGCGGGGGCCTTGCCTCCGCGGGAGAGGAACTCGGTGATGCGGGAGTCCGCCTTGCGCAGCCGGCGGGAGAGCAACCGGCAGATGTTCTGCAGCACGATCACGTAGGCGTAATTGTCGGCCTTGAACAGGTGGTAGAGGTCCAGGTTGTTGAGCGAGTACAGCACCGTGGCCTTGGTGGCGACCACCGTGCCGGAGCGGGCCTGCATCTCCACCAGGGCCATCTCCCCGAAGCACTCCCCGGGCCCCAGGGTGACGATCGCCACCGGCTTTCCGTCCGGGCCCTTGCGGCGGACCTCCACCTCGCCCTTGTAGACCACGTACATGGTCCGCCCCATCTCCCCCTCGGTGAAGACCTCCTTGCGGGCCGGGATCCGGACCTCTTGCAACCGGTCCACCACCGAGAGCAGCGAGCGGCCCTCCAGTCCGGCGAAGACGGCGGCGTTCCTCAAGAAGCGCTGAAAGGTTTCGGACCGGGGGGCGTTCATGCCGGCAGGATCGGCCGGGGCGCGGCGCCACTCAAGCGGGAACGGCGGGCGCAGGTCGCTTGGGGCAAGGGCGCATCCGCCTGCCCGCCCGCCTGCCCCTTTTGACCCACGCCAATTGAGGGCCCCCGCTTCCATGGTTACCCCTTCCCCGTGGGGCTCAACGACCGAACGGACAGCCGCAGTCATCGCCTGGGGACCGGCGCCGGAGTCGCCGCGCTTTTCAACGGCCGCGCCCGACAGGTCAGCGCGAGGGTGGTGAAACAGTTCCGAAAGGCGCTGCCCGACGCCCTGGTGCTGGTCTCCCACGACGCCGCCGAGGCGCTGGAGCACGCAAAGACCATCGCCGCGGCCAGGCCCCGGCTGGTGCTGTCCGGCGGCGGCGACGGCGCGGCGATGATGCTGCTCAACCTGCTGCGGCAGGTGGGGATGACTCCCTTCCCGCCGCTGGGCGTGCTGCGGCTGGGGACCGGCAACGCCTGGTCGCGCGCGCTGGGCGCGGGGCCGGTGGCCCAGATGGCCGAGTACCTGCCCCATTTGACCTGGCCGCTGCCCACCCGGCGCTTCCACCTGCTGGAGGTGGAGGGCCGGCTGTGCCACTTCGCGGGGGTGGGCTGGGACGCGCTGATCCTCAACGACTACCGGCGCAACCTGGAGGACCTGGCCGCGGTGCCGGTGGCCGGGAAGCTGCTGCGCCGCTACGGGGTGGGCTTCCCGGGCTATGTGGCCTCCCTGGCGCGGTACTCGGTCCCCCGGGAGCTGTTCCACTCCCACCAGCGACCGCGCTGCACCCTCCACCCCGCCGGGGAGGAGGTGTTCCAGCTGGACGCCGAGGGCCGGCCGCACCGCGTCTCCACCGATCCCCTCTACGACGGGGTGGTCAGCATCTGCGGCGGTTCCACCGTTCCGGAGTTCGGCTTCGGGCTGCGCGCCTTCCCCTACGCCACCACCCTGCCCGGGATGCTGAACGTGCGGATCTACGCCAACAGCGTGCTCAAGGCGCTGGGAGAGGTCCGCGAGCTGTGGCGGGGCAAGAAGCCCACCGACGGGATGTTCGACTTCTTCTCCCGCCGGCTGGTGCTGCGCTTCAACCGGCCGATGCCGTTCCAGATCGGCGGCGATCCGGAGGGCGAGCGGGAGGAGTTCCTGCTGGAGCTGTCCGAACACTCGGTGGACGCGGTGGACTGGACCGCGGCCCAGGAGCGGATCCCGCTGTTCCAGGAGGCGCCGCGCGCGCGCCGGCAGGAGCCGGTGACCCTCTTCTAGATCACTCCGAGGGCGGCGGGTCCCGACGGGAGAAGAGGGCGAAGGCGGAGGTGTAGCCGTGGAGGAAGGTGCGCCCTCCCACCGGGCCAATCTCCCCGCTGCAGAAGAAGCCGCCCAGGGGGACGTCCCCCACCACCTGCCGGAACAGCTGCGAGTCGTGGTTGGCGCAGCCAAACAGGTGCTCTCCCCGGCCCAGGCAGGCGAACAGCAGCGCTCCGCCGGGCGCGGGACCGGTGGCCGCGTGACGCTGGAGCATCCGGGCCAGATCCTCCTGGGCGGTGCGGGCGTCGCGCAGGTGGAACTGCAGCACCTGGTAGGGCCGGACCTCTCCGGCGATCACCATCATCCCCTTGGCCGGGTCCACCCCCAGCAGGTGGCGGATCAGGAAGTCCCCCTGGCGGTACTCCACCTGGTTGTCCTTCATCTCCACCCCCACGAACAGCGAGTGGGTGAACAGCTCGCGGTCGCGCTCGTCCAGCGCGTCGTAGACCTGCTTGAGGACCTCCAGCGGGGGCCGTCCGTCCAGCTCGAACACCGCGTTGCCCTGGCAGCGGGTGACCAGCATCGGGGTGCCGATCGGCCGACAGCCCTGGGCCACCACGGTGTGCAACCGGATGTCTCCGGACAGCGCCACCCCCACCGCGCCGCTGCGCCAGACCTCGTCCCCGGACACCAGCCGGTTGGAGCCGGGGGAGAGTCCCCCGCTGGCCAGTCCGCCCACCTTCGGGGTCCGCGGATAGGCCACGTCCAGGCCCCGGACCAGCCCGTCCGGATCGAGGGTGAAGGGATCCACCAGCAGCAGCAGCCCCGGCAGCGACCCGGTCCCCAGCCGCGCGCGCCAGAAGTCGCCGGCCTCCACAGGCTCGGGGAGTTCGCTTTGGTCCACGTGGAAGGGAGTGAGGGTGACGCCCGGCAGATGCGCGCCCATCAAGGACAGCGCCGGCCCCTCCTCCACCTCGTGACCGCCGCCGATCACCCCGCCGCCCGAGCAGCCGACCCGGCAGGCCACCGGGAACCTCTCGGCGAGACGCTGCAGCACGTCCTCCAACCAGCCCACGTGGTGGGCGGAGAGGAAGAGGACGATCAGGTCTGCGGGCCCACCCTCCAGCGACGCTTCCAGGGCATCCATCGCCTCCGCCAGCGCTTCGAGGGTGTGCTGCTTATGCGAGAGGGCGGAGCCCCACTTCATCTTTCCACAGATGCCACAGTTGCCCGGCGCACGGCAAACTCCAGGCCCTTTGGGAGGGTGCGCGGCACAACGAGCCGGTGGTAGATCCACTGTCTGATGTTCGGCAAACCCCGCCCGTACAGCCGCACCGAGACCCTGGATCGCGCCGAGAAGGCCCGCGCCAAGGGCAAGCGCAAGAAGGCCATCGCCGAGTACCGCAAGGTGCTGGCCCAGGACCCCGCGGACACCGTGGTCCACCAGAAGCTGGCCCCGCTGCTGGCCCAGATCGGCGAGCGGGAGGCGGCGCTGAAGAGCTTCCTGGCCGCGGCGGAGGGACACCTCAAGTCGGGGTTCGCCGACCGGGCGATCAGCGTCTACGCCCAGGCCACGACCTTCTTTCCCGGCAACGAGAGCCTGTGGAACGAGCTGGCGCGCCTGCACCGGGAGCGTTCGCGCCGCGCCGACGCGGTGAAGGTCTACGTGGAGGCGCACCGGCACTTCCGCGCGCCGCAGCAACGGGAGAAGGCGATCAACTTCCTGCGCAACGCGCTGGAGCTGGAGCCGATCCACGTGGACGCCTCGGTGCACCTGGCCCGGCTGCTCAAGCAGGGCGGGCAGCAGGTGGACGCGCGGCGGATGCTGGACCAGTTGGCGAACCAGGTCCGCGGGCCGGCGCTCAAGCGGGTGCGCAAGGCCCAGTTCGGGATCGCCCCCAACCCGTCCACCCTGTGGCGCTGGATGCGGGCGTAAGCGGCTACTTGGGGGTGCCGGCGTCCGGCTTGGGGCGGCGGATCGGGCAGGCCACGATCGCACCCTGGGGATCGATGGCGTCGCCTCCGGATTCCACCTTGAGGATCTTGCGGTCCTGGCCCACCACGAAGGTGAAGCGCTGGGCGTAGGAGACCACCGGGGTCTTCACGTCGTACAGCTTGACCACCTTCCCCTCGGTGTCCGCCACGAAGGAGAAGGGAGCCTTGAGTTCGGTCTTGAAACGGCGCTGCGTCTCGAGGTCATCCATCGAGATCGCGATCACCGTCGCGTCGGACTTCTGAAGTTCCGCGTACCGGTCCCGGTACGCCGTAAGTTCGCGGGTTCAACCGCCGGTGAAGGCTTTGGGGAAGAAGGCCAGGATCACCGGCCCCTTCTTCACCAGCTTCGAGAGCTGGAGGGTGGTGCCGTCGGTGTCCACCACGCTGAAGTCCGGGGCCACGTCGCCAACCTTCGGCGTCGCGGTCACAAGCAAGGCGGTGAGCAGTCCCATGGCGATCACGTCCCCGACCCTACTTCAGTTCGCCCACCCGGTTCCACACCTCGGCGGAGACCTCGCGTGCATGCTCGGCCACCACGTGGGGATCCACCGAGAGTGGACGCCGGGCCCACATCCGCCAGATCCCGTCCACCATCACCGACTCCACGTGCCGGGCCCCCAGCGAGGAGGCCAGGTGCTGGGCGAGGTTGCTGGAGTCCACCCGGGTGGGCGAGCGGTAGTCCAGCACCACCAGGTCCGCCACCGACCCTGCCTGCAGGGGGCCGATCGACATCCCGAACACCTGCGAGGCCAGCCGGTGGCCGTTGGTGAGGTAGCGCAAGACGTCGATTGGCTGGCCGGCGTCGCGGGCCCGGAAGTCGGCCACTTGCGCCTCGGCGAACAGGTCGCCTGGGTGCTGGTCGCAGCCCAGGGTGGCCCGCGAGCCGAACTTGCCCGCGGGCGCGTAGCCCACCTGCTGGGTCATGTTGGAGCGCGGGCAGTGCACCAGCCAGGCGCCGGTCCCGATCAGCTCCGCCAGCTCCGGCCAGGAGGGGTGGACGCAGTGCACCACCACCGAGTGGTCGTTGAGCAGCTTGGCCGCCATCAGCCGCTCCACCGCGGGGGCGCCGAACTTCTCCACCGAGAGCTTCTCGTCGGTGGGGTCCTCCGCCAGATGGATGTGCAGGCCCACCCCGCTGGTGCGGCACAGCTCGCCCAGGCCATCCAGCGCGTCCTGGCTGAGGGTGTAGCTGGCGTGCGCGCCCACCATCCCGCGAAAGCGCCCCTGGGCCTTCTTGAGGAAGGCGGCGTTCTCGTCCAGCGCCTCCTCGCGGCCCACCGCGCCGTTGCGGTCGGAGACCTCGTAGGAGAGCACCCCGCGCAGCCCCACCTCGTTCATCCCCCGCGCCACCCGGGTCAGCGAGCCGCCCACCGCCTTCGACGAGGCGTGGTGATCAAAGACGGTGGTGGTGCCGGCGGCCAGCGCGTCCAGCGCGCCGACCACCGCGGAAACGTGGACCGCGTCCAGGTCCAGCGACTGGTCCAGCCGCCACCACTGCCGTTCGATCTGCTGGGCGTAGTTCTCCGGCGGCACCGAAGGAGGAGGCATCCCCCGCGCCAGCGAGGTGTAGAGATGCTGGTGGGCAGAGACCATCCCCGGCATCACCAGCTTGCCGGCCAGATCGATCACCTCGTCGCCGTCCAGGGTCTGGACCCTGGCACCCCGCTCGACGATCAGGCCCCCCTCGATGCGCAGCTCGCCCCGTTCCACCGAGGCGGGCTCCAGCTCGACCAGAGTTGCTCCCTTGAGGACGGTTCCCACGGAAGCTTGAGGGTAGAGCAGAACCGGTCCGGGTTGAACGTCTTCCCGAGGGGCGCGCTTGCCCCACCTGTAGGGGTTGGTGAACCCAGCGGGTGGCTGGTATGCGCATGGGCGCAATGGGGAAAGCCGCGCTCAGGGTGCTCGCCGCCTCGCTGTGCACCCTGCCCTTCGCCGCGCCGCTGTTGCTGATGGTGGGCGCCAGCCTGCGCGACCCCAGCGCTGCCCTGCCGGGGGGCTTTGCCCCGCTCCCCTCCTCGCCCTCCCTGGCCGCCTTCACCGCCGCCTTCGAGGCGGTGCCGCTGGCCCGGTCCCTGTGGCAGTCCACCTGGATCGCCGCGGTGGCGGTGCCGCTGTCGCTGCTCACCGCCTCCTGGGCGGGACTGGGAATCACCCTGGCCAGGGGCCGGTGGCGGACACTGCTGCTGGGAGTGACCCTGCTGTTGCTGGTGGTCCCGGCCACCGCCACTTGGCTGACCCGCTTCGCGCTGTTCAAGTGGCTGGGCTGGGTGGGCACCCCGCTGCCGGTGCTGGCCCCGGCGCTGATGGGCGGGGCCCCGCTGCTGGTGCTGCTGTACGCGGACGCCTTCCGGCGGATCCCCGTCGAGCTGCTGGACAGCGCCCGGGTGGAGGGGGCCTCGCTGCTGCGGGTGTGGTGGAGCATCGCCCTGCCCCAGGTGCGGCCCACCTCGGCGGCGGTGGGGCTGTTGGCCTTCGCCGCCTCCTGGACCGGCTTTCTGGATCCGCTGCTCTACCTGCACCGCGAGGAGCAGCTGACCGCGCCGTTGATGCTGCAGCACCTGGAGCTGTTGGGCAGCACCCAGTGGTCGGTGCTGATGGCGGGCGCGGTGGTGGTCACCCTGCCCGCGGTGGTGGCCTTCGCCTTCGCCGGGCGCGGGCTGTTCGAGGAGCGGAGGGGGACCGGATGGTTGCAAGGTTGATGCTGCTGGCGCTGCTGGCGTGTAGCGGATGCAAGCGCGGTGCGGCGCAGGGGCCCCAGGAGATCTCCTTGCAGCTGTTCGGGGATCCGGCCGAGCTGGATGCCTACCGGGAGATGATCGCCGCCTTTGAGGAGCAGCACCCCGGGATCCGGGTGAAGTTGATCCCGGTGGGCAAGCAGAAGGAGTTCATGGCCAAGCTGACCACCGCCTTCTCCGGGGGAACTCCGCCGGACGTGTTCCTGGTCAACTACCGCCGCTACGGTCAGCTGGCGGAGCGGGGCGTGCTGGAGCCGCTGGGAGATCATCTGGGACGGGGCCTGGAGGTGAAGCTGGAGGCGCTGTACCCGCAGCCGGTGGAGGCCTTCCGCTACCGGGGCAAGCTGCAGTGCCTCCCGCAGAACGTCTCCTCCCTGGTGGTGTACTTCAACCGGGCGCTGTTCGAGGCCCGGGGGGTGCCGCTGCCCAAGGAGGGCTGGACCTGGGCAGAGCTGCTGGCCGCGGGAAAGGCGCTGACCGACCGCTCCGCGCCCAACCCGTCGGACCACGTGCACGGGATCGGCTTCGAGCCCACCCTGGTCCGGCTGGCGCCGTTCGTGTGGCAGGCCGGCGGGGAGATGGTGGACGACCTGGAGCATCCGACCCGGTTCCGGCTGGAGTCCCCGGCGGGGATCTCGGCGCTGAAGTTCATCCTCGAGCTGCGGCGGGTGCACGCGGTCACCCCCTCGCTGGAGGAGGCGGCGGCGCTGGACCTGGAGGCGCGCTTCATCCGCGGCAAGCTGGGGATGCTGTTCCAGAGCCGGCGCTTCACCCCCACCGCCCGGGCGGCCGGCGGGCTGGACTGGGACGTGGCCCCGCTGCCGGTGGGGAAGCAGGCGGCCACCCTGCTCCACGCCGACGCCTACTGCGTGGCGCGGGACTCGGCGCACAAGGAGGCCGCCTTCCGCTTCATCAGCTTCGCGTTGGGGCCGGACGGCGCGGAGCGGATCGCCCGCTCCGGGCGCACCGTGCCCTCCTTGAGGTCGGTGGCCGAATCGGAGGCGTTCCTGGATCCCACCCAGCGGCCCGCCTCCTCCCGGGCGTTCCTGGACGCGCTGCCGCTGTTGCGCCGGTTGCCCAGCACCGCCACCTGGAACGAGATCGAGATGCGCTCCGACCCGGTGGTGGAGGAGTGGTACTACGGCCCGGATCGCACCGGGCTGGGGATGGCCGCCTCCGGCGCCGACGACGGCGGGGTGCGCTTCTTCCCCGGTTCGGCCAAGGCGGCGATGCGGACCGGGGATGAGCTGACGGTGCTGCCTCGCGAGCTGACCGAGGCTGTCCGCGGGCTGTGGAGTCCCCGGGCTCCGTGAGGGCGCTGCGACTTCATCACCCGGCCTGGCTGGGCGCGCCCTTCCTGGCCGCGGCGGTGTTCCTGGTGGCGATCCCCCTGGGGATGACCGGGTGGATGTCGCTTCAGGCGTACGACGGGATCCACCCCGCGCGGCCGGTGGGGCTGGAGAACTTCCTCACCGTGTTCAGCGATCCGGTGTTCTCCCAGGCGCTGGACAACAGCCTGATCTTCGCCGGGCTGTCGGTGCCGCTGCGGGTGGGGATCGCCTTTGCCCTGGCGCTGCTGTTGGCCCGCCGCACCCCGCTGGGGGGACTGTTCCGGACCCTGGTCTACCTGCCCTCGGTGCTGCCGGAGATCGCCTTTGCCCTGGTCTGGCTGTGGATCCTCAACCCGCTGCATGGGCCGATCACCCTGCTGGCCCCGCTGGGGGTGGCGCCGGGCGGCTGGCTGGTGGACGCCTGGAGCGCGCGGCTGGCGGTGGTGACGATGACCCTGCTTCAGGTCGGCGAGCTGTTCCTGGTGCTGCTGGCGGTCCGTCGGCAGCTCCCGGAGGAGCTGTACGAGGTCTGCGCGCTGGAGGGAGGCGGCGCCTGGACCGCGTTCCGGAAGATCACCCTCCCCCTGCTGCTGCCGGTGGTGATCCTGCTGGCGGCGCGGGACGTGGCGCTGTCGCTGCAGGCCACCTTCGTGCCGGCGCTGGTGGTCACCAAGGGGGGCCCCAGGCTGGCGACCACCTTCCTGCCCCTCTACGTCTACCAGACCGGCTTCGAGTACCTGCGCTTCGGGGCGGCGGCGGCGATGACGATGTTCATCCTCGCGCTGACCGCCGCCATGGTCGGGGTGCAGGCCGCGGTGCTCAACCTGCTCCGCGGCCGCTGACCGCTACCGGTTCAGCCGGACCACTTCCCCGCTGACCACCACGCTGGTGGGCAGGGGGACGAAGAAGAAGATCGCGCCGGCCACCTGCGCCCAGGGGGTGTACTGGGTCTGGTGGTAGCGGACGTTGATCGCCCCGTCGCCGCCCATCTTCTGGATCTCCGGGATCAAGACCTCCTTGAGCCCGGTCTGGATGTCGGTGCCGGCGGGGTCCAGGAAGCCGAACAGCCGCACCCCACCGCGGGTGCCCTGGACCACGCCCAGGGTGGTGTAGGCCTCGGGGATGTCCCCGGAGGTGAGGAAGATCTCCTTGCCGCTGCGATCCGAAGGAATCGCGGCGGTGTTGACGATGGTGCAGCCGGAGAGGACGAACAGCAGCGGGACGGCGAGCCAAGGGGTGCGCATCGGTTGGAGTCCTTATTGCCCAACGAACTGGATGACTTCGCCGGTGACGGTGACCCAGCGGTCCTTGGTCTGGACCTGCGGGGTGCCGGTGGCGATGGATTGATTGATGGTCTCGGACATGGAGGAGGCACGCTCGGCCATGGTCTGGGGGTTCTCGTCCAGGAACTCGATGTTGATCACCCCGTGCCCCCCCATCTTGGCCGCCTCCTGCACCAGCCGGCCCTTGATGGTGCCGTCCAGCGCCGCGTCCCCCACGTCGGCCATCCCGGCCACGTTCACCCCGTAGCCGCGGACCTGCACGAAGCCCAGGGTGCGAAAGGCGCGCGGCGCCCCGCCGGTGGTCAGGTAGATCCCGCGGCCGGTGTCCGGGCGGTTGGAGAGCGCACCGCCCTTCACCACCACGCCGCAGCCGGTGGCAAACAACAGCGAGAGCCCCACGGTCAGCACCCGCAGTGCCTGGTTCTGGTTGGAGATCACAGTCGGGCCGGCGCCGGGTAGGCGTCCTTGGAGTTCGGGTGGGAGTTGCCCAGCCGGATCACCTCACCGCGGACGGTGACCTCGGTGGGGAGGGGGACGAAGAAGAACACCAGCGCCACCAGCCGGGCGGCCGGGTTGTACTGGGTCTGTTCGAAGCGGAGGTTGATGATCGCGTCGCCGCCCATCGCCACCGCTTCGGCGTTCAGATCCTCCAGGCCCCGCTGCAGATCGGTGCCCGCCGGATCCCAGAAGCCGAACACCACCGCGCCCTTCCGCGTGGCCTGGACGATTCCCAGGCTGGTGTATGGCTCCTGCACATCCCCCGTGGTGACGTAGATGGAACCGCGGCCTCCGCCTTGCGGCAGCGTCGCGGTGTTGATGCTGGTGCAGCCGACGAGCGCCAGGGCGCCGACGGCAACGGCCAATCGCATGTGTGTCCCCTCCCACCTGGGAGCTTCCGCCCCGATCCCTCCGGGGTCAATGCTGGTGTTTTGCGGGAGGCCGGCCGACTCCTGCGTCCAGAAAAGCGAAAACAGGTCGGGCGGCGGACGGGCGGGCGTGCCCGGATATTCACGAGAACGCCGAAGACTCTGTATCCTCCCGCCCGGTCTTATGAGCGAGAGCGGCACCCATTTCGGCGGTTACCGGCTGTCGTCCCGCATCGCCACCGGCGGGATGGCGGAGGTGTACCTCGCCCGGCGGATCCAGCCGGACGGCTCACTGGGTCGGAACGTGGCGCTCAAGCGGCTGCTGCCGCACCTGGTGCGCGAGTCGAACATCGTCCGGATGTTCCTCAACGAGGCGCGGATCACCGCGCAGATCCACCACCAGAACGTGGTGCGGATCGTGGACATCGGCCATCAGGACGGTGAGCCCTTCATCGCCATGGAGCTGCTGGAGGGCCGCTCCTTCGCGGAGGTGCGCCAGAAGGCCGCCACCCTGGGCGAACGGGTCCCGCTGGGGATCACCCTGCGGGTGCTGGCGGACGCCTGCCGGGGGCTGGACGCCGCGCACCGGGCGGTGGACCAGGAGGGGCACCCGCTGTCGATCGTCCACCGCGACTTCTCTCCCGACAACATCCACGTCGGGGTGAGCGGCGAGGTGAAGGTGATCGACTTCGGGATCGCCAAGGCGGACAACCTGGGCTCGGGAACCGAGCCGGGGACGCTGAAGGGCAAGTTCTTCTACATGTCCCCGGAGATGATCCTCGGCCGGACGGTGGACCACCGCGCGGACCTCTTCGCCGCCGGGGTGATGATGTACGAACAGCTGTGCGGCCGCCGGCCCTTCACCGGCGAGACCACCGACCAGGTGCTGACCCGCATCGCCGAGGGCAAGCCGCGTCGGCCCTCGGAGTTCGACCCTTCGGTGCCGCCGGAGCTGGAGCAGATCTGTCTGACCGCGCTGGCCCGCGAGGCTGCGCAGCGCTTCGACTCCCTGGAGCTGTTCATCCAGGCGATCGAGGCGGTGGGTGGACGCGGCGAGCTGGCCCCCCAGGAAGCGGTGGGCGCGTACGTCCGCCGGGTGTTCCCGGACAACGACCCCAAGCGGGAGGCCCTGCGCCGCGCGATGGAGCTGGATCCCTCCAACCCCGGGGCGAAGGCGCCGGGCCAGCTGAGGGATCGTCCCCGGACGCCGCGACCGGCGGCGCCCGCGCCGGTCCAGCTGGCGCAGGAGGCGGCCTCCACCCGCGCCGACCGTCCGGCCCCGGCCCCGCTTCCCGCGCCCGCTCCGGTGGAGGGGGTGGGGATCCGGATCCCCGCGGAGGCCGAACCGGCGCCGGTTCCCGCCCGGCGGCTGCCGCTGCGGACTGTGGCGATCGTCGTGGCGGCGCTGCTGGTGGCTGGCGGCGCGGCCTATCAGCTCACCCGGCCCGGCGCCGCGCCCCCGGAGCGACTGCTGCAGGCGCAGCGGGCGGCGGATGAGGGCCAGCGGGCCTCGCTGGTCGCCGCGCTGGCCGCGGACGAGCGGGCCACCGCGGACCAGCTGGCGGAGGCCGGCGCGCTGGTGGACGGCGAGGCGCTGGGCCCGGTGGCCGGGGCGTTGATCAAGCGCTTCCCCTCCGATGTGCGCGGCCCGCTGCTGGAGGCGCGCTCCGCGATCACCCAGCGGCAGGCCAAGCGCGCAGAGACCGCCATCACCCAGGCCGCCACCCTGGCACCGACCAGCCCCCAGCCCCAGGTGCTCCTGGCCCAGCTGCGCGAGGCCCAGGGGGATGTGCCCGCCGCGGTGGCCGCGCTGGCCCGGGCCCGGGAGCTGTCCAAGCAGCCCTCGCTGGAGGCGGAGCTGGCCGGGCGGCAGGGGATGTTGCTGTCCCAGGCTTCCGATCTGGAGGGCGCCGCGGACGCGCTGTCCTTTGCGATTGGCCGGGAGTTCGACGCCACCCTGGCCGCGGAGCTGGGCTTCGTCCGCTTCCGGCAGGACCGAGTGGGCGAGGCGCGGACGTTGCTGAACCGGGCGGTGCGAAAGGATCCGGGGGACTTCTTGACCCGCTACTACCTGGGCGCGGTGCTCTTCCGTCAGGGCGACGTGGCCGGGGCGGAGCGGGAGTACCGGGAGGCGGATCGGCTGTCACCGCAGGATCCCCGGGCCCTGGCCGCGCTGTGCGAGGTCCAGGCCAAGGGCGGCAAGGCCGAGGAGGCGGAGGCCACCCGCAAGGCGCTGGGTTCCCGATTCCCGGAGCAGGCCTCCAGACTGTTGGCCGGCTGCGCGCCGTAGGCTTCGGCCCCAGCCGTCAGCGCAGCGCAGGCCTCCCAGGGCACCCCCTGGGTGAAGCCGTAGACTGTTCGTCCTTGATTCGAACCGGGTCGCCGCCACTGGCGCTCCGTTGTCCTCGCCGGGCCCGCCGCTGCCGATAGAGTGCCGGTTCGATGGCGAACCCAAGCGAGGGACGACTGGAGGTGCTGGTCCGGCGGGAGCTGCGGGAGGCGACCTCCGTCCGTTCGATGGCCGATCAGGCCTTCTCGCGCGCCGCCGGGGCGCCGCTGATCTCCGGCAACCGGGTCCGGATGCTGAAGGACGCGGCGGAGAACTACCCCGCCTGGCTGGAGGCGATTGGCCAGGCGCGGCGGCACATCCACTTCGAGAGCTACATCCTCCACGAGGACACGGTGGGGCGGCAGTTCGCCGAGGCGCTGATCTCCCGTGCCCGGGCCGGGGTCCGGGTCCGGCTGATCTACGACTGGCTGGGGGGACTGGGGAAGACCTCACCCGAGTTCTGGAGCCGGCTGCGGGAGGGCGGGGTGGAGGTGCGGTGCTTCAACCCTCCGCACCTGGACGCTCCGCTGGGGTGGCTGTCCCGAGACCACCGAAAGATGCTCTCCGTGGACGGTGAGGTCGGCTTCGTCACCGGGCTGTGCGTGGGCCAGATGTGGGTGGGGGATCCGGCGCGGGGACGGGCGCCCTGGCGGGATACCGGGGTGGAGATCCGCGGGCCGGCGCTGGCGGAGATCGAACGCGCGTTCGCCAATGTGTGGGCGATGACCGGCGACCCGATCCCGGAGGAGGAGACCCTGGTGGTGCCGCTGGCTGGCCCGGCGGGAACCGTCTCGCTGCGGATCGTGGCCAGCGCGCCCGCCACCTCCGGGATGTTCCGGCTGGACCAGATGGTGACCGCCCTGGCCCGGCATCGGGTGTGGCTCTCGGACGCGTACTACGCCGGCGCCGCGCCCTACGTGCAGGCCCTCAGGGCCGCGGCCAAGGAGGGGGTGGACGTGCGGCTGCTGGTGCCCAACGCCACCGACATCCCGCTGTTGCAGCCCTTGTCCCGCGCCGGCTACCGCCCACTGCTGGAGGCGGGGATCCGGATCTTCGAGTGGAACGGCTCGATGATGCACGCCAAGACCGCGGTGGTGGACGGCCGCTGGGCGCGGGTGGGGTCCACCAACCTGAATCTGGCCAGCTGGCTGGGCAACTGCGAGATGGACGCGGTGATCGAGGACCAGCCCTTCGCCCAGCTGATGGAGGCGCAGTACCTGGAGGATCTGGCGGGCTCGACCGAGATCGTCCTCTCCGAACGCCGCCGGCTGCAGCGGCCCCGGAGGCCGACAGACGGTGCCAGCGCCAGCGGAGGCGCGGGCGCGGTGAGGGCCGCTGCGGGCGCGGTCCGGATCGGCCACGCGCTGGGCGCGGCGTTCACCAACCACCGGGTGCTGGAGCCGGTGGAGGCGCGGCTGATGGTGATGACCGGGCTGCTACTGCTGGGGCTGACCGCGCTGTTCGTCGTCCTCCCCTGGTTGCTGATCTATCCGGTGCTGGTCGTCCTGGGCTGGGCAGCGCTGGCGTTCCTCTACCGGGGAATCAGGCTGTACCGGCAGGGCAAACGCTCCGCAGAACGACCGTGACCTTCGAGGCTCCCATGGACCGAAAGCTGCTGATCCTCAACGCCGATGACCTGGGCTACGACCCGGCGGTCAGCCGCGGCATCCTGGAGTCGATGCGCCGGGGAGTGGTCACCTCCACCACCCTGATGGTGAACATGGAGGACTCGCCGGATGCGGCCCGGGCCGGCGCCGGGCTGGCGATCGGGCTGCACCTCAACCTGGCCCGTGGCACCCCGGTGTGGAGCGGCTTTCCCGCCTCGCTGCTGGGGGATGGACAGCTGGTGGAGGCCCGGGCGGGGGAGCTGCCGGCCGAGGTGGTCCTCCCGGAGGTGCTGGCGCAGCTGGACCGGTTGGAGGCGCTGACCGGTCGCCCCGCCACCCACCTGGATGTGCACAAGCACCTGCACCAGCACCCGGGGATCCTGGAGGGACTGATCGAAGCGGCGCGGCAACGGGGGCTGCCGGTGCGGGCGATCACCCCGGCGATGCGCCAGACCCTGCGCGCGGGCAAGGTCCGCACCACCGACCACTTCATCGGCGATGCGGGGAAGACCGCCTACTGGACCCTGGAGCAGCTGGAGGCGGACCTGGCCGGGCTGCAGCCGGGGACCACCGAGCTGATGTGCCATCCGGGCTATGCGCCCCAGAACTTGAAGAGCGGCTACTCCGCGCAGCGGGAGGTGGAGCTGGCCACCTTCCTGGATCCACGGGCCCGGGTGCTGCTGGAGCGCGCCGGGGTGGAGCTGGCGGACTTTGGCGGGCTGCCCTGACCGAGCCGCGCTGGGGTCCGCGCCAGGTGCGCCCCGGCCTCCCGCCCGGCTCAGCTGCCCGCGGACTCCCGGGCGCGGACCGCGGCGCCCACCGCCCGTAGCAGCTGGTGGGGATCGAACGGGCGCGGACACAGGGGGGTGGAGGCCTCCGCCCAGGGCGGCAACCGGGCGCCGGTGACGATCAGCGAGATCGGAGGGGCACCCACCCAGCCGAGGAGAGCATCCCGCAGGACCTCCGCCGGGCGCTCCTGGAGGGTGGCGCTGGCCAACACCACGTCCACGTCGATCTGCGCCAGCCGGGCCAGGGCGTCCACCGCGTCCCGGGCCTCCAGCACATCAAAGCCGGCCAGCCCCAGGGTGTCCCCGGCGGAGGCGCGGAGGGCAGGATCCTCGTCCACCACCAGCACCCGTCGGCGCAGGGCGGCGGTCTCCGACTCGGAGAGCAGCGGCAGCCGGGCGATGAAGGTGGAGCCGGTCCCCTCCTCGCTTTTGACCTGCAGGCGGCCGTGGTGCAGCTCCAGCACCGATCGGCAGATGAACAGCCCCAGGCCCAGCCCGCCGAAGTTGCGGGCCGAGGAGTTCTTGGCCCGGTAGAAGCGTTCAAAGACCCGCTCCTGATCCGACACCGGGATGCCGATCCCCTGATCCTGCACCTCGATCCGCGCCTGCCCGTCCTCCGCGGTCACCCCCACCTGCACCGTGGACTCCAGCGGGCTGTACTTGAGCGCGTTCTCGATCAGGTTTTGCAGCACCTGGGAGATCCGCTCCCGGTCCCCCAGCACCTGGAGCCGCCCTTCCGGAAGCTTCAGGTCGATGGTCCGCTCGCCGTGGCCACGGAACTCCTCCACCACCTCCTGCACCACCCGCGACAGCTCGAACGGGCTGCGGTCCAGGGTCAGCCGACCGCGGTCCACCCGGGTGGCGTCCAGCAGATCGGTGACCAGCCCCGCCAGCCGGTCCACCTGTCGCTTGCACTTGAGCACCGGCGCCAGGTCCATCGGCTGGCCCTGCCCCACCCGCCGCTCGATGGCGTGCAGCCCCATCTTCAGGGCGGTGAGCGGGGTCTTCAGCTCGTGGGAGGCGATGGACATGAAGTCCTCGCGGATCTGCAGCGCGGCCTGGGCCTCGTGGTACAGCCGCCCGTTCTCCACCGCCACCGCCAGGTGCCCGGCCGCCGAGGACCACAGGTCCAGTTCGCGGAGCCCGAAGCCGGCGCCCTGGGGCTTGAACAGCACCAGCACCCCCAGCGGGCGCCGCTGGGCCATCACCGGAATCGCCGCGAACAGCACCCCGGCCGAGACCCCGATCTGCGGCTGGCCGGAGGCCATGGCCATCAGCACCGAGTCGTGGCGGTCCAGACCCAGCTCGGCGGAGGGAGGTTCGGCGGTGAGGGTGGAGGTGGCCACCCGGCGCAGGCCGCCGGGCGGATCGGGCCGGCGCAGGAACACCTCCGCCCGCGCCAGCTGGGTGGAGCGGACCATGGACACCGCCGCCGCCGCGCAGGCCGCGTCCACGTCCAGGGTCTCGCCCACCGCGCGGGAGATCTCCTGCAGGGCCTGGGCGAAGAGGTCCTGCTCCTCCTCGTCCACCTCCGGCTCCACGGCGATCAGCATCCCCTCCGCGGAAGGGTGGAGGGTGAGCCGGACCCGGACCAGCGAGGAGGTCACCGCGGTCAGCCGGCTGGCCTGGCGTTCTGCCAGCTTGCGGAGAAGCTCTTCGTGCGCCGGCCCGGGAGCGAAGGCCTCCTCCACCGTGGCTCCGGGGCGCAGGGAGAACCCCATCCGCTGCTCGAAGCCGGGGCTTTGCCAGCACACCCTCCCCTGGGCATCCAGGCGCGCGAAGGCCTGCGGCACGCAGGCGAGGAGTTCATCGAGGGGGGGCGGGGACTGCATGGCGGGGGACCCGGTTGGGGCTCCTCGGGATGTAGGCACCCACCCTCCGGCCCGACAACCCGCCCTCCCTTCAGGCCGTCGAGTTCCGGGCACCAACTGAAACGTGTGTCAGGAACCCAACGGCGGTAATAAGCCGCGCCATGTCATCCCAGCCTGCCAAGGGGCTTGAGACCTTCAAGAACCCCGCCCCCGAGCGCGACTATCAGATCGCGTTCGATTGCCCCGAGTTCACCTGCGTCTGCCCGAAGACCGGTCAGCCGGACTTTGCCCACTTCGAGATCCGGTATGTGCCGGATCAGCTGTGCGTGGAGCTCAAGAGCCTCAAGCTCTACCTGTGGTCCTTCCGCAACGAGGGTCACTTCCACGAGGCGGTCACCAACCAGATCCTCAATGATCTGGTGAAGGCGGTCTCCCCCCGGTCGATGACCGTGGTGGGCGACTTCTTCGTCCGCGGTGGGATCGGGACCGTGGTCACCGCCAGCCATGAGAAGACTTCGGCGTCTTCGAAGGGCAAGAAGCGCAGCACCAAGCGGTAGTCACTGACCTTCGGGGACGAGCTCGTCGGCCTTCTTCTGGAGGTCCGCTTCGAGGTCGTCCGCCTTGTCCTGGATGCGATCCAGGGTGGCCTTGGGGTCTCCGGCCTCTGCTAGCGGCGCAGGGTGAGCAGCAGCGGCAGCCAGTGCTGCTGGGTGAAGTAGAGCGCGGTGCCTCCGGCGGCCAGCGCGGCGGCGGCCCAGCCCATCCAGCCTCCCCGGTTGGACCCACCGGTGCTGAAGGTCTCGGCGAAGGAGAGCTCCTTGGCGTTGAGCCTTTCCTTGGCCTCGGTCTCGGTGATCCGGTTCCGGGAGCGCAGGAAGGCCACCATCAGGGCGCCGTGAGAGATGTTCACGTGGCGGGCCAGGAACAGCTCCAGGTCGCGCCGAAGCTCGGCGGCGTCGTCGTAGCGATCCTCCAGCTTCACCCGCATCGCCTTCTTCACGATCTTCTGCAGCGGCTTGGGGACGTGCGGGGCCACCTGGGCCAGGGGCGGGTACTTGCCGTCCCGGATGCGGGCGAACACCTCGCCGGCGGTGTTGCCCACGAACGGCCGCTGCGCGGTCAGGCACTCGTAGAGCACCACCCCCAGGGAGAACATGTCGGTGCGCGGATCCAGCGGGTGGCCGGTGACCTGCTCCGGGGACATGTAGGAGGGGGTGCCGATGGCGATCCCCTCCTTGGTCAGCTGCTCCAGGCCCTCGTCCTTGGCGATGCCGAAGTCCATCAGCTTCACCTCGCCCGCCTTGTTGATCATGATGTTGGCGGGCTTGATGTCGCGGTGGATGATCCGGGAGAAGTGCGCGTGGTCCAGCGCGCTGGCCACCCGGGCCCCGAGGATGGCGGTGGCGTCCGGCGGCAGCGGGCCGTCCTTGAGGATCGAGGCCAGGGTGGGCCCGTCCACGTACTCCATCACCATGAACAGGGACTCGTTCTTCTCCACCAGGTCGTAGAGGGTGACGATGTTCTGGTGCCGGAAGTTGGCCAGGGCCAGCGCCTCGCGACGGAAGCGGGACTGGGTCTCCTTGTCCCGCACCGACTCCGGGAGCAGCTCCTTGATCGCCACCTCGCGCTGGAGGTGTTCGTGGATCCCCCGGTAGACCTGCGCCATCCCCCCGCGCCCCAGCTCTCCCAGGACGCGATAGGCGCCAATCTTGCGGTGACGAATCGGTGCGCTTTCCTTCGGTGCGGCCACGGGCGGAACCTACCACGCCCGCCTTCCTGCCGGCGCGCCCTTGCGGAGGAAGGTTCGCCGCCAGCAAGGCGGCGTGCTATCGCCCCCGGCGTGGAGCTGGTTCGCCTCGAGCAGGTGGAGATTGGGTACCGGCAGCCGCTGCTGCCGCCCTTCGACTTTTCACTCTCCGCGGGCGACCACGTGGCGGTGCTGGGCCCCAACGGCGGGGGCAAGAGCACCCTGCTGCGCACCCTGGTCGGCCTGCTCCCTCCCCTGGGGGGACGGCGGGTGTTCCCGGGCGGGAAGGTGCAGGTGGGCTATGTGCCCCAGGCCCACCGGGCGGATCCGGCGTTCCCCCTCAACGCCCACCAGGTGGTCCTCCAGGGGCGCTACGGGCGGATTGGACTGGGCCGGTTCGCCTCCCGGAAGGACCACGACTTCGCCGACCGCCAGCTGGACCGGGTGGGCCTGGCCCGCCTGGCCGGGCAGCCGTTCCACAGCCTCTCCGGCGGCCAGCGCCAGCGGGTGTTGCTGGCCCGGGCCCTGGCCGGGGAACCGCAGCTGCTGGCCCTGGACGAGTTCACCTCCGAGCTGGACCCCGCCGCCTCCTCGGCGCTGCAGGCGGAGGTCTCGGCGCTGACCGCCACCACCGAGGTGGCGGTGCTGTTCGTCACCCACGAGATCGCCGCCGCCGCCGGCCATGCCCGGAAGGTGACCCTGATCGACTCCCGCCGCCGGATGATCGAGTGCGGGACCACCGAGGCCCTGCTGACTCCCCAGCGGCTCAGCGCGCTGTACGGGCAGCCGGTGCACCTGGAACGCCGCGAGGGCCGGATCCTGGTCACGGTGGAGAGCGGGGCCGGGGGATGAGCGGGGAGATCTCCTTCGCCGAGTTCTGGGAGCTGTTCGGCCCGGCGGTGATCGCCGCGCTGCTCTCGTCGCTGGTGTGCGGCTACCTGGGCTTCTTCGTGGTGCTGCGCCGGGTGGCCTTCGTCTCCGCCGCCCTGGGCCAGGTCTCCGGGCTGGGGATCGCCCTGGGCTTCCTGCTGGGCGCGTCGCTGGGGATCGACCCCCACCAGCCCACCCCGCTGTACCTGGATCCGGTGGTGCTGGCGCTGGGGCTGACCGCGGCGGTGGCGGTGCTGATCGGCTACGCCTCGCGGGCCCAGCGGTCGCCCCCGGAGGCGATCATCGCCTTTGTGTATCTGGGGGCTACCTCGCTGGCGCTGATCGTGCTGGCCAGTCCGTTGATCGTGCAGGAGTCCCACGAGGTGGGGGACCTGCTCTTTGGCAGCGCGGTGGCGGTCCGGCCCGAACACCTGGCGGAGCTGGCGGTGGTCACCGTGCTGGTGCTGGGCTCCCAGGTGTTCCTCTACAAGGACCTGCTGCTGATCTCCTTTGATCGGGAGATGGCCCGCGCGCTGGGCCTGCCGGTGGCCCGGCTGGAGCTGGTGTTGAGCCTCTCCATCGGCCTGACGGTGGCGGTGGCCACCCGGGCAATCGGAGCGCTGCCGGTGTTCGGCTTCCTGGTCCTCCCGGCCGGGGCGGCGCTGTGGGTGGCCCGCTCCTCCGCCGCGGTGCTGGGGTGGTCGATGGTGGGCGCGGTGGTGGCCGGGGCGGGTGGCTTCTATCTCTCCTTCCTGCTGGCCTGGCCCACCGGTCCGATGATGGTGATGGTGGCCGCCTCCTACTGGCCACTGGCCGCCCTGGTGAGACTGGTCCGCGGTCGCGGTTGACCGGCGGGTGGAGATGACCGGCTGACCCGCGGTCCGAAGGGACGTTGGCTGGCGTCGGATTGCGATCAGTTGTCGGTCCTCTCGCACTTGTGCCCAGCGCGCGGCGTCTCCACGTTGGCCTTGTCTGACGTGGAGGCCCCGATGAACGCCGAGTGGTTGGATGTGATCCCCTGGATTCTCGGAGCGGCTGCGGTGGGGCTCAGCTTCCTGGTGTTCCCCGGAGCCGCGCCGCTGGCCGCGCCGCTTCCCCAACCGGTGCCGCAAGGCTCGAACGTGGTGGACCTGGCCGAGTTCCGGGCCCGGCGCGCCCAAGGCGCCCAGCGCACCACCGTGTAGGGGAGTCGTCCACCCGTGCCCGGGCGGGAGTCGGCCGGGCAACCGCTCCCCCCACGACCGCGGCTGCCGCGCCCGCTTCTCGCGCTAGCATCGGTCCCATGTCCCGCCCGCTGCGAATCACCCTGATCGTCCTGCTGGCCCTCGTCACCGGCGCGCTGGGCGCGGGCGCCAGCTGGTATCTGCAGCAACGTCGCGCCGGGGTGCTGGCCGAAGGACCGGTGGTGATCGAACGGATGCGCGAGGTGGCCCGGCTGGAGACGCTGGAGGTCAGCCTCTACGAGATCGTCCAGTTCAAGCAGGACCCGAAGATCCGCGACTCCTTGATGGGCACCGCGCTGGAGATGGCCAAGGAGAAGTGGTTCCCGGAGCAGGGGAAGGCGATCGTCTTCGCCACCGCCCGCATCGGGCTGGACCTCTCCCGGTTGGACCGCGAGCACGTCCGGGTCCAGGGGGATCTGGTGGAGGTGATCCTGCCGCGCTTGCAGACCACGGTGGAGCTCAAGCCGGAGGAGACCCTGGTGGTGGACTCCAACCTGGACTCGCAGCAGACGATGCAGCTGCTGGAGGTGGCCAAGCGCCGCTTCGAAGCCAAGCTGAACCAGGACGCCCGACTGCAGGAGAAGGCCCGGGCCTCCAGCGAGCGATCCCTGCGCGCGCTGCTGATCACCCTCGGCTATCCGCAGGTCCGCTTCGTGGAGACGCTGCCGCCGTTGATGAACCCGGGCTAGGGCACACCCGGGGTGAAGCTGTTGTAGGGTGCGTTATGTCCAGACCCGCGCTCGTGCTGCTGCTGCTGCTCTCCGGTTGCGTACCGATGTACGTGCCCGCTTCGGTGCATGCACCGATGTTGGAGCGCGCCGGCGACGTCCACCTGGCGGTCAGCGGTGGCACCCAGGGAGGCCAGCTCAACGGCGCGGTGGCGATCACCGACTATCTGGCGGTGAGGGCCTCGGCCCAGGGTTACAACGCTGGCGCCCAGGACCCCTCCAGCGGCGACCGCGCCTGGGGCAGCTTCCTCTCCGGAGGCGCGGGAGTGAGCCTGTTCCACGGCGGCAATCCCTCTGGAGACGTCACCACCGGCTCCGGGCTGCGGGCCAGCGTGAACCTGGAGCTGCACGGGGGCCGCTCCGACGGCGGGGGCGAGTTCCGGGTCACCCTCCCCACCCCCACCGTCAACGCCTTCAGCGGGACCTTCTTCCGCCCGGTGCTGCAGGGGGACGTGGGCTACGAGTGGGAGTACTTCGCCCTGGGGGTCGCCGCCCGGTTGTCGGCGTTGCAGTTCCAGCACGACGGGGACAGCGACTTTCCCAACCAGGGCGCCTCGATGCTCACCGCCGAGCCGTTCGCCTTCGCCCGGGTGGGGACCGGGAACGTCAAGTTCGAGCTCCAGGCGGGAGGGATCCTGCCCCTTCCCGGGGGCACCGGAGGGGAAGTGGGCTTCCCCCTGCTGGTGGTCCTCTCCGGCGGGCTGATCGTGGACCTCTGAGCTTCAGGGTCGGCGCAGCTCGCCCTCGGCGGTCAGCTCGAACACCCCTTCGATTCCGTCCGGCGCGGTGGGCAGCCGCTCCAGCGACTGATCCTGCTGCCCCACCACCGCCAGCTCCCGCCGGCCCAGGCTGACCTTCCAGGGCCCCGGTCCCAGCCGGGCCCGAAGCTTCAGCTGCTGCCCGGGCAACAGCAGCCGCGCCGAATCATGGCCATCTCCGGAGGCCAGTGCGTAGAGGCTGGCCGGCTCGCTGGCAGGACCCAGCCTCCCGTCCGCCTCCAGCCGCAGTGCGGTCGGCTCGGCCAGGGTCCGGGACAGGTGGGTCCAGGCGGAGCTGTCCAGCGCCTCCAGGGTGACGCCCACCGACTCCAGCTGGGAGCGGGGCAGATAGCGCAGCAGCTCCGGGTCCTCGAACACGTAGAAGATCAGCAGCCCGGCGGGCCCCTCCCGGTTCGCGGCGTCCGGGGCCGACTCCAGGAAGCGGGCCGGCCGCAACACCGGTAGCACCCGGGCCAGCAGGTCCTCCCCAGTCTGGGGCGGCCCGCCCCGCAGCGCCTGCAGCTGGGAGACCGCCTCCACGATTCCGGCCGGCAGCGGGCCTCCCCCGCGGGTGTAGGCGCGATGCAAGGAGCGCACGTCCACCCGGGCCACCGACCCCTCCGGCAACACCAGCAGCAGATCCTTGCCCTTCACCCGATGGCGCAGGCCCCGGTTCCGCAGCTCGGTGCGCAACGCCAGGGAGAACTCCGCCAGCGGGGCCGGGGGATGGGTGAAGAGCTGGGCCGGGGTGGCGGCGGCGGACTCCAGCTCCTCCTTGAGCAGCCGGGCCTCCCCGTCGAAGGGATCGCGCAGCAGCGCCTGGGCCACCAGCTGCCGGGCGCGGTCCAGGCCCCCGTGGCGCAGGGTCAGCGCCGCCAGGGCCTTGAGCGCCTCCGGATCCCCGGGCCGCAGCGCCAGCGCCTCCCGTAGCGACTCCTCCGCGTCCGGGTACCGCTCCAGCCCCAGCAGGGCCCGGGCCAGGGCCATCCGCACGTTGGGATCCCGGGGTCGTTCGGCGCACAACGGCCGCAGCAGCTCCAGCGCCCGGCGATCCTCCTCGGCGTTCATCAGCGCGTGCGCCACCGCCAACCGCAGCGAGGGGGTGCGCTGCTGGGCCGCCGCCTTCTCCAGCAGCGCGAACTGGGCGTCGTCCAGCCGGTCTCCGGCGACGATCTTGTTTCGGATCAGCTCCAGTGGATCGGCCACGGCGGGGATGATGCCACGGCCCGCGTTCAGAACAGCGGGGTGGGCGAGCGGCTGGAGACGACCCGGGGCACCGCCGGCTCCTCCCCGCGGGGCTGGAAGGGCCGCGCGTCCAGGGGCAGGTCCAGCAGGAAGGTGGTGCCGGTGGCGGCGTTGCTGTCCACCACCACCTTTCCGCCGTGGGCCTCGGCGCAGCCACGGACCAGGGTCAACCCCAGCCCCCACCCCAGCTGGCTGCTGGCCTCCGCGGAGTGGGTGCGGGAGAAGGGCTGGAACAGCCGGCGCTGATCCTCCACCGACAGCGGCGGACCCTGGTTGTGCACCGCGACCCGGGCCCGTCCTTCGTGGCGCCAGACCTTCACCGTCACCGGGGTGGTGGGGGCGCCGTACTTGATGGCGTTGGTGGCCAGGTTCCAGATCGCCCGGCGCAGCTCCTCCGCGCTCCAGATTCCGGACAGGGTCCCCGAGGTCTCCAGCCGCAGCCGGTCCGGGTGCAGCAGGTTCAGCTCCTCCACCACCTCCCCGGCGATCCCGGTCAGCTCCGCCTCGTCCAGGCGCAGGGGCAGCGGCTGACCGGCCTGGACCCGGCTGGCGTCCAGCAGGTCGCGGACCATGGTGTCGATCCGCTCCAGGTTGCGCTTGATCCTCACCCCCAGCTCCCGGCGCTGATCCAGCTTCTCCGGGGTGCGGATGATCACATCCGAGGCCAGCATCGCCGCCGACACCGGCCCCCGGAGATCATGGGCCAGCAAGGACACGAAGCGCGCGCGCAGGTCGCGTTCGGACTGGAGGGTGTCATGCTGCTCCTGCAGCTTCAGGTGCAGATCCCTCATCTGGTACTGGCGGCGGCGGGCGCGCAGCGCGGCGTACACGGTGGTCAGCAAGGTGAACACCCGGATCGGACGTTCCAGGATGGTGACGTTCCCGCTGGGATCCAGGGTGTTGATCGCCCGCACCCGGGCCTCGGTCAGCTCTCCCGCGCCGGTGGAGAGGATGATCGGCAGGTCCGACCAGGGGGGCTGATTCCGCAGCGCCACCGAGAGCAGGGCCAGGCCTCCCTGGGTCAGCGCCTCCTCGGCCAGGAACAGCGCTCCGGCACCCGCCGGCAGCTCCAGACAGACCTGGCGCAGGTCCATGCACGGCACCGCCAGCAGCCCGTCCCGCGCCAGGATGTCGCGGGTGACCATCGCGTCGCGACCGGTGGGGGCTACCACCAGGATCCGCTCCTGTGCCGCCACCGCGCGGTTCTCGGTCATCGGGTGTGAAGCCTCTCGTCACCGCCTCGATAGGTGGGGACCCCGGTGAGGACCCCGTGGAAGTCCTTCAGCGGCAGTCCCACCTTCACCCCGCCCTGCTCCAGCCGGAACTCGCGGATGGTGCGCTCGTGCGGGCCGCTGCGCTTCTTCACCGCGGAGATCGCCTGGCGGACCTCGCCCATCGCCTCGAAGTAGCGCAGCAGGATCACCGTGTCCGCCAGGTAGCTGACGTCCAGCGGGGCGACCATCGACGGGCCCAGCAGTCCGTGCTGGGCCAGGTTCATCAAGGTGGTGACCCCGCGCTGGGAGAGGTAGGTCAAAAGTTCGTGCAGGTGCAGCAGCAGGAAGGACTCCTCCGGCACCGACTGCAGGTAGCCGTTGAGGCTGTCCACCACCACCAGCTGGGCGCCCTGTTTCTCCACCGCGTCCCGGACCCTGGCGGTGAACTCCCCGGGGGACAGCTCCGCCGGGTCCACCTGCACCAGCTGGATCAGGCCGTTGTCCAGGTACGGCTGGACCTCGAAGCCGAGGGCGGCGGTCCGGGCCATCCACGTCCCCAGCGATTCTTCGAAGGCATAGATGGCCGACTTCTCCCCCCGCTTGGCGGCGGCCAGCACGTACTGGGTGGCCAGCGAAGACTTGCCGGTGCCGGCGGCCCCCATCAGCAGGGTGCTGGTGCCGCGATCCAACCCACCGCCCAACAGGTCGTCCAGCTGCTGGACCCCGCTGGAGACGGGCGCGGGCTTGAAGGTGGGCAGATGCTCGGAGGCCACCAGCCGCGGGTAGACCTCGATCCCCCCGGTCTTGATCTTGTAGTCGTGGTAGCCCTCGCGGAAGGGCACCCCGCGCAGCTTGTCCACCACCAGCCGGCGCCGGGTGGTGCCGTAGGCGGGGGTGGTCTTCTCCAAAAGGATCAGCCCGCCGATCAGGGTCTCCAGGATCCCGGCGCTGTCGTTGCCGGCCAGCCCCAGGGTGTCGATCATCAACACCGTGCACTTGCGGTCCAGGAAGAACTGCTTGAGCGCCAGCAGCTGCCGGCGGTAGCGCAGCGGTTCGCGGGAGAGCAGCCGGATCTCGGAGAGCGAGTCCAGCACCACCCGGTCCGGCTTGAGCCGATCCACCTCGTCGAGGATCGGACGGGTGATCTCGTCCAGCTCCACCTCGGCGGGGTGGAACATCGTCTGCTCCTCCTCCTTCTTCCCGATCCGGGAGGTCTCCACCAGCTCCCAGATGGGCAGGCCCTCCATCGACCAGCCGTGTGAGCGGGCCACCGACTCCACCTCCCGGCGGGTCTCGGTCAGCGCGACGTACAGCACCTTCTCCCCGCGCGAGTGCCCCTCGAGGAGGAACCTCAAGGCCAGGGTGGTCTTGCCCACCCCGGGACTGCCCTGCAGCAGATAGATGCCGCCGCCGGGGGGCAGTCCTCCACCCAGCACGTCATCCAGTCCGGCGGTGCCGGTGGCGACCTTCTCATCCCTGCTCTTCATCAGCACGTCTCGTGGTCTTGGCGATGGCCGCGTCAGATATCAAAGCGTCTGCATCGTTCAGTTATTCGGCGCCTGGGAGTCTCGTGGGGCTGTCCGCCAATAAACGGCACGCACCTCTTTGCGTACCAAGCGAGAGATCAAGGCCCCGATCGGGGGCTGTGTTCCTCAACTGCCGGACCGAAACCTCCTATTCCGGTGAAGCGGCAGGACGCCGCCTGCCCCACACTTGTCTGTAGATTTCTTGTTCCCCCCTGCACGCTCGGGCAGCCTCTTGAGCCAAGGGGAGGGACTCGCATGCGAATTGGCGTGCCGCTCGAGACGGCGCCACACGAAGCCCGTGTGTCGTTGGTTCCAGAGACGATCAAGAAGCTGATCGCCAGGAAGCACACCGTGGCGGTGCAGGCGGGGGCGGGCTTTCTGTCCGCGGCCACCGACGCCGACTACCGGGCCGCGGGGGCGGAGATCGTCCCCGACGCGCAAACCCTCTTCTCCACCAGTGAGGTGGTGGTGAAGGTCCAGGCGCCCAACGACCAGGAGCTGGCCTGGATGAAGGAGGGCACCACCCTGGTCAGCTATCTGTACCCGCTGTCCAGCCGTCCGCTGCTGGAGAAGCTGGCGGCGCGCAAGCTGTCCGCGCTGGCGGTGGACAGCATCCCCCGCACCACCCTGGCGCAGATGATGGACGTGCTTTCCTCCCAGGCCACCCTGGCCGGATACCGGTCGGTGATCCTGGCCGCCGAGGCCTGCCCCAAGCTGTTCCCGATGCTGATGACCGCCGCCGGCACCCTGCCCGCGGGCAAGGTGATCGTGCTGGGCGCGGGGGTGGCCGGGCTGCAGGCGATTGCCACCGCCCGCCGGCTGGGCGCGGTGGTGGAGGCCTTCGACGTGCGCCGGGTGGCCAAGGAGCAGGTGGAGAGCCTGGGCGCCAAGTTCGTGGAGGTGGACTCCACCGAGGACGCGCAGACCGCCGGCGGCTACGCCAAGGAGGTCTCGGAGGAGTACAAGGCCAAGCAGGCGGCGCTGCTCTCGGAGCGGATTGCCCGGGCGGACGCCTGCATCACCACCGCGCAGATCCCCGGCAAGCGGGCGCCGATCCTGGTCACCGCCCAGATGGTGCAGGCGATGAAGCCGGGCAGCGTGGTGGTGGACATCGCCGCCGAGCAGGGCGGCAACTGCGAGCTGACCCGCCCCGGCGAGCGCTACCTCACCGAGGGGGGGGTGACGGTGGTGGGCGAATTGAACCTCCCGGCCCGGATGTCGATCCACGCCAGCCTGATGTTCTCCCGCAACATGGAGAAGCTGCTGGCGCACCTGGTGGGCAAGGAGGGAACGGTGCTGAACCTCTCCGCTCCCGATGAGATCACCCGGGGGGTGGTCACCCTCCGGCAGGGGGAGATCGTGGATCCCCGGCTGGTTCCCGCCGTCCCGTCTGCGGAGGTGAAGCCGTGAGTGCGATCGAGACCCTGGTCTTCGGGCTGTACATCTTCACCCTGGCCGCCTTCTCCGGTTACCAGATCATCAGCAAGGTCCCGCACCTGCTGCACACCCCGCTGATGGCCGCCACCAACGCGATCAGCGGCATCTCCCTGGTGGGGTCGATGGTGGCCGCCGGCGCCGAGTGGGGGGCGCTGCCCACCATCCTGGGCACGATCGCGGTGACCGCGGCCAGCATCAACGTGATCGGTGGCTTTGTGATCACCGACCGGATGCTGCGGATGTTCAAGAGCAACAAGCCGGGCAGCAAGGGAGGCCGCCCGTGACCGGGATCCTCACCCAGGTGCTGTATCTGGCCGCCTCGCTGCTGTTCCTGTTCGGCCTCCGCGGGCTGACCAGCCCCACCACCGCGCGCAAGGGGGTGTTCCTGGCGGAGCTGGGGATGCTGCTGGCGATCGTCGGCACCCTGCTCAAGCACGAGATCGTCACCTACGAGTGGATCATCCTGGGGGTGATGCTGGGAGGACTGATCGGCATCGCGATCTCGCTGAAGATCCCGATGACCAAGATGCCGGAGCGGATCGCGTTCTCCCACGCGTTCGGCGGCCTGGCGGTGATGCTGGTGGGGATCAGCGAGTACTGGCACCGCTTTCATGGCAACCAGGGCTTCGACAACCTGACCATCACCGCGATCGGCGCGGAGGTGGTGCTGGGCGGGCTGACCTTCACCGGCAGCCTGATGGCCTTTGGCAAGCTGCAGGGGCTGATCACCGGCAAGCCGCTGACCTTCAAAGGCCAGAACGCGATCAACCTGGGCCTGCTGGGGCTGACCGTGCTGCTGGTGGGAGTGGTGATCTACTCCCCGGGCAGCCCGGTGCTGTTCTTCGCCATCTGCGCCCTGGGGCTGCTGCTGGGGATCACCCTGGTGCTGCCGATTGGCGGGGCGGACATGCCGGTGGTGATCTGCTTGCTGAACTCCTACGCCGGTCTGGCGGCGGCGGCCACCGGCTTTGCCCTGCACAACAACGTGCTGATCATCTGCGGCGCTTTGGACGGCGGGTCCGGCTTCATCCTGGGAATGATGATGTCCAAGGCGATGAACCGGTCTTTCGCCAACGTGATCTTCGGGGCCTTCGGCTCCGGGGACGCCGCCGGCGGGCAGCTGGCCGCGGGAGGCGAGGCCCGGGCCCCCAACGAGGCCTCGGTGGAGGACGCGGTGGAGGTGTTGCGCGCCGCCCGCTCGGTGATCGTGATCCCCGGCTACGGGCTGGCGGTGTCCCAGGCCCAGCACGCGGTGCGGGACCTGGCCACCCTGCTCAAGGCCAACGGCTGCGACGTGAAGTACGCCATCCACCCGGTGGCGGGCCGGATGCCCGGTCACATGAACGTGCTGCTGGCGGAGGCCAACATCTCCTACGACGACCTCTTCGATCTGGACGCGATCAACGACCAGTTCGCCTCCACCGACGTGGCCCTGGTGGTGGGCGCCAACGACGTGGTCAACCCGGCGGCGAGGACCAACCCGGGCAGCCCGATCTATGGGATGCCGGTGCTGGCGGCGGACGCGGCCCGCGCCTGCCTGGTGCTCAAGCGGTCCATGAACCCCGGCTTCGCGGGGATCGAGAACGAGCTGTTCGTGCGCCCGAACACGATGATGGTGCTGGGGGACGCCAAGAAGACGCTGATGTCGCTGAGCGCCGGCCTCAAGGAGGGCGAGCACTGACGCTCAGGGAGGCTCGTCCGGCTCCAGGCGGGGCAGGTCCTCCGGTTCGGCGCCGCTTTGGGACAGGAAGTCGTCCAGGGCGGCCACGTCGATCGGCTTGCGGAACACCGCGTCCACCAGGGCCAGGTTCTGCCGGTTCTGGCCCCGCACGTCCGCCCCGGTGACCACCGCCAGCAGGGCCTGGGGGGAGTGGGCGCGGATCTGCCGGGCCAGCTCGAAGCCGGAGAGGTCCGGCATCATCACGTCCAGCAGCGCGGCGTCGAAGCGGCTGCCGTCCCACAGGGCCATCGCCTCCTGACCGCTCTGCGCCATCTGCACCAGGTAGCCCTCGTCGGAGAGGACCTGGGCCAGCATCCGGGCGTTCTCCGGCTCGTCGTCCACCACCAGCACCCGGCGGGTCTCCTGGAAGCGGCGCACCGGGGGCCGGCGCGGTTCGGGAGGCGGGGCCTCCTCCTCGGAGACCTGGACCTCCGGCAGCTTGAGCACGTACTCGGTGCCCCCCTCCAGATTCTGGGCCTGCAGCTCTCCGCCCCAGCGCTGGACCTGGTGGCGGGCCACCCCCAGCAACAGCGACTGGTGGGGTGAGGACTTGCTCTTGAGCGGATCGAACATCCGCAGCAGGTCGTCTTCGCTGTAGGGCGGGGCGGAGTCGCGGATGGTCAGGTACACCCACCCCTCGGTCAGCCGGGTGCTGACCTCCACCGTTCCGCCGATGCCCGCCATCCGGTCCCGGGAGGCGAGCAGCAGGTTCACCAGCAGCTCCCGCAAGTAGCCCGCGTCCACCCGCGCCTTGCCGCCCGCGCCGGGGGTCACTCCCAGGGTCACCGGCGGCTCCACCCCGCCAAAGTCCGGACGGGCCAGCTGGACCGCCTCGGTCACCACTTCGTCCACCGTCACGTCCCGCAGGTCGTCCTCCCCGCGGCTGGAGGAGAACTCCTGCAGCCGGGACACCAGGTCCCCGATGTTGCGGACGGTGCGGTCCAGCGAGTCCAGGTGCTCGGGCTTGAACTCCCGGCGCAGCAGGGTGATCCGCAGCCGGATCACGTTGAGGAAGTTGTTCAGCGCGTGGGCCGAACCGGAGGCCAGCTCCCCCAGGGCCTGGGTGCGGGTGCGCTGCAGCAGCCGCCCCTGCAGCCTCCGCAGCTCCTCGTAGGCCTCGGAGAGCTCGCGGGTCTTGCGCGCGGTGCCGGTGCGATCCACCACCGTCTGGATCACCCCGATCATCTCCCCCTCTTCGCCCTCCTCGTAGAGGGGGATGGCGTTGAGCTCCAGGTAGCGTTCGTCCCCATCGTGGCGCTGGACCACCATGGTGGAGCGGCGCACGGTGCGCTTCTCCCGCAGCGCCCGGAAGTAGGGCATGTCGGTGATCTTGAACGGCTCCCCGCCGGGGTGCTGGGCCCGGATCTGGGTGAGGATCGCGCCCAGCACCTGGTTGGAGGGGGCCCCGGCCAGGATCCGCACCGGCACCCCCAGCAGCCGCTTCACCGGCGGGGTGACGTAGGAGACGGTCCCGTCCAGCTCCACCACCATGATCCCCACGTCGATGTGGTGGAGCACCGACTCCATCACCGCCGCGTCCCGGAAGCGCACCTCCTCGGTGCGCATCACCCGGGCGAAGGACGCCTCCACCGAGGCGGTGGCCTCCCCCACCAGCTCCGCCACCACCGAGACGAAGGCCAGGTCCAGCTGCCCCAGGCGGCGGGCGGCCAGGTCGAAGAGCACGTGCTGCAGCACCTTGAACTCGCGGATCAGGTCGTCGGCGTCGAAGCGCTGTTCGTAGCGGCGGGCGCCGTGGCTGCGGATCGACTCCGGCCACAGCCGCAGCGCGTCCTCCCCCCGCAGCTCCAGCAGGCGCCCCAGCTCCCCGATCAGATCATCCAGGGGGGCGCGCAGGTCCCGCCCCGCCACCTCGATCTGATGGGTCTCCGCCCGCAGCCGCTTGGACCAAAGGCGGACGATCTTCGCCCGGTCCTCCAGCACCAGCTCCCGAAGAGCTTCAATGGCTTCCTGGGTGGTCACCTCCCGCCACATGCTGCGCACGCCCGGCCGGCGACGCATTGCCCCAGCCCCTGGAGAGCAGGCAAGCAAGGAAGCGCTCTGTCGCGTCCTGGGAGCACGTTGAAAGGGCGGGGGCTCGGGCCCACCTTTGTGCGCGAGGGGAGATGCCAGATCGAAGGACCAGACCCGAGTTCGAGCCCGTCTCCGAGACGGCGATGGCGCACCTGTTCCGCGGGGAGCTGAACCGCTCGGACCGCTGGCGCACCCGCCTGGACACCACCACCAACTGGGCGCTGACCACCACCGCGGCCACCATCTCCTTCGGCTTCGCCAGCCCGGCGACCTCCCACATCGTGCTGCTGGTGGGGATCTGGATGGTGGTGACCTTCTTGCTGATCGAGGCCCGCCGCTACCGGTACTACGACCTGTGGAACCGGCGGGTGCGGCTGATGGAGGACGGGTACTGGGCGCCGATGCTGCGCCGCGAACCGGTGGACCCGGACGCGATGCGGGAGCTGGCGATGGAGCTGTCCCGCCCACAGATCCAGCTCTCCTTGTTCAGCGCCATCGCCACCCGCATGAACCGGGCCTATGGGCCGATCCTGGTGGTGCTGCTGCTGACCTGGTTCGTGAAGGTCTACTCCCACCCCAGTCCGATCCAGGACTTCGACGAGTTCCTGGTCCGGGCCCACATCGGCCCGGTGCCGGGGCTGCTGGTGACGGTGATCCTGGCGGTGGGCACCCTGTTCGCCAGCGCGCTGTTCATCTCCTCCTTCGTGGCCCGGTCCCCGCTGGGGGAGCTGCAGATCCGTCCCCGCTCCCACAAGCGGGCGCTGTGGGAGATCTTCGCCAGGCCTTACGAGCTGAAGAAGCCCCGGACCCGGAAGCCCGGCCCGGCGGGGCTGATCACCCGAGGCACCGACGCCTGAGTGCGGTAGTAATCCGGCCCATGAGCCAACAGAGCCCGCGCACCGTCTCCCTTCTCCTCGGCGATGGAATTGGTCCCGAGGTGGTCTCCGCCACCGTGAAGGTCCTGGAGGCGATGAAGGTCCCCTTGAACTTCGAGACCTGCGAGGCCGGCTCGGAGGTGATCACCAAGTACGGCACCAACCTCCCCCCGGAGACGATCGAGTCGGTGTTGCGCAACTCGGTGGCGCTCAAGGGCCCCACCGCCACCGAGATCGGCGGCGGGCTGCCGTCGGCCAACGTGGGGCTGCGCAAGGCGCTGGACCTGTACGCGTCGCTGCGGCCGGTGAAGTCGCTGCCCAACGTGAAGTCCCGCTACGAGAACGTGGACCTGGTGGTGGTGCGGGAGAACACCGAGGACCTCTACGCCGGGCTGGAGCACATCGTGGTCCCGGGGGTGGTGGAGAGCATCAAGATCATCACCGAGAAGGCCTCCACCCGCATCGCCCGCTTCGCCTTCGAGTACGCCAAGAAGCACAACCGCAAGCGGGTCTCGGCGGTGCACAAGGCGAACATCATGAAGCTCTCCGACGGGCTGTTCCTGGACTGCTGCCGCAAGGTGGCGCGGGAGTATCCGGAGATCCCGTACGACGAGGTGATCGTCGACAACCTCTGCATGCAGCTGGTGCGGTGGCCGGAGAAGTTCGACGTGATGGTGATGGAGAACCTCTACGGGGACATCGTCTCCGACCTCTGCGCCGGCCTGGTGGGCGGGCTGGGGGTGGTCCCCGGTGGCAACATCGGCGAGCGCTGCGCGGTGTTCGAGGCGGTCCACGGGACCGCACCGGACATCGCCGGGAAGGGGCTGGCCAACCCCTCGGCGCTGCTGTTGTCCTCGGTGATGATGCTGCACTGGCTGGATCTGCCCGAGCACGCGCTGCGGCTGGAGAAGGCGCTGCACAAGACCTTCGCCCAGGACAAGGCGCGCACCGTGGACCTGGGGGGCAAGGCCACCACCGCCGAGTTCACCGCCACCCTGATCGGCTCGCTGGAGTAGCGCCGGTCCCTTCAGTTCCCGACGGTGACCTTCTGAACGCCCTCCTTCAACAGCAGGGCGGGCAGCCGGTCCCGCTGATCTCCCTGCAGCACCAGGTTGGGGGGTTCCACCACCCCGCCGCAGCCCAGTCCCTGCTTGAGCACCTTGAGCCACTTCTCCAACTCGGAGGAGGAGAGCCCCAGGTGCTCCACCACCGTGACCTCCTTGCCGCCGCGGCCGCTGCGCTCGTGGCGGACCACCGCGCGGGCCGGGCCCTTCTTGACGGGCTTGGCGGGGGCCCCGACTGGAGCCGCCGCCGGAGCCGGGGCGGGAGCGGCGGACGCGACCTGATCCCGCAGCTTGTCCAGCCCCCCGAACGGGTTGTGGAAGGGCCCGGTCAGCGGCGTCTTCGACTTGTCCCGATCCCCCTTCTTCATCAGTGCGGGTGATCGTGCGGCTGCGGCTTGGGCAGGGTGCTGAACACCGCCGAGTCCGGGTTGCCGCGGGTCATCGCCAGGGCGAACAGGAACGGACCGACCGGTGAGCCCTGTTTGCCGTTGACCAGCACCAGCGGGGTCCCGCGCAGCCCCTGCTGATCCCCGTACTGGATGTCCGCCTGCAGCTTGGCGTCGGTCTGCGGGTCGGCGATGCAGGCCTCCAGCTGGGGACGGCTGACCGATCCGGAGGAGGCGATCCGCAGCACGTCCTCCGGGGTGTTCAGCTTGGCCTGGTTGTCGAACAGCTGTTCGCGCAGCGCCCAGAAGTCGGGGGCCTGCTCCAGACAGATCTGCGCCTTGGCGCCCACGCAGCGCACCCCGGAGCCGTCGGTGCCCTGCATCCCCTTGTTGCAGGCGCTGTCCAGCGGGTAGTAGCGCGGTTCGATCGCCAGGGTCCCGGCCGGCACCACCTGCTTGAGCAACCGCAGGGTGTCGGAGAGCGAGCGGCAGTGGCCGCAGCGGATGTCGGTGAACTCCACGATCTGAACCGGGGCCTCCGCCGAGCCGTAGCGGGTCCGGGGCGGCGGGAGGTTGCCCTTGGGCTTGGCCAGCCGGTACTCGTCCAGCATGTCGCTGAGCGCCTGCCGGTGTTCAGGGGGCAGCGCCGCCAGGTAGGCCGCAAGCTTCTGCTCCGAGTCGGTGCCGGCGTTCTGCACCTCCGGGGACTGGGCGCGGGCCACCAGCTCCGCGGAGCTGACCTTGCGGGTGGGGACGTTGACTGCCACCAGCAGGGCCAGCACGTAGGCCCCCACCACCGGGAACACCCCCCACTGCAGCCCGGCGCCCAGGGCGCTGGGCCGGGGACGCAGCGGCAGGTCCGAGGCCAGCTTGGCCACGATCGCGAAGGTGCCGGTGAAGGCGTAGGTGCCCAGACAGGTCAGACACACGCTGCCGGTGCGGAAGCTTTCAATCGCGAAGACGACGATCGCCATCACCGCCGCCACTGCCAGCAGCCGGGAGGCGAACACCAGCGCCTCCACCTCCTCGCGGCCCTGGCGCAGCCGCCAGAACAGCGCCCCGCTGACCACCAGCGCCGCGAGGCCCCACACCACGCCCAGCCCGGCCACCGGCACGCCCAGCAGGCTGTGCAGCCCGTGCGCCAGCTCGGAGTTCCAGACCGCCTCGCAGTTGAAGGTGGCGTCGATGGCGCAGGAGGGCTTCTCCCCCCGCCGCAGCGCGGCCAGCTCCACCCACTGGAAAATCGCCAGCAGCAGGGTGGCCACCGAGAGGGCCACCATCGCCGCCACCAGCTTCAGAGACGTCTGCGCCTGCTGCTGCTTCTTCTTCATCCTTGCTCCAACGGCGAGAACCGGGGGACCGCCAGCGACCCACCGGAATTCCCGGGGAAGACACTGCCGGGTTGCTTTGCATCCCTCGCGACGCGTCTATATAGCGATTCAGCGATGCCACCGCTTCGTTTGCACGACCGACATGCCTCCCGGGGCGCCACCTTCACCGAACTCGCCGGCTGCGAGGTGGTGCAGGCCTTCGGCTCACCTGCCGACGAGTATGCGGCTGCCCGCTCCTTCGCCGTCCTGGTGGACCTCTCCTTCCGGGAGTGGATCCGGGTGGTGGGTGGGGACCGGAGCTCGTTCCTGCAGGGGATGGTCACCAACGACGTGGCCTCGCTGCCGCTCAACGGCACCACCTACGCGGCGATGCTGACCAACAAGGGCGCCATGGTGGGCGACGCGCGGATCTGGCAGCGGCCCACCGAGCTGCTCCTGGACACCGAACCCGGCCACGGCGAGAAGCTGCGCACCGCCCTGGACAAGTATCTGATCTCCGAGGACGCGGAGCTGCAGGACGCGACCGCGGACCTGGCGCTGTTGGGCCTGCTGGGCCCGAACTCGGATGAGCTGCTGCGCAGCCTGGGCCTGCAGACCCTTCCCACCCCGGGCCAGGCGCAGCCGCTGACCGTGGCCGGCGCGGCGGTCGCGGTGACCGCCACCCGCGTCTACGGCATCCAGGGGTTCGAGCTGCTGGTGCCCGCCGCCTCCCTGGAGGCGGTCTACACCCGGCTGCTGGAGGCGGGCCGGACCTGCGGGGCGGTGGAGGCCGGCTTCCAGACCCTGGAGACGCTGCGGGTGGAGGCGGGCACCCCCCGCTACGGCGCGGAAATGGACGACAAGACCATCCCGCTGGAGGCGAACCTGGAGCACGCCCTCCACTACAAGAAGGGGTGCTACATCGGGCAGGAGGTCATTGCCCGCGCCACCTTCCGGGGCCACATGAACCGCAAGCTCACCGGGCTGCGGCTGACCGCCGAACCGCCCGCGCCGCGCGCCGAGCTGCGGGTCGGGGATCGCAAGGTCGGTTGGATCACCACCGTGGTCCGCTCCCCTGCCCACGGGCTGATTGCGCTGGGCTACGTCCACCGGGACTTCCTCACCCCCGGCACCCAGGTGGAGGTGGCCGACGCGGGAGCGCAGGTCACTGTCACCGCGCTGCCCTTCGCCTGACCCCGGGAACAGCGCCCGGCAAGCGAGCTGTTCAATCGTCGTGCCCTCAACGTTGGAGTGCACACTATTGAAGAAGTGAGGGTTGGGCGGCCGGGCGCTCTTCGTTGATCCCCGTCCTTGGCTCCTGACGGTCTGTCCCGCTCCTGCGTGGAGCGCCCGGTCGCCTGCCCGCTGTTTCGCTGAACCCTCGCGTTTCCGGCCGCTTGGGCCGGCCGCGCTGAGCAGCCAGGCGGGCAGCCACCTCCTTCACGCCAATTTCCGGTGCCTAAGTTTCCTTCGTCGACGGGAAGCCGAGCGGGCTTCCCCAACAACCAAGGAGCCTGGAATGAACTGGATGAAGAACCTGACTGTGGCGGGGCTGGTGGCGGTGGCGGGGCTGGCGGTGGGCTGCCGGGACAACGACTCCCGGATGGAGACCGACCGCGAGCTGGGAACCGGCGGTTCCGGCGAGCTGGGCGACGGCAAGGTCGGGGACAACGAGGGCGTGCTCAACGACGGTGAGGGCCCCCTGGAGGAGAACAACGACCGTGCCCTGCGCAATGACGCGGACCGGATGAACGACAACGACAGCATCGGTCGCCGGGATGGGGTGCTGGACGACGGTGAGGGCCCGCTGGAGGAGCGCAACGAGGACGTCACCAAGGATGAGAACATCGGCAAGAAGCCGGGCGTGCTCAACGACGGTGAGGGTCCGATCGAAGAGCGCCAGTAGGCAGTCGCCCTCCCATGGGTGATGAAGGGGCCGGCCGCTCGCGCGCGCCGGCCCTCTTCTTTTTGATCTAGGCCCCGGAGCGGACCCAGAACGGCGGCGGCTGCTGCAGCACCAGCACCCGGGGCGCCGGCTGTCCCAGGAACTCGGAGGCCTTGCGCAGGCCGTCCTCGAAGTCGTTGGCGGGGGAAAAGCCCAGCCGAGAGCAGGAGCGGGGGTCTCCGTAGGGGACGATCACCTTCCCCGCCCGGCGCCGCGCCGGCGAGGTCAGGTACCACTGGAACAACGGGTGGGTGCCGTGGAAGCCGAACCGGCGCTGGTAGCCGGAGACGAACTCCGGGCGGCCGGCGAAGTAGGGTTCGAACTTCTCGTGGATCGCCTGGGGGTCGCGCTCCAGCCGCAGCACCTTCTCGTAGAACTCCTGGTGGGGGGCGTGCGCGCGGTCGAACTGGGGGTTGAGCGGGTTGGAGAACATCACCACCCCACCCTCGCGGACCAGCGGCCGGTCGGTGTAGACGCCGGCGATGTAGCCCAGCGCCAGCGAGGTGGCCAACACCGGGTCCTGGAGGGTGCCGATGTTGCCCGGCCCCACGTCCGGCACTCCGAAGACCAGCACGTCGGCCTCGCCCTCCCCCGGCACCTCGTGCTGCCGGGCGAAGGCGGCGCGGGCCTCGGGGGCCACCGCGTCCAGGTCTCCGAACAGCACATGGAACGGCCCGTAGCTGGCCTTGAGCAGCCGGGCCGCCCGCTGGCGGACCGCCACCGGCAGTGAGTTCCACATCTGGAGCGGCCGGGAGAGCACCGCGTCCGGGACCTCCAGCCCGGCCAGCTTGGAGCCGACCAGCGCGTTGTCCAGCACCGCCGAGAGCTGGACGATCTCGGTCCGGCCCGCCAGCAGCCGGCCCACCTTCTCGTGCAGCGCGTGGTACGGCGAGCCGGCCATGAACGGCGCCGCCCCGGTCTCGAACAGCCCCGGCGCGCCCAGGAAGCGGGCGGTGCGGTAGCCGGCGGTTCCAGAGACCAGCCCGAAGTAGCCGGCCAGGGTGGGCAGCGAGACCACGTTGAGGTGGATCACCAGATCCGCCTCCACCACCAGCTTGTTCAGCTCCACCGGGCCTTCGGGCAGCTCGCCGATCCGCGTCAGCTGGGAGAAGGCCTCCGCGTCGTGGCACACCACCGGCGGCTCCACCGGCCCCAACAGCTCGGTCAGCTCGGCCGGACGCCACTGGCGGGAGAGCCCATTGGCGATCAGCACGGTGATCCGGCTGGCGCGGACCCCGCAGGAGTCCAGGGCGGAGATCACCCCCGCCAGCATCTCGCGGCGGCAGTCCCGCTGGGCCTGGGGGACGGGGAAGGTGAAGTCGTCCACCACCACCGTGACCCGCGAGCTGGCGGTGAGGCGCTCGGAGAGTGGATCTCCCGCCACCGGGTGCCGCAGCGCGGTCTGGATTGCCGCCGGGAGATCGGCCAGCGCGGGCAGGGGGGGCGGTGCGCGCAGCACCTTGGCGCCCTGCGGCAGGTCCAGCAGCCGCAGATCGAATCCGGACATCATCAGGGTGGAAGCCACGGCGCGCATTGTCCGCCCAAAACCCCTCCCCGGTGAAGGAAAGCGCCGACGCATCGCCCGCCCGCCCTCCGGTCAGCTGGGGACTTTTGGCCCAGAGCGTCGTGGAGGCGGAGGGCGAGTCGGTCTAAGACTTCCTTCATGAAAGTCGCCGTGCTCACCGGGGGCGGAGATTGCCCGGGCCTCAACGCAGTCATCCGCGCCATCGTTCGCCGCGCCGCCACCCATGGCCTGGAGGTGATGGGCCTCAAGGACGGGTGGAAGGGCCTGCTGGAGAACGACCACTTCCTGCTCACCCGGGAGACCACCTCCGGGATCCTCCACCGGGGCGGCACCATCCTGGGGACCAGCCGGGTCAACCCGTTCAAGGTGGAGAACGGGCTGCAGAAGGTGATGCAGACCGTGGAGCGGAACCAGATCGGCGCGGTGATCGCCATCGGCGGCGAGGGGACCTTGTCCGCGGCCACCCGCATGTACGAGGCGGGGCTGAAGGTGGTGGGGGTGCCCAAGACCATCGACAACGATCTGGGCGGCACCGACTTCACCTTCGGCTTCGACACCGCGGTCTCGATTGCCACCGAGGCGATTGACCGGCTGCACTCCACCGCCGAGAGCCACGGCCGGGTGATCGTGTGCGAGGTGATGGGGCGTCACGCCGGGTGGATCGCCGCCTACTCCGGGATCGCCGGCGGGGCGGATGTGATCCTGGTCCCGGAGAACCCGGTGGAGCTGACCAAGGTGGCCGAACACATCCAGCGGCGCCACGCGGGCGGCCGGAAGTTCTCGATCGTGGTGGTGGCGGAGGGGACCAAGATCAAGAGCACCGCCGAGGACCAGGAGCGGATCGTCTCCTCCGGCGCGCTGGACGAGGCGGGGCGGCCCCGGCTGGGCGGAGTGGGCGCGTACATTTCCGCGGAGATCGAGCGCCGCACCGGCTTCGAGACCCGGGTCTCGGTGCTGGGGCACATGCAGCGGGGCGGGACCCCCACCGCCCACGACCGGGTGCTGGCCACCCGCTACGGGGTGCACGCCGCGGACATGGTGGTCCGGGGCGAGTTCGGCAAGATGGCCGCGCTGAAGGGCAACGAGATCGTCAGCGTGGACCTCAAGCTGGCCACCGCCCAGCTCAAGACGGTGGACACCGAGCTGCTGAAGGTCGCGCAGATCTTCTTCGGCTAGCGGCCGGCGTACTCGGTGGGGTCGGGCACCCCGGCCTCCTCGAAGCCGCGGTGGCGCAGCACGCAGCTGTCACAGCGCCCGCAGGCCCGGCCTTGAGGGTCCGGGTCGTAGCAGGAGTGGGTCATCCCGTAGTCCACTCCCAGCCGGACCCCCTCCTGGATGATCTGCGCCTTGGTCATCCCGGAGAGCGGGGCGTGGACGGTGAAGCGCTGGCCCTCCACCCCGGCCCGGGTGGCCAGGTCCGCCAGGGACTGGAAGGCGCGGATGAACTCCGGGCGGCAGTCCGGATAGCCGCTGTAGTCCACCGCGTTGACCCCGATGAACAGGTCCTGCGCCCCCACCACCTCCGCCAGGCCCAGCGCCAGTGACAGGAAGAGGGTGTTGCGGGCGGGCACGTAGGTGACCGGGATCCCGTGCGACAGCTGGTCCGAGGGGCGGTCCTTGGGGACCTCGATCTCCGCGGTCAGCGCCGAACCCCCGATGGCGCGCAGGTCCACGCTGACCACCCGGAAGTCGGTCACTCCCATTGCCTGCGCCACCTTGCGGGACCGTTCGATCTCCACCGAGTGCCGCTGCCCATAGGAGATGCACAGCGCGGTGGGGACGAAGCCCTGGGCCTTGGCCATCGCCAGCACGGTGGTGGAGTCCAGCCCGCCGGAGAGCAGCACCACTGCCCGCCTCATCGGCGCTCTCCGCGCAGCTGGTACACCAGGGTGCAGCCGCCCAGGGGCAGCCGGGGCGCGCCGGCGTCGGGGTTGGTGCAGGTGCCCGCATCACCGCCGCCGTCGTAGGCCTCGTTGACCACCGTCTCCACCATCAGCCCGCAGGCCTGGACCGCGTCAAACCCGTTGGGGCCGAAGCTGGGGGCCACCACCCCGCCGTCCGGCGCCGGCACCCCGCCGTCCAGCGCGTGGGGCGGACAGGCGAAGGGCGCGCCCAGGGCGGACTGCTGCGAGGCGGAGAGCAGCGCGAAGCGGATCGACTCCTCCATGCGGGTGGGGTCGTCGCCGCACTCGGCAAAGCCCCTCCGCCGGGCGCGGGGATAGACGTCCACGTACTGCCCGTCGAAGCCGGCGTCGAAGTCCGCGTCCAGGTAGGTGAGGAAGGCCCGGCCGGGCGTCCCCACGCACTTGGGCAGCCCGGAGTCGGGGGAGCAGCGGCTGACCGTGCCCAGGAAGTCGATGATCGGAACGTTGGTGTCCGCCAGCCCCTGGCATCCGCCATCCACCAAGGTGGCCTGGAAGGAGAAGGTGCCCAGCAGCTCATCGCCCGGGATGGGGTGGGGTTCGGCACAGGCGCCGATCAGCAGCACGGCGGACAGCGGCAACAGGGTGCGGAGGCCAGACATTTGGCCGCGCAACTTACACGAGGTCCAGCGCCTTGGCGGCCACCGCGCGGAAGGCGGCGCTGCGCCGGAGCACCGGGCCCAGCTGCAGCTTCAGCGGGTCTGCCCCCCGGACGGAGGGGTCCAGGTGGCCCAGCACCCGGGAGGCGGCCAGCGCCCCGGGAACCGCCTCGTAGGCGCGGGTCGCCGCCTCCACCCAACCCTCCACCTCGCCGGGACCGGTCAGCGCCTGGCCCCGGTTCCCCAGCTCCAGCGCCAGCGCGCAGAGGTAGGCCAGCTCGGAGGCCCCGAAGCAGGCCAGCGCCCCGGCGCCCAGCACCAGCTCGGTGGGAGAGACCAGATACCCCTCCACGCCGCCGGAGGGATCCAGCGAGACCAGCACGTCGGAGGCGCCCAGCGCGGAGAGGGTGGCGGAGAGCGAGCCATGGAGCCGGGGCATGGTCAGCCCGGTCACCGGAACCAGCCGCGAGGGCCGGGAGGCGCCATAGGCCTCGCCCAGCTCGCGGGCCACCGGCTCCAGCTTCACCGACGGCGAGGCCGCCTGGCTGTGGGTCAGCGCGGCCCCGAACCCGTCCGCCTGCTGCGCGGCCGCATCCTGCCCGCACAGCAGCAGGGCCTCGGCGAACAGCGTCCACCCATCGGCGTCCACCGGACTGGCGCGCAGCAGCGCCGGCCACAGGCGGGCCGCCACCTGTGCGCCCTCCGGAGTCGGCGAGAGCCGCTCGGCCACCGTGCGGCGGGTCTCCATCGCCAGCGACTGCGCCTCCAGGCGTTCCGCCAGCCGGGCGGCGAAGGGGATCAGCCCCGCCTCCACGTAGCCGAACAGGACCTGCTCCAGCTGCTGCGGGGTGGTCGCCAGCCGCTCGCGCAGCTGCAGCGCGTCGCCGGCCAGGCCCAGCTGGGCGGCCAGGGTGGCGCGGCGCTCCAGCCGCTCCGGGGTCTCCTCCAGGGAGCCCAGCAGCCGGTAGGCGTCGGCGCGGCGACCGCGGCGCTGGTAGGCGTCGGCCAGCGGGACCCGCATCGCTTCGATCGCCGACTCGCCGGCCAGCTGCACCAGCCGGTCGGCCATGGCCACGAAGCGCTCCTCGTCGGAGGCGGCCAGGTACAGCGAGACCAGGTGCCGGACCGGGACCAGCGCCTGGGGGTCATCCGCCAGCGCCAGCTCGTAGGCCTCGCGGGCCCGGGTCTCCTCCCCCTGCTGCTGATGCAGCTGGGCCAGCTGGATGCGCAGCGCCGCGCGGGCAGGAGAACTGTGCTCCGCTTCGATCAGCTGTCCCAGCGCGGTGGCCGCCTGCGGGAGCCGCTCCTCGGAGAGGTGCAGCTCGAACAGCTCGCGCAGCAGCGCCGGGCGACGGGCGGTCAGGGCCCCGGCCAGCGCCTCCAGCGCCTGGGCCCGCGGCTCGCCGGTCAGGTCGCGGGCGCGACGGACCAGCCCGTCCCCCAGCTCCGGGTGGGCCACCGCGCCGGCCAGCAGCAGGGTGGCGGTGCGGGAGAGTCCCTCCAGCGAGACCAGCCGATCGACCGCCGCCTCCCGCTGGGCCCCGGAGGGGTGGTGGGCCAGCTGGACATAGAGCTGGGCGGAGAGCCCCGGACGCGCGGCCTCGCACAGCCCGGCCAGCCGCAGCCGCGCCTCGCCCTGGACCGACTGCTCCAGCCGCGCCAGCGCCGAATCCAGGGCGGCGGGATCGCCTTCGGGTCCCCGCTCCGCCAGCGCCCACAGGGCCTGCTCGGCGCGGGCCGAATCCCCGGCGGCATCCGCCAGGGTCAGCGCGGCAGAGAGGTCTCCGGCCTCCAGGGCGGGACCAAAGCCCACCTCCAGGGCGCGGGACACCTGCTCCAGCCGCAGCAGCTTCTCCGCCAGCACCGCGGCGGGGAGCAGGTGGGGCGCGGCAGCGGCGGCACGCTCCAGCAGCTCGGCGGCCTCGGCGTTCTGACCGGCGGCCTCCCTGGCCTCCGCGGCCTCGGCCAGGAACGCGCCGCGGGCGTCCGGATGCCCCAGCTCGGAGGCCTGGACCAGCGCCGCGGCGCAGCGGTCATGCTCTCCCAGCGACTGGTACAGCTTCGCCAGCAGGGTCACTCCCTCCAGGGAGGGGACCAGCTCCACCGACTCGCGCAGCCGCACCGCGGCCAGGGCCGGCTCCCCCGCCTGCAAGAAGGCCTCGCCGGCCACCCGCAGGAACTCCGCCTTCTCCTTGCCGCCGGACAGCTCGGCGCGGGCGGTCAGCACCCGGGCCAGCGCCGCCGGTTCGTCCGCCTGGGAGAGCAGCCGGGCCAACCCCTCCACCGCCGGGCGGTAACCGCCGCCGGACGGACCGGCGGCGAACACCGCCTCCAGTGCGGCGCGGGCGCGGGCGGCATCGCCCAGCTCACCGCTGACCTGGGCCAGCTCCAGCCGCAGGGCGGAGCGCTCGTCCTCCTCCACTCCCGAGGCGATCAGCCGCTCCAGGGCGGTGAGCAGCCCGGCGCGATCTCCGCGCTGGCGCTGGGCCACCACCATCGCCTGCAGCACCTCCTGGTTGTCCGGGTCCAGGGTGGCGGCGCGCTGGTGCAGCGCGTGGGCCCGCTCCGGGTCCTCCAGCGCCTCGGTGGCCACCTGGGCCGCCTGCAGCAGCAGCTGGGCGGCGCGACCTCCGCCGGAGGCCTCCGCGCCCTTCTCACACAGCTCCACCAGCTCCTGGTGGCGGGCCAGCGCGCGCAGCCCGGCCACCGCCCGGTCCACCACCGTGGACTCGCCGGGGTGCCGGCGGGCCAGCGGCAGCAGCGCGTCGATGGCTTCGGTAGGGTCCTCGAACAGCGAGGAGGCCCGGCGCAGCAGCGCGTCCGCGTCCTCGGCGCCGGCGGTCCGGGCCAGCAGCAGCGAGGTCTTGAACAGCCCCTCCCGGTTGCTGGTCTTGGCGTGGACCTCGGAGAGCAGGGAGAGCGCCTCGCGGCCCCGGTCCCCCTCCCCGTCCAGCAGCACCACCTCCTCGAAGGCGTCGGCGGCGTCGTGCAGCGCGCCCTTGGAGAGCGCGGCGTGTCCCAGCCGCAGCCGGGAGCGGACCTTCAGCGCCACCGGCAGGGCCTCCTGGGGCACCGCCATCAGCCGGCGATCATAGGGCTGGGCGGCCAGCGCGCCTCCGGAGGCGGCGGCCAGCTCGGCGCGGGCGGACAGCGCGTCGGCGTCCTCGCCGGTAACCGCCAAGAGCTCGTCGAAGGCCTCCGCCGCCAGCAGCTCCTCGCGGGCCTCCAGCAGCAGCTGTGCGCGCTCCCGCAGCAGCTGCACCGACTCCTCCCGGGGGAGCACCCCGGCGCGCGCGGCCAGCACCTGGCCCAGGGCGCGAACGTCCTGCTGGGCGCGGGCCCGGACCGACTGGAAGGCCGCGTCGTTGGCCGGATCCGCGGCGAAGGCGCGGTCCTCGCACAGCTGGCTCTGCTCCTTGGCGCCGGCGGCGCGCAGGGCGGCGCCCGCCTCCAGGTAGCTCTCCGCGGCCTCCCGGGGCTCCTGGCGCTCGGCGCGGCGCAGCAGCAGCGCGGCCAGGCCCTGGTGATCGCGCGCGTCCTTCAGATAGGCGCGGTGCCGGGCAAAGACCACCGGGTCCAGCGGATCCCCTTCCAGCAACAGCGCGTCGTACTCCGCGGCCTCGTCCAGCCGGCCCGCCTCGCGCAGCGCGTCCACCAGCTCGCGGGTCAGCTCGGTGTCCTCGGGGGTGGCGGAGCGCGCGGCCAGCAAGGCGGGGACGGCCAGCGCCGGCTGCCCGGCGTGATCGCGGTACAGCCCGGCGGCCTTGCGGAACAACGCCGCCTTCTCCGAGGGGACCCGGCTGAGGCCGGCGCGCTCCTCGAACAGCTGGGCCAGCTCCACCCGTCGGCCGGACCGCTCCAGCAGCCGGACCAGCAGCTCCAGGGCCGGGGCCAGCGCCGGGTTGGCGTCCAGCGCCTGACGGGCGGCGGTCTCCGCCTCCTGGGCGGAGGCCAGGGGTCCTTCGAACAGCCGGGCCAGCTCCAGGAACAGCCCGCCCCGGGCGGTGGCCTCCGCGGTCAGCTCCACCGCGCGGCGCAGCCAGGTGGCCTCGGCGGTGGGATCCTCGCGGCGACGGCAGAGGGTCAGCGCCAGCTGCGCGGTCTCCAGCTCCGGCGCCAGGGAGAAGGCGCGCTCGAAGGCCTGGTGGGCCGCGGCCAGGTCCAGCTTGGCGTCGCGCAGGATCTCCGCCCGGCGGCGCTCCACCACCGCGGCGCTGGAGTGCGACCCCTGGTCCTCCCAGATGATGCGGGCGCGCTCCAGGGTGGCCAGGGCGGCGTCCACCCGCCCGCCCTCCTCGGCCAGCCGCGCCATCTCCTCGTAGGCCTCGATGGCCGCGTAGGGATCCTGCCCGGCGATGGAGAGCTGGGCCACCCGCTCCAGGGCCACGCCCAGCTCACCGGTGCGGCCGGCCTCGCGCAGCAGGTCGGCGATCCGCCGGTGCACCGCCAGCGGGTCGTCGGACATCTCCGCCGCCCGGCGCAGCGCGCCCAGGGACAGCTCCAGATCCACCAGCTCGCCGTGGGCGCGCTCGGCCAGCTCCACCAGCCGGTGCGCGGTGCGGGCCGACGGCACCTTGCGGCCATGGGCCTCGATGGCCAGGGTCAGTCCCGCGCGCGGGTCGCGGCGGCACACCAGTTCGGAGAGCCGGTCGATGGCCGCGTCCTGGGTGGGGCGGGCCTCCAGGATCCGGCGCAGCACGGTCTCCGCCGCGGTGGGGTCCCCGGTCCGCTCCAGCAGATCCGCCAGCGCGAACAGCACCTCCTCGGCGGTCTCCGGGTCGTCGGTGAGGTCCACCTCCCGCGCCAGCGCGCGGAAGTGGGGCAGCGCCTCGGCCAGGGCGCCGCGGGCGTACAGCAGCCGGCCCAGCACCAGCAGATCGGTCCCGGTGGCCGGGGCCAGGGCCACTGCCTTGCGGGACAGCTTCAGCGCCAGGTCCAGCTCCCCGGCGTCCAGACAGGCGTCGGCGCCGCCCCGCAGCAGCTCGGCGGCGGCCTCCGGCGGGTTGCGATCCGCGGCCTCCTCCAGCCAGCGGGTGGCCTCCACCACCTCGCCGCGCTCGAACAGCAGCGCGGCCAGCGAGGCGTGCGCGGAGGCGCGGGCCTTGTCCAGCCCCACCACCCGGCGCAGGGCGGCCTCGGCGGGACCGGGCTGCTCCAGCTTGTCCAGGTACAGCGCGGCCAGCTGCTCCAGCAGATCGGCGGCGCGCGCGGCGGGAGCGGCGCTGGCCTGGGACGCATACAGCTCCGCCAGGCCCTCCCAGTCCTCCTGGGCGGTGAGGCACTTCTCCAGGCCCTCCTCCGCCTCGGCCAACCCGGGCCGAAGCTGCAGCGCCGACTGGTAGGCGTCCACCGCCGCGTCCAGGTCTCCGGCCTGCGAGGAGAGCCTGGCCAGGGCCAGCGCGCCCTCCAGCCGACGGGGCTTGGGCCCCTCGGCGGCCACCTGGCGGAAGGCAGCGGCGGCGGCGTGCGAGTCTCCCAGCGCCAGCGCGGCCCGGGCGATCCCCAGCTGGGCCTCGCTGCGGACCTCGGCGGAGGTGGCCCCGGTCACCGAGGCGGTGAAGCCCTCCAGGGCGGCGGTGAAGTCTCCGGCCTCGAAGCGCAGCTGAGACAGCTCCAGCAGCCGGGCGCGCAGCTCCTCCACCAGGCCCGGATCGCGGGTCAGGATCTGCCGGAGGGTGGACAGCTCCCCCAGCTCGTCGCCCACTCCGCGGGCGGCCAGGGCGGCGCGGCGCAGCAGCTCCCGGGGGGTGGAGGTCAGCTCGGCGGCGGAGAGCAGATCGGCGCGGGCCTCGCCGTGACGTCCGGCGGCCAGGTGCAGCCCCGCGCGCCGGGAGATCAGCTCCGAGCGCTCCTCGCCGGAGGCCTGGTCGATCAGGATCGCCAGCAGGCCCAGCCGCTCCGGCTCCGGCGCCTCGGCGGGCAGCAGCCCCAGCATCGCCCGGGCGGCCCAGCCATTGGCCGGATCGCGGGAGAGCAGGCTGCGCAGCGCGCCGATCGCCGGCACGGTGCGGTCCAGGGTCAGGCACAGCTGGGCGTACTCGCGCAGCGAGGCACCCTGCTCCGCCACCGCCAGCCGCGGCCAGAGGGTGGCCAGCAGATCGCACAGCTCCTGCTGGGCGCCGGCCAGGCGGTGCAGCTCGGCCAGCTCGCGCAGCGCCTCCACGTCGTCCCCGCGCACCGCGGAATAGGCGGAGAGGTGGCGGCGGGCGACGTCCACCCGGTGGGCGCGAGCGGCGCTGCGGGCAGCGGCGCGGTGCAGCACCACCCGCTCGCTGGAAGACGGCGCGTCGGGATCGGTCCCGGTGGCGTCCAGCACCAGCTCCAGATCCGCCAGCGCGCGCTCCGGCTCCGCGGTCGCCAGCAGCTCGGCGCGGCGGACGCGGGGGGCGGGATAGAGCGGATCCTGATCGATGGCGCCGGTGAGGTACTCCTGCTCCCGGCCAGTGCCGGCGGAGAGGGTGGCGCAGCGGAAGAGGATCCGCGCCGCATCCCGCCCAGGCGGCATCATCCCCGCGCGACGGGATAGCAGCTTGGCGGCCTCCAGCTTGCCGCCGCGCTCCAGCTCCAGCTCCGCCATCAGCTCCAGGACCTCGGCCGCCTCCGGTCCCTGGGGCGCCGACTCCAGCGCCGCCTCCAGCCGGACCAGCGCGCCGGGGCGATCCCCCAGATCCAGCAGCGAACGGCCGGCGCGCAGGTACAGCGCCGCGGCCGCGTCCGGACGACCGGCGTTCAACAGCGCCTGGGCCCGCACCGCCCACAGCTCGGCGGCCTCGCGCACCTGACCGGAGTCGACGTACAGCGACTCCAGCCGGCCGGCCAGGGTGTCGTCCAGCAGGCGCAGCGGGAAGGCCTGGGCGTACTGGGCCTTGGCGCCCTCCCGGTCTCCGACCAGTTCGCAGGCCCGGCCCAGCCGGGCGCGGATCTCCGCCACCCGCTCCGGGGCGGCGTGCTTGGGCAGCTGGGAGAGCAGCTCCTCCAGCGCCTTGCGGGCATGCTCCGGGCGCTCGCAGCGCAGGGCCAGGTCCGCCAGATCCAGCAGCACCCCGTGGTCCGGCGCCAAGCGGGCCGCCTTCTCCATCGCCGCCAGGGCCTCGCCCACCCGGCCCAGGCGCAGCTCCAGCACCTGGGACATCTCGCGCAGGGCCGCACTGGCCAACCGGCGATCTCCCTGGGCCTCGGCGATGCGGGCCCGCTGCTCCAGCGCGCCCACCAGCCCGTTCATGTCCGCGCGCTTGCGGTGCAGACCGCACAGCTCGCCCAGGGCGGAGAGATCCTCCGGCTCCAGCTTGAGGACCTCGGTCAGCGCCCAGGTGGCTCCGTCCAGATCGAAGGCCAGATCCCGCGCCGCCACCGCCAGTCGGCGCAGCAGCCGGGCCCGCTCCTTCGGCTCACCGGAGAGCTCGGCCAGGGCCTTGAGGCAGCGGCACAGCTGGCCACCGTCGCGGCGGGACTCGGCCAGGGCCAGCATCCCCTCCAGCGCGGCGCGGTTGGTGGGGTCCGCCTCCAGCGCGGCGTTGAGCAGCCGGTCCGCCTTGTCCGCGTCTCCCAGCCGACCGCGGTACAGCTCGCCCGCCTCCGCCCAGAAGGCGGCGCGGCGGGTGGGCTCCTCGGTGGCGGCGGCGGCCTTCTGGCACGCGTCGGCCAGCTCGGCGGAGCGGCCGGTGGCGCGGAAGTACGGCAGCAGCTCCTCCAGCGCGACCATGTCCCGCGGGTCCAGCGCCAGCGCCGCCTCCAGGTGCTCGCGCGCCTGGGAGGGGTCCGCCAGCCGGGTGCGGGCCAGCCGCGCCAGGGCATGGTGGGCCTGGTGCGCGGCCTTGCGGATCACGTCTTCCGCGGGGGCCGGACCGGCCAGCTCGATGCACTGCTGATAGCCGGCCAGGGCCTCCTGCAGCTTGCCCAGCCCCTCGGCGGCGTGCGCGGCCAGGTAGTGGGGCTGAGGATCCTGCGGGAGCAGGGAGACCGCCTCCCGGTAGCGCAAGAGCGCGTTCTCCAGCTGCCCCAGCCCGTCCTCCCACACCCGACCCGCCAGCAGGCTGGCCTGACCGACCAGGCCGATCTCGTGCCGGGCCTGGGCCACCTCGCGCAGGCGATCCAGGGCCTTGAGCGCGCGCAGGTGTTCGCCGGCGCGGTGGCACAGCTCGCCCAGCCGCAGCAGCGCCTCCGGGTGATCCGGTGAGAGCTTGAGCGCGGCCTCGCAGTGCAGCCGGGCCCCGGGGACGTCGTCCTCGGTCTCCGCGCACAGCCGGGCCAGGTGGACGTGGGCGTCGGCGGCCTCCGCCGGGTCGCGGGCCAAGGCGGAGATCCGACGGTAGGCGCGGATCGCGCCGGCGCGGTCCTTGGCCAGATCCGAGGCGCGGGCCAGGGCCTTGAGCGAGGGCAGGTGATCCGGGCGGATCCCCAGCAGCTCGTGCAGGGCGCGGACCGCCATCTGCGGCGCGTGCTCGCGGGCGGCGCGGGCGGCGGACTCGGCGGAGAAGAAGGCCGAGCCCTCGTCGTGGGCCGCGCGGGCCAGGGCGCACAGGGCCAGGTAGCGCTCGGCGGCGCGGGCGGACTCGCCGCGGCGCTCGCGCACCACCGCGTCCGCCCACAGGGCGGTGGCGCTGGTGCTGCGGCGGCGCAGCAGGGATTCGGCCACGTCCATCGCCAGCTCGTGGGCGGAGGGATCGGCGGCCAGCAACGAGAGCAGCCGCTCGGCGGCGAAGGGGTGGGCGTCGTGGACATCCCCCAGCTTCAGGTACGCCTCGCGGGCCTCGGCCAGCTTGCCCTCGGAGAGCAGCGCCTCGGCGCCGGCAAACGCCCGCGCGCCCTCCAGGGTCAACAGCAGCGCCTCGTCCGGGATCGCCGGAGGAGGCAGCCCGCCGGAGGAGAAGCGCAGCCGCAGCCCCTTGGCGGAGACCTCGGCGGCGGAGAGCCGCGCGCTGTCCAGGTTGGGGACCTTGTAGCCACGGCTGACCGCCGCCAGCTGACACAGCTGGGGGAGCACCCGGGTGGAGAAGCCGGTGGCCCCGCGCAGCTCCACCGAGGGGAGCAGCTCCAGCGCCTCCACCGCGCGCGCCACCGCGGTGGGCAGCTGCGCGGCGGGGGTGGCGGAGAAGCCGTAGAGGCGGACGTCGTAGAGGTAGACCGCCAGCCGCTCGCCGTCGCCGTCGAAGGCCACCTTGAAGGTGACCCCGGTGCGCTGGGCGTCGCGGAGCCGGGCCTGCGCCTCCAGGTAGCTGGGACGGAAGTGGAGCTTGAGCTCATCCAGCTCGGCCACCTTGGCCGCCACCCGTTGCACCTCGCGGGTGATCACCTCCGCGTCGATCACCAGCTCCAGGAAGCCGAACTGCAGAGTCTTGCGCTGGTAACGGCTGGGGCCGCCGGCCAGGTTGAAGGGGAAGGTCACCTCCGGGATCAGCAGCGCGAAGTCGGCGATGGTGACGCCCGGGCCCACCTCCAGGGAGGGAAAACCGACGAACGCGCGGCGATCCAGGAGCCTCAGCTCCGGGCCACCCGCGGGAACAGCGGCGCTCGTCTTCTTCTCGGGGTCCTGGGCCATGGAGGTCGGTTCGGGCGCGCAGACTGTACCACCCGGGTTAAGCCCCCGAAATTTACGGACAATTGCCCGGCCGCCGAGCCGCCGACCGGACGGGCGGGTCCTCAACACGGAAACCACGACGTCTCTTGCTTCACCGATCCTTTACAGGCACAGAACGGGTCGTGATTGCCGCCGACGCCCTGGTCCTGGATGGCCGCTTCCGCATCGTCCAAAGGTTGGGCGGGGGCGGGATGGGCGATGTGTATCTGGCCGAGCAGGTCTCCTTGGGCCGCAAGGTCGCGGTGAAGGTGCTCAAGGCCGAGTTCGGCCTGCAGTCTTCGATGGAGAAGCGCTTCCGCCGGGAGGCACAGCTGCTCTCCTCGGTGGACCACCCGGCGGTGGTGCGGGTGATCGACTTCGGCAACCACGACGGGTCCCCCTGTCTGGTGATGGAGCTGGCCGAGGGGCAGACCCTGCAGGAGGCGCTGGCCAAGGGGCCGTTGCCGCTGACCCGCGCCCTCCCCCTGCTGGCGCAGCTGGCGGATGGACTGACGGCGATCCACGCCCAGGGGATCGTCCACCGGGATCTGAAGCCGGAGAACGTGGTCCTCTCCCAGACCACCCGGGGCGAGCAGGCCCGGCTGCTGGACTTCGGGATCGCCAAGCTGGCGGAGGGGCCCAAGGACAGCAACGTCAGCCAGATCGGCGTGATCCTGGGGACCCCGGAGTACCTCTCCCCGGAGCAGGCGATGGGCGCCAACCTGGACGCGCGCAGCGACCTCTACTCGTTCGGGGTGCTGGCCTACCGGACCCTCTCCGGACGGCTGCCGTTCGTCGGCCCCTCCCCGCGTCAGTTCCTGGCCCAGCACCTGGCCGCCCCGCCGATCCCGCTGGCCGAGGCCGCGCCCCACCTGGCCCGGATGCCGGCACTGTGCGAGGTGGTGATGCGGGCGCTGGGCAAGGACCCCGCCTCCCGCCCGGCGAACGCCGACGCCCTGGCCCGGGCCCTGGCCGCCGCGGCGCTGGAGCTGCCCCGCCCCGCGGAGGGCGCGCCGGCCCCCACCTCCACGCCGGAGCTGCTTCCGTACGAGGCGCCCCCGCCCCGGTCCGGGACCGCGGCCTTCGCCGCCCCCTCCTCCGCCACCGCCGCGTTCGGCGCGGCCAGCCCCCCGCCGGTGCAATCCCCGGGGGTGCAGCTGGTGCCGGCGCGCACCACCAGCGCGTTTCCGATGGGGAACGCGCGGCAGCAGAACCTGACCCTGATGCTCACCGACATCGTGGGGTTCACCGCGCGCACCTCCCGGCAGACCCGCGAGGAGAACGCGCGGATGCTGGAGGAGCACGACCAGCTGCTGCTGCCGGTGTTCAAGGCCCACGGGGGCCGGGTGTTGCAGAAGCGCGGGGACTCCTTCCTGGTGGGCTTTGGTTCGCCCACCGAGTCGGTGCTGTGCGGGATGGAGCTGCAGGATCGGCTGTGGCGGCGCAACAAGCTGATCGGCAAGAAGGATCCGCTGGAGGTCCGGGTGGCGATCCACCTGGGGGAGATCCTGCTCACCCGCGACGGCCCGATGGGCGAGCCGGTGCAGATCCTGGCCGCGGTGGAGGAGGCCGCCTTGGCCAACGAGGTGGTGTTCACCGAGGCGGTGAACCTGGCGATGATCCGCGCCGAGGTCCGGGCGGAGCCGCGCGGCGAGGTGGCGGTGCCCGGCCGTCAGGATCGCCTCTCCCTCTACCGCTGCGCCCCCGCCGCCGAGGGCCCGCCGTTCGGGGGCCGGGATCTGAGCGGCAAGGCGGCCCGGCCGAAGAAGGCGCTGCGGAACCTGGGCGGGCTGCTCCACCACCCGCCGGGAAGGACCGCGCTGGCGCTGGGCGTGGTGGCGCTGATCGCCGCGGCGGTGGCGGTGCCGGTGGTGCTCAACTCCACCCCGCGACAGATCCGCGCCGCCTTGGAGTCCGGTGACGCCGAGGGGGCGTTGGCGCTGCTGGAGGCGGCCCCCAAGGAGCAGCGGGCCTCGCTGCTGCCGCTGAAGGTCGCGGCACTGCACGCCGCCGGTCGTCACCGCGAGGAGCTGGCCGCGGCCCGGACCCTGGAGAAGGACGTGCTGAACCGCCTGGAGGGTCCGGCGCTCAAGGGGCTGAGCGAGGACTTCGCCCGGGACGACGACGCCGCCCTCAAGAAGTTGCTGGGACAGGTGGACGCCGGGCAGCTGGCGGACCTGGTCGCCACCTCCGAGGCGCCCGACACCTCCGGCTGGGGGGCGCTGCGCTACCTGGATGGGGCCAAGGCCCTGCCCGCGGAGCGGCTGGCCCAGGGGTTCATCGCCGCGCTGGCCGCCACCGACTGTCCGGTCCGCGCCCACGCGGCGCGGCGGCTGGGAGAGCTGAAGTCACCCCAGGCCGCCGAGGCGCTGGAGCGGCTGGCCAAGCAGCCGAAGCAGAAGGATCCGGTGCTGCGGGTGATCGACCAGAACTGCGGCCAGGACGAGGCGGCGCAGGCGCTGCGGAGTCTGGGCCGCAGCGCCCAACGCTAGCCGCTAGTACTTGCTTCCCTTCTTCGATCCCTTGTCATTGTCGTCGTCGTCATCATCGTCGTCCGCACCCTTCTGCTGGGACGGCGGGGCGGAGCGCTTCGGATTCGAGCTCTTCTGCTGCTCGGGCGACGCGGCCTGCTTGGGGTTGGACGACTTCTGGTGCTGGGGCGAGGAGGCCTGCTTGGGATCGGAGGCGCGGTGTCCCCGGTTGTCCTTGCGGTCCGAGATCCCGTCGTTGTCGTCATCCCAGTCGTCGTTGTTGTCCCAGCGCGGAGGACTGTTGCGCCGCCAGGGGCGGATCTTGGCATCGGCCCGGAGCAGGTCGCGCGAGTAGGCGTCGTACTCCAGGAACAGGTGTCCCTTGCGCTGATTGCCCACCGCGCGCATCCGCACCTTCCAGACGCTGTCGTTGTGGGAGAGGTTGGCGTTTTGCAGACGGCACTGGAGCCGGCGGGAGCGACACTCGTCGAACCCGCGGTCCACCGCCTCCTGGTAGGACATCGGCCGAGCAGGCGGAGGCCGGTTTCCGTAATAGGGGCCGCCCGACGAATTCACCGGACGGAAGAAACAGCCGCTCAACAACACCGAGACGAGCGAACCCAGCAGCAGAACGTTTCGCATGACACCTCTGGACGGTCGGGTCCTAGGAGATCTTCAAAGCGAGACGATGCTAGCGCCGCAGCGGCCGCGCCTACAGTTTGTCTGGCGAGGCGTACGCGGAGAAGAGCTCTCCGGTCAGGTAGGCGCGCATCTTCCCTCCGGCGGCGCGGAGGTAGTCGTTGTGCTTGCGGTCCCGGGGCGCCTTGAGGTTCATCCGGGAGCGGGCGATCCCCTTTCCGCCACGATGGACAAAGGTGACCGTACCGTCCGGGGCCACCTTCTCCACCACCGCGATGTGGGTCAGCCCGTCGTTGCGGCGGCCATCCCGGTTGCGGTCGTAGGTCTCGTGGAAGAACACCAGGTCTCCCGGGCGGGGCTTGCGCTTGTGCAGCGCGTTCTTGGCCCGGGCCCGGCGCCAGATCGCGGTCACTCCGTTGTCGGAGACCCGCGCGTTGTCGTCGAACAGGACCACCCCCTCCGGCTCGGTGGCGATCCGCACCAGCCCGGTGCAGTCATCGGGGAGACGGCGGGTGATCTTGCGCAGCGAGCGAACCCCCACCAGGCGCGAGGCGCGGGCGGCGATCGCCTTCCCCCGCTTGCGGGAGGAGGCGTACTTCACCGTGGAGAGCTGTGCGGTCGCCTGGGAGGCCGCCTTGGACACCGCCTGATGGACCCGGGCCTCGCGCGGGCTGCGGACCACCTTCGAGGGGAGCGGTGCCTCGTCTTCGGGGAGCGCGTCGTCGTCCAGCGGGGCTTCCACCTCCTCGGCGAAGGGAGCCAGCTGCGCCGCGGTGACCTGCTCGTCCAGCGGCAAGGCCAGGTTGGAGGTCTCGGGGGTGGCCAGCACCTCCGGCCCGCCCAGCACCAAGCCCGGCTCGGGCCGCAGCGCGGATTGGGAGGTCGCGCAACCGGCGACCCACAGCACACAGAGCAGTCCTCCCAGTCGACGCATTGGCTCCACGACCCCTTCCCCCACCACAGTATTCAGTGGGCGCCCGGGGCGGGAGCGCAACCTGCGTGGCAGCCGACAGTCGGGTGGGAGCGCCGCGCCGTTCCGCTCACCCCTCCCACTCGGCCATCAGGGCGCGCATCCGCTCATAGCGGCGGATCAGTTCCGCGCGCCGGGCGGTGAACAGCACCATGAAGCCGACCACCAGCACCCCCAGCACCGAGAGGAACAGCGCCCCCAGGTGCGGCTGGCTGACTCCGGCCCGGATCAGGTTGGCCACCACCGAGGTCACCAGAAAGCCGGTGCCCAGGTAGACGAAGGAGCGGATCCGCAGCGCGATCCCCGCCGCCACGCCCAGCACGCAGGCCAGGGCGCAGATCCCCAGCGCCCAGGCGTCGCTGAACAACAGCGCCCGCCAGGCGCTGGCCGAATAGATGGTGGTGATCGCCACCGCGCGCAGTCGGGCCTGCCAGCCTTCGTCCAGCTCGTGGCGGAAGACGTGGGCCAGCACCAGCAGCGAGAGCCCGAAGGGGATCACGTAGTACTCGGCCTGGCCGGCGTGGCTTCCCAGCCAGGCCAGGTACAGGGCCAGGTTGAACGCCGCCGCCGCCACCAGCGATCCCAGCTTGCGGGCGCCGGTCCCGGCCAGCACGGTGAAGTGGGCCGCGTGGCCGATCAGCAGCATCGCCGCCATCAGCGGCTCCTCCCAGGGCGCCGCCAGCAGGCCGACCAGCGGGAACAGATACGCGCCGAACAGCGCCGGGCGGCGGAACACCGCCAGGGTCTCCGCGTGGCGGCGCACATGGACGTGCAGCCCGGAGAAGAGGGCGCCGGCCACCAGCGCGGCCAACCCATCCCTTCCGTCCAGCTGCCCCTCGAAGCCGTGGTGACGGATCGCCAGGTACGCCAGCAGCAGCGCCCCCTGGGCCAGGAAGGCGGGGGCCTCGACATGATCACGCCGGGCCTGGAGCACCCCCATCACGAACAGCAGCACCATCGCCACCGCGGCGGCGCTGGCCTCCCGCGGGCCGCCGCCGGAGATCAGCAGCAGCCCCGCGACCACATCCACGCAGGCCAGCGCGCCCGCCAGCAGCACCACCCAGCGGCGCACCGGGGAGCCGGGCAGCAGCGCGGCCACCGCCACCACCACCGAGATTCCCAGCGCCAGGAACGGGAGGATGAACTCCTCGCCCCGGCCGGAGGAGAACACCTTGCCCAGGTGGAACATCCACAGATGGGCCGCCACCAGACTGGCGCTCCATCCCAACCACTCCCACCGCGGGCTGCGCGCCACCACCGCCCAGGCGCTGCCCAGGGAGAGCAACACCACCAGCGGGAACAGCGGATTTCCCAATCCGCCGGAGCAGAGCAGCGCGAAAAGTCCCAGCGCCCACCCGGCATGGTGCCGGACGGCGGCGAAGTCCGCCTGGGGCCGACGCCACCCGTGTACCGTCAGCAGCAGCCCGGAGGCGGCCAGCACCATTCCGGAGGTTCCGGAGGGCAGGGCCACCGCGATCACCGCCGCCCACAGCCCGGCAGCCATCACCCACTCCGTCCGGCTCGCCGCCACCCACAGCAGCAGCCCGGCGACGATCGCCAGGGTCGGCTCCAGCGGGGTCCCGGTGCTGGACCAGAGACCGACCACCTCGCTCAGCACCCAGCCCGCCAGCTGCACCGCTCCGCCCAGCCACAGGGCGCGGTCCAGGTGGCGATCGATCCCCGGGGAGAGCCGGAACAGCACCGCCTCCCACCGCGGCCGGACGCTGGGTATCCGCCAGATTGCCGCCAGCAGGAGAGCGAACAGCGCCGAGCCCAACAACGCCACCGGCTCCGGGAAGGGCAGGGGGAGGACGTCCCGCCCGAACGACAGCGCCACGCCCAAGGAGATCGACGCCAGGGTGACCAGCCGGGTGTCCTCCAGCAGCAGCGCGGCCAGCAACAGCGCCACCGCCGGGGCCAGCATCCAGCCACCCCACAGCTGCGCGTCCCACAGCGCGATGAACGCCAGCACCGTGGCCACCGCCCCTGCGTATTTGGGAGCGTGCTCCTCCTCCGGCGCCCGGAGCCAGCCGCGGACGCGGTCTCCCGCGTGCAGCAGCGCGAAGCCCAGCCCGGCCAACACCAGGCTGCCCGGACCGCGCGCGCCGGGAGCCAGGGCCAACGCCACCCCGGCCAGCATCAACCGCTGGGAGATCGGGATCCCGGCAGTGAGCAGGGCGCCCGCCCCCAACGCGGAGAAGCAGATCCAGGGGGAGGTGATCGGGAGCAGGCTGTTCTCGATCCCGCGGACCTCTCCCAGCAGCGCCACCAGCAGCAGCCCGGTGGCCAGGGCCACACTCCCCTGCACCCAGCGGGAGACCGCGGGGCGATCCTTCCAGTAGGTCACCGCCACCACCGCGATCACCGGGACCCACAGGGTCCAGACGCCCAGGGTGATCACCGACCCCGCGCCCAGCAACACCGGCGCGCCAGCGAAGACCGGCGAGCGGGTGGCCCACAGCCACACCAGCGGCAGCAAGGTGATCGCGGCCAGCAGCACCAGGTTCGGGATCCCTCCCGGCTGACCGGCCGGCGCGGCGATCAACACGACGAAGGCGGAGAGGGCGGCGGCGAAGGTCGCCCCGGTCCCGCCCAGCACCCGCTCCCGGAGCGCCGGGAGTCGGTCCAGCAGCACCAGCGCGGTCAGCAGCAGGGCCAGCAGCAGCCGGCCTGCGTACCCCGGGAAGCCGACGTGCCCCAGCGCCACCGTGGCCACCAGCGCGGTCAGTGCCGCCAGCGGCAGACAGATCTCACCCCGCAGGGCCCGGGAGGAGAGCGCCATCCCGACCGCGGCGACCACCAGCGAACCGTCTGGCACGCCGATCAGCTGGTCCACGCTGCCCCCCAGCAGCCCCAGGACCGCCGTCGCCGCGTAGGCCACCGCGGCCGGCGTCCGACGCCCGCGCAGGCCGGTGACCACCGAGGCCGCGGCCGCGGTGAGCGCCAGGACCCAGGTGGACTGAAGCTCGGAGAAGTGCGGCCACCCGTGGAACATCCCCTCCGGGCGGAAGGAACTGGGCCACAGCGCCACCGTCCAGAACACCGCCCCGGGCACGCCCAGCGCGGGCACCCGGAACCCGGCACTAGCGGCGGTGGCCACCCCCAACAAGAGCACCGGGCCCAGGTCGGCTTGCTGCAGATCCCATTGCCACAGCGAGGCGATGATGGCCGCGGCCACCGCCAACCAGGGTGCGGAACGCAAGGGGAGGAAGGAGGCCACCAGTGCCGCGGCAGCCAGGGCCAGCGGCGCCCAGGCGGGGGCCCAGGCCAGGCCGACGAACGGCGCCACCGAGAGGGTGAGGATCAGCGCCCAGCCCTCGGCCCAACGGTGGGAGCTCCACAGCGCGGAGAGCCAGGCAGCGGCGGCTGCCAGCAGCAACGCCAGCAGGCAGAGGGTGGCGGTGGAAGGGTCCCCCACCTTGGACCAGGCCAGGGCCGCGGCCAGCAGGGTCTGAAGCAGCGCGCCGATCGACAGCCGGTGGCGCTCGTCGCCGGGAACGAAGCGGGCGAGCAGCGACCAGCCCATCGCGAACACCCCTGCGGCCAACGCCCCGGCCGCGGGGCCGAACACCGAGGAGACCGCGACCGGGGCGATCAGCGAGGCGGCCCAGCCGGACCCGGTGAGGTACGGACGATCCAGCCGCAGGCCCAGCGCCACTGCGATCAACGCCAGCGGAGGCACGCTCCACACCGCGGGCCGCAGGTCGGTGCCGAACGCCGCCTCCACCGAGAAGAACAGGGTGGCCGCGGCGGTGGCCTTCAACAGCACCTCCGCCGCCGGGCCTTGTTCCGGTCGACGCAGCAACCGCCACGCCCACAGCGCACCCGCCAGCACGTAGGGCAGCGCGTAGACCGCCGCGTAGTTGAAGGGCAGCACCTCGCCGGAGGCGATGCCCAACGCGCCCTTGATCTGGAGCAGCAGCTGATCCACCCAACCGGGGACCAGCTGCCCCACCGACTGGTACGCCAGGTAGCCGGCGGCGTAGGTCACATAGAACCAGCGCGCACCTCCCCGGGCGTGACGACCCAGCCAGCGCGAGGTCCAGGTGAGCAAGGCGCTGGTGGCGAAAAACGCCGGGACCTGTCCGAAGCCTGCGGCGACCACGCAGACCAGCTGTCCCGCCACCGTGGCCACTCCAGCGGCCGCGGACAGCTTCTCTCCCGCGCGCGGCCAGGCCCGGACTGCCAGCCACAGGAAGGCGGCAGCGAAGGGGGCGTAGGTGGCCGGGGGAAGCGCGGTGCCTCCCTGGCCGATCGCCAGGTGGAGACGGATCAACGCCAGCGCGGCCAGGTACGCCGGGGCCAGGAAGGCGAAGGCCGCCGCCTCCACGGTGCGGGTGGCGCTTGAGCGTTGCACCCACGCCACCAGCACCAGGGTCCACAAGGCGGTCCACACCGCCATCGTCCCCAGCCACTGGACCAGCAAGGGGGCCGCGCCCACGCTGAGCACCGTGACCGCCATTCCCCACTGCAATCCGCGGACGCTGGGAGGGTCGTAGGCCCGCGCCGGAGAGCGCATCAGCAGCGAGGCCACGCCGGCCCAGCCCAGGGTCAGCCCCCAGAACAGCACCGGGTTCTCCCTGGCCACCGGGCCCAGGGCCAGCGGGGCGAAGGGCGCCATCGCGGAGCCGATCAGCGAGACCACCCTCCCCGCTCCGGCCAGCCCCTCCCGGCGCAGGAGCAGCGCGCCCACCACCGAGAAGGCGGCGGAGTAGCCGGCGGCCAACCCGAAGATGGTCAGCCCGCGCCCCAGGGTGCTCATCCCGGACCAGCCCAGGGCCACGAAGTACACCGACCCGGTCACCACCAGGAACGCGCCGATGAACCAGCCGATGCTCTCGTAGAGGAACGGCCGCCACACCGAGCGCCAGGTGGAGACGGCCTCCACCGCCTCTTCCACGGGTCCCGGGCGGGAGGGGATGTCGAAGATCGGCTCGCCCCCCACCGGCAGGGACGCCACCTCGGGCGGGGGTTGGTAGGGCTGCTGCTCGGGGACGGCCACCGCGTCCAGGATTGGCTCTTCCACTGGCCGGAACGGGTCGGGCGGAGCGGCTCCCTGATCCCCCAGCGGAACCGGCACGTTCCGAGGAGCAACCGGCTCCAGCTGATGGACCGACCCGGGCCGAGGAGCCACCCGCTCCACTTCCCCGGACAGGGCCTGGACCAACAGCCGCTCTCGACGCTGGAAGTGCGGGAGGACGAAGTTCCGGGCCGCCTCGGCGTGGATGGACTGGCCCCAGTGGGCCGCGTCCTGCAGCACGTAGTGCACGTGCGCGAGTTCGCCGGTTAGCTCGTCCTGGGAGCGCTCGGCCATCGTTTGACCGCAGATGGCGCAGACGCGAGCAACGGTCAGCCGCTCCTCACGACAGTCGGGGCAGTACATTCGTCTCCTGGCAGTTCACCCCGCGTGCCGGGACGGGGTCCCCGTAACGGCGGCAACTTAGCTGCCAGGCGGGTGCGCAGGTTGCGACGCAGTGCGTAATCGCGGCGGCAGAGGCGCTGTCACCTCGGCCGACCCAACGGGGCCAGTTCCCGGCGAAAACCCGGCAGGCCCCACCAAGCGCGGTCAGTGCCGCACGAACACAGGGACGACAGGCGGCTTCAACACCCCTGGTGCTGACGCCCCCGGACGAACTCTCCCTGCGCTGCGAGTTCGTCCGGGGTTTCGGCCATAAAGCCGATCAAACTCGTCAGTGGAGGAGAGTTCGTCCGCCTGTCGGAGCCCAGCGTCGCTGTCTCCGGCCACCAGGCTGGGTGGGACCACGCGGGGGCAGTGCAGCGCGAACACAGCACCGGCGCTGCCCCACGCGGTCAGTCCCGGGCGAACACCGTGCCGGCGCTGCCCGGCTGCGCAGCCTCCTGCAGCAGGGCGCCGGCCGGCTGGATCCCCACGATGTGGATCGCGCCGATCCCCTCCTCCAGCATCGCCAGGCTCTCCTCCACCTTGGGGATCATCCCTCCCTGGATCACCCCGGCGTCGATCTGCTTCTGCGCCTCGGAGGGAGTGAGCCGGGGGAAGCGGCTGCTGGGATCCTCGCGGTTGGCCAGCACCCCCGGCACATTGGAGACCAGGAACAGCCGGGCCGCGGAGAGCTTCGCCGCCACCCGGGTGGCCACGGTGTCCGCATTGATGTTGAACACCTGTCCCTGCGCGTCCCCGGAGAGGGACCCCAGCACCGGGACGAAGCCCGCCGAGGCCAGCCGCTCAAGGGCATCCACGTCCACCCCCACCACGTCTCCCACCCAGCCCAGATCCACCGGATCCGGCCCGCCGCCGCTGAACACCCGCGGAGGCCGCTTCACCGCCTCCACCAATCCGGCGGAGACCCCGGTGGTGCACAGCGCCGGGACCTTGGCGATCCGGAAGGCGGCGGCCACGTCCACCGACACCTGCCCGGCCAGGGTCATCTTCATCACCTCCAGGGTCGCCTCGTCGGTGATCCGCCGGCCGCCCACCTTGCGCGGTTCGATCCCCAGCTTCTCCGAGAGGGTGTTGGCCTGGGGGCCGCCCCCGTGGACCACCGCCACCTTGATCCCCGCGTCCAGGAACGCCCGGACCGCGTGGCCCACGCTGCCTGCCAGCCCGGCGCGATCCTGGGCCAGCTCGCCGCCGATCTTCACCACGTACCAGCGGCCAGAATCGCGGGAGAGGCTCACGGCCACAGCCCCGGCTCGGCCAGGGTCAACTTCTCGTCGTAGCCCATCATCACGTTGAAGGCCTGGATCGCCTGCCCGGCGCCGCCCTTGACCAGGTTGTCCAGCGCGGAGAAGCACACCACCCGGCGGTTCCCACCGGTCACCGGACCCAGCGCGTAGCCCACCTCCACGTAGTTGGAGTGCGCCACGCCAATCACCTCCGGCTGCCGCGCGCCCTTGACGATCCGGATGAACGGCTCGCCGGCGAAGCAATCGGTCCACAAGGACGCCAGCTCCTCCTCGGTGGTGGACGCGGCCACGGTGGCGAAGGAGGTGGCGAAGATCCCGCGCGGCAGCGGCGCGGAGACCGGCACGAACTCCAGCGACATCTCCTTGCCGCCGGCGGCCTCCAGGGTCTGGAGGATCTCCGGCACGTGCTGGTGCTGCAGCGGCTTGTAGGTCCGCAGGTTGGAGGCCCGCAGCGGATGGTGGGTGGTGATCTGCGGGTTGGCGCCGCTGCCGGAGGACCCGGTGGCGGCCACGGTGTGGATGGCCCCGGTCAGCTTCCGCGCCTTGGCCAGCGGCAGCAGCCCCAGGGCGATGGTGGTGGCAAAACAGCCCGGGCTGGCCAGGTAGCGGGCCTTCTTGATCGCCTCCCGGTTCAGCTCCGGCATCCCGTAGGTGAACTTCCCCTCGGTGAGCAGCTGGGGCGCGGGGTGATCGGCGCCGTAGAACTCGCGGTAGTTGGTGGAGTCGCGCAGCCGGAAGTCGCCGGAGAGATCCACGATCCGGGTCTGGGGGTGCGCGGCGATGATCTCCAGCGCCACCTTGGCGGTGGTCTTGTGGGGCATGGCCAGGAAGGCCACGTCCATTCCGGCGGCGGCCTCCGCGGGGGCCAGCTGCTCGAACTTCAGCTGGGTCAGCCCCTCCAGGTTCAGGTGCACCTCACCGACGCGCTTGCCGATGTTGTCCACCGCCACCACCCGCGCCACCTCCACGTGGGGATGGAAGAGCAGCCGGCGCAGGATCTCTGCGCCGCCGTAGCCGGTACCGCCAATGAGGACCGCCTTGATCTTCGAGCTCATGAAGGGCCATCTAGAAGAGACGGACCCGAAAGGAAAGGCGGCGACGACCGGGCAGGCCGCCGCCGCCCCGCCTACTGACGCTGGGAGTTGGCCAGGATCGCGTCGTGGACGTACTGCGCCAACCCGGGCCGCACCCGCTCGTAGTGCTCGGCGAAGCGCGGATCGGCGACGTACATCTGCCCCAGCGACCGGTGCAGCTGCCGCGAGCAGGGATAGAACCAGCGGTCGATCTGCAGCCGGGCCTCCTCCGCCAGCCCCATCGCGTCCGGGCTGTCCGGCCGCTTCCCCTCCGTCATCGCCCGGGCGAACGAGGCCAGCACCGCCTCCCCCTCCGCCTTGATCTTCATCCACTCCGCCTTGCCGTACTTGTTCGTGCGCCGGGCGGACTCCCGATACGCGTCGGTTTCTCCCCAGCGCTGCTGCGCCTCTGCCTCGTACTTCGTCGGATCGAAGTTCCCGAACACCTCGAACATCTCTTCCTGGTTCATGCCCGTGCCTCGCTCGATGGACTCGAGCGCCGTCTCCACCGCGGAGAGCAGCGCCCGGACCTTGGTGGCCTTCTCGGTGAGCAGCTGCCGCTGCATCAGCAGCGCTGCCTGGAGGTCAAAGGCCGGGTCGGTGACGATCCGGGAGATCTGCTCCAGCGGGAACTCCAGCTCCTTGAAGAACAGGATCTGCTGCAACCGCTGCAGGTCCCCCTCTCCGTAGAGCCGATACCCCGCCTCCGTCCGCGCGGACGGAGGGAGCAGCCCGATCTCGTCGTAGTGGTGCAGCGTCCGGACGCTGACCCCTGACAGCTTGGCGACCTGGCTCACCGTAAGGCCCATGGGTCCTTCCTCCGCCCGTGTAGATAGGGCCTCACGTTGCGGGAGGGTCAAGGGGCCCGCCGAACGTCACCTAACGCACAGCGTCAACGGGCAACTTCCACACGCCCACAGATCCCCCTGGTGTATGGTCCGCGCCGCCTCGCCCGGCATCGGCCGCGACGGCCACCCCCCATGCTTGTCATCCGAGACGCAAACAAGAGCGACCTCCCCGGGCTCAAGCGACTGGCGGCCGTTCTCAACACCGTCAACCTGCCCAACAACGAAGAGACCCTGCAGGGCCTCATCGACAAGTCGGTCCAGAGCTTCTCCGGCAAGGAGAAGGACCCGTTCGACCGCGAGTACCTGTTCGTCCTCGAGGACCCCGCCAAGGGCACCCTGGTGGGCACGAGCATGATCATCGCGCAGCACGGGACGTTCGAGGCCCCGCACATCTATTACGAGGTGGCCACCCGCGAGCACTACTCGGCGAGCGTGGACAAGCACTTCCGGCACAAGGTCCTCTCCATCGCCTACAACTACGAGGGCCCCACCGAGATCGGTGGCCTGGTGGTGGATCCCCCGTTCCGGAGCACCCCGGAGAAGCCGGGCAAGCAGCTGTCCTTCGTGCGCTTCCTCTTCATCGCCATGCACCGCAAGTGCTTCCGGGATCGGGTGCTGGCGGAGCTGCTGCCCCCGCTGATGCCCGATGGCCGGTCGCTGCTGTGGGAGGCGTGCGGGAAGAAGTTCACCGGGATGACCTACAAGGAGGCGGACCGGCTCTCGCGGATGAACAAGGAGTTCATCAAGGAGCTGTTCCCCGCCTCCGGCGTCTACGCCTCGCTGTTCCCGGACCGGGTGCAGAAGGTGCTGGGCGAGGTGGGCCCGGAGACCAAGGGTGTGCAGCGGATGCTGGAGCGGGTGGGCTTCCGCTACGTGGACCACATCGATCCCTTCGATGGCGGGCCGCACTTCGAGGCCACCACCAACGAGATCTCGCTGATCCGCAAGCACCGCACCGCCAAGGTCGCCAAGGAGGATCTGGAGACCGAGGGGGAGGTGGTGATGGTGGCCTACGAGAAGGACACCGGCCGCAACCGCTTCCGCTCGGTGCGCAGCTTCGCCCGGCTGGAGGACCGCACCGTGTACCTGCCGTCCGAGGTCAAGGAAGCCCTGGGCGTGGAGACCGGCTGCAAGGTCTCGATCATCCCGTTCGAGTAGGGAGCCGCTACTCCATCCGGACCACGTCGTACGGGTCCAGCGACGGCGGCGGTTCTGCCGGCAGGTCCACCTGGGCCAGTCGCAGGATCTTCAAGGTGCCGTTCCACAGCGCCAGGTAGGTCTCCCCCACCGCCTCGTTGGGGATCTCCAGGTGGGTCTGGGGCGTCACCGGGAGGTCCATCGCCGGGTCGAACAGCCACTCCCGCCGCTCCGGAGAGAGCACCCGCACCCAGGCATGGGGAAAGGCACGCGGCCCGTCCATCACCACCCCGTACACGATCTCGGCGTTGGAGCGGCCCACCCGGCGCACCACCTCGTCCGCCAGTCGCACGCAGGCCCCGCTCTCGTCGGAGCCCAGGGTGGCGCGGGCGGCGCGGACCGCCTCTTCCACCCGCCCCTTGGTGAGCAGGGTGGGGATCATCGGGAAGTACCGGCTCTTCTTGGGAAGTTCGCTGGAGAAGCCCAACGGACCATCGGCCCCGGTGACCGGGAGGCCGGCGGCGAAGATGTCCGGCGGGGGCGGCGGCGTTCCTTCGCTGCGGCGGAACACTCCGTCGCCGATCTTCAGCTCCTGCAGCAGCCCGTCCTGGTAGCGCGCCCGGTACGGGGTCCCCATCGCCACCCCCACGTCCAGATCCTCCGCGCGGTCGTTCACGCAGGCGGTGCCCTTGGCCAGGGTCAGCTCGTCGAACACCTCCTCGCAGTGCTCCTCCTTGGACCGCAGGAGGATGAACAGCGAAGACGGCACCCGATCGTCGATCGCGTTCTTCGCGTCCAACTGCCCCTCAAAGTGGGTCCGCTTGGGGGCCTTGGGCGAGCCGCCGAAGAAATGGGTGGAGGCGTAGCGGTAGGCCCCGTCCTTGAGCGACAACTCCACCGTGCCCACCGGCACGTCATTGAGGAAGAACCAGAAGCTGGCGGAGACGTCCCGCGGCGGGGTGGCGGCCAGCAGGGACGAGGCGAGGAGCAGACCGGCAGCGGAGATCACCCGGAGAGGATAGCCGCAGTGGCCTCAGGGCTACATTTCCCGACCTCCGGCGCCCGCTTGTGGTCCGTCCGGCCTCAGCACAGGATTCGACCCTGCCCGTACGAGGTCCATCATGCGTTTGCTCCTGGCGTTCGCGGTCGCGGTCTCACTCGTCTGTGGTCCGGCCACCTCCTCCGAGGAGGCGCTGCTCGCCGGCGCCTTTGCGGTCCAGCGGAATGGGGATCAGGGCACCGAGCTGAGCGTCACCGCGGCGGTGGACTCCAACGTGTGCACCGCTGCCGGCACCGGAGCGGTGGTCGGATTCTCGGGAGCGGTGGGCACCACCGGGGCGGTGGATTCGGTGGAGATCTCCGCCCAGCTCGACGGCGGCGCGCGGCAGACGCTGGACACCCTGGTGCCGCAGGACTTCGAGCACGAGGGCCGCAACAAGACCGCCCCCTACTCGGTCACCCTCAGCGTTCCCAACGGCACCCACTCGGTGGTGCTGTGCTTCACCGAGAGCGGCTCCCAGGGCCGCGAGCCGAAGGAGGTCTGCGCCGCGGCGGTCGAGGTGGTGGTGGCCTGCACCCCGCCCTCCACCTGCTCGGAGTCGGCCCCGTTCGGAAACGTGGTCGGCAATCCCAACCTCTGCGCCGGGAATGGTCCTCCGCACATCCCGGTGCACGTGAAGGGTGACTTCGGCGAGGACGCCTCGCTCACCATCCTGGGGCCGGGCGGCTTCTCCCACCAGGCGGCGATCCGGCACGCCGGCGACAGCTGCGTGTACCAGTACAACTGGGACACCGCCGGCAACGGCGGCGCCGGTACCTACCGCTTCCAGGTCAACGGCAACGGTCGGACCCTGGAGTTCGAAGCGCAGCTGCGCTGCAAGTAGGACTCCCCCGGGCCCAGCGCTGGGCCCGGTGGCTTCGGCTGGCTACACCTCGCGGTCCCAGATCCGCTGGCCCTTGGCGGCCTCGATGAAGCGGCCCACCGCGCGGGAACCCTCCAGCGGGATCACTCCCGCATCGGGCACCACCGCCGCCTTCTCCAGCAGCGGGAGCACCGCCGGGGTGTGGGCCAGGACCTTGAGGTGGGAGAAGCCGTCCCGCACCCAGTCCAGCGCCGCCGGCTGGACCAGCAGCTTCTTGATCCCCGCGTCCGTCCCCAGCACCACCAGGGCATCGAACAGACAGGAGGGCGCGGCGGGCAGCGCGTGATCCGCCGGCGCCAGCTGACCGGTGCTGTCCTTCACCCCGCCAATCTTCGGGGCGATCACCTCCAGCTTCGCCTTCTCCCGCTTCGCCGCGCCGCGCAGGCTCTTGAGCAGCTCCGCGTCGAAGCCCTCGGTGACCAGCACCGCGATCTTCCGTCCCTGCAGCGTGGGCTTCGCCTTCTTGAGCAGGCTCAGGGTCGGAGAGGGCTTGAGGTCCACCGGCGCCGCGGCCGGGGTGAGCGCATCCGCCGCCCCCTCCATCCCCAGCAACTCCTCCACCTGGGCGCACAGGCTCTCGTCCACCAGCTTGAGATTTCCCAGCGCGCGGGTGCGGACCACCACCCGCTCCACCTTCCCCAGCTCGAAGGCGAACGCCTTGACGATGTGCTTCTGCTCCGGCCTGGACATGGAGCGGAAGAACAGCCGCGCCTGGCTGTAGTGATCCGCAAACGACGCCGACCGCTCCCGGACCTTGGCCCCGGACTCCCCCGAAGGATGGGTCCGGAATCCGTGGGTGGGCGACTCGCGCGGGCCGCCCTGCTCCAGGCTGTTCGGCTCGTAGTTGGCGCGGCCCTTGGGGACCGACATCTGCATCATCCCATCGCGGGTGAAGTTCCGCATCGGGCAGCGGGGAGCGTTGATCGGCAGCTGGTGGAAGTTCGGGGTCCCCAGCCGCGAGAGCTGGGTGTCGATGTACGAGAACAGCCGGCCCTGCAGCAGCGGATCCTCGGAGAAGTCGATCCCCGGGACCACGTTGCCCGGGTGGTAGGCGATCTGCTCGGTCTCGGCGAAGAAGTTGTCCGGGTTGCGGTTGAGCACCAGCTTGCCCACCACCTCCAGCGGGACCACCTCCTCCGGGATCAGCTTGGTGGCGTCCAGCACGTCGAAGGGCAGCCTGGCGGCGGTCTTCTCGTCGAAGATCTGCAGCGCCAGCTCCCACTCCGGGAAGTCCCCGGACTCGATCGCCTGGAACAGGTCCCGGCGGTGGAAGTCCTGATCCGCCCCGGCGATCTTCACCGCCTCGTCCCACACCAGCGACTGGGAGCCGATGGTGGGACGCCAGTGGAACTTCACGAAGGTCGACTTCCCCTGGGCGTTGACCAGCTTGAAGGTGTGGACCCCGAAGCCCTCCATCATCCGGAAGGAGCGCGGGATGCCCCGGTCGGACATCGCCCACAGCAGCATGTGGGTGGTCTCCGGCATCAGGGAGACGAAGTCCCAGAAGGTGTCGTGGGCGCTGGCCGCCTGGGGATAGCCGCGGTCGGCCTCCATCTTCACCGAGTGCACCAGGTCCGGGAACTTCATCGCGTCCTGGATGAAGAAGATCGGGATGTTGTTGCCGACCAGATCGAAGTTCCCCTCCTCCGTGTAGAACTTCACCGCGAAGCCGCGCACGTCCCGCGGGGTGTCCACCGAGCCGGCCCCCCCGGCCACGGTGGAGAAGCGCACGAACACCGGGGTCTTCTTCTTCGGGTCCTGGAGGAAGGCTGCGCGGGTCAGTGAAGAAAGCGACCGGGTCGGCTGGAAGTAGCCGTGCGCCCCGGAGCCGCGGGCGTGGACGATCCGCTCCGGGATCCGCTCGTGATCAAAGTGGGTGATCTTCTCCCGGAGGACCAGATCCTCCAGCAGGGTCGGGCCCCGCGCACCGGACTTGAGCGAGTTCTGGTTGTCGGAGACCGGCAACCCCTGGTTGGTGGTCAGGGTGTCCTCCGGGCCCGACGAGATCTGGTGGGTCTCGCCGCCGGCCACGCGCTTGGTGGGCCGGGTGCCGGGGGTCTTCTGGGAAGGCTTCTTGATCGCCACGGGAACTCCTCGAAGAGGGGAACCTCCTGGCTAGGTGGCCTGCCCCTCCCCGCTCAATCGATCCGGACGTCGGCGGTCACCAGGTGTCGGTTCGCCGACTCCGGAGGCGCACCACCTGTCCAGGAAGCGTCGCTGGCCGGGATCCGCCCCCCTTTCTGGCCCCACCCCTCGCCCCGGGCTACCGTCGGCCACTCTCGATGGGCTCCAAGCGGTTCCTCTTCGGCTTCGGTGTGGTGGGCGGTCTGATCAGCGGCGTGCTGCTGGGCGCGGTGGTGTACGCGTTCACCGGCGAGCCCTCCACCCTGGCCCCGTGGGTGGCGCTGCTCCTCTCCTCGGTGGGGCTGTTCACCTTCGGCGGCTACGTCACCTTCTTCCAGTGGGCGGCGGCGCGGGCCCGGGCGCGCGGCCGGCTGGTGGCGGCGCTGTCCCAGGGCGACCTCACCTCCGCCTCCGCCGCCTCCTACGAGGGCCAGCTGGAGCTGCGCCGGCTGGTGCTCTCCCTGCGCCGGGCGATGTTCCAGGTGCAGCGGGTGACCGGCAACGTGCACCGCACCTGCAAGGACCTGATGGAGCAGGCCCGGATGCTGCTGGAGGCGGCGCGCCGGCAGGGGGTGGCGGTGGACACCAGCCTGGGCTCGGTCTCGGCGATGGGCGAGAGCCTCCACGCCGCCGGCAAGCGGGTGGGCCAGCTGGATACCTTTGCCCAGGAGACCCAGGGTTCGCTGACCGAGATGACCGGGCGGATCGAACAGGTGGCCTCGGCGCTGACCACCCTCAACGCCTTTGCCCACAAGACCTCCGAACTGGTGCAGTCGATGGCGGAGCGGCTCTCGGCCATCTCCGCCTCCGGCGATGAGCTGGTGCGCTTCACCTCCGAGGCGGAGGACTTCGTGGCCGCGGTGGAGGGCGGGATCGACAGCGTGCGCCGCCGCGCCAACGAGACCGGGGCCCTGGCCCAGGACGTGACCACCACCGCAGAGCGCGGCGAGGCGCTGGTGGGCGACTCGGTGAAGGGGCTGTACCGGATCGAGGACACCGTCCGCCGGGCCTCGGAGATCGTAGAGAGCCTGGGCACCCGCTCGCTGGAGATCGGCCGCACGGTGGACGTGATCCAGGAGGTGGCGGACCAGACCAACCTCCTGGCGCTCAACGCGGCGATCATCGCCGCCCAGGCCGGTGAACACGGCCGCTCCTTCGGGGTGGTGGCGGACGCGGTGCGGGGGCTGGCGGAGCGGACCGCCCGCTCGGCGCGGGACATCGGCAACCTGGTGCGCGGGGTCCAGGGCGAGGTGGAGGGCGCGGTCACCCTGGTCCAGGAGAGCCGCGAGCAGGCCACCCTGGGGGTGCAATTGGGCGAGCGGGCGGCGGCGGCGCTGTCGGAGATCCGCTCCATCACCCAGCGGACCTTCTCCGCGGTGGAGGCCACCGTGGCCGAGACCGCCCGGCTGGAGTCGCAGGGGCGGCACGTGGTGGAGGCCTCCCGACGGGTGGCCAAGCGGGTGGAGGAGGTCAGCCACGCCGCCGGCGAGCAGGCCACCCGGGGCCGGGATCTGGCGCGGCAGACCCAGGAGATGGCGCGGCTGGCGGAGGGAGCCTCGGTGCGCGCGGAGGATCAGGCCCGCACCGGACGGGACCTCTCCGACTCGGTGCTGCGGCTGACCGCGGCGATCGACGAGATCCGCAGCGCCCACGAGGTGCTCACCCGCGGGGACGTGACCATCTCCGAGGAGGTGGCCCAGGTCCGGGAGGACGCCCGCAAGGTGATCCGGATCGCGGATGGGCTCTCCCGCTCGGTGGATCTGCTGCTGCACGAGGCCAACGGGCTGGAGTCGGAGGTGTTCCGCTTCCGCCTCCCCTCCCCCCGCCGCGGCGGGCTGGTCCGGGTGGGCACCCACCAGTCGGCGATGTTCGACTCCACCCGCGGACTGGACCCGCTGTTCACCCTCGACTCCCAGATGGCGGAGATCGGCGCCAACCTCTACTCCACCCTCCTGCGCAGCGAGGACGGGGTGATCGTGGCCTCGCTGGCCGAGCGCTGGGAGGCGGACCCCACCGCCCGCCGCTACCGCTTCTACCTGCGCCGCAACGTCCGCTTCCATGACGGGACCCCGTTCACCGCCCGGGACATCAAGCGCCACTTCGAGCGGGTGCTGGACCCCACCCTCAAGTCCTCCGAGAGCTGGATCTTCAAGGAGGTGGAGGGGGCGGCGGAGTTCATCAGTGCCCAGGCGCGGGAGGTGGCCGGCTTCGAAGTGCTGGACGATCTGACCCTGGAGATCCGGCTGGTGGAGCCCAAGGCCTTCTTCCTCCACCTGGTCAGCCTCCCCGGCACCGCGATTGCCCGCACCGACGGCAAGGGCGTCCTCCTGGGCACCGGGCCCTTCCGCCCGCTGCAGCTGGAGCGCAACGGGATCGTGCTGGAGCGCAACCCGCACTACTTCGCCCCCGAGCTGCCCCAGGTGGACCGGCTGGAGTTCAAGCTGTTCGCCCAGCGGGACGACGCCATCGCCGCGCTCAAGCGCCGCGAGGTGGATCTGGTCTCCGGGCTGCACGCGGAGAACGTGGAGGGCGAGGAGCTGGAGCCGTTCCAGGTGATCGCCGGCTCCACCCCCTCCTGCTGGTTCCTGGGCTTCAACCTCCGCGAGGCGCCGTTTCGGGACCTGCGGGTCCGACAGGCGATCCGCGCCGGCCTGGACATCCAGCAGCTGGTGGAGCAGTTCCACCCCGGCGCCCGGGTGGCCCGTTCGCTGACCCCGCCGGGGATCCTGGAGAACACCGAGGCGGTGCCGCTGCCCCAGCCGGACGTGACCCTGGCCTCCCGGCTGCTGCGCGAGGCGGGCCTGAACAAGGTCCGGCTGCCGCTGTACTTCCCCACCGGGCGCAACACCCAGCAGGAGGACCAGGTGCTGTTCCGGCCGCTGCTGGAGGCCGGGCTGCTGGAGCTGTCCTACGTGGAGCTGGACCCGGGGGAGTTCTGGCGGAAGATGGCGGAGGGAAAGATCCCCGCCTTCCGCGCCGGCTGGATCGCCGACTACCCGGACGCGGACAACTTCCTCTACTTCCTGCTCAACTCCAGCGCCCAGACCGTCTACTCGCTGGCGTACCAGAACCCGGACGTGGACGCGCTGACCTCCGAGGCGCGGGTCTCCATCGACCCGGAGCTGCGGATGCAGCTCTACTGGAAGGTGGAGCGGCTGCTGGCCCACGACAGCCCGCTCGTCCCCCTGTACCACGAGCGGACGTATGCGGCGGCCTCGCCTCTGGTGCAGGGGCTGCGCTTGCACCAGACTCCTCCCCAGGTGCGGTTCGAGAACCTCTGGGTGGATCCCGAGTAGCCGTCGGAAGCGAGTGGGATGGGCCGTCGCAGCTTCGGCAAATACCGACTGGTGGAGAAGATCGCCATCGGCGGGATGGCCGAGGTCTGGCGCGCCAAGCAGACGGTGGTGGAGGGCGTCGAACGGGACGTGGTGATCAAGCGGATCCTCCCGCACTTCGTCAACGACCCGGACTTCGTCCAGATGTTCCTCAACGAGGCGCGGGTGGCGGCGCGCTTCAACCACTCCAACGTGGCGCAGATCTACGACGTGGGCGAGGTGAAGGGCGCCTACTTCATCGCCATGGAGTACGTGGCCGGCGCCGACCTGGGCCGGGTGATGCGCAAGGCCTGGAGCATGGGCCACTGGGTGGCCCGCCCGCTGGCGATGCGGATCCTGGCCTGCTGCTGCGAGGGGCTGGCCTACGCCCACACCCGAAACGACGAGCAGGGCAAGCCGCTGCGGGTGGTGCACCGGGACATCTCCCCGGCCAACATCCTGATCAGCGTGGACGGGGCGGTGAAGCTGACCGACTTCGGGATCGCCAAGGCCAGCGACCTGGTCTCGGTGACCAAGGCTGGATCGATCAAGGGCAAGTTCGCGTACATGTCCCCGGAGCAGGCCTGCGGCAAGCCGCTGGATCACCGCTCGGACCTCTACTCCGCGGCGCTGGTGCTCTACGAGCTGCTGACCGGGATCCGTCCGCTGCGCCGGGACACCGACGCGGAGACCCACGCCGCGGCGGTGCAGGGGGAGATCCAGGCGCCCTCGGAGGTCTCGGATGTCCCCGCGGAGCTGGACTCGCTGGTGATGAAGGCGCTGGCCAAGCGGCCCCAGGATCGCTACCCGGACGTGCACGCCTTCCGGATGGCGCTGGAGGAGTTCCTGGTCGACCAGCGCTGGGTGGCGACCTCCTCCCAGATCGCCGAGCTGATGCGGATCCTCTTCCCGGACGGGATCCGGCCGGAGCTGCCCCCGGGCGTCTCCTCGGAGGATGACTTCCCGGAGCTGGGCCTGGAGGACACCCACCACCGGGCGGCGAAGATCACCGCCCCCTCCCGCCGGCCTTCCCTGGCCGAACGCCCTCCGGCGGGCACCGACCCGGCGAACTTCGAAGAGGAGCCGGAGGAGGAAGCAGCGCCGCGGCGGGACCTGTACGGCGAGGAGGATCCGCTGCCGGATCAGGATCCGGCGCTGCGCGTCTCCGGCGGCTTCACCGCGCCCGCCCCCAAAATCCAGTGGTCCGGTCCGCCGCGGCGGCTGGACTTCGTGGAGGGCCCCGACGAGGGGATGGTGGTCCGGCTCACCGCCGCCCGGCTGGTGGTGGGGCGGGTCGCCGACTGCCACGTGAACCTCAAGGACCGGTCCATCTCCCGGCGCCACCTGGAGCTGAGCCAATCCGACGAAGGGGTGATGCTGCGAGACCTGGCCAGCGGCAATGGCACCCGGGTCAACGGCGAGAGCATCACCGACCGGCTGCTCCGCCACGGGGACCTGGTGGAGCTGGGCAACACCCGCTTCAAGTTCATCGACGAGGAGGAGGACCAGCGGCTGGCCGACGCGCAGATCTCCGCCAAGCTGGCGCTGGAGGGACGCAAGCCGCCGCCGGTCCCCAGCCCGCCCCAGGAGGCGGAGCCCCCTCCTCCCGGCGCCGAGCCGCTGCCGGAGCTCGCCGACCCCACGCTGCGCTCCCGCTGGGACTCGCTTCCCCGACGCGCGCGCCAGGTGGTGATCGGCGCCGGCGGCGCGGTGCTGCTGCTGGGCGGCGGGCTGTGCGTCGGAGCGCTGGGTCCCGCCTCGCCCGAACCCAAGCAGGAGCTGGCCCAGCGTCGACTGGTGCAGGCCCGGGCCGCGCTGGCCGAGGGCAGGCGGGAGGAGGCCGCGGCGATGGCCGCCTCGGCGGAGCGGCTGTGGCCGGGCAGCGACGAGGAGGGCCTGGGCCTGCGGGCCCGTCGCGATCAGGACGCCGCCGAGCGGCTGCGCAAGGCGGAGCTGGCCCTGGTGGCCGGTGAGCTGGACGCGGCCACCGCGGTGCTGGCGGAGGCCAAGCCGGCGGCGCCGGAGCTCAGCTCGCAGAAGCAGGCGCTGCTGGGACGGGTGGAGGCGGCCCGGCAACGAAACCGCGAGCTGGCCTTCGCCGAGGCGCTGTCCGGCGGAGACTTCCTCCGGGCCCGGGCGCTGCTGACCGGGTTCTCCGGGGTCCAGGCCACCCAGCTGGGCGCGCGGCTGCAGCAAGCAGAGCGCCAGGCCTCGCTGGAGGTCTCCAACCGGGAGGCGATGGCCGCGGAGGCCCGGGTGGAGGACGAGCGTCGCGCCAAGGAGGCCCACGCGGCCCGGGTGGAGGCGTTGTTCCGGACGGTGGACCTGCGGCTGCAGGCCCGGGACTACGCGCGGGCGGTGCTGGCGGCGGACCACGTGGTGGACGCCAACCAGGGGGACGAGGACGTCCGGGCGCGCGCGCAGCTGCTCAAGCGGGTGATCCCCTCCTTCGGGCGCGCCTACGACCAGGCGGAGCTGGAGGAGCGCAATGGGCAGCACGAGCGGGCAGCCCGCAGCCTGCGCCGGACCCGCGAGCTGCTGCGCGAGCTGGGTTTTGGCGGCGCGCTGGCGGAGACGCTGCAGCGGCACCAGGTGGAGACCAACCTCGCCGCCGCCCGGCGCGCGGTGGAGGAGAAGCGGCTGACCGACGCCGCCCTGCTCTACCGGGAGGCCGCCCGGCTGGCGCCCAGGGATCGCCGCGCCCAGGACGGGCTCCGGGCGCTGGCGCCGGTGGCGGATGATCTCTACCGCGAGGCGCAGGTGATCAAGGTCACCAGCCCAAACCAGGCCCAGGATCGCTTGCGCACCGTGGTGGCGATCACCGACCCGGACAGCGCCCTGCACGGGCGGGCCAAGAAAGCGCTGCGGGAGCTGAACCGGCTGACCTCCGACGAACCGGAGTAGAAAACTTTGCGTCGGGAGGCGGGGCGCCCAGACTTGCTACATGCCTGATGCACGCTTTGTCCCCCGCGAGAAGCAGCGGCTCCGACTCAGTCTGGACGGGTCGTCCAAGGATCTGGTGGCCGATGTCACCGCCCAGGGCTTCTCGGTGGCGCTGTACCAGGTGCGCAAGGTCGGCACCTTCGTCTCCGGCGAGCTGTTCGTGGACGGGGTCGGTCACCCCTTCCGGGGGGAGGTCACCTGGGCCCACCTGGGAGATCCCCGGCTGTGCTTCGTGGGGAGGATGGGGATCCGCTTCACCCAGCTTCCCCTGCCCCTGACCAACGCCGCTAGCTCAGCTCCGCGGCGCTGAGGATCCGCGAGCCCTTCGGCAGCAGCGCCGGGGAGACCACGTGCTCGCGGGCGCGCTCCACGTGGAAGTACTCCGCCCGGGCCCCGCGCGGGTTCTCCAGGGTGAACACCTGGAGGTGCGGATCCGAACCGCGGCGCTCCTCGCGGACCGCCTGGACGGTGAAGCCGCCCTCCGCCGTCGCCACCAGCTGCAGGGTGCCCTGGCGGTGCAGCCCCAGCGAACGCGCCTGATCCAGCAGCGCCGCTGCCTTGGCCGGCTCCAGGCTGGCGGGCATCGGGTTCTGGTAATCCATCAGCGACCCGTCCGCGCGGAACACCATCACCGCGTGGTTGTTGGCCACCGCGCCCGCCCGCTCCAGCTGGAAACGGACCACGGTCTGGCCCCGGTCGTCGGTGTGGAAGGAGGTCAGCTTCCCGCCAAAGCCGCCGCCCAGGTTCAGCTGCTCCTGGTGATCCTTGAGCAGCTGGGAGATCCCCTCCCGGGAGCGGTCGGTCAGCACCAGCCTGGGGGTCATCGCCTCATGGGCCGCGAAGGCCTTGAGCGAGGCGGGGGTGAGGATCCCCCGGGCAGTCAGTTCGCCCTCCAGCAGCCCGCGGTACTTCCCGCCGAAGTACTCCTGGTCCACCTTGAGGTACGCCTTGCCCACGTCCTCCAGGCTCATCGCGTTCTCGGGGGTGTGCTGGGTGGTCCGCATCAGGAACGTCCCCATCACGTTGCCCGCCTCCCGCAGCGCCTCGGCCGGCGAGCGGCCCTCCTGCTTGAGCCCCTCGAACACGCCCTGGAAGACCTTGTAGGCGGCGCCGGTCAGGACCTCCGAACGCTCATGGAACTGGGTGCTGGTGTCCGACACCTTGAGGGTGTTGACCGCGTCGCGCAGCGCCCCGTCCTGGGTGCCGTTGAGGGTCCCGTAGGCCTCGGCGATCCGCGAGAGCGCGTTGGACTTCGAGAAGTCTCCGCCGGTCTCCTCCAGCAGCTTCGCCACCCGCTCCGGATCCTGCAGCCCTCCCCACATCGACAGCTGATCGCCGAAGGACTCGCCCCACTGGCGGTAGCCCAGGTCCACCAGCCCCTTGTGCGGCTTGAGCACGTCCTGCACCGCGTGCCCGCTCTCGTGCGCCACCACCTCCCAGGAGCTGGCCATCTCGAACAGCCGCACCTCGCCCTCGGCGGTCTGGTACGGCACCACCCCGAACTTCAGGCTGCGATCCAGCGGGCTGTAGTTGGCGTTCACCCCGATGAAGGAATGGGCGTCGATCGCCAGCTGGCCATTCTGGCCCCAGGAGATCGGCTGACCCGCCCACTGCTCGGAGAGGCCGTGCACGGTGTTCGCGGCCTCGAACGCGGTGGCCTGCGCCAGGTGTTCGGCGCGCGGCTTCCACACCTGGAGGCCGGCCGGGTTCTTGAGCACCTTGCCGTCGGCTCCCAGCTCGGTCTGGTGCTTGGGGAACCGCTCCTCCCCGGCGAACTCAAAGGACCCATCCGCGCCCGGGGCGGGCAGCGACCAGGGGTTGGTGGCGAAGGGAGTGAGGTTCCCCAGGTCGCTCATCTGGGCGATCACCGGGCTCTCCACCATCTTCACCTTCGGGCCGACCAGCCCGGTGGGGTTGCCGTCGTTGCCCAGCTGGAAGACGGACTTGGCCAGCTGCTCCACGTGGGCGGCCTGGACCATCGGGTCGTCGTCGAAGGACGAGATCCGCACCGTGTTCGGCGCCGCGGGAGGAGGCGTGGCCGGCCGGGCGGTGGCCTCCAGCGACCAGGAGCGCAGGGTCCCGGTGTCCCGCTTGGCCTTGTCCTCGATGGTCAGCGTCCACTCGCCCTGCAGCGGTTCGCCCTGGAACTGGGCCAGGTCCACCTGCAGCTTGAGGCCGTCGGCCGACCCACCGGCGCGGTTGCTCAGCTGGGCGGACTTGCCGCTGGGGCTGGTGAGGCTGACCACCAGGTCCCCGCGCCAGGAGTGGTCCACGTCCAGCGAGATCTTCAGCTGGGAGATCGCCGCCTTGTCCTCGAACCGCAGCGAGGAGGTGGTCTTGGCCAAGTCGGGCAGCGCCTGATCGGGGGACACGCTCTGACGGAAGGTGGCCTCCGCCGTGGGCGAGGCCGCGGCGTTGAACACGTCACCCGCCCTCCGGTTATGCAGCGGAGCGGTCCGCGCCGGGGCAGGCTCCGCCTCGGTGGACTGAGAAGTCGGCCGGATGGCGCGGAGGTTCGGATCGCTGCGGCGAAGGAAGCTCATGGTCGTCGTTCTCAAGCGACAGCGGCAGCGGACGAATTCCGTTGAGGCGAAAAGAATTGTCGCAGAATCCCCGGCGGCTGTTGTGTAGGTCCTGTCGAATGATGCGGTAGGTCCAGGTGGGCCCACGCTGTGCGTGAAACCGGCGATCGCAAGGGTCCGGGATCCCGGGAGGTTGGCCTACTGTGGCCCGCTCTCGAACGGAGGAACTGTGGACGCGGCGAAGACTGCAGCGGAGTGGCTTTCGGATCAGCTGCCCCGGATGGAGGAGGCCCTGGCCTCGCTGGTGGAGGTCAACTCCTTCACCGACAACGTGGAGGGTGGCCGGGAGGTGGGGAGGAGGCTGACCGCGCTGTTCCGGCTCCCCGGGCTGACCGCGCAGACGGTCCCCAGCCAGCGGTACGCGGACCACCTGGTCTTCCACAGCGCCGGCCGCCCGGACGCAGCGCCGATCGCGATCCTGGGCCACCTGGACACAGTGTTCCCTCCCGGGAAGTTCGAGGGCTATCGCCAGGACGGCGAGCTGCGGCGCGGCCCGGGGGTATTGGACATGAAGGGCGGGCTGGTGGTGATCGCCTTTGCCCTCCGGGCGATCGCCGAGACCGGCGGGCTGGAGCGGATCCCCGGGCTGCGGATCGTGGTGGTCTCCGACGAGGAGGTCGGCTCGCCCGAGGGCCAGGGGGTGATCCGCACCGCGATCGCCGGCGCGGGCGGCGCGCTGGTGTTCGAGTCCGGGCGGGTGAACGACGCGATCATCACCCGGCGCAAGGGCACCGGCGCGGTGACCGCCGTGGCCCACGGCAAGGCGGCGCACGCCGGGAACGGGCACCAGGAGGGGAAGAACGCGATCTGGGCCCTGGCCAAGTTCGTGGACGGGGTGCAGCAGCTGACCGACTACCCGCGCGGGATCACCGTCAACGTGGGGAAGATCGGCGGAGGCCAGGGCAAGAACACCGTCCCGGATCTGGCGGAGGCCGCGGCCGACATCCGCTTCTGCACCCGCGCCGACGGCGAGGCGCTGGTGGAGTCCTTCCGCCAGGTGGCCACCCAGGCGGCGGCACAGGTGCCGGGGACGCGGATCGAGATCAGCGGCGGGGTGTCGCGCGAACCGCTGGAGCGGACCGACGCCAGCCTGGCGCTGCTGGAACGCTACGCTTCGTGCGCGCTGGAGAGCGGGCTGCAGGCCTCGGAGGCGGCGCTGATCGGCGGAGGCTCGGATGCCAGCACCTCCTCCTCGATGGGGATCCCCTCCATCGACGGGCTGGGTCCCCGCGGGAAGGGCTTCCACACCGTGGAGGAGTACATCGAGGTGGGGACCTTGATCCCCAAGGCCCAGGCACTGGCCCGGCTGCTCTTGCGCGGAGGGTAGGTCCCCGGGGGCTCAGGCCGCCTTGGTGTCTCCGGCGGCCGCCTCCAGCTTGAAGCCGGCGCGCTCGATGGCGTTCCTCATCTCCGCCTTGGAGACCGACTTCTTGATCCCCTCCTCCGGGGTGATCAGGTTCCGCTTCACCAGGTCCAGCAGCGCGTCGTTGAGGGTCACCATCCCGTGGGCCTTCCCGGTCTGCATGATCGACGGCAGCTGGAAGGTCTTCCCCTCGCGGATCAGGTTCGCCACCCCGCCGTTGCAGATCATGATCTCCTGCGCGGCCACCCGGCCCCCGCCGATCTTCTTGCACAGGGTCTGGGCCACCACCCCCTTGAGCGACTCGGAGAGCATGGTCCGGATCTGCTGCTGCCGGTCGGAGGGGAACTGGTCGATGATCCGGTCCACGGTAGAGGGCGCGGTGTTGGTGTGCAGGGTCCCGAACACCAGGTGACCGGTCTCCGCGGTCTCGATCGCGATGGCGATGGTCTCCAGATCCCGCAGCTCGCCCACCAGCACCACGTCCGGATCCTCGCGGAGCGCGGCGCGCAGGGCGTTCTTGAAGCTGTCGGTGTGCACCCCCACCTCCCGCTGATTGACCAGGCAGGAGCGGTTGGGGTGCACGAACTCGATCGGATCCTCGATGGTGATGATGTGGTCCGAGCGAGTGCGGTTGATGTGGTCCACCATCCCCGCCAGGGTGGTGGACTTGCCCGAGCCGGTGGGGCCGGTGACCAGCACCAGGCCCTTGGGCAGGTGGCAGAGGTCCAGCAGCGCCTTGGATAGCCCCAGCTCCTCCGCGGTCTTGATGGTGTTGGGGATCTGCCGGATCACCGCGCCGATCCCCTTGCGGTCCGCGAATACGTTCACCCGGAAGCGGGCCTCGTCGGTCTCGTAGGCGAAGTCGGTGTCCTTCTTCTTCTCCCAGTCCTCGCGGTTCCGCTCCGGGGTGATGGAGAAGATCATCTCCTTGAGCCGGGTGCTGGAGAGCTTGCGGTACTCCGGGTCGGGGGTGATGTCCCCGTCGATCCGGTACACCGGCACGTTCTCGCTGCTCAGGTGCAGGTCGGAGGCCCGGCGGGCAAGCATCACCGAGAGCAGCTGCAGCATCGCCGCCTGGGCATCGGCGGCCGGCGCCATCGGGATCGTCTGTGGCGGCGGCTGGGACGCCGGCAGGACCCGCAGCGAGGGAGCCGGCGCCGGCGCGGGCGCAGTGACCGGCAGCGCCACGAACTCGCCCCGCCGGGGAATGGGCATCGCCGGGCCGTCGTGGATCTCCAGCGGTTCGGGGTTGAGGGTCACCAGCGCATCGGCGCTCTCCGCCATCGGGGCATCGGAGGGCTGGGCGCTGATCAGCCCCATCGCGCCCTCCTGCTCGGAGGAGCCCTCCGGGGCCGGCACCAGGGTGGCCCGGACCTTGTCTCCCCACTTGTCGAAGCGGACCAGCACCGGCCCCGAGGGAGAGGTGTAGGAGAAGCGAGCGGTGCCGTCGCGCGGGAAGCGATCGTGCATCGCCGGGGGCAGGATCTCGGCGATCGCCGCCACCACCTGCGGGGTGCTCAGCGCGTTGCGAAGAATGTCCACCTTGTTCCGGTGCAGCTTCACGAACGGAATGGTCCCGGTCTGGAGCACCAGCTCCAGGCCGGAGGCGCGGTAGAGACGTTCGATCGCAGTGTCGAGACGGGCCATAGGGTCGGACTCGACTGCAAGGCACAGGCCCAGGGTCCTCCCCTCTGGGAGGGGCAGCGCCCGCCCGCCCAAAGGGGGGTGTAAACCGACCCTGCGGGGTGAAATCACCCCGGCCGGACTACGCCGCGTTCAACCACTGCTCGTAGGCGTCGAATCCGTAGAGCCGTCCCAGGAAGTCCTTCACCAGGTCGGCGGCGTCCTTGGAACCACCCGGCTGGAGGATGTGGCGGCGGTAGCGGGTGGCGGCCTCGCGGTCCATCAGCCCCTGCTGCTTGAAGACGGTGAACAGGTCCTTCGCGATCACCAGGCTCCACATGTACGTGTAGTAGATGGCCGAGTACCCATCCAGGTGCCCGAAGGAGAGATGGAAGAACGTCCCGTCGATGAACCGGAACGGGGTGTAGCGCTCCTGCATCTCCTTCACCAACCGGGTGCTGTCCAGCTGGCCCGGGTCGCGCTGATAGAGGTTGAGGCTCAACGCCGCGTAGAACATCTGCTGGCGCACCCACAGCCCCTTGCCGAACTCGTCGGCCTTCTTCATCCGCAGCACCAGCTCCGAGGGGATCGGCTCGCCGCTCTCCACGTGCTTGCCGAAGGACTGCAGGGTGCCCGGGTCCCAGGCCCACTCCTCCAGCATCTGGGAGGGCGCCTCCACGAAGTCCCACTCGGTGCGGACCCCGGAGAGTCCGGCCCAGCGGGTGTTCCCGCCCAGGATGTGGTGCAGCAGGTGGCCGAACTCGTGGAAGAAGGTCTCCACGTCGCCATGCTCCATCAGCGCCGGCTCCGCGCCGGGGAGGGGGAAGTTGCACATCAACACCCCCTCCGGCAGCCGGTGGTCCCGCTTCCCGCTGGTGAGGGTGAACTGGGCGGCGTGCTTGTACTTCCCCTCCCGCGGATGCATGTCCAGGAAGAAGCGGCCCAGCAGGGTCTCCCCCTCCAGCACGTCGTAGGCCTCCACCTCCGGATGCCACACCGGCGCCTCGGGGACCTTCCGGTAGGTCAGCCCGAACATGCGGGCGGTGGTGTCCAACACTCCCTGCTGGACCCGGGTGTACTCGAAGTACTGGCGGGCGGCCTGGGCGTCGTAGCCGTAGTCCTCGGCGCGGATCCGGTTCTCCAGATACTGCTGATCCCAGGGGTTGACCCGCTCCGCTCCCGGGGTCTCCTTCCGCTTCCGCTCCAGCAAGGTGGCGAAGTCACGGCCGGCGCGCGCCTGGGCCGCCTCGGCGATCTTCTCGATGAACTCGCCGGCCGCCTGCGCCGAGCGGATCATCTTGTCCTCGGTCGCGTACGCCGCCCAGCTGGGGTAGCCCAGCAGGTTGGCCAGCTCATGACGGCCGGCCACCAGGCGGTCCAGCACCGAGAGGTTCTTGGGATGGGCGCGCTGCCGGTAGACCCGCCACAGCGCCTCGCGCGCCGACCCGCTCTTCGCGTAGGTCATGAACGGGACGTAGTCCGGATAGTCGGAGGTGATCCGCACCTTGCCGTTGGCCTGGGGCTTGTGGTTGCGGACGTAGTCCTCGGGCAGCCCCGCCAGGTCCGCGGGATCCACCTCCACCCAGCGGACGTCCTCCCGGATGTTGCGATCGAACTCCTGACCGATCTTGACCAGCTCCTCGTTCAGCGCCCGGACCCGCTCCCGGGTCGGCTGATCGCGGTCCACGCCCGCCCGACGGAAGTCGCGCAGGACCTTCTCCACCCACTTGCGGGTGGAGGCGTCCTGGGCGGAGAGGTCGATCGCCGAGAGCGCGTCGTACACCCCGCGGTCCAGGGAGATCTCGGTGGCCAGCTTCTCCGCCTGCTGCTCGCACTCCTCGGCGTGCTGACGCATCGCCGCCTCCGGGTGGGCGTTGCGGACCACGCTGGCCCGGGCGGCGGTGTCGCTGACCGCGGCGGTGGCCTCGTCGTAGGCCTCCAGCGCCCGGACTGGATCGCGGGGAGCGGCCATCGCCTTGAGGGCGGCGATCCGCTCCCGCGCGCCGTGGAGGGCCTCATCGGCAGTGCGGCGGTACTCGGTGGGGGTGGCGGTGACCAGCTTGGATGCGTCGGGGACCAGGGCCATGGCCTCCTCTCTAACGGCCGGCGGCCCTCCGGCAAAGGGTTGCCGTCACCGCTGACCACTACTCGACCGGGCAGACGCTGCCGCTCAGGGGGCGGACCTCCGGGTCCCGCCCACCGCTCCCCGGGCTCCCCAGCCGGAATAGTCCAGCGGCGCCCCGGTGAAGTCATAGGCATCCAGGCTCCAGCCGCCGTCCCGGGAGCGCAGCAGGTACAGCGCCGGCCCATCGAACACCGCCGCGCCCAGCTGCCCCCCTCCCTCCAGCGGGCAGTGCAGGTACTCGTTGCCCTCGAAGAACCCCTGCAGCACCAGCTGGGGAGCCCCGCCATCGGGAGCACGCTGGGTCAGCAGCGCCACCCCGCCGTCCACGTTCACCCACTGCTCCACCGAGCCGGGGGTCTGGGCGGAGATCACCTCCGCCCGCCACAGCACCCCGGCGTCCTCGGCGACGAAGGACCGCACCCACAGGCCCTGCTCGTCTTGGGCACAGGGGTCCACGAACGGGGTGGTGCAGGAGCGATAGAGGGAGAAGGACGCGGTGCGGGTCAGCAGCACGAGCTCTCCTTGCGGATGGATCGGCTCGCCGGCGGCGCCGGCGGCGGCGAGCAACGTCGAGCCGCCGCCATCGGTTTGCACCAGCAGCTCTCCTCCCACCATCAGCCGCCCCAGGCCGATCGCCACGCCCGGACCGGTGGGAACCTCCACCTTCCAGTCGGTCTGCAGCGCCCCGCCGTCGGGAGTCACCCGCGAGACGAAGCCGCCGGACACCGCGAGGTAGAGGGCATCCACTTCGTCCAGCACCAGCTGCGGCGGTTGCCAGGTGTCCTCGAGCACAAAGCCCTGGCCGGTCCCGCCGTCGGTGGGCAGCAGCCACAGGGACGCAGGCGCCGGGGTGCCGCCGTCCTCTGGGACGCCGCCGTCCTCTCCGCCATCCGCCGGGTCCGACTCGCCGCCGTCCGGCCCGGACCCTGGCAACGCGAGCCACAGCTCCCCACCGGTGGAGATGGCAAAGCCTCCCGGACCCGGCTCCACCGTCGGGTGGCTGGCCAGCAGCGCGCCGGTGTCCGGCGAATACAGCTCCACCGCGTCCCCGGCGCTGACCCACACGCCGGTGGCGGTTCCTCCCAGCACGCGGCGCAGCCGACCATCCGGGTGGGGCGCGGTGAAGCGTTCGAACCCATTGAAGGTCCAGGAGGCCAGCGCACACCCCGCGTCTTCGGAGCAGAGCTCGGTGAACAGGTTGCCCTCCACCGCCACCAGCAGCGGATCTCCCCCCGCCGCCGGGCCCGGGCCGGAGGGCACCGCCAGGGAGAAGCTGGGCGACAGCTCTCCCGCATCCGGGCGAACGCAGACCTGCGCCTGGCAGGTGCCCTCTCCCTGACAGGGCGAGGGCGGTGCACAGGGGAACCCCTCCGGGGTGGGAACCTGCGCGCAGGCCCCGGCCACACAGAAGGCCCCCTGCTGGCAGGTGAAGTTGCCGCAGAGGGAGAAGTCGGGCGCGGAGCCCACTCCGCATCCGGCCTCCGGATCACAGACCGCCACCGCGCAGGCCCTGCCCGGCGCCGGACAGCGGACCGGGCGGTGCACGCAGCCCAGCTGAGGGGAACAGGCCCCATCGGTGGTGCAGAGATTGGAGTCATCGCAGGAGCGCAGGTCTCCCACGCAGGCCCCGGCCTGGCAGGTGGTGTTCTCCAGACAGAGGTTGTCCGACTCACAGGGCAGGCCGTCGGCGACCACCGACTCCACGCAGCGATCCGTCTGCAGATCGTAGCGAGAGCTCCGGCAGGGCACGGCGGCGCGGCAGTCCAGCGGTCGCACCCCGGTGCCCCGCACCGGCACCCGGTGGGTGGCGCCCTCTCCGCGCAGCACCAGCACCTCCTCCATCGGGACGTCCCCGGCCAGGAAGGTCACCTCGAAGCCCACCTGCCCGCCGGCGGGAAGCTCCAGCGTGGCCGGCGCCTGGAAGGGCGGCGGGACGCTCACCCGCACCGTCTGCGCAAACCGGCTGGCGCTGATCAACCGGACCGTGACACTGCCGCGGTCGCCCTCCAGCACCCGACCAAAGTCGATCGCTGCCGGCTCGGCGCGGAAGGTCCCCGGGCCATCGGAGATCGGAATCCACTCCTCGCAGCGACACCCGGTGACCACGGTCCCTGCCAGGACCAGGACCGGAAGCAGCAATCGAAGGAGGCCGCTTGGCGCCAGGCTCACAGGGCGGCACGCCGCTTGTGGAGAAACCGGACCGCCACCGCCAGCGCCACCACCGCCAGCAGTCCCAGGGCGGCGGTCTGGTAGCGGGAGACCAGCGCCACCAGCTGCTCGGCGTTTCCCCCCAGGGCGATGCCCAACCCCATCACCACCGCGGTGTGGGCGGCGGCGGAGATCGCGCCACAGACCAGGACTTTTCCCACCGGCATGTGGGACATCCCGGCCGCCACGAAGAACAGCCCCCGCACCCCGGGGATGAAGCGGTTGAGCAGCAGGAGCAGGATCCCCCGCTTGCGCATCTTCTCTTCCACCGCGTGCAGCTGCTCCAGGGAGATCCCCAGGATCTTCTTGTGGGCCAGACGCCGCTCCACCCGGGTGTCCAGCCACTTGCCCAGGTAGAAGTTGGCCGCCGCGCCCAGCACGCTGCCGGCGGTCACCGCCAGGAACACCGCCCACCACGGCTTGTCCCCGCGCACCGCGTACACCCCGCCCAGCAACACCACGGTGTCTCCGGGGAAGGGCGGTACCAGGTACTCCAGGGTCGCGGCCGCGGCCAGCAGGGCATACGCCGCCGGCCCCACCTGCGAGATCAGCTTGTCCAGCCACTCAACCATCGGTCCCCAAGCGCGAGGCCCCAATATAGGGCCGTCCCCGCCGGTGTAACCCGCCCCATCACGCCCAAACGTTCCCTGGAGTCCGCACCGTGACCGGCCCGGTCACCCTCCCGGGCACGCTCCCCTCTGAGCGCCGGACGGTACGGGGTTCGCAGTAGCGCCGCCCGGCCACACCCAACCGGCCCTCTCAAGGAGCAGCACATGATCCTGCGAAGTCTCAAGACGGCGGCGCTCGCCGCCGTCATCGGCACCTCTCTGTCGGCGAGGGCAGACACCTGCCCCACGCCCACCGTCAGCCAATGCGCGGACCCCACCTATCGGGCGTCCGCCTGCTTCGCCACCCACTCCTCGTACTGCGGCACGGCGCTGGAGGCCGGGTACCGCAGCGAGGTCAACGCCAAGCCGCAGGAGTACCGGCTGTTGCCGGAGAACCTCGGCGGCCAGGTGAGGCGGGTGGGCGTGCTGGGCAACTACACGCCCTACGCCTCGGACCATCGCGGCTACTCCAACCACATCGCCGGCCTGATCTCGATGAACCAGATCGTCCACCGCAAGGGGTTCTTGAACCTCTCGCCGTCGGAGGAGATCCACGCCGCCGGGCTCGATCGCTGGGCCTCCAATGGCACCGTCGCCGAGAGCTGCCAGGAGTACGTCCACGAGAAGTACCTGGACTACTCCCGGTTCGAGGCCCGGCTGGGTGAGGTGGACGGCGACGCGCGCAAGGCGTTCGAGCGCGCGATCTCCAAGGACGGGATCGCGTTCCGGACCCTGTACGGAATCGACGAGCGCCCGCTGGAGCCGATCTTCGACGGCAAGCAGCCCCTGGCGAAGAACCCGTACTTCCGCTTCACCCCCGGTCCCTACCCCTCCGGCTTCCAGGGGTACCCGTTCACCTCCTCGGCCGCGAAGCGCGCCAACAACCCGGAGGCGCGCAGCTGGTACGTGGCCTCGGACGACTGGCACCTGAAGATGAACCAGGAGCTGTCCAAGGAGAACGACGACGTCCTCGACGAGCGCCGCGGCAAGGCCCGGCAGTTCGAGGAGCTGCTGGCCCGGCGCTCCGCGGTGTGGAGCAGCTACCAGAAGCTGGTCAAGCAGACCCAGGATCCCAAGCAGCTGGGCAAGACGGTCACCCAGCAGCTCCTGGGCCTCGACGCCGCCCTCGAGCAGGCGCTGATCCAGGGAGAGAAGGAGGGCTGCCTGGAGCTGGACTCCAACGCCTGTGACTGGAGCCCCCGGCTGTACGGCGATCTGGTCGGCGAGGTGATGGGCCAGCGGCGCCAGAAGGACCTCTCCCGCTGCCTCGAGCTGACCGCCAACGACTTCAGCAAGGAGAGCTTCATCCGCAACGCGCAGCTCATCAAGCTACCCGGCCTGGAGGGCTCGGACTACACCCTGTCCCCGGGGCTGATCGACACCTTCCTGGAGGCCTACCGCGCCTACCTCGACGGGCTGGACACGCCGGTGGATCCCTCCACCGGCCTCACCCGGCGTTCGGGCGGACACTCCGACTCCGATGAGCGCGGAGACCGCTCCTACTTCGCCGGCGGCATCTCCTACGGCGCGGATTGGGAGGCGACCTGGGGCTCGCGCTTCTGCGACGCCGAGATCCGCGTCGGCGGGCACGCCAGCGCCTCGGCGTGGGTCTTCGGGACCGGCGGCGAGCTGGTCCACGTCGAGGGCTTCGTGGAGACGCAGGACGAGAACATCCACCTGGTGGCCCGCGGCCGCGTCCTGGGCAACGACCTCCCCGGCGCGCTGGACCGGACGTTCCCCGCGGTCCTCGACCTGGACCTGGTCACCATCCCGCTGCTGGACGAGTCGCTGGAGTACACCCAGACCTTCATGGTCTGGGTGATCCCGGTGACCGTGGGCGCGGGCATCAACGTGGAGCTGGGCATCAACGTTGGCTTCGGGGGCGGCATCGTCCGCGATTGCAGCCGCGACCGGGTGGGCCTGAATGTGTCCGGCAGCTTCGAGCCCTTCGTGCAGCTGGACACCTTCGTCTCGGTGGCCATCGGCTTCCCGGGCTTCCGGTTCGGCCTGCGCGGTGAGGTCACCGTGGCGCGAGTGGAGGCGCCGCTGGAGGCCACCATCGGCATCAACCTCGATCCCAGCCTGGAGCTGCGGTTGAACGCCGAGATCGTCTTCAGCCTCGGCCAGCGGTACCTGGACGGGAGCATCTCCCTGTTCGGAGAGGTCGGCCCCTGCCCGGTCTGCATCCGCGGCTCGGCGGACCTGGTCAGCTGGACGGGCTTCGGCGGCACCGCCGAGCTGCTCAACGAGTCGATCGACGTTCCGCTGGCCCGCCTCTAACGCCACCCGAGGGGCCGGCGTGGCTCTGGCGCCGGCTCCTCTCTTCTTGACCCTGCCGACCTTTCCCCAGGAGTGATTTCCATGAAGCGCAAGCTGTGGTCCCTGATCCTGTTGGTGACGCTGGTCGTCGCCGGCGCCGCGTGGGTGCTCCGCACCGGCGGCGTGGCAGCAAGCCCGCCCAGCCCGTGGCGGCTCCCGGAGGCGCGCCTCTATGACCTTTCCTGGAAGCAGCAGCAGACGACCCTGGCCGTCACCCCCGGCGCTGCGCCGCAACCCCTGAGCAGCCGCTCCACGGTGGAGGCCCAGCTGCGCATCTCTCCGGCCAGCTGCGCCCAGCCCTGCGTCGAGCTGGGCGTCCTTGGCCTGCAGCGGTTCGAGGCCACGGTGATGGGCCAACCCCTGCCGCCCGAAGGGCTGGAGGGCGCCCGCGCGCTGGCGCTGCTGGGTGAGGATGGCGGGCTCCAGCAACTCCGCTTCGAAGACGCCTCCGCGCCGCTGGCCCGCTACTTCCTGCAGGCGCTGGCCGCCGAGCTCTTCCCCCGGCTCCCGGCAGACGAGACCCTGACCTGGACCGAGGCCCTCCCCGCGGGCGACGCGCACACCACCGTCACCTGGCAGCACGGACACCGGGACCAACTGGTCCGGGTGCGCGAGGCCTTCACCCAGCTGCGGTTGCTGATCGGCGGCACGCCGCCGCACGTCCAGTCCCACGCCACCTTCCGCTTCTCCGAGGAGGGGGGGCTGGACTCACTCCACGCCTCCGAGGAGCTGACCGCCGCCCTGGCCCAGGACGGCACCCCGGCGCTCTCCACCACCTCGGTCCTGACGCTGCAATTGCGCGAGCGGACCGCCTCCCCGGCGGTGGCGCTGACGCCCTCCTTGGCCACGGTGGTGCGGACCCCGGGGGCGATCACCCCGGAGACGGATCTCAACCGTTCGCTGCTGGAGTCGATCGCCGGGGCGCTGACGGTGGAGGAGATGCTGCAGCAACTCACCGTGGAGCATCCGGGTTCGATCCCGGATCGCAAGGTGTTCCTGCGCGCGGCCACCGCCCTGCTTCGCCTCCACCCGGAGCGCGCCGGTGAGCTGGCGGCGCTGTATGCCAGCGCGCGCTCCGACGCGATGCGGGCGCAGCTGGTGGACCTGCTGGTCTCCGCCGGGACGGACCAGGCGCAAGGGACGCTGCGGGACATCCTGGCCTCACCCGAGGCGCGCGCGAACCGGGGCACCTGGGAGCAGCTGTATCCCCGGCTGGGGCTGGTGGAGCGGCCCAGCCGCGAGTCGGTCCACGCGGTGCTCACCGATCACACCGGAGCGTTGACCTCCGGGGACGAGTCGGTGCGGACCGTCACCGCGTTTACCCTCGGCTCCATGGCCGGCTCGCTCCGGGAGCGGGATCCGGCCCTGGCCGAGCTGGCCGGGGACGTGCTCCTCGACGACGTCCACCTGGCCGAGACCGCCAACCGCAGGGCGCGCGCGCTCCGGGCGCTGGGGAACTCGGGAGATCCGCGCGCGGTGGACGCCGCCCGGACCCCGTTCTCGGATCCGGACCCGGAGGTCCGCGCCGCCGCCGCCACCGCCCTGCGCAAGGTGCACACCGCCGAGGCCACCGCGCTGCTTTTGGAGCAGCTGGGCACCGAGGCGAGCGGCCCCGGTCAGGCGGCGCTGTTCGACGCGCTGGCCGGCCGGTCGCTCACGCCCGACCAGCTGGGCCACGTCCGCTCCCTGCTGGTGGAGCGGAGGCTCTCTCCCGGTGCCGAACGCCGCCTGCTGGATCTCCTGGCCGCGGAGCGCACCGCCTCCCCGGAGCTCCTCCAGTCGCTCCAGGCCCTGATCACCAACCCCGGCGTGGCCCCCGCGAACCGGGTCCGCGCCCGCGATCTCCTCGCCCGTCTCTCGCGCTGAAAAGGAACCTTCGATGAAACGATCCCTCCTCTCTACCCTGTTGCTGGTCGGCGCCATCGCCGCCCCCCCTGCCCTGGCCGACGCAGTGGACGACGTGCGCCGCGGCCAGGGCCTCTATTTCCGCGAGGCGCAGGTCCGGGTCCGCGGTGAGGTCTACGGCGCGGGCGAGTACCTGATGCCCAAGCCGGCCGGGACCCTGGACGTCAACGTCCCGCTCGCCTCGCTGGGCCTGGACCATCCGGCCATCCTCCGGCTCCACGGGGCCCGGGGCGCCGGGGGGACCATCGTCTGGACCTTCGACCAGGTGCTGGCGCCGGAGTTCGTGTCCGGCCAGGCCCACCTCCAGCGGATCAGTGGGCAGCTGATCGCCCAGACCCGGCTGATCCCCGGCGCCTCCACCCCCACCTGTTCCGGCGCCGGCTGCGCCTGGAATGTGATGCTCACCCCGGTGGCGGGCTCGGAGATCCGGATCAGCGGCTGCTTCCAGCACCTGTGGTGTGAAGGGTTCACCGAGACGGTGGAGCTGCTCCACTTCCGGGCCCTGGCCGGTCTGCCCCGCCCGCGGCTCACCGACTTTCGCCTCGAGCTCCCCCTCTCCAGCTGCGCGGCGGAGGAGCGGGTCCATGGCGCTGGCGTGGTCACCGTCGCCACCCCCGCGCCCACCGGGGGGGCAGTGGTGGACCTCTACAGCACCGACCCGGCCTTCGTCCGCGTCCTCCCCACCCGCGTCCCCGCCGGCGAGCACAGCGCGCGGGTCTCGGTCCGCATCGAGCCGGGCTGGAGCGGCACCGCCAACGTGGTCGCCGCCTCCGGTGGAGAGGTCCGCACCCTTCGTCTGGACCGTCCGCCCTGTCTGGTGCTCCAGTTCCCCAAGCTCCTCCAGAAGCTGGCGATCGTGAACCGGCCCTTCGGCCTCCTCGCCGATGGCCGCGTCCTCGAGCGCGCGCTGGAAGGTGACCGCCTGCTGGACCCGAAGACGATGAAGAGCGAGTCGTTGGGCGCGCTGCTCGGCCTGGACTCCGTGCGCGTCACCGCCCACACCGAATCCGGAGAGCTGGCCGGACTGGCGAAGACGAAGGAGGGCGAGGTGGGGTTCCTCCACCGCCTGGGGCTGGACCGCCCCCAGCTGTTCCCCAAGGTCCGCCCGCTGGCGGTGACCCCGCTGGGCCTGGGGGTCGGTGAGGATCTCTCCGACCAGGCGCGCCGCCTGGTCTTCCTGGGACGGTTCGGCACCTTCGGAGAGAAGGTCCTGGACGGGGTCACCCTGGACGCCGCGGCGGGCAGCAGCGCCGGGGCCTTCGCCGGCGCGGTCCACCTGGACAAGCGGCAGCTCCCGGCCACCGTGAACCTGCAGGGCACGAAGGTGCTCGCCGAGCTGGACGGGCGCCTGGTGGACGTGATCGCCACCGGCGAGGCCGCGGGCCACGCGCGCAACGAGCAGGGCGTCACCCTGCCCTTCCGCTGGTCAGCCCAGAAGGGCCTGCAGTGGTTGGCGCTCCCGGAGAAGTGCACCGCGGGGGCGCCGGTGGCGCTGAACGAGTCCGGCTGGATCGCCGGACACGCCAGCTGCGGCCAGGAGCTCCAGGTGCCGTTCCTGACCCGCCCGGACGGCCAGAGCTGGCGGCTGGACGCGCTGGTGCCGCCTCCGGACGGGCGCTGGGCCGAAGTGGTCGCGCTCTCCGACACCAACTCCCTCCTCGCGCGCGCCGTGACCAAGAGCGGCGACGCGTGGTTCCTCATCCATCCCTGATCAAGGACCCCAACCCATGAGACGAAACCACTTCCTTCCCGCGGTGCTGCTGTTCGCCGCGCTCTCCGTCTTCGGCTGCGACTGTGGCGGCCCCGGCGACATGGGCCTCTGCGACCCCGCGCGCCCCGGCGAGGCCGGCGGCGGCTGCTGCATCGACGGCAACAGCTGCCATGAAGGCGCGCGCTGCGTCGGCACCGAGTGTCTGGCCTGCGGTGCTGCCGACCAGCGCTGCTGCAACGATCCCGACGGTGAGCGTCAGTTCTGCAACGCGGGCCTGGCCTGCAACAACCCGATGAGCGGTGAGGAGACCTGCATGGCCTGTGGAGGGCCGGGGCAGCCCTGCTGCGGTGATCTGATCGCGGCGTCCTGCCACTCCGGCTCCGCTTGCATCGAGGGGAGGTGTCAGCCCGCGGAGGCCGCCTGCCCCCGACCGGAGGCAGGCGCGGCGCCGTTCATAGTCGGGTTGATGGACGAGAACCGCTGCGCCACCCGCACCCTCGAGGTGAGCACCCTGGAGTCCAGCGCCTTTGACTGCGCGGAGACGATGCTGAGGCCGGGAGAGCGCATCTACCGCCGACTCAACCCGGAGGTCCGCACGGCGGTGGCCTGCGTGATCCGGGACGAGGACGGCGCGGTGGAGATCCCGGTGGAGGCCTACGACACCCTGGGGCTGAGCTCCTGCGCCTGCCAGGGTGACGTCGTCCACTGCGACCTCACCTGGGATCAATGCAGCCCCTGACCAGGGGCCAACACCCAAGAGCGGTTCGGGCCCTCCGGTCACCATTTCTGCTAGAGGGTGACCGGATGGCTCCCGAAGACGCACGCACCACCCGCCCGCACGGTTCCTCGCAGCCGGTGGATGGCCCGCGCGTCCGTCGCTTCCGCCTCACCGTGCTGGAGGGCGACGATTGTGGCCAGACCTGGGACTCCCAGGGAGACACCTGCACCCTCGGCCAGCATCCGCTCAACCAGCTGCGGTTGGCCGACCCCACCGTCTCCGGCTTCCACGCGGAGATCGCCATCACCCCGCGGGGGGCCCGGATCAAGGACCTGGGCAGCCTCAACGGGGTGCTGGTGGACGGGGTGACGGTGACCGAGGCGATGCTGAGGGGCGGCAGCCTGATCCGGCTGGGTCGGGCGGTGCTCCGCTTCGACTTCTCGCTGGAGAGCAACCGGCTGGAGATCTCCCCCCGCAACGCCTTTGGCTCGCTGCGCGGGACCTCGGTGGCGCTGCGCTCCGCCTTCACCCTCCTGGAGCGGGCCGCCGCCAGCGAGGCCACGGTGCTGATCCTGGGCGAGACCGGAACCGGGAAGAGCCGGGCCGCCCGCGCCATCCACCAGGCCAGCGCCCGGCGTGACGGTCCGTTCCTGACCGTGGACTGCGGGTCGCTGCCCGCCAACCTGCTGGAGAGCGAGCTGTTCGGCCACGAGAAGGGGTCCTTCTCCGGGGCCCTGCAGCGGCGGATCGGCCTCTTCGAGGAGGCCAACGGCGGCACGGTGTTCATCGACGAGATCGGCGAGCTGCCGCTGGATCTGCAGCCCAAGCTGCTGCGAGCGCTGGACGAGCGCGAGGTCCGCCGGGTGGGCGCCAACCAGTACGCGCCGATCGACGTGCGGGTGATCGCCGCCACCCACAACGACCTGCGCAGCAGCGTCAACTCCGGCAAGTTCCGACCGGATCTCTTCTTCCGCCTCGCGGTGCTCTGCGTCACCCTTCCCCCGCTGCGCGCGCACGCGGAGGACATCCCGGAGATGGCCCGGGCCCTGTTCACCGAGCTGCGGGCCCCTCCCGCGGTGGTGGAGCGGATCTGCACCCCGCAGTTCTTCGAGCGCCTCCAGGCGGCGGCCTGGCCGGGCAACGGGCGCGAGCTGCGCAACTACCTGGAGCGCTGCGTGATCTTCGATCGCGAGCTGGAGGTAGGCGGCGACGAAGGTGCCGGCCCCCGGTCCGAGGAGGGCGGCGAGGCGCTGGGAGTGGACGCCACCCTCCCCTATGGGGTGGCCAAGCGGCGCGCGGTGGACGCCTTCGAGCGGGTCTACGTCCAGAAGCTGCTGGAGCTGCACGGGGGCAACGTGACCGCCGCGGCCCAGGTGGCGGAGATCGACCGGGTGTCGCTGCACCGGATCATGCGCCGGTCCCGGACCGGGGCCCCCGACCGGGAGGAGTGACGCCTCAGGGCAGCTTGGCTTCGCCGGGCCAGCGCAGTGGATGGAGGACGTCTCCGGCGGTGATCCGCCCCGCCTCCAGCTCCACCCCCGAGACCCACACCGAGATCGCGACCCGCACCGCGTCGGTGCCCGGCGCCAGCGCTTGCCCCAGCTGCCCCGCGAAGGTGCGCCAGAAGGCCAGCGCCGCCGAGGGTTCCCCCTCCACCAGCCGCACCCCCAGCAGCAGCGCGGTCTCCGAGACCACCCACAGTCCGCCCGCCCCCAGCGCCTCCACCGCCCGTGCCTCCAGATCGTCCTGGAGCGCCAGCAGCCTCTCGTCGGTCGCGCCCGGTGCACCGGTCACACGGATCGCCACCCCCACCGCGCGCGGCGCCTGGTCGCCCCGGACCGCTCCGGCCCACGCGGCGGCCAGCGCCGGGATCGACGGGTACCGCAGCGCCGGATCGCGATCCAGGCAGCGGGTGACCACCGCATCCAACGCCGCCGGGATGGCCGCGCGCGCGGCGAGCGAGGGCCGGGGCGCGGAGAGGTGCAGCGCCTCCAGATCGATCAGCCGCTCCGCCTCGAACGGGGGACGCCCGCCGAGGACCTCGTGGGCCAGCACCCCCAGCGCGTAGACGTCGGTGGCGGGAGTCGGTGCCCCACCCCGGATCTGCTCCGGGGCCAGGGCCACCGGGGTGCCGACCACATTTCCGGTGCTGGTCAGTCCACCGCCGGCGGGCTCCGTCCGCAGGCGGGCGATCCCGAAGTCCAGCAGCCGGATCCCGCCTCCGTGCAGACAGAAGACGTTCTCCGCCTTCAGGTCCCGGTGGACCAGGCCCGCCTCGTGGGTAGCCCCCACTCCCTGAAACAGCCGCTCCATCACCTCCGAGGCCTCGGCCAGCGGCAGCGGACCCCGCTGGGCGATGCGGGCGGCCAGGGTCTGCCCCTCCAGCCACTCCAGCACCCAGTAGGGCAGGCCGTCCGGCAGCGTGCCGCCGTCGAGGCAGCGGACCACCACCGGATGCGCCACCCGCTCCAGCGCCCTCCCCTCCAGCTCGAAGCGGCCCAGCGCCACCGGATCAAACAGGTGGCGCCGCAGCAGCACCTTCAGCGCCCCGCGCTCACCCCGGCTGGAGTGGTGGACGCGGTACACGGTGGCCATCGTCCCCACCGAGATCCGCTCCTCCACCACCCACCCGCCGACGAAGGCGCCGGCCCCCAGCTCATCCTCACCGTAGAGAAACATCCGGTCAGCCTGTCATCACTTCCACAGGCAGCGCTTCGCTTCCTTGTCCGGCACCAGATCGCAGGGGCGGTGCAGGAAGGTGGTGAGCGGCAGCTCCCAGCGCTCCGTCTCCGAACTGCAATCCCGGAACTCGCCATCCGCCCGATCGTCGGAGCCCGCGCACACGTCCTGGCAGCGCCCCAGCGACTCCGCCGCGCAGTCTCCGCGCGAGCAGCTCCGGCCGTGCGCGTAGGCCTCCGGGTCCAGGTAGCGGGAGTCGTTGCAGGCGAACATCCGTCGGTACACCGGCTTGGTGGCGGCCCCCGGCGGCGGCCAGATCAGCTGCTCCCCCTGCTGGAACTCCACCTGGTAGGAGAGCGCGCCGGGGTCAAACAGGGTCCCGAAGAAGGCGCCCTCGCGGACCGCGTAGGCCTCCTCCTCCTTCGCCAGCCCCCCGTGCTCCTCACCCAGGTCCACCTTCCCCTCCGTGTCGCTGTCGTAGGGCCCGGACATCACGTTGAAGGTGCCCGAGGCCGGGCAGCTGAAGCTCACCGTGGGACGGTGCGGGTATGACGGGCACTCGCGCCCCTCGGAGGCACCCAGCACCGCCAGGCTCCGGGGATCGCAGGCCGAGACGCCCTCGCAGACCCGCAGCACCATCTTCCCGTCCACCCCGCCCAGCGGCGCCTCCTCACAGCGACCCTCCGGCGGCGCCCCGGCGGCCACGCTCACCTCCTGCCCCGGGGTGCAGCGGCGCACTTCGCCGGCCTGGAACCCGCATTCGCGGTACGCCCCCGCCTGCGGCGAGTGGCACGGGTCCAGGCTGCGCACGCTGGAGCTGCGGTCCCGCCACCCGAACGCCAGGATCTCGTCGCCGGCGGCCAGCCGGGAGTCGAACGAATCGTTCCCCCGGACCGAGAGCGGGACATGGAAGCCGTCCCGGTTGTTCCTCGCCAGCAGACACGCGCTCACCAGCTGTTCGCACTCCGCGCCCACCGGCGTCCCCGGCGTCAGCTTCGCCCAGGAGCGACACAGTCCGGCGGCGCCCTTGAACTCGAAGCCCCCCGAACCCGGACGGTCCGGATCGCTCCAGTGCACCGCCTCCTCCGCGCCCAGCGCACAGCCCACCAGGTAGCCGAACACCTCGCGGGCGGCCGGATCCTTCAAGGCGTCGCGAAGCACCGGCACCAGCGCGTACGTCTCGTCCGCCAGCGGGTGGACGGTGAGGGCCTTGTTCGCCTCCGCGTGGGTGGTCAACGCGTTGAACATCAGCGACTGCGTCGACAGCGCGTTGCCGATGATGATCCCGTCCGTCACCCTCCCATCGTTCAGCGCCGCGGTGGCACTACCCACCGACGCAGAGGTGGGGGTGAAGCCCGCCGGGTTACAGCCCACCAGCGCCACTGTGACCACCAGGGTTACGCCTCTAGACATCGTCGCCTCCAGGAGAACTTTCAGCCGCCGCCTGCTGCAAGGGTTGCGCCGGGAAGACGCGGCGAAGGACCCGCTGCCAGAGCCGGGCGCTGCCCTGGGGCGCGTGGGCGGTGGCGCGCTCCAGGCACCCGGCCGACCCCGTCTCATCGCCCAGGGCCCGCAGGGCCAGCGCCGCCTCCACCCACAGGTCCGTGCGCTCGTCGGGAGGGAGCGGGGCGGGAGACTCGCACAGCGCCCACCAGCGCGCTGCCGGCGCCTCCTCCAGCCACAGCAGACACAGCTCCAGCTGCGCCCGCTCCGAAGGGGGCAGGGAGTCGGGGCGTTGCTGCCAGGGGGTGAGCAGGTTTCGCGCACCCGCCGCATCTCCGACGGCCAACCGGAGGCGGGCGAGCAAGAGCTGCGCGGTGGGCGCCAACCGCTCTCCGTAGAAGCGGCTTCCCAGCGCGTGGGCGCGCTCCGCCAGCGGCAGGGCCTGCGCCGGCTGCCGGAGCCAGGTGAGGAACTGGGCCAGGTTGTGGCTGCTCCAGCGCTCGTTCTGTGGGAGCCCATGCTCACGCGCCAGGCGCACCGCGCCGCGCAGATCGTCCAGCGCCGCGTCCACCTCGTCCTCTGCCAGGTGCAGGAGCACCCGGTTGCAGAGCACCACCCCCAGATGCACCGGATCGCGCTCCGCCTCGCAGCGCACCACCGCGGTGGCGAACTCCACCCGCGCCTCGTCCAGTCGCTGCCCCAGCGCCAGCGCGGCGCCCCGGAGCGCGCGGGCCACCACCTCGCACTCCACATCCTGTCGCGCCGCCTCGGGAATCAGCGTCTCCAGCGCCGCCGCGGCCTCTGCCCACCTGCCGCTGCGCAAGACGCCGCGGGCATCGGCCAGGCGCAGTCGGGTCCAGGTCCCGCGAGGAACCGTGGTCGCCACCGCCCACCTCCCGGCGGCCTCGGCGGCGGCGGCGCTGGGCTCCCACTCCTCCAGCCAGTCGAGCGCGGTGGCCCGCTCCAGCCCCAGCTCCGTCCGCAGCACCCGCGACGGCCCCAGCGCCTCGGCCTGCGCCAGATCCTCCAGCGCCTCGGCGAAGCGATGGTTGCGGCGGCGGGCCCGGGCGCGCAGCCACAGCCATCCGGCGCGGGCGGGATCGCTGCCGCCGGGGAGGGCCAACGCCGAGCCCAGCAGCGCCTCCGCATCCACGTCCCGGCGCGCGCACAGCGCCTGTTCGGCGGCGGAGACGTACTCCGACTGCGCGGCGGCCAGCTCTCCCGCCAGCTGCGCATGGTGCGCCCGCTGCGCCGGCCTGGCCGCCGCGTCCGCCGAGCGCCACGCCGCCCGATGCAACAGCCGCCGCGCACCCGCGGAGAGTGAGTCCTCCAGCGCCGTGGCCACCAGCCGCTGGCGGAAGCGGTACCCGGCGCCCTCCAGCACCAGCAGCCCGGAGGCGGCGATCCGCTCCACCGCGCGCAGCGCATCCAGGGTCGCCGCGCTCCATTCTGGCGGAAGCTGCGCCAGGGCGCGGGCCAGACGGTCCACCGGGGCATCACCGATCACGGCGCACAGCCGCGCCACGTCCCGGAAGTCCGCCGGCAGCGAGGAGAGGGCCGAGCCGGCCAGCACCTCCAGCAGGGATCCGCCGGCCCGGACCGCCAGGGCGTCCGGTGAGAGCCGCCACTCGCTGGTGAGCGGATCCTGCGCCAGCGCACCGGAGGCCTCCAGGGACCTCACCAGCTCCACCATCAGGCCGGGCAGCCCATGGGTGCGCTCACCCAACTGGGCCACCAGCTCCGCGGGGACGAACTCCACCGGCTGGATCAACTCCCGCAGCAGCGTCTCCGCCTCCGGGGCCTCCAAAGCCTCCAACCGGAACCGCCGGTGGAGGCCGGCACGATCGCCGTAATGCGGTCTTCGTTCGAGGAAGGGCGAGCCCACCAGCAAGACCCCCAGCGGCGCGCCGGCGTCCACCAGCGTCGCGGCCTCCAGCAGCTCCAGCCACGCCGGATCGAGCCGGTCCCCGTCGTCCACCAGCACGACGCCGGGCTGCGCGCGCAGCGAGGCCGCCACCGCGTCGCGGCCCTCCTCCCAGCGGCGCGCCGCCGGACGAAGCCACTCCACCCTCACCCCGTCCGCCGCCAGGCGGAGCTCCAGCTCCTGCAGCAGCCGGGTCTTGCCCACCGCCGGCGGCCCCTCCACCGCCAGCAGCGTCGGGGGTCCGCCGCGCGCCGCGATCGCCAGCGGCCGCACCAGCGCGTCCAGCAACTCCGCGCGCCCGGCGAAGGGTGGCGGAGGCCGTACCCGCCGCGGCCGGGTGACTCCCTCACCGCGCGCCCGACGTGCCGGTTCTGTCCAGCGGAGCCCGGCGGGTCCCTCCTCCGCACCCCACCACCCCTGGGGAGAGGTGAGGGCCTCCCCGGAGAGGCGCACCGTGCCTCCCCCGGAGCGCGTCCGGACCTCCGCCAGATGGAGGACGCCCACCCCGGCCCCGAGCCGGTCCCAGGTCCGTTCTGCCGCCTCCAGGGCCGAGCGCACCTCCCCGTGGGAGGGGAAGGCCAGGACCAGCCGGCTGTGGACGGGCCGCTCCACCACCGCGGCCAGCACCCCGCCTTCCCGGCGCACCTCCTCGGTGATTTCCGGGAGGGATCGCTCGGTCTCCAACGCCAGCAGCGCAGCCATCACCCGCTCGGGAGCGGACCCGGGCGCAGCGGTGAGACCGGTGGCCCGGGCGCCCGACGCCGCCAGCGGCTCCAGCGCCTCGGCCAGCGCCTGGGCGTCTTGGAAGCGGCGCTCGGGATCCTTCTCCAGGCAGCGGGAGATCACCGCCTCCAGCGACGGCCAGCTCACCCCGGACTGGGAGAGCAGCGGCGCCCGCCGGTGCACGTGCGCCTCCCGCAGCTGGGCCGCGTCGCCGAAGAAGGGAGGGCTGCCGGTGGCCAACTCGAACAGCACTGCGCCCAGGGCGTAGACGTCCGCCGCCGGGCGGATCGGGCCCGCCCCCAGACACTGCTCCGGCGCCATGTACAGCCAGGTCCCGGCGCGCTCCTCTCCCTCAAAGGACGAAGGGTGGGTCCCCGGGGCCGAACCTCGCGACGGCTGCCACAACCCGAAGTCCAACAGACAGCCCGCGTCGTTCTCCCGCAGCCAGAGGTTCTCTGGCTTCACGTCCCGGTGACACACCCCGCGCGCGTGGGCCGCGGCGACCGCGCCGGTGACCGCGCGGCCCCAGCGCAACAGCTCCTCCGGCGCGGGCAACCCGGAGGCCAGTTGCTCCGCCATCCGCGTCGCCAACGACTGCCCGGGGAGCCGCTCCATCAGCAGCCAGGGTGGAGCTCCCCTCACCCCCGCCTCGAACAGCGCCGGCACCTGGGGCGGCTCCAGACGGCGCAGGGCCTCCACCTCGTGGCGCAGCCGGTCTTCCGCTCCCGGAAGTCCCACCTTCCAGGCCGCCGTCTCCCCGCGCGCGGTGAGGACCTCGTAGACCACGCTGGCCCCGCCCGCCCCCAGCACCCCCACCACCCGGGCCACTTGCGTCGGAAGGACGGGGGGAGGAGGTGGCAACACCCGCTGGCTGGCCGGGGCCACACCACCATGAAGTGGACAGGGCGCCCGCGCGGGAAGCCGTCGGTGACAGTGCGCGCAGCGGCTCATCGAATCGCCATCGCCAAGGCCAGCGCCGCTGCCACCAGCGCCTCGCCCGCGATCAGCCCGGCCGCCGCGGGTGGGAGCCACACCTCTGCCCGCGCCGGGTGGCGCCAGCGCGCCCACGCCGCCCCCAACCCGCCCAGGCCCAGCGCGAACGACAGCGCGGGCGGGAGCATCATCGCCAGGCCTACCGCCACCGGCGAGGGGAGCCGGGCCCCGACCTTCGGCCAGCGCGCCTCCACCACCGCCAGGGTCACTCCCATCACGACGGCGATCGCGGCCGCCGTCCCCGCGCCGGCCGGCAGCGCCTGGGTCCCCCGCGCCACCACCTCCCCCACCGCGAGGAACATCCGCGCCGCGGGCACCGCGAAGCCCCCCTCGGAGAAGGCGCCGGGCGCGGAGGCGACCACCGCGAACAGCGGGGCCACCGCCGCGGCGCCGACCCCGCAGCCGATCAGCTGCGCCAGGAACTGGCGGCCGGGCTCCACCGACAACAGGTGACCGGTCTTCCAGTCGGTCATCAGATCCGCGGCGGACGCGGCCGCGGCCGCGGTGAGGCCACCGGCCATCACGTTCCCCACCGCATCGCCGCGGGTGAGCGGGCCGGCCATTACCTGGGTCAGCTGCCCCAGCGGACCCGAGGGCGTCACATCGGACTCACCGGTCACCCGGCAGGAGATCAGACAGAGCGGGAATGCCAACGCCACCGCCACCAGCGCCGCGCCCCACGGGATCCCCAGCCCCACCGCGCCCACCGCCGCCACCGCCCCCCCCACCCCGAGGGAGGTCAGCGCCCACGGCCATCCGCCACCCCATCCCCTGACGCCGCCCGGTCCCTGCTGCCAACGCCACACCTGGAGCGCGAAGTGCGCCAGCGCCGCGCCGCTGAACAGGGCGGTCCCGGGCCAGAGCGCGAACCCCAGCGCCCCCGTCCAGTCGGCGGGAGAGAACAGCCCGGCGCCGGCGCCCCAAGGCCCGAACACCGCGAAGGTCAGCACCGCGCCCAACACCAACGACAACGCCAGCCGACCGCCCAGCAGCGCGCCAGCCCCGAGGGCGAACGGCGCCAACTCCAATCCGAAGCCCCAGCGTCCGGCGGCGCCCGGCCACAGCCAGGTCGCCGACAGCCAGCCGCCCTCGCGCGCGACCGCCACTCCCCCCGCGGTCACCGCTCCCGCCGCCAACGCACGCACCTGGGCTACCGCCGCGCCGGCGGTCCCCCACAGGGATCGCAGCGCCACCGCCGCCGCGGTCCCGGAGGGAAAGGGAAGCCCCCCGCGGAGGAGGAATGCCTCGCGCAGCGGCCACGCCATCAGACACCCCAGCACCGCGACCAGACCGGTCCAGGCCACCAGGGTCGGCACCGAGGGCGGTTGGCCGTGAGAGAGGACATAGGCGGCACCGGCGGAGGCCAGCGCGCTCCCGGTGGAGTACCCGGCAGCGGAGGCCACCGACTGCACCACCGCCCCTTCCGCCAATGAGAGGGGGACACGCCACAGCCGGCGCAGCGCGGCCGCCATCGCCACCGCGGTGAGCGCGACCCCCACCGACAACCCCACCTTCAACCCGACCATGAGGTTCGCCACCCCCAGGCCCACCCCCAACAGCGCCCCCAGCCCCACTGCCCGGAGCGTGAGCGCCGGCGCGGGCACCTCCGCGGCATCCATCCCCATCGGCGCGCCATAGCAAGCCACGCCCCCGATGGGGAGGATCTGGAGCGCCCGGCGCTCAGTGTTCGTTGATCCGCTCCTCGAACTCGTCATTCGGGAGCGAGGCCAGGTCCTGCTTCGTCGGGTCCACCACTCGGTCCTGGACCGGCTTGCTCAGCCCGGCGCGCAGCAGCCCCAGAAAGTCGGGGGGCGAGACCAGGATCAACCTCTCGAACTGCTTTTGCTCCAGGGACTCCTCCAGGGCGCCGGCCAGCTGCTGGGCAAAGTCCTCCGCTGACCGGCGCTGGGGGGGCCGGAAGCTCTTGAGCTCGAACCAGCCCTGCTGGCCGGGGTAGCTGAGGAACACCCTGGCCGCCGTGCTGTCCGCGACCAGGATCCACGTCCGGATGATCGACTCGTCGTTGGTGCCCATGGCCAGAAGCTAAGGACCGGACCCTCCAGGCGTCGGTCCCCCAACGCTTGACCGGCCCCTCCCCCCGGGCTGAAGAATCGCCAGGGCCCTGCATTGCCCAATCGGTAACTGTTACGGGCTCGGGCGCCGGCTTCCTTTCCAATTCTGGGCAGTCGAAAGTGAACCCTTTGGATTTCCAGGCGATTCGCCTGGGCCCCCAGTCCCATCCGGCAGTGCACGAGGGTTGCATTGGCGACACCCGCCCTCCGGGTCCCATGGTCTGCCACAGCTGCCACTCCGAACATGAAGTCGCCAAGCTCTGCCGGACCGTGGTCCGCGCCGGCACTGGCACCCAGTGGATGGGGCGCCCGGATCCGGCCCCCCCTCCCGCCGCGGACCCGCTGCTGGGCCTGCAGCTGGGCAACTTCCGGCTGATCCGCCGGATTGGCGGCGGGGGGATGGGCAGCGTCTACCTGGGTGAACACGCGGGGATCGGCAGCCGGGTGGCGGTGAAGGTGCTCCATCCGCACCTGGCCCAGAACGAGAGCCTGGTGAACCGCTTCCGCGCCGAGGCGCTGGCGGTGAACCTGATCGGCCACGAGAACATCGTCTCGATCTTCGATCTCTCGGTGGCGCCCAGCGGGCAGCACTACCTGGTGATGGAACACCTGGAGGGCCGGCCACTCTCGGATCTGGTCTCCGACGAGCCGCTGGAGCCCCGGAGCTGGATCCCGATCCTGATCCAGGTCTGCGATGCGCTCAGTGCGGCCCACCGGCGGGGAGTGGTCCACCGGGATCTGAAGCCGGACAACATCTTCCTCACCCCGCGCGGCAGCAATGAGCACTTCGTCAAGCTGCTGGACTTCGGGATCGCCAAGCTGGCGGATGCGCAGATCGGCCCCCAGACCTCGCAGGGGATGATCGTCGGCACCCCGGAGTACATGGCGCCGGAGCAGTACGTGGGTGGGGCGATTGACGGGCGCGCGGATCTCTACGCGCTGGGGACCATCGCCTACCAGCTGGCCACCGGCGCGCTGCCGTTCCGGGCGGCCAACCTGGCGGCGATGATGCTGGCCCACCAGGAGCTGGCCCCGGCCTCTCCGGCGGAGCTGAACCCCCAGATCTCCCGCCGGCTCTCGGACACCATCCTCCAGGCGTTGGCCAAGCGTCCGGAGAACCGCTTCCGGGACGCGGCGCAGATGAAGGCCGCCTTGCTGGCCTCCCTGGAGCCGACCGTGCCGGACCGCGCGCCGCCAAGGTACCCGGTCCAGGTCAGCTGCCCGCCGCACACCGACCAGCGATCGGCGCAGGCCCAGGAGCTGTCCCGGGGTGGAGTGTTCCTCTCCGCCCAGGGCTTTGCCCCCCCGCTGCGTTCCCGGCTGAAGGTGACCCTCACCGTGCCGGGGGGGACCCTGGAGCTGACCGGCGAGGTGGTCCGCCTCGTCACCGAGCAGCAGTCCGCCGCCTGGGGGATGCCGCCGGGCGTGGGACTGCAGTTCGTGGAGCTCTCGCCCCGGACCCGCGAAGGGCTGGACCGGGTGCTGGCCGGCAAGCCGCTGGAGACCCCGCCGCCGGTGGCGCCGGACCCCGGACTGGAGCGGGAGCTGCAGGAGTGGAAGCGCCGCTGCGCCAAGGACTTCTACACCCTGCTGGATGCGCCCACCGACGCCGACTTCGACACCCTGCGCGCCCGGGCCCGAGAGGCCAAGCTGAAGCTGGAGGCGCTGTGGCCGCGGGCGCAGAAGCCAGAGCAGTCCCGGATCGTGGAGCAGGCCCGACTGCGGCTGATCGACGCGGTCCACGCCCTGATCCATCCGCAGCGTCGGGCGGAGCACGACGCGGGGACCGGCAACTACCGTGGGGTGGCCCGGTGCATCGCCGCCGGGCTGACCGTCACCGAGCTGGAGCGCGCCCGGAACCGCTTCTTGCCCGAGCACCCGGGCAACGAGTCCCGCGCCCGCATCCACGCCGCCACCGCCGAGGCCCACCTGGCGGGAGGAGATCGTCCGGCGGGATTGGCCGCCTACGAACAAGCGCTGTCCGAAGACCCGCTCACCCTCCGCTACCACCAACGCTACTGGAGTCTGCGCCGGCAGACCCCGGCGCACTCCCCGTCCACCTCCCACCGCTGAGCGTCCAGCCCGTGTTCGCCATCTGGTTCACTCCCCAGGCCCACCGTTCGCTGCACTCCCGGACCACCGACAGCCGGAAGCTGATCACCCGCCTGCTCTGCGCGGTGGCGCAGATGGCGGAGCACTATCCCGCCCACACCGGGGTCTGGGCCCGGCTGGGCCGGGTCACCGACCGCGGGCTGGAGATCGAGGTGGAGGGGCAGACCCTGCGGGTTCAGATCGACTACCCGCATTCCCAGGTGAAGGTGGTGGGCCTCAGCCCGCTGAGACTGGGAACCCGCCGGATGCGCCGGACGGCGGCCCCGCCCAACCGGGTCTCGCTGCGGCAGGCCACGCTGCGTTCCTGAGGGAGCTCAGCGGGCCGGCGCGCCCTCGACCACGATCCCCCCGCGCTGGGTGGCGGCCAGGGTCCCGCACGCCGCGTCGATCTCCTTGCCGCCCGAATACCGCCGGGCGATCGGCGACCCCAGGATCTGCAGGTGGTCGCGGAAGGCGTTGTACTCCTCGAGGGTGGGGGGCAGGTACTTGCCGGTGGGATCGGTGACGTCGATCAGATCGATCTTCACCGGGATCCCGGCGAACGCGTCCCGCAGGGCCACCGCGTCCTCGTAGCCGGTGTTGAACCCGCGGATCAGCACGTAGGCCAGCATCGCCCGCTCCTTGCGGCGCTCGGCGTACTCCCGCACCGCGGCGATCAGCTCCGGCAGCGGGTGGGTCTTCTCGATCGGCAGCACCTGGGCCCGCTTGTGGGGGATGGCGGAGGTGATCGAGAACGCCAGCCGGTAGGGGTGATCCTCGCGGGTGAAGCGGCGGATCCCGGCCAGGTGTCCGGCGGTGGAGAAGGTGATCGCCCGCCCGGAGATGGCCAGCCCGGCGGGGTGGCAGAAGATCTCCGCCGCGCGCAGGGCGTTGTTGTAGTTGAGCAGCGGTTCGCCCATCCCCATGAACACCGCGCCGCGCACCGGGAGATCCGCCTCGGCGCGGATCTGCAGCACCTGATCCACGATCTCCCAGGTGGCCAGGTTGCGCTGGAAGCCCATCTTCCCGGTCATGCAAAAGTCGCAGGCCAGGGCGCAGCCCACCTGGGAGGAGACGCAGACGATGTACTTGGTGTCGAAGAGCGGGATCCGCACCGCCTCGATCCGCCCGCCCAGCGGGGACTCGAACAGGTATTTGACGAACCCGTCCTCGGCCCGCCGGCGCTCCACGATCTTCAGCGAGGGAAGCTCCCCCAGCCGCTGCACCTGATTGAGGATCGGCCGCGGCACCTGCCGGGTGTCCTTGAGGTCCTCCAGGGTGCGCGCGTGGTGGGCGAACACCCCCGCGAACAGCTTCAGCACCGCGGTCTTCGACGGGGAGAACGGCGCCAGCGCCGCCTCCAACCCGGAGAGCGAGAGGTCCTTGAGGTTGAAACGGGGGGCGTCGGGCACCACCTCGCCCGGGGCATCCAGCGTCGAATCGTCAGGCTTCACGGAGAGGTCTTCTTGGCCTTGCTGCGCAGAAAGTCGGTCAGCTTCTGACCCAGCTCGCTGGGCATCTTCGCCGCCAGTGCGCGTTTGCACAGACTGGGGGTGGCCTTGTAGGTGCGCAGGAAGTCCACGCAGGGCGGGCACGCCGAGAGGTGCTCCTGCAGGTGCTTCTCCTCTTCGGCGGACATCTGGCCGTCGAGGTAGTCCAGCAGGGCGTCCACTGATTTCTTACACGAGAACATCCCAGCCCTTCCCGCGGTGGACTCCGACCGCAGGGCAAAGATGCCCGGCTCGCGTGGTGGTTTCAGCGATCATTTCTTGTAGAACTCGTCGATGGCTTCCCTGAGCGCCAGGCGGGCGCGGTGGAGCCTGCTCTTGATGGCCGGGACCGAATCCCCAGTGATCCCGGCAATTTCCTCGTAGGACAGCCCCTCCACGTCCTTGAGCAGGAACACCTGGCGGTAGTCCTCGGAGAGCAGATCAGAGGCGCGGCGGATCGCCTCTCCCAGCTCCGCGTCCAGGGCCTTCTCGTCGGCGCGGCGGCTCCAGTCGCCCTGGGGGTACTCCACGTAGCTGCCGCGCTCGTTGAACTCCGGGCCGGTCAGCTCGTTCTCGGCGGCCTTCACCACCCGGCGGTGACGCAGCCGCATCAGCGAGTGGTTGGCGGCGATCCGGTGGACCCAGGAGCCAAACGCCGCCTCGCCCCGGAAGTCCGCCAGGTGCTGGTAGGCGGCCAGGAAGGTCTCCTGGGTGATCTCCGCCGCGTCCGCCTCCGAGCGGGTCATCCGCAGCGCCAGTCCGAACACACGGTCCCGATGGCGCTCGACCAGCGTCTCGAAGGCCTCCATGGCGCCGGCCTGGGCCTGGGCGAGCAGCTCCAGATCGGAGGGCTCGGTCGGGGTTTCCACCTCGTGCATCGGGCGCGCAACCTCTCACATTTGAGTCGCCCCCGGCCAGCACTGCCTACCCCCGGCTGACCCCCGGGCTGCCCTGCACCCACAGCCGGTAGGGTTTCTCCGCCCACTCCCCGGCGTACTCCACCCCGATCCGCGGACCGCGCGCCACCCGGCGGGGTGGCACCGCCTTGGCGTCCTCCAGGAACAGGGCCGGCGCGGTGAGGTCGTACCGGTTCTGCTCCAGGGTGATTCCCATCGCCCGGCACAGCTTTCCCGGACCGTTGGTCTGGTGCCCGGGATCGATCCCCTCCAGCGGCTCCACCCCCCGGACCAGCACCGCCGAGGCCACCCCGTCCACGTCGGTGACCACGTTGAAGCAGTGGTACATCCCGTAGATCAGATACACGTAGGCCCGCGCCGGCGGTCCGAACAGCACCTCCGTCCGCCGGGTGCGCCCCCGGCTGGCATGGCAGGCCAGGTCGTGCTCGCCGATGTAGGCCTCGGTCTCCACGATCCGCCCCGCCACCCGTCGCCCGCCTGCCTGGTGGACCAGCACCTTGCCCAGCAGCTCCCGGGCCACCTTCAGGGCGGGGCGTGCGTAGAACGAGACAGGAAGCACGGCACTCAAACTGAAATCCTCACCAACTCCTCCGGGACCTGAGAATAGATTGCCCCACCATGTTTGCGACCGGCCGGATCTCCGGCGTCCTGCTCCCGATCTTCTCCCTGCGCTCCTCCCAGGACTTTGGCATTGGAGACTTTGGCTGTACCGAAGGCTTCTTCCGCTGGATGAAGGAGGCCCGCCAGCGGATGTGGATGTTGTTGCCGTTGCTGCCCACCGCCCCCGGCGACCCCAGCCCCTACGCCACCCGCAGCGCCTTTGGCCTCAACCCGCTGTTCATCGACCTGCACCAGCTGCCGGAGTTCAACGACGCCGGCGGGCTCAACGCGCTTTCCGCCGCGGAGGTGAACCAGCTGGCCGAGGCCCGCGCCGCGCCCCGCATCCGCTACGACCTGGTGTTCTCGCTCAAGAACGCGGCGCTGCGCCGGGCCTTTGACCGCTTCTACGAGACCGAGTGGAAGCAGCAGGGTGAACGCGCCCTGCGGTTCGGGAAGTTCCGCACCCGGATGGCGGACTGGCTGGACGCCTACTCGCTGTTCGCCGCCATCTCCGACGAGCAGGGGCAGAAGGGCTGGTGGGACTGGCCCCAGCCGCTGCGGCAGCGGGAGCCGGCGGCGCTGAAGGAGGTCCGCGCGCGGCTGGAGCGGGAGGTCCTGTTCCACGCCTGGCAGCAGTGGGTGGCCGAGGAGCAGTGGCACCACGTCCGCGAACTGGCCCGCGCCCAGGGGGTGCTGATCTGCGGCGACGAGCCCTTCATCATCGGCCAGAACAGCGCCGATGCCTGGTCCCATCCGCAGCTGTTGCGCCGCGACGCCCGGCTGGGCGTGCCCCCGGATGCCTTCTCCGCCGACGGTCAGGACTGGGGCCTGCCCTACTTCGACTTCCAGGCCATCGCCCAGGAGGACTTCGCCTGGCTCAAGTTCCGGGCCCGCATGGCCGCCGACTACTTCGACCTGCGGCGGATCGATCACGCGGTGGGCTACTTCCGCCAGTGGATCCGCGACCAACGCACGCCCAAGGGCCGCTTCATCCCCGCCGACGAGGCCTCCCACCGGGCGCTGGGGGAGCAGGTCTTCCGGCTGCTCTCGGAGGAGGAGTCGGGGATCATCGCCGAGGACCTGGGGGTGATTCCCCCCTTCGTGCGCGAGATCCTCTCCCGGCTGCAGATCCCCGGCTACAAGGTCATGCGCTGGGAGCGCGACGACGGGGTGTACCGCAACCCCCACCAGTACCCGAAGGTCTCGCTGGCCACCACCGGCACCCACGACACCGACACCCTGCGCGAGTACTGGGAGACGGCGCCGGAGGAGGACCGGCTGGGGGTGGGCAAGGTGTACCCGGAGTTCGCCGGGCTGGCTCCCGGCAAGGAGTTCACCCCGGAGATCCACCGGGCGCTGCTGGCCGCGGCGGAGAACGCCGCCAGCGATCTGTGCGTGCTCCCCTGGCAGGACGTGCTGGGGACGATGGACCGGATCAACCTCCCCGGATCGATCGGAGACGCCAACTGGTCCTACCGGATCGCCCAGCGCACCGAGGAGCTGCTGCAGGAGCCGCAGACCCGCCGGGCCGCCTCCTTTTTGGCCGAACTGACCGACGCGGCCCGGCGCTAGGGGCTAGCCCACATGTAGGTGTGGGCCGGTTCGGCCCATTTGGGGGACAATGGTTGATTGTCCCTCAAGGATTTCAAGGGGTTGGGTCTGGATTCGATCCCACAACTCTTGGCCAGACCGACCGACAACTACACAGGCGCCTGAACCGGGCCTCTTTTCCAGCCGGAGAACGCAATGATCAACATCAAGTGGGGCGACACCCTCAGCGCGATTGCCAAGCGGGTGGGCAGCACCGTCAGCGAGCTGGCCAAGGCCAACGGGATCTCCGACCCGAACAAGATCGTCGCCGGGACCACCCTGCAGACCCCGGGCTCCTCCGGTAGCTCGGGCGTGGGACACACCGGCGCCAGCAACTTCCAGGCGGACGGCCCCGGCGCGGCGCGGATGCCCGCCTCCTCCGGACCGGTGACCGGTGGGGTGTCCGCCGAGCAGCTGCGGCGGATCATGCCCAACCTCTCGGCGGAGAAGGCGGAGGCGTACCTGCCCCACCTGAACCGGGCGATGATGGAGGCGAAGATCAACACCCCGGAGCGCCAGTCGGCGTTCCTGGCCCAGCTGGCCCACGAGTCCGGGCAGCTGCAGTACATGGAAGAGATCGCCAGCGGCGCCGCCTACGAGGGCCGCAGCGACCTGGGCAACACCCAGCCCGGCGACGGCACCCGCTTCAAGGGCCGCGGGCCGATCCAGCTCACCGGCCGCGCCAACTACGCCGCCGCCAGCCGCGATCTGGGGATCGATCTGGTCAACAACCCCACCCGCGCCGCGGACCCGGACGTCGCCTTCCGGATCGCCACCTGGTACTGGGACAGCCGCAACCTCAACCAGTACGCCGACGCCGGCAACTTCAGCCAGATCACCTACCGGATCAACGGCGGGTACAACGGCGCCGCGGACCGGAACCAGTACTACAACACCGCGCAGGGCGTGCTCAGCTAGCTCCCCGCTTTCACTGCCGCAGTGACCCACGCCGCTCCTTCCACTCTGGATTGAGCGGCGTTGTCGTGTCCGGCCCGGTCGTCCGGGGACGAGCTTCAGGGGCTGGCCTGCGGGGAGGTGGAGCCAGTGGCTATACTGATCCGGTATGCGGGTGCTTCGCGGCAAGGTCATCGGCGGTCAGGTGGTGGTGGAGGGTGAACCCTTGCGAGAGGGGGCCCAGGTCACCGTCTACGAGGAAGACCCGGACGGTGGCTTCCAACTGGACGAAGAGAGTCTCCGAGAGTTGCTGGAGGCCCAGGCCGAGATCCGCCGCGGAAACTTCGTCAGCGCGGACGATGTCCTCAGCGAACTCAAGGACTGAATCCGGTGGCGCTGAAGGTCTCGCCACAGGCATCCAGTGACGTCCGGGTTGCCGCAACCTGGCAATCCCAAGCTCGGCGCCCTGGGCGATGGCGCCGCCGGAACCCGCGGAATCCGCCGCCTCTACCTGAGGGGCACCCGCTACTTCATTTACTAATCGGTCCACGGCTCCGAAGTGGAGGTGCTTCGTGTCTGGCACTCCAGTCGGGGCCATGGACCTGCGCTGTGACTCTCAGCCCTCGCCCTCGGCGGACAGGCACAGGATGTTGCCGTCGGGGTCCTTGAACCACGCGGCCTTCAAGCCCTTGGCGACATGGATATCGCCCTCCAGCCTCATGCCCGGCATGTCGTAGTGCTCGAAGCGGACCCCCTTCTCCTTCAGCTCCTTGGCAAACTGCGGCAGCTCATCGCCTACCTCCCAGGTGGCGGCGGTCGCCTTGTTGGTCCCCGCGAACTGAGACTTGTAGACGTGAAGCCTGGAGTGGCCGCTCTCGAAGATCAGCCCCTCGTCGCCCTCCTCCTTGACCTTCTTGAGCCCCAGCACTCCCTCGTAGAACTTCTGTGCAACCGCCAGATCCTTCACCGCCAGATCCGGCGCGATGTCTCGCTTGCCCAATTGCATTGGATTCACCTCCTCGCAGAAAACATCCGTCGCCCCTCCCCGACCCGGGACTGAGCGACGGACGTGCGCCTGCACGGACCTCCGGAGGCATCCGCCGACCGGCTAGCTGGCCGTCTCCTTCTTGAGCCTGGAGGCCTTCCAGATGGCGAAGATCGCCGGGTACACGGTCAGCTCCATCAGGAAGGAAGTCGCCAGCCCACCGACCAGCGGCGCGGCGATCCGCTTCATCACGTCCGCGCCGGTGCCGGTGGCCCACAGCACCGGAATCAAACCGATGGCGTCGGTGAGCACGGTCATCAGCTTGGGTCGGATCCGCTTGGCCGCTCCCTCCACGATGGTGTCGGTGAGCTCGGAGAAGTTGTTCAGCTTCCCCGCCGCCTCCGCCCGCTTGTGGGAGAGGGTCAGGTACAGCAGCATCACCACCCCGGTCTCGGCGTCCAGGCCGGCCAGGGCGATCAGCCCCACCCACACCGCGATGCTCATGTTGTAGTCCAGCAGGTACAGCAGCCACACCGCGCCGATCAGCGAGAAGGGCACCGCCAGCAGGACGATCCCGGTCTCCACCATCGAGCGGGTGTTGAGGAACAACAGCAGCACGATCAGCGCCAGGGTCACCGGCACCACCACCGCCAGCTTGGAGCGGGCGCGCTCCAGGTACTGGAACTGGCCGGTCCAGCCCAGCCGCACCCCGTCCGGCAGCTTCACCTGGGCGGCCACCGCCGCCTTGGCGTCGGTCACGTAGTCCCCGATCGGCCGATCGGTGTCCACGAACACATACCCCACCAGCTTGCCCTGCTCGCTGCGGATCATCGGCGGGCCGTGGGTGAACTTCACCGTGGCCACCTGCTCCAGCGGGATCTGCGCCCCGGCCGGGGTCTGCACCAGCACCTTCCCCAGCTGCTCCGGATCCTCGCGGAACTCGCGCGCGTAGCGGACATTGATCGGATAGCGCTCGCGGCCCTCCACGGTGACCGCCACGTTGGTCCCGCCGATGGCGCCCATCACCACCTCGTTGATGTCCTTCACCCGCAACCCGTAGCGGGCCGCCTCCCGCCGCTTCACCTCCAGGTCCACGTAGAAGCCGCCGGTGGCCCGCTCGGCAAACGCGCTGCGGGTGCCGGGCACGGTGGCCACCGCCCGCTCGATCTCGATCGCCGCCCTCTCGATTGTCTCCAGGTCCCCGCCGAACACCTGGATCCCCAGCGGGCTGCGGATCCCGGTGGAGAGCATCTCGGTCCGGGTCTGGATCGGCATCCAGAACAGGTTGGGCATCCCCGGGAACTGCAGCTTCTCGTCCATCTCCTTGAGCAGCAGCTCCCAGGTCATCCCCTCCCGCCACTCCTCCTTGGGCTTGAGGATCACCGTGGTCTCCGCCATCCCCATCGGCGCCGGATCGGTGGCGGTCTCGGCGCGGCCCATCTTCCCGAACACCGACACCACCTCCGGGATCTTCTTCAACTCCGCGTCCATCGCCTGCAGCACGTGCGAGGCCTCGGTGGCGGACATCCCGGGAGGCGCGGTGGGCATGTACAGCACCGCGCCCTCGTTGAGCGGGGGCATGAACTCGCTCTCCAGCGCCAGCCAGGCGGGAATGGTCAGCAGCATCGCCACCACCGAACCGGCGATCACCCCGTAGCGGTGGCGCACCACCCAGCGGACCACCGGGGCATAGACCCGGAACAGCCAGCGGTTGAAGGGCTGATCGTCCTCGCGGCGGATCTTCCCCCGGATCAGCAACACCGCCAGCGCCGGGGTGGCGGTCACCGCCAGGATCGAGGCGAAGCCCAGCGAGTAGGTCTTGGTGAAGGCCAGCGGCTTGAACATCCGGCCCTCGGTGCCCTCCAGGGTGAACACCGGCAGGAAGGCCACGGTCATCACCAGCAGCGAGTAGAAGATGGACGGCCCCACCTCCTGCATCGCGGAGATCAGCACCGCCTGCCGGCTGCCGGGCCGGCCCTCCTCTTCCCAGTCCTCCAGCCGCTTGTGGATGTTCTCCACGATCACGATCGACGCATCCACCATCGCGCCGATCGCAACGACGATCCCGCCCAGGGACATGATGTTGGCGGTCAGCCCCTGGTAGGCCATGGGGATGAACGCCAGCAGTACCGCGATCGGCAGGGTCAGCACCGGGACCAGCGCGCTGCGCACGTGCATCAGGAAGGCGAAGATCACCAGGCTGACCACCAGCATCTCTTCGATCAGCGAGTTGCGGACGGTCTTGATCGAGGCCCGGATCAGCTCCGAGCGGTCGTAGGTGATCTGCACCCGGACTCCCTCCGGCAGCGAGGACTCCACCTCCGCCAGCCGGGCCTTGACCGCGTCGATCACCTCCAGCGCGTTCTCCCCGTAGCGCATCACCACGATGCCCCCGGTCACCTCCCCTTCCCCGTTCAGCTCCGCCAGCCCCCGCCGCGGCTCCGGCCCCAGGGCCACGGTGGCCACGTCCCCCAGCAGCACCGGGGTCCCGTCCTTGCCCAGGTGCAGGGGGATGGTCTCCAGATCCGACAGCTCCCGGATGTAGCCCCGGCCGCGGATCACATGCTCGTGTCCGGCGATCTCCAGGGTCTGCCCGCCCACGTCCTCGTTGGAGTCGCGAACCGCCTGGATCACCTCCCCCAGCCCCACCCCGTGCGCGCGCAGCCGGGTGGGGTCCACCAGCACCTGGTACTGCTTGACGTACCCACCGATGGAGGCGACCTCCGCCACCCCCTCCACGCTCTGCAGCGCGAAGCGGAGGTTCCAGTCCTGCAGGGAGCGAAGCTGATCCAAGGACTGCTTCCCCGAGTCATCCACCAGCGCGTACTGGAACACCCAGCCCACCCCGGTGGCGTCCGGTCCCAGCACCGGCGCCACGTCCTCCGGCAGGGTCTGACTCGCCGAGCTGAGGTACTCCAGCACCCGGCTGCGGGCCCAGTAGAGGTCGGTGCCGTCCTCGAAGATCACGTACACGAAGGACATCCCGAACATCGACTGCCCGCGCACCGCCTTGACTTTTGGCGCGCCCAGGAGCGCGGAGGTGATGGGATAGGTGATCTGCTGCTCCACCAGGTCCGGGCTGCGGCCGCTCCACTCGGTGAAGATGATCACCTGCGCGTCGCTGAGGTCCGGCAGCGCGTCCAGCTTGGTCTGCCCCACCGACCACAGGCCCCAGGCGGTCATCGCCCCCACCATCAGCAGGGTGAAGATCGGATGCTGGGCGGTGGCGGCGATCAGCCTCCCCAGCAGCCCCTGGCGCGGCTCAGTGTCCGACATGTCCGGACCCTTCCGTGCTCTGGGTTCCGCCCCAGTAGTCGGCGGCGGAGCGCAGCCGGCTCTCGGCGGCGATCAGGAAGTTGCCGGCGGTCACCACCCGCTCTCCCTCGGTCAGCCCCTCCAGCACCTCCCAGCGATCCTTGGCCCTCACCCCCAGCTTCACCTCCCGGGGGGCCAGCCTCCCCTCGCCCAGGTCCACGAACACCAGCCGCCGCGGCCCGGTGTAGATCACCGCCGAGGCCGGGATCTGCAGCGCCACGCCCCGCTCCAGCTGCAGGGTCAGCTCGGCGTACATCTCCGCCCGCAGCGCCCCCTGGGGGTTGGGCAGCACCACCCGGACCAGCGCGGCGCGGGTGGCCGGATCCAGCGCCGGGGAGATGAAGGACACCTGGCTGGAGATCGTCTGGCCGGGCAGCGCCGGGAGGGTCACCTCCACCGGGTGGCCCACCTTCACGTGGCGCAGGTCGCCTTCGAAGATCTGCGCCTCCAGCCACATCGGGTCCATCGAGGCCAGCCGGAAGGTGCGCATCCCCGGCTGGACCGCCGCGCCCTCCACCACCTCCTTCTCCAGCACGAACCCGGAGACCGGCGAGCGGATCGGCAACGCATCCGAGGCCTGGCCCTTCTTCACCACCGCGTCGATGTCCGCCTCGGCGATGTCCCACAGCCGCAGCCGGCGCCGGGCCAGGTGCGCCATGTGGTCCCCCACCCCCGGCGAACGCAGCGAGGCCAGCAGCTCCTGCTGCGCGGTGAGCAGCTCCGGGCTGTAGAGGGTGAACAGCACCTGGCCTCTGCGCACCGCCTCCCCGGTGGCATTGACCTTCAGCTGGCGCACCCAGCCGCCCACCTTGAGGCTGACATCCTGCAGCTGGGTCTCGTCGTACTTCACCGTGCCCACCGCCCGGATCGGGACGCTGAGCGAGGAGCGGGTCACCGGCTCCACCCGCACCCCGATCCGCTGGCGGCGGCCCTCGTCCACCACCACCTCCCCGCTCTGCAGCGAGCCCTGGGTCACCGGGATCAGGTCCATCCCGCAGATCGGACAGGCGCCGGGATCGGCGCTGCGCACCGAGGGGTGCATCGGACAGGTGTGGTAGGCGATCTCGTCCGGGTCGTGGGCCAATGGCGCCGCCTCCGCGGTCACCACCGTGCCGCACTTGAGCATCCGGGTGCCCATGTACGGGTTGGCCATCTGGTCGTCCGGCTGCATCCAGCGGTCAAAGCCGGTGGCCATCGGACACTGGAAGGTGGTCCAGCCCTGGGCGATCCGCGGATCCGCGCCTGAGAGCGGGAGCATCGCCCGGCTCAGCTCGCCAAAGGCGGTCCGGGCGGAGGCCAGGTCCTTGGCCGCGCCCAGGTGGTCGGCGGCGGTCCGCGCCCCCTTCAGCAGCGTCAAGGTCCCCGGGCTGGAGGCCAGCGGCGCCTCGGCCTCGGCCAGCGCCGAGGACAGCGCCTGGGCGGGTCCGGCCACCTGCGAGAAGTCATCCCCGGCCAGCGCCAGCCGGACCTGTTCATACCCGCTGAAGGCCAGCTGCAGCGCGGGCAGCGCCGCGTCCGGGAGGGAGGAGACCACCGCGGGAGGCGGAGCGGGAGGTGAACTCCGGCGGAGCAACAGGAAGCCAGCGACGGCGAAGACCACCAGCGCGGCGGCGAGTGCCAGGGCGCGCGAAGCAAGACGGGACATGGGAACGACTCCAGAAGTGAGGTGAGACGCCAGGGCCGTGCCGGAGAAGCGGCACGACGATGCGACGGTCCGCCGGAAGGAGGCGGCCGCGCGCTGGGCTCAGATCAGGAGCGTTCGGATCTTCAGGAACAGCGGTGGGCCCTGGGAGGACGTCCACCGGGTGGAGGGCAGGATCCAGGAGACCTGCGGGGTCTGGGGCGGCGTCACCGCGGCGACCGGAGGATGGGCCACCTGCACCAGCCGGGTGGAGTCCGGGACCACGGTGGCGGTCAGCGCCGGGACCACATGACGCTCACAGCAGGAGGCCTCCAGCGCCGGGCCCTGCGTGGGCTGCGGATCCGGAGTCGACGACGGGCAGTGGCACGCCGCCTTCACCGGGGCCATGTTGCACAGCCGCACCAGCTGCGCCGTGCTGGCGTACGCCTGCGTGCCCGCCAGAGCGAGCAGCAGCAGCATTCGAGCCCAGCGTGTGGCGCGGTTCTTCATCAGCCCTGGTCCAGCAGTGGTCCGCCGAGGATCCGCTCCAACTCTAGCCACGCCAGGCCCCGGTTCGCCAACTTCGTGGCCAGCTCGCCCTCCAGCCGCTGCAGCGCGAGCACCGCCTCCAGCAATTCCAGGAAGCCGTCCCCGCCGCTGCGGTACTCCGCCTCCGCCGACTCCACCGTCTGCCTCAGCCGGGGCAGCGCGCTCTTCTCCAGGGCAGTCAAGGCGGCGTCGGCGGCCACGGCGCGGCTCCAGGCGGAGCGCAGCTGGGCCTCGGCCATCACCGACATCGCCTCCACCTCGCGCTGGGCGGCGCGCTGCATCGCCCCCGCCATCGCCACCTCGTTTGCCTGGCGGTCGAACGACCACAGGGGGATGGAGAAGCCGACCTCACCGCCGAAGGCGCCGGTGTTCATCTGCGGCTCGTGCTGGAAGAAGACCCCGGCCATCGGCATCGGCAGGTACATGCTGCGGGCCAGCGAACCGCGGGCCTCGGCCTCGGTCCTCATCGCCTGGGCGGAGGTGACCTCCGGGACCTTCGCGGTGCGGGCCACCAGTGAGTCCAGCGACGGCAGCGGGGTCCGCGGGGGAAGCTCCGGTCGGCCCACCGGATTGCCCTGGGGCTGGTTCCGCAGAGCGTTGATCATCGCCGCCATCGCCAACCGCTCTGCCTCCAGGGCGGCGCGTTCGGCGCGGATCATCGCGATCTCCGCCTCGGCGCGGAGCATGGCGTGGTGGGCCGTGCGGGACCCGGTCTCGTAGCGGGCCTGGGCGGAGATCCGCATCCCCTCCAGCACCGCCAGCTGTCGGGCCAGCACCTCATCCTGCTCGTGGCTGCGCCACAGCTCGAAGAAGGCGCGGGCCGCCTCGGCGCGCGCGTCCCACACCGTGCGGGCGCCCTGCGCCTGGGACTGGGCCACCTTGGCCCGGGCCACCGACTTCTCCGGGCCGCGGCGCCAGACGAAGTCCAACGGCTGGGTGAACCGGTAGGTCAGCATCTGCCCGGAGGTCCGGCCCAGACCCTCCACCATCAGACCCAGCAGGGGATCCTGCGCGCTGCCCGCCACTCCCACCGCGGCCTGCGCGGTCTCCACGCTCGCCTGCTGGGCCCGGACCCGCGGCGCCTGACGGCTCACCTCTTCCAGGAACGGCTGCAGCTGCAGCGGCGCTCCCGGTTCGGCGGTGAGCAGCAAGGAGATCATCAGCGGGGCGGCGGAGATCATGTCGGGGCCAGATACCAATCGGCGAAAGAGGATGCAGCGCGATCTGCTCCGCAATGTTTGCGGGGTCGTCGAAAAGGAAGACGAAGTCGCGCGCGCGACCTTACAGCGATCCCCGGTCCGCAACTTCCGCGACCACCAGCAGGAACTTGTTGTTCACCCGCGGATCGATCGGCGTCAGCCGCCGGGCACCGGCCACCATCCGGTGCAGGACCGCGAGCCGCGAGTGCTCGACCAGGATCCACACCCGCCCCGGCTGGGAGAACAAGCGGCGCAGCTGCTCGGCCTCCTGGCCCAGCTTGATCTGCACCACCCGGTTCCGCGAGTAGAAGGTCTCGCCCTTCCAGTCCATCAGGTAGGCGGCGATCGGCTCTCCGTCCCGGCGCTGGGCGGCGTAGCGCCAGAACAGGTCGCGCTGGGTCCAGTGGTGGGACAGCTCCACCCAGTGCGACCAGGACAGCCACAGCGCGAACACCAGCGCCAGTCCGGCAAAGCCTCCGGTGGCCCACTGGCGCGCCCGCCCCAACGCGGCCAGCAGGATCGCCGCGCCCGCCAGCAGCAGTGACAGCCCCAACGCCTCCCGTGCATCCAGGCCTGGCCAAAGTCCCGCGCTTCGGGTCCACAGGAAGTCCGGATAGGGCCGGGCGTGGTTGTAGGTGAACAGGTCCACCAGGTGGCGTGGCCGCAGGTAGAGATCCCTGGCCACCAACCCGAACAGGCTGGCCCCCAGCACCAGGGTGGCCGCCCACTCCTTCCAGTCCTCTCGCAGCAGCCGATCCACCGCCAGGCCCACCAGCACCGCCAGCCCGGGGAGCACCGGCAGCAGGTAGTGGTGGAAGCGGGTGGCGGAGCTGCTGAAGAGAGTGAAGCCCCCCACGACCCAGATCATCGCCAGCGCGGCCAACCGCTCCGCCGGAGCGGTGGCGTCGAAGCGGACCTGGCTTCCCACCCTCAGCGCCGCCGGCACCAGCGCCACCCAGGGAAAGACCGCGAAGCCTCCCTGCTCCAGGAAGTAGGCAAACGTTCCTCCGGGGGTGGTGGTGTGCACCCCGGTGGTCAGCCGGGCGAAGTGATCGTGGAGGAAGAAGCGCTGGAAGAAGGTGCGCTGCTCCAGGTCCCGGCCGTCGAACCACAGCATCGCCGCGTACCAGGGCACCGCCACCCCGGCGAAGACCGCCGCCACCGGCAGCCAGGGGATCCGCCGCAGCTCCTCTCCCAGGGACAGCCGCGGTGCGCTCCTTCCCCCCAGCCAGCGCAGATGGGGCCAAAGGCCGTCCCGGGCCAGCCCGGTGGCGAGGAGGAACGCGCCCAGGATCGCCAGCGGGAGCAACAGCCCCAGCAGTCCCTTGGCCAGGGTGGCGAGCCCCGCCGCTGCCGCCGCGCCCAGCCACCAGCGGCGGGGGTGGGCCTCCCCGGGATCGAGCAGGGCGATCGCCGACGCCGACAGCGCCAGGGTGAGCGTGGCCACGAACGGCATGTCGGTCATCGCCTGCCGGGCCACCAGCAGGTACAGCGGCATGGTGCAAAGCGCGAGGCCGGTGACCAGCCCCGCCCTCCGTGAGGCCAGCCTTCCCACCGCCTGGGACAAGGTGGCGACCGCGCCCACCGCCAGCAGCGCGAACGGCAGTCGCAGCGCCCACTCGGTGGAGCGGGAGAGCACTCCCTCCGAGGCCCCGGCCCCGGTCAGCCACAGCCCGGGGACCGAAAGCCAGAAGGTGAGCGGTGGCTTGGAGAAGAACCAGCTGTACTCCCAGAAGGGATGGATCAGGTCTCCGCGCGCCACCATCTGGCGGGCGACCTCTCCGTAGTGGGTCTCCCACGGGTCCCACAGCCCCACGGCCCCCAGGTAGGGGAGGAACACCCCCGCCGCGAGCAGGGCGGTCAGCAACGCCACCGGGGATTCGCCGCGAACGAAGACCCGCCAGTGTCTGGACAGGGCTCCGCCGCCGCGGGAGTCAGCACGGTGGGTCACCGGACGCTCGTGGGTTGGGGTTAGGGCGTTCCGTGCGCGGAGGGAGTCTCCACGTCACCGACCGCTGCCATCATCAGGAGGGCGCCGCCGTCCACTGCCACCCCGGCGCAGGGGACGTCGGTGCCCGCCGTGGGCTCCGGCGCCATCGCCGGAAGCACGGCCAACACCAGGGCGAGCACCGCGCCGCCGGCCAGCGCCCGCCAGGCGCGAGAGGTCGGCACCGGCGCCTCCTCGGGGAGGGCCCGCCAGGCGCGGGAGGTGGGCACTGGCGCATCCTCGGGGAGGACCTTGAAGTGCGGGATGGCGGAGGTTCCGCACCGCTGCTCACGGAACAGCGCCTGCACCGCAAGCTCCAGGTGGGCCTCGCGCTCCACTGCCGCCGCGCATTCCGCGCAGACGTCCACGTGCGGCTCCCACCGCGTCAGGTCCCCTTCCCCCCTCACCAACCAGGAGAGCTGTTCCGCCGAGAGGTGCGCGCTCATTCTCCGTCCTCCAGCGCGGTGCGCAGCCTGGCCCGCACCTCGCACAGGGTCTGGCGAAAGCGCTGAAGCGAGACGCCCAGCCTCCGGGCCAGGACCGCCTGGGGAAGCTCGGGGTGCTGATAGGAGGCCGCGAACAGCTCCCGGGCCCGGGGGGAACAGTGGTCCAGGGCCTCCTCCACCCGGCGAAGCTGCTGACGTCCCTCCGCCCGCCGCTCGGGGGACGCCGAGAGATCCACCGCCTGCAGCGCCTGCTCCAGCGGCGCGGCGCGGCCGGCGGTCCTGCCCTCCCTCCGCTCCAGCAACGCGGCGTGGGCGATCACCAGCCCGGGCAGCTCCAGCACCGGGAGGCGTCCGTGGCGCCAGCTCTCGTAGAGCCCGCTCCAGGCGTCGGCGGCCAGCTCCCGGGCCCGGGTGGGCCGCACTCCCCGTGCGAACAGGGCCAGCAGCACTGCCCGTTCGTGGGTCCGGATCAGCGCGTCCCAGTCGGCGTCCGGCGCCGGAGGGGAGACCGCTTCCTGGAGGGGAGAACCTTCGATCACGGGTCAAGAACGCGCGGGAGCCCCCAGCATATCGGTGGGCCCCCGACAGATGGCCAACGCCTGCCCCTTTCCGATTCGTTTCCCTGGACCCGGGGTGCGCTAGAAGCAGAGCCGTGAAGTGGTTCCTGTCCCTACCCCGCCCCCTGTCGCGGAGGTCTGTTCTCCCTCCGACCACGGTGGGAGGAGCCCTCTGCTGTCTGCTCCTGCTGGCCTGCGCCACCGATGAGGGCGGCACCCGGGCCACCGGTCCGGTGATCGAGAAGATCGAGATCGAAGGCACCGACCAGCTGGATGCCGACGACATCAAGGCGAAGATCCTCACCAGCGAGTCGGCCTGGTACTCGTTCCTGCCCTTCACCGAGAAGGAGCGGCTGGATCCCAACGCGTGGCAGGCGGACCTGCGCCGGATCGAACGGTTCTACGAGGCGCAGGGCTACTACCAGGCGGAGGTGCTGGAGGATCAGATCGTCCCCCAGGGGACGGACGCGGTGTCGCTGGTGGTCCGCGTCAAGGAGGGGATGCCCACCACCATCGGCGAGCTGAAGCTCACCGGCCTGGAAGACCTGCCCGCCGACGTCCGCGCGCGGGCCACCGAGGAGCTGCCCCTGCAGGTGGGGGAGATCTTCTACGAGGAGTCGTGGGCCGGGGTGAAGGGGCTGCTCACCTCCCGTCTCCGGGAGGACGGCTACGCGGAGGCCTCCGTCCAGGGCTCGGTGGAGGTGGACCTGGCGACTTTGAAGGCCAAGGTCTCGCTCACCGTCGCGCCCGGGCAGCGCTTCAAGTTCGGGAACATCTTCGTGGCCGCCGGCGCCCGCCCCAAGGTGCCCCAGAAGATGATCATCGCCCAGGTGCAGGAGGAGGTGGTGCCGGGCACCCAGTACTCCGAGAGCGACCTGGTGGATGGCCAGGCCCGCGTGTTCCAGATGGGGGTGTTCGGCGCGGTGAAGGTCAACCGCGGAGCGCCGGACCGCGAGGCGGGCACGGTGCCGGTGGTGGTGGACGTGCGCGAGGCGCCGTTCCACACCATCAAGCTGGGCGCCGGCGGTGGCGTGGACCAGGCCCGCAACGAGATCCGGGCGGTGGCCGAGTACACCGACCGCAACTTCTTCGGCGGCCTGCGGCGACTGACCACCCGCGCCAAGGTCGGCTACGCGTTCATCCCCAACGTGGTGGCGGTGGGCTCGGGGACCTCCACCCAGCACGGGGTGATTTTGGACTCGCTGGCGGAGCTGGAACAGCCCAGCTTCTTCTCCAACAACCTCCGCGCCCAGACCTCGGTGGGACTGGAGCGGGGCATCGAACCGGCCTACAGCTTCTACGGGGGCCGGGCCAAGGCGGGGTTGATCTGGCAGCCGCACCCCTCGTTCTCCGTCTTCCCCTCCTTCAACTTCGAGGGCTATCTGCTCACCGGCCAGGCCCGGCTGGGCAGCAACTCCACCTCGCTGGTCACCGGGTGTGAGAACCCCAAGGGACTGGCGGACGTGGTGGACGCCCGCTGCGACCTGTTCTTGACCTACCTGGAACAGACCGCCCAGTGGGACCGCCGGGACGATCCGCTGGATCCCCGGCAGGGCTACTTCATGGCCCTCTCGCTGCAGCAGGCGGGGCTGACCGACTTCACCTACCTGCGCCTGGTCCCGGACGTCCGCGGCTACTACAGCTTCCTGGACAACAAGCTGACCGTGGCCGGGAAGATCCGGCTGGGCTCGCTGTATCCCTTCAAGAAGAACCTCAGCCAGGGCGAGCCGGACGACTCACCGATCATCAACCGCTTCTTCTCCGGAGGCGGCAACTCCCACCGCGGCTTCAACAACCGCCGACTCTCCCCGATGCAGATCGTCCCCCACAGCCTCAAGGACTCGGCCGACGCGCTGGGCGAGACCGTCCCCGTCGGGGGCAATGGCCTGGTGGAGAGCTCGCTGGAGCTCCGCTACAACCTCACCGGCAACGTGGTGCTGGCCACCTTCCTGGACGCGGGGATGGTCACCCGGGAGAGCCTGGACTTCGGCCGCATCCCCGGCAACCTGCAGTACGCGGTGGGGATCGGTCTGCGCTACCGCACCCTGGTGGGGCCGATCCGGATCGACCTGGCGCGCCGGCTTCCCGGGGGGCCCCCGCTGCAGATCACCAACCCGGGCCAGGCCTACCCGTCCGACAGCAGCTGCTTTGGACTCTTCGGCTCCTCCGGCACCGGCTTCTCCGGCGCGCCGGAGGGGCTGTGCACCTTCCACCTCTCCATCGGCGAGGCCTTCTAGGCCATGGAACCGCAGTCTCCTCCCCAGGCCCCCTCTCCCCGACGCCGCCGCTGGCCGCGACGGGTGGCCTTCGTCCTCCTCGGCTTGCTGGCCCTGCTGGTGCTGCTGCTGGGCGGCGCCCTGCTGTACGTGAACTCCTCGAGCGGCGAGGAGCGGATCCGCAACCTGGTGGTGGAGGGAGCCAACGGGGCCCTGCAGGGCAAGCTGGGCTGGGAGAGCCTGGAGGTGCAGGGTGACCGCTTCGTGTTCCGCGGGCTCAAGCTGTTCGACCCCGAAGGCAAGCTGGTGGCGGAGATCGAACGGGTGGAGGTGGAGCTGGCGTTTCGCGCCCTGCTGCGCAAGCGGCTGGTGATCAGCGAGGCGCTGCTGTTCCGGCCCCGGCTGTACCTGGTCCAGGACGAGCGCGGGCTGAACCTGAGCCGGGCGATCGCCTCCCGCAATCCCTCCACCGAGGAGACCGCCACCGGGGGCGAGGTGTTCGTCCAGGTGGACTCGCTGGTGATGGAGCAGGGCCATCTGGACTTCGTCCAGCAGGGGGAGGAGGCGGATCTCCACCTGCAGTTCGACGGGCTGACCGCCCAGGGCGACGCCACCTACGCCACCGCCGGACAGCGGATCGAGGCGAACCTGGAGCTGGCCGGACGGTCGATCCATCCGGTGGAGGGGCCGCTGAGCTCCCGGGTGGGCGTGAAGCTGGCCGGACTCAACGGCGGCGGCGACCTGCGGGTGGAGCTGCCCGGCCTGGTGCTGGACAGCCACGCGGACTTGAAGGGGCTGGCCTCCGGGCACCTGACGCTGCGGGAGCTGAAGCTGTCTCCCCAGACCGCGCGGGCGTTTGTGCCCTCCTATCCGGTGAAGGCCCCGGTGGGGGTGACCGGCGAGGTGGAGAAGCAGGGCGACCAGCTGAAGTTCACCCTGGAGGGGACGGCGGGGAGTGGGACCCTGGGCGCCCGGGGCACCGCGGATCTGGCGACGCTGCGCTCGGAGGGGATCACCCTCACCGGCCGCGGGCTCAACCTGGAGGAGCTGATGGACAACGCTCCCTCCACCCAGCTGTCGGTGGACCTCTTCGCCAAGGGCGGCGGCACCTCGCTGGAGACCCTGGACGGCGAGCTGACCCTGCAGATCCCGCCCTCGCGGGTGGAGGGGGAACCGCTGGGGCCGATCCACCTGGAGGCCAGCGCCCGCGGCGGCCGGTTCCAGGTCCCCCGGTTGAGCGCGGTGCTGCCCGGGGTGCAGCTGCGGGCCTCCGGCGGCGGAACCCTGGACCAGCTGACGGCGCGCGGAACGCTCCAGGTCTCGGACCTCTCCCGGCTGGGCAAGACCCTGGGGCGGATCGGCCAGGCCCAGCCGCCGGAGCTCTCCGGCAGCGGATCCCTGAACTTCTCGGTGAGCGGCCCGGCCAGCGCCCCGGGGGTGAAGCTGGACGGTGCCTTCCCCACCCTGCGCTACCAGGACTCCTCGCTGCGCGAGCTCACCGTGGAGGCCCAGATCCCGGACCTGACCCGCCCCCTGGACTCGGAGGGCACCCTGGGGGTGTCCTACCTCTCCGCCGGGGACCGGGTGTTCCGCAACCTCCGGGCCCAGGTGCGCAGCCGGGCCCAGGAGTTCCGGCTGGACCTGGTCACAGGCGGGGCCATCGATCTCCACCTGCTGGCAGTGGGGACCCGGGACCCGGACTCGAGAGGGATGTCGTTGAACACCTTGACCCTGGACTACCCGGAGGCCTCCTGGAGCCTGACCCAGCCGGCCCGGCTGGGGTTCCGCGAGGAGGAGGTCCGGATCCAGGGGCTCCAGCTCCGCGCCGATCGGCAACTGCTGGCGGTGGACGGCTCGCTGCGCGGTCAGCGGGTGGAGGCCCAGATCCAGCTGGAGCAGTTCGACCTGGGGCGGATCCCCAAGATCGCGGTCGATCCTTCGCTGGCCCTGGCCGGGCGGGTGGACCTGCAGCTGTCCGCCCGGGGCACCCTGAAGAGCCCCACCGCGGAGGGCACGCTGCAGCTGACCGACGGCGGCTTCAAGGACTACCGGAAGCTGGGCCTGTCGCTGACGGGCGCCTACGCCAAGGACCGGGCCACCGGGCAGCTGAGCGCCCAGAGCGAGATCGCCAACCTCCGCGCCACCTTCGAGGTGCCGGTGCAGGGGCTGCTGCGCCGACGCAACGACCCGCTGCTGTTGACCCTGGACGTGGAGGAGACCGCGCTGCAGCCGGCGCTCAAGGCGCTGGGCCGCCCGGAGACCGCCCAGGGTCGGGCCGGGGCGCAGCTGGTGCTCACCGGCAGCGCCCGCGAGCCGCTGCTGGCGCTGCACCTGTGGGGCCGGGAGATCCGGATCAACGAGTATCCCCCCCGGCCGCTGGAGAACGCCGACTTCGACCTGCGGATGCAGAGCGCGCTGGAGGACCGGGTCAACGCCCAGATCGACCTCAGCTCGCTGGGGGTGAGCGGGCGGATCGATCTGCGCACCCCGTTCACCCTGGGCGAGGTGATGGCCAAGCCTCCCACCGCCGAACAGCTGATGATCACCCCGGTGGAGCTGGACATCGCCCTGCTGCGGGTGCCGCTGCGGCTGCTGGCCGCCGCCGGCGCGCCGCGGCTGGGAGGCTACGCCCAGGTCCGGGCCGAGGTCCGGGGCACCGCCCGGGCGCCCACCGTCAACGCCCAGGTGGAGGTGCACCAGGCGGGGATGAGGGGCGCCACCCCGCTGGATGGGAGCCTGACCCTGGTGGCGGATGACCAGCGGATCGAGCTGGGGATGGAGGCCCACCGGGCGGACCGCAAGCTGCTGGAGGTGGTGGCCGCGATCAGCGCTCCGCTGGCCAGGCTGTTCGAGGGCCGGGCCCTGGGGGAGATCCCCTTGCAGATGAAGGGGGTGCTGCACCCGCTGTCGCTCTCCGAATTGCAGCCCAAGCCGCGGGACGAGGAGGAGCAGGCCAAGCAGGCCTCCGGGGTGGTGCTGGCGCGCTGGGACGCGGCCGGCACCCTGGATGCGCCGCGGCTGTCGGTGCGCTCCAACCTGGAGGAGGTGCGGGTGGGCAAGGCCTGCATCGGCCGCGCGGCGATTGCCTACGACTACCTGGACACCCGCTCGGACCTGAACCTGGATCTGGTGTCCCTGGGGGAGGGCACCTTGAAGCTGAAGGCGACCACCAAGATCCCGCTGGGGTACTCGGCGCTGCAGCGGGGAGTGGAGTACCAGAGCGCCCCGATCACCGCGGACCTCCAGGCGCGCAACTTCGAGCTGGGCAGCTTCTCCGGGCTGATCCCCAAGGTGCGCGCCATCGCCGGGCTGCTGGAGGCCGACGCCCACCTGGAGGGCACGGTCACCAAGCCGGTGGTCCGCGGGGACGTGGAGTGGAAGAACGGGAAGCTGGCCCTGGAGGGCTACGGGGACTTCAGCGAGGCCCACCTGCTGGCCCACGCCAGCAACGACCGCCTCCACCTGGAGGAGCTGAAGGCCAAGAGCGGCGCCGGGTCGCTGCGGTTGGTGCTGGACGCCCGCCGCCAGGGCCAGAGCGGCAACTTCTCCCTGCAGGGGAAGACCGAGCTGAGCCGCTTCCCGCTGGTAGTGGACGACCAGCTGATGGCCATCCTCACCACCAACGTGGACCTCTCCGGCGAGGCCTCCTCCTCGCTGGTCAACATCCGCCAGCTGAACATCCCGGAGGCCCACGTGGAGCTGCCGGAGATCCTGGGCGGCAAGGATCTGCAGGAGCTGGATCGCCCCAACGATGTGATCTTCGTCCGCAACGGCCGACCGCTGCGCCGCCGCCGGGCCCCGGCCGCTGCCCCCGCCCCGGAGGCGCCGGTGGCCGAGGCGGCGGACGCCTTTGCCCCCACCGCGAGGCCGACGCCGACGCCGACGCCGACCCCCGTCGCCCGGGTCTCCCCGGTGGAGCCCGGCGCGGCTCCGGCCACCCCCTCCACCCAGTTCTGGATCACCATCAACGCCCCCCGGAACCTGTGGGTGAAGGGCGCGGACATCAACGCCGAGCTGGGCCTCTCCGAGGGGTTCCGGGTGGAGTACGAGGACGCGGCGGCGATCTACGGCGAGGTCCGCTTCCTGCGCGGCGACGTGGACGTGCTGGGGCGCAAGTTCAAGGTGCAGCGTCAGTCCCAGGTGCGGTTCACCGGCCCGGCCAAGACCCCGTACCTGAACCTCACCGCGGTGCACGAGAACGAGCGGGAGGAGGTCACGGTGTTCGTCACCATCCGCGGCCAGGGCAAGGAGATCGCCCAGGGCCTGAAGGTGTCCTCCCAGCCGGTCCTCCCGGAGACCGAGATCTTCACCCTGCTGGCCACCGGGCGCCGGACCCTCAAGCGCGGGTCCGGCTCGTCGATGAACACCGGAGACGCGGCCTCGATCGTGGGCGCGCTGGCGGCCTCCACCCTGAAGCGAACGCTGTCCAACAAGCTGCCGCTGGACGTGTTCACCATCGAGTCCACCGGGGAGGGGGTGACCGGGGCCCGCATCGAGGCCGGCACCTACATCACCGACAAGTGGTACATGGGTTACACCCAGCGGGTCGGTGGCGCCGAAGAGGGCGAGAACTCCTATGGTGTGAAGGTGGAGTATCAGGTGACCCCCAGCATCAGCGTTGAAGGCGAGTACGGCGATCAACGAAAAGGCGCGGATCTGATCTGGAGCCGCGATTACTGAAGTACTGCGGAGGCGTCGTGCGGATGCGTGGGCTGATCTTCGGAGTGGGAGCGGCGGGCGCCGTGCTGTGGTCGGCGGCGTGTACGCCGGAGACGCAGTGCGAATACTTCGATGAGCCCGCCGCGCAGCGGACCGGCGACGTCGCCCAGGACATCCAGCGCTGCTGGCAGGGCATCGGCTCGGCGCCCCTGGGCCAGGATCCGGCCTACCTGCTGGTCTACGACTTCAACCCCCTGGTGGAGGGGGATCCCACCCCCCTGTTCCGGGAGGTGCAGTCCGCCAACCGCCTCTACCCCAGCGGGCAGATCTTCGAATACGGCTACCTGGTGGCCCAGCCCGCCGACGCCGGCGTCCCGCCGGTGCTGGACCTGGGCCCGGACCTTCCCCCGGCCCGCGCGGAGATCACCGACACCTCCCTGATCCTCAACTGGCTGTTTGATGAAGGGGTCCTGGTCCAGGTGCTGCGCCGGGGCCAGTGCACCGGCTTCGGGTTCGAAGAGCCGGAGTTCACCTGCCCGGGGCCGGCCGCCGCCCCCCCGGTCCAGTCGGGTCCGCTGGCGGACTGATCGCTGAGACCCCCGCCGAATTGCGTGGGGTGAAGTCTTTGCACCCACAGTTGTGCTAGGTCCCCCACCGAGCGTCCTTTCGACGCCTGGCATTGGAGGGGCTTTGACCCGACAGAAGATCCGTTTCTCGTGGTTCGTGGCGCTGCTGGCGGTTGCAACCGGTTGTCCGCAGTGCGCACCGGATCGGGTGGGGCCGGGCGTGGCCCAGCTCACCGTCCGCAACGTGGGTTCGATGGTCAGCCTGGTGAATTCGAACAGCGAGTGCGGGTTCGCCAGCCCGGCGGTCCTCTCCTCTCCGGTGGTGGAGGGCACGGTCGGTTCGAGCGGCGCGCTGACCTTCACCGTCAATCAGTGCGTGATCGACCTGGGCGCCAACGGGATCGCCAACTCCCCGGACTGCAACGGCAACGGCAGCACCGCCCGCGGCAAGTTCACCATCAGCGCCACCCGGCGGATCGAGGGGACCCTGACCGGTAATCCCCAGAGCCCGATCATCCCCAACAGCGCGGACGCGGTGACCATCACCGTCACCAACGCCACCTTCGACAACTTCGAGGCGCGCAGCGAGACCAGCCGCAACTTCCTGATCATGAAGAGCGGCAGCCTCAGCGCGGTGGTCAAGCCCCGCCTGGCGGCCTCCGCCTCCTCCGGCGCCTGCTCGATCTCCACCCCCAACGTCACCTTCAGCAACATCGTCTACACCAACGCCGAGCTGTTCCTGACCACCCCGGACAACGCGTTCGAGGTCCCGGTGCCCACCAGCAACATCTCCGCCCAGAACGGCGTCAACGGCAGCCAGGAGAACGATCTCTCCGGCACGGTCACCGTGTTCGAGTCCCCGGTCACCCTGAACCAGGATCTGGACCCGGAGTACGACGCGGCCCGCTTCGTGTCCGGCTACGCCTGCCACCCCGACCTCCCGGCGACGATCAGCTACCAGTGCGCGGACCTCAACACCCTGCTCGCGGACGGCGCGGCCCGGCTGACCACCAAGATGCAGGGCACGATCACCTCGCTGATCGACGCCAACGCCACCTGCGGCTTCTCCTCCCCCACGGTGCTCAGCGCCGGGGTGATCCGGGATCCCGCGGGCGGGGCCCCCACCCCCGGTGAGAGCGGCGTGCTCACCCTCACCGTCACCAACTGCGAACTCACCTACCCCGCCGGCACCGTGCTTCCCGCCGGCTGCAGCGGCACCAGCACCGTGGTCGGTGGCAAGATCACCGTCAGCGGCACCAAGGTGGTCTCCGGCCGGTTCACCGCCAACCCCACCTCCCCCATCGCCCCCGCCACCGAGCAGCCGGCCACCATCAGCCTGACCACGGTGATCGGCGCCGAGGGCTTCAAGATCGGCTCCACCGCGGACGTCAACGCGCTGGAGGCCACCGCCGGCACCCTGGTCGGCACCACCAGCCCCCGGGTGTTCGTGGGCGCCACCACCGGCGTGTGCTCGGTCTCCTCTCCGCACGCGGACCTGACCACCCAGTGGTCGGACGCGGACCTGCTGATCACCTCCACCACCGGCACCCTGGCCCTGGACGCGGTCAGCACCGACCTGGTGGCCACCAACGGCAAGATCGGTGAGAAGCAGAACGCGCTCTCCGGCACCGTCACCGTCGCCGGGACCCCCTACACCGTGAACGCCTCCGGCGTGGGTCTGGATCCGGCCTTCGACCTGGCCACCTTCGAGAGCGGCTGGCAGTGCGGCACCACCCTGGAGGCGCTGGCCTCCCCCATCAACAGCCAGTGCGGCGTGGCCCTGATGACCACCATCGGCGGCGGCACCGCGGCGCTGACCATGCGCACCCTGGGCACCGTCACCAGCCTGGTGGACGCCAACAGCGCTTGCGGCTTCTCCAACGGCACAGTGGCCACCAACCCCACCTTTAGCGCCGGTGCGGTGGGCGACGATGACGTCACCGCCACCTACTCCCTGGGCGCCGGCTGCACCATCACCCTCCCGGCGGACTACCTGGTCTCCACCAACTGCCTGGGCCAGACCACCAACGTCACCGGAACGGTGCTGGTCACCGGCACCAAGGCGGTCACCGGGTACCGCACCGGATCCGCCAACCCCGCGGAGGCCATCGTCCCCACCTCCTTCAAGCCGGCGGAGTTCAACCTCACCCTGACCTTCACCGACTTCGTGGTGAAGAGCAGCGCGTCCACCGCCTTCCTCACCATCCACAGCGGCACCCTGGCGGGCACGGTGCAGCCGCGCACCGCGCTGGCGTCGACCACCACCAACGCCTGCAGCATCGCCACCCCCAACGTCTCCTTCAGCAACGTGGTGTGGACCAACGGGGACGTGACCCTCACCAGCAACGGCAGCCGGTTCAACGGCGCGGTCAGCACCAGCGCCCTGGCCGCCCAGAACGGCAGCGACGGGACCACCACCAACTCGCTGAGCGGAGGTTTGACCCTGGACATGGTTCCCCTCAACGGGATCCAGGCGCCGCTGGACCGCGCCTACGACCAGGCCATCTTCGACTCCACCTACGCCTGCGCTCCGGGCGGACCGGTGCTGGTGCCCAACGCGGCCTGCTCCTTCCGTCAGGTGCTAGGCAACGCCGCAGCGCGGCTGATGGCCGGCTCGGTGGCCTTGGCCACCAGCGCCGCCTCCCACCCGTCGCTGGGGAACTGCTTCCCTCCCGACACCATCACCGGCGCCATCAACACCCCGGGCAGCGGTACCTCCGCGGCCAGCAACTGCAGCGTGACCGTCCCCACCGCCACCCTGGTCTCCAACGAGTGCCCCACCCCCGCCACCGGCCAGTCCAAGGCGGAGGGGAGCTTCGCGGTCACCGGCACCCGGAACACCGCCCCCGCGCTGGTGATGGATTCCGACTCGGACGGGACCGCGGACACCCTGGCCCCGTTGGCCCGGAACGCGGTCCAGTACCAGAACATGAGCTACGCGCTGGTGAACTGGGACTACGAGCGGCTGATCAACGGCACCTCCACCGGCCGGATGAACCTCTCGGGCGTGGTGGGGGTGGAGACCTTCATCCCGGTGCTGGCCCAGGCCGACGCGGACCAGAACGGCACCGCGGACTCGGCGGCCTTCACCGTGAAGACCCCGATCTTCGACGTGGTCAACCTGACCATGCCGACCGGCAACGCGCAGCTGCTGCTGCAGGGCAAGCGGTTCAACGTGAACCTGACCGGGGTGGACCTGGACATCCTGGTGGGCGCCTACGCCGGCCGGGCCAACTCCATCGGCGGAGCGATCGTGGTGGACGGCGAGCCGGTGGCCCTGGCCCCTGCCTTCCAGACCACCCCTCCATTCTCGCAGACCGCCCTGGACGCCAGCTACAACTGCGCGCCCAGCCCGGTGATCCCGGTCCCCGCCAACTAAGCGGGAGCAGGACTGCCTGACTGCCGCCCCTCCCGTCGAGCCCGCCACCCGCGGGGCTCGCCTGGAGGGGCGGTTTTCTTTTTTCAGAGCTGACCGCTTTTCGGGGTCAGGTGCGTCCAATCCCCGCCCACCAGGCAATCGAGGGGCAGACGTTCCGTTTGACCGTTACTTCTGCAACCCATAGTCAAGACAGGTCGATGAACTCCTATCTCCTCCTCGCTCAGTCCGTGGCGCCCGAAGGCTGGCTCAGCTCCCGGTTGCTCAATGTGTTTCTCACCTCGGCCGAGTGGGTGCTCTGGCTGCTGGCCATCCTCTCCGTGCTCTCCCTGGCGGTGGTGCTGGAGCGGCTGGTGTTCTTCCTCACCCACCGGCTGCCCAACTCCGGGGTGATCCTCTCCCAGCTGTCCCGCGGCGAGCTGGACCCGGTCCGCGCGGCGGTGGCGGACCGCCCGGGGATGGAGTCCGCGGTGCTGCGGGAGGCGATGGCCTCGGCGGCCCAGGGTCCGGACGCGGTGGAGAGCGTGATCGCCTCCGCGCTGGCCCGGGAACGTCCCCGCTACGAGCGCTTCCTCTCGTTCCTGGGGACGCTGGGCAACAACGCCCCCTTCGTGGGGCTGTTCGGCACCGTGCTGGGAATCATCAAGGCCTTCCACGACCTGGGGGCCTCCTCCGGCAAGGGCGGGCAGATCCAGCAGACGGTGATGGCCGGCATCTCCGAGGCCCTGGTGGCCACCGCGGTGGGCCTGGCGGTGGCGATCCCCGCGGTGGTGGCCTTCAACGCCTTCAACCGCTGGCTCAAGAACCTCACCGCCCGCACCAACGCGCTGGGCCACGCCTTCGTCGGCCACCTGCGCTCCTCCCGAGGGGAGAAGTAGTCAGATGGCCGGGGGCGCGAACGAGGACGAGGACGAGATCAGCGGAATCAACGTCACCCCGCTGGTGGACGTGGTGCTGGTGCTGCTGATCATCTTCATGGTCACCGCCAACTTCATCGTCCGGGAGACGGTGGAGGTGGATCTGCCCCGGGCCGCCCACGGCGGAGAGACGGTGCAGGGGCTGGTGAACGTGGTCCTGGACAAGGACGGCAAGTTCTACTTCGACGGGGCGGAGGTCACCGAGGCGGAGCTGATCCGCCGCTGCGCGGAGGCGATCGCCAAGGACAAGGAGACCCGGGCGATCATCAGCGCCGACCAGTCCATCAACTACGGTCAGGTGATGCGGCTGATCGACGTGGTCAAGGGTCAGGGGATCGCCAAGTTCGCCCTGAACATCCAGAAGGGCGCCACGCCCACCGCGGTCGCTCCCGCCGCGCCGTAAGAGACCCGCGCATGGCCAGTCCTTCCCACAGCCCCCCGCGGCCCGGCATCGGCGAGGTGGACACCGATCGCCCGTTCGCGTTCCTGGTGCCGTTCGCGGTGGCCAGCGTGCTGGCCCACGGGGCCCTGCTCTGGCACCTGGCCACCCAGAGCCCGCCGGTGACCGTGGCCCGGACCCGGCCGGTGGAGCTGGTGATGGTGGAGGTGGAACCGCCCAAGCCGGTGGAGCCTCCCAAGGAGGAGCCCCCTCCCCCGCCCAAGCCGGTGCGAAAGCCGCCGCCGATCAAGGTGGCGGTGGCCCAGAAGCCTCCTCCCGAACCTCCCAAGGAGCAGCTGCCGCCGCCTCCCAACGACGCCCCTCCGCCGGAGACGCCGCAGAAGCCGGTGCCGCTGGTGGTGGGGATCTCCATGTCCTCCACCACCACCGCCGGGTCCTTCTCCGCCGCGGTGGGCAACACCGTCTACGGGAAGACCGGGAACACCGCCCAGGATCCCTCCGAGGTGAAAGCCTACTCGGCGCCGAAGTACGCGGCGATCCACACCGTGGACTCCGCCCCGATGGTGACCGGCGAGGTGAAGATCCCCTACCCGGAGGAGGCCAAGCGGGCGGGGATTGAAGGGCCGGTGATCCTGGCGATCACCGTGGACCACGAGGGCAAGGTGGTGGCGGCGAAGATCGTCTCCGGCCCCGGCTACGGGCTCAACGAGGCCGCGGTCACCGCCATCCGCCGCTTCAAGTTCAAGCCGGCGTTCAAGGGCGGCGAGGCGGTCTCCACCGAGATGCGCTACACCTACACCTTCCTGCTGGACTGAGCCCCGGGCAGGGTCCGCAGGAAGTCCTCCAAGGTCGCCTCCAGCTGCGACTCCCCGGCGCTCAGGTCCACCATCCGGTGCGGCGGGTGCGGGTGTCCCCAGCGCTGGACGTCCATCCGCCAGAACAGCGCGAAGGTGGGGGTGCCCAGCGCCACTCCCAGGTGCATCGGACCGGTGTTGTTGCACACCACCAGCTGCGCCGCGGCCACCAGGGCCGACCACTGCGCCAGCGAGGTGGGCGGGGCCAGCACACAGCCCGGCCCGGCCTCGCGCACCACCTCGTCCGCCAGGGCCTCCTCGCCCGGGCCCCAGGTCACCACCGGGGTCACCCCCGCCTGCAGCAGCGTCCGGGCCAGCGCGCCGAAGGTCTGGGCCGGGACGCGGCGCTCGGCCAGCCGTCCTCCGGGGTTCACCACCGCGAAGGGACGGGGCAGCGCCCCCAGCAGCTGCTGCACGGTGGCGTCCGGGGCGGGCGCCGGCAGGCTCACCCGCGCCTGGTCCCCCTGCGGTCCCAGCGCCGAGAGCAGGTGCATCCGCTGGCGGGCCTCGCTGCGGACCTCCGGCAGCGGGGAGACCGACAGGTCATTGAGCCAGCGCACCGGCCACACCGCCGGCCCCACCAGCAGCGCGTCCTTGGCCACAAAGCGGCAGACCAGGGCCGGGCCGATGGAGGGGGCCTCCCAGTTGGAGCAGTTGATCACCGCGTCGTAGCGCTCGGCCCGCAGCGCGCGCAGGGAGCGGGAGAACAACCCCAGCCCGCGGATGGAGCGGGGCGCGGCCACCACCCGGTCCACCTCCGGGCACCAGGCCATCAAGGCGGCCATCGAGGGGTGGACCAGCACGTCCACCGTCGGGGACCCGGGCAGCGCCCGGGCGGCGCGGACCACCGGGGTCATCAGCACCACCTCCCCCACCCGCCGGTCCAGCCGGACCAGCAGCACCCGCCGCAACGCCTCCGGCGCCCGCCGTCGACTGCGTCCCGGACGCCAGAAGAGGGCCGCGGCCAACACGCCCAGCAACAGCTTCCCCCGGACCTCCAGCGCCTTGAGCACGCCGTCGCTTACCCAATGCGCCCGGAGCGGACAACCTCCACCTCCGGGGACCCATTTCACCCGGGGTGTACCCGCCCTCCTGGCAACCGGGCGGGTGCGCTCCGACCCGCCGGGGTGACCGTTGCGGTGTTCCCGGGGAACACGTTTACTTTCCGACATGGCCCGCGCCCCCGCCGAGTTGGATCGTCTGCGGACGATCACGCACGCGCTGCAGACACTCTCCCCCCAGCCCGCTCCGGTGCTCCCCACCCTGCTGGGAGAGCTGCGGTCGCTGCTGGGCGCGGAGGCCGCGGTGGCCTACTCGGCGAAGGTCGATCAGGGGACCTGCGACCTGGAGTTCGTCCACGGCCACGGGCTGGTGGGCGACTACGAGGGGATCAGCCGGCGCTGGTTCGCCCAGGCGCCCATCCCCTGGGGCCTGTTCGATCCCACCCGGCCGGCCCCGGCGCAGCGCAACAGCGTCCGGCTGATGGGGGAGCTGGGCCACGAGCCGGACCGGCCGCCTCCGGTCAGCGAGCAGCTGTACCCGCAGATCGGCTTGGCCCACAAGGATCAGCTCCGGGTGCTGATCTGCGAAGAGGATTCGCTGCTGGCCTGGGTGGGGGCGTTCCGCGAGGAGCCGTTCTCCTCCCGGGAGGCGGCGCTGCTGGCCCAGCTGGTGAGGCCGCTGCAGGAGCGGCTGTCGCTGGAGCGGCGGCTGCGCCAGGGCGCGGTGCAGGCCGCGGCGCTGCACTCGGCGCTGGAGCAGCTGGGCACCGCCGCCTTCCTGCTGGGCCCCCGGGGACGGGTGGTGGAGCAGAACACCGCCGGCCGGGCGCTGCTGGCGGCGGACGCCACGGTGGCGCAGACGCTGGCCTCGGCGGTGCGGGGGATCCCCACCGGCTTCCAGCTCTCCTTGGTCAGCGGTCCGGGGATGGCGGACCACTACCTGGCGGTGCAGCGTCCCCAGCCGAGGCTGGCCACCGAGGCCGCCGCCAAGGTGGCCCCCCGCTGGCGGCTGACTCCCCGTCAGACCGAGGTGATGGCCCTGCTGGCGGAGGGGCTGAGCAACCGCGCCATCGCCGCCCGCCTGGGCTGTTCGGAGAGCACGGTGGAGATCCACGTCTCCGCGGTGCTGTCCAAGGCAGAGGTGGAGAGCCGGGCCGCGCTGGTGGCGCGGATCTGGTCCCTGGCCTAGCCGAGGTCGGCCAGCAGCGCCGCGCCGATGATTCCGCTGTCGTCGCCCAGCGCGGCGCTCACCACCTGCACCGTGTTCCGGCTGGTCTCCGAGGACCAGCGGCCAATCCCCTCGGCGATCCGCTGCCGCAGCAGCGGGGTGTGGCTGAGCACCCCCCCGCCCAGGATCAACCGCTCCGGGTTGAGCATGGTGACCTGGTTGGCCACCGTCATCGCCAGGTAGCGGGCGGTGCGTTCGTAGAGCGCGGAGGCCGCGGGATCCCCGGCCACCGCCACCGCCTCCAGCACCGCCGGATTGAGGTGGGAGGCGTCCCCGCCCACGTGGGCCAGCAGCGCCGCGCCCTGCCCCGCCTGGACCAGCTCCTTCATCTGGGCGATCAGGTTGTGCCCGCCGGCGTAGGCCTCCAGGCAGCCATTGCTGCCGCAGCCGCAGCGGCGCCCATCCGGCTCCACCTTCACGTGGCCGATCTCCCCTGCCACCCCGGAGGCGCCGGTGTGGAGCTTGCCGTGGAGGATGATCGCGCTGCCCACCCCGGACCCGGCGAAGACCACCAGCACGTCCTTGGCACCGCGGCCGGCGCCGCCCTTCAGCTCGCCCCAGGCGGCGGCGGTCAGGTCGTTGACCACCCGCACCGAACGGCCCAGGGCGCGGTTGAGCAGCTCCCGGATCGGGACGTTTCGCCAGCCCAGGTTGGGGGCCACCGCGATCACCCCGGTCTCGCCGATCAGCTGACCGGCGACCCCGATTCCGCAGCCGTGGACCGGGACCCCGCTGTTGCCGATCGCCTGGTCCGCCGCCTGGGCAATCGCCTCCACCACCGCCTCGGGAGAACGATCCGTCAGCGCGATGCGGGCCGCCGAGAGGATCTGCCCCTGGCCGTCCACCACCGCGGCGCGGGCGTTGGTTCCCCCCACGTCGATTCCCAGCGTCGCCACGTTGCTTCCGCCTCCGTTCGGCACTGTGTCTCTTCTACCATCCAGCGGGGCCGCTGGCCGCGGGTGTGGCAGCGGCCCCTGTCTCAAATCTAGCGCCCGGCCAGCTCCTGCTTCACCTGCTGGACCGTGCCTTCGATCAGCGCTCGGATCTCCTCCAGCCGGGCCTCGGTGCGCGCCTCGTAGCGCAGCACCAGGATCGGCTGGGTGTTGGAGGCGCGGATCAGGCCCCACCCGTCGGGGAAGGTGACCCGCACTCCGTCCACGTCCACCAGCGAGTGCCCCGCCTTGCGGAAGAGCTCGGTGGCGCGGCGGACGATCTCGAACTTGGTCTCCTCCCCGCCCTCCAGATCCACCCGGATCTCCGGAGAGGAGTAGGTCTTGGGCACATCCGAGAGCAGCGCCGAGAGCGGCTGCTGCTCGTGGGTGAGGATCTCCAACAGCCGCGCCGAGGAGTACACCCCGTCATCGAAGCCGAAGTAGCGGTGCTTGAAGAAGATGTGGCCGCTCATCTCTCCGGCCAGCTCCGCGTGCTCCTCCTTCATCTTGGCCTTGATCAGCGAGTGCCCCGCCTTCCACATGATCGGCCGGCCGCCCTTCTCGCGGATGTCGTCATAGAGGGTGTAGGAGCACTTCACCTCGCCCACGATCGCCGCGCCCGGGGTCTCCTTGAGCACGTAGCGGGAGAAGAGGATCATCAGCTGATCGCCCCACAGGATGTTGCCCTGATCGTCGATCACCCCCACCCGGTCCGCGTCCCCGTCGTAGGCGATGCCCACCTCCGCCTTCTCGCGCTTCACCGCCGCGATCAGATCCTGGAGGTTCTCGGTGACGGTGGGATCCGGGTGGTGGTTGGGGAAGTTGGAGTCCATCTCGCAGAACAGCGGGACCACCTCGAAGCCCATCGCCCGGAACAGCGGGACGGCGATGTGACCTCCGGTGCCGTTGCCGGCGTCGATCACGATCTTCATCCCCTTGCGGCCCACCTTCACCGTCTGCTGCACGAAGTGGTTGTAGGGGGTGATGATGTCGAAGTCGGTGACCTGGCCCGGCTTGTTGGCCACCTCGAAGTCCCGCGCCTCGATCAGCTTGCGCAGCGCCTGGATCTCGTGACCGTGGAAGGTGGTCTTGCCGGCGCCGATCTTGAAGCCGTTGTACTCCGGCGGGTTGTGGCTGCCGGTGATCATCGCCAGGCCGTCCACCGGCAGGGTGTTGGCGGCGAAGTAGGTCAGCGGGGTGGGCACCACGCCGATGTCCCAGACGTCCAGCCCGGTGGAGGTCAGGCCGCGGGCCATCACCTCCCGGAAGCGGGTGGAGGACTCGCGGCAGTCGCGGCCCAGCGCGATCGAGGTCCCCCCCTTGCGGCGGATCACCGTCCCCAGCCCCTTGCCCAGCAGCTCCACCACCTCCAGGGTCAGGTCCTTGTCCACCAGTCCGCGGATGTCGTACTCGCGGAAAATGTGCGTGTTCATTCGTCTCCTTGGGCGCCCGGCAGGCGCAGCATCGGGGCGGCGAGGTAGCACATCCGGGGAGACGACAGAACGTCGGCGTCCCCTGGGGCTACTCGGCGACCGGGGGACGGGGGGTCCCCGGCCGCAGCGGGACCTCCGGGGCCAGCAGGGTCAGCCCCAGCCCCAGCAGGGCGATCAGCACGCTGAGCTGGTAGATGCGGCGGACCGCGTCGGTGAAGGCCTCCCTCATCGCCGCCACCGCCTCGTCCACCAGCACCAGGGCCGGGGCCCGGGCGGCCTCGATCCGCTCCACCGCCCGCCACCGGGGATCTTCGTTGGGGACGTCTTGCAGCTGGGAGGTCAGCGCGGCCACCCGCTGGTCGAAGCCCTCCTCCACCCGCTGGCGCAGCTGCTGGGGGTCGATCCCCGCGCCCGGTGCCCCGGACTCTCCGTCGGGGACGGCGGCGGGGGTCAGCAGGGCGCCCAGCTGGGAGCGCAGTGCGGGCGGGACCTTCTGCATCACCGGGTCCAGTCCCCGGGTCATCCCGGAGGCCAGCGTGGTGGCGAACACGGTGCCCATCAGCGCCAGACCCACCGTGGCGCCCAGCTGGCGGGAAAAGGTGGCGGTGGAGGTGGCCACCCCGATCTGCGCCGGGGCCACTGCGCTCTGGATGGCCAGGGTGAACAGCGGAATCGAAGGTCCCAGGCCCAGGCCGACCAGGATCATCCTCAGGGTCACCTCGGTCTGGGTGCTGTCCGGACGCAGGGTGAAGCCCATCACCACCAGGGAGACCAGCAGGATCAGCTCCGAGCCGATCAGCACCGCCCGGTAGCGGCCCAGCCGGGAGACCAGGTGACCCACGAAGACGTTGCCGAAGACGATCCCCATCGTCAGCGGGGTGGTGGTCAGGCCCGAGGCGGTGGCGCTGAGCCCCACCACGTTGACCATGAACAAGGGCAGAAAGACGATCGCGCACAGGAAGGTCCCTCCGAGGATGAAGGTGGCCAGGTTGTTGAGGGCAAAGCCACGGTCCCGGAACATCCGCAGGTCCAGGATCGGATCCGCGGCGCGCCGCTCGGCCCACAGGAAGCCCACCAGGCCCAGGGTGGCCACCGCCAGCAGTCCCAGGATCTGGGGCGAGGCCCACAGGAAGCCGGTGGGCCGGGGATCGATCGCGCTCTTGCCCAGGCTCAGCGCCAGCAGCAGCGGGACCACGAACACCGCCAGCAGCGAGGCCCCGGCCAGATCCATCGGGGGCCGGGCGCCGGTCACCGGCTGCCGCAGGGCCGGCATCTTGGCCAGGATGAAGGCCACCGCCACCGCGCCGACCGGGAGGTTGATGAAGAACACCCAGTGCCAGCCCCAGAGGTCGGTGATGAAGCCGCCCACCAGCGGCCCCAGGACGCTGGCGATCCCGAACACCCCGCCGAAGATGCCCTGGTACTTGCCCCGCTCGGTGGGGGTGAAGATGTCCGCCACCACGGCGAAGGCGGTGGTGAACAGCGCCGCCGACCCCATCCCCTGTACCGCGCGAAAGGCGATCAACTGCACCGTGTTCTGGGAGATCCCGCACAAGAGCGACCCCAGCAGGAAGATCCCGATCCCCACCAGGAGGATGGTCCGCCGTCCGAACAGGTCGGAGAGCTTTCCGTAGATCGGCAGCAGCAGGGTGGAGGTCACCAGGTAGGAGGTGGTGATCCACACGTAGAGGGACGGATCGATCTGCAGATCCTGCTGGATCGCCGGCCCGGCGGTCGCCACCACCGTCTGGTCCAGCGCCGCCAGCAGCATGCCCAGCAGCGAGCCCAGCATGGTGAAGACCTTCTGCTGGCGGGAGAGGTGACCGAAGGTTGCGCTGCCGTGGTCCATGAGCCCGCGTGGCTACCATGCAGCGGGGAAGGTCGCATCGTCCGCTTCCGTCGGGCCTCCGGGCCTCCGGGCCTCCCGGTTGGCCCCGGCCGGGGCGTTGCCACTTTGGCAGTCGGAGGCAACCGGAGGCCGACGGCTGTGTCCCTCCGACCACCCGGTTCGTGGCCCGGCTGCCGCAAACGCGGCCCTCCCGTCCCCTGGGACCCGCGAATCGGCTTGGCATCGGGCGTGCTCTGGCCGCTGTCCATGAAAAGACTGATCGCGATCGGCTTCATCTGGAGCATGTGTGCGGTGGCCTGGGTGATCCTCGGGGGGACCATCGAGGTGCGGACCGGCGAGAGCTCCGGCGGGCTGCGCTCCGAGGTGCACCGACTGTGGGGCCCGCCGCTGGCGCTGGCTCCGCCCCTGGGGACCTCCACCCGGCCGGTGGAGTACGAGGACAAGGAGACCACCTATCTGAAGAACGGCACCCCGGTGGTGAGCCTGGTGAAGCGGATCCGCGAGGAGCCGATCCCGGTGCCCCTGGTGGGCACCGATGCCACCGTGGCGCTGTCGCTGGAGCAGCGGAAGAAGGGCCTGCTGTGGTTCCCCACCTACGCGGTGGCCTTCCAGGCGCGGTACGCCTTCCAGCACACCGGGGCCCACGCCCGCGAGGCCCGGCTGGAGTTCCCCATCCCCTCCGACAACGTGGGCCTGGAGGGGTTCGAATTGTTGGATGGCGCCGGGCAGCCGGTGCCCTACGAGATCAGCCAGGACGCCGCGCGGTGGACCGCGCACTTCCAGCCCGGGCAGACCCAGTCCTTCCAGGTCGCCTTCCGCAGCCGGGGCACCTCCACCTGGCACTACGCGCTGACCCAGACCGGCCAGGTGAAGGACTTCAAGCTGAAGCTGACGACCGACTTCCAGGAGGTGGACTTCCCGGCGGGCAGCATCTCCCCCACCCGCCACGCCAGGGTGGGCAGCGGCTGGAGCGGGGAGTGGGACTTCAAGAGCCTGATCTCCAGCGCCACCATCGGGCTGGATCTGCCGCAGCGGTTGAACCCCGGGGAGGTCGCCTCCCGGATCACCTTCTTCGCCCCGGTGGGCCTGCTGTTCTTCTTCTTCGTGGTCTCGATCCTGGCGCTGGCCCAGGGGAAGAACCTGCACCCGCTCAACTACTTCTTCCTCTCCTGCGCCTTCTTCGCCTTCCACCTGCTCTTCGCCTACCTGGTGGACCACCTCTCGCTGGCCCCCTCCTTCGCGCTGGCCTCGGTGGTGTCGATTGCGCTGGTGGTGACCTACGCGCGCTGGTTCGTGGGCTGGAAGTTCAGCCTCCGGGAGATGGGCGCGGCCCAGGCGCTGTACCTGGTGCTCTTCTCCTTCACCTTCTTCTGGGACGGCTTCACCGGGCTGGCGATCACCGTGGGGGCGATCCTCACCCTGTTCGCGATGATGCAGGTCACCGGGCGGCTGGACTGGAACAAGCTGGCCCAGCCCCAGTCCCCGCCCCCGGCGGCGCCGTCCTCCCCCATCGGCCACGGCACCCCGATCTCCCGGGAGCTGTCTGGAGTGGTGGAGGCCTTCGCCATGCCCCCCGGCGCACCGCCCGAGGCCCGCGGGTAGCCCCGACCCGGAGACGAGGCCCGGGGGTCAACGCCCCCGGGATCGGAAGTCGCCTACAGGAACCGGTGGGCCTTGCGGGCGCGCAACGCCTCCACCGCCTTGCGTACGTCCTGACTCTGCTTCTTGGGGACCACAAGGATCGCGTCCCCGGAGTCCACCACCACCATGTCGGTCAGGCCCACCGCGGCGATCGGCCGATCCGACCCCAGCACCACGCAGCCCTGACAGTCGATCACCATCGCCCCGGCGCCGGAGACCACGTTCCCCCGCGCGTCCTGGGGCCGGACCTCGGGGAGGGCCTCGAAGGAGCCCACGTCCGACCAGCCGAACTCCGCCGGCAGCACCGCGATGTCCTTGGCCTTCTCCATCACCCCGTAGTCGATGGAGGTGGAGGGGAGCTGGGGAAAGACCTTGGCCAGCGTCTTCGGGTAGGCCTTTCCCTTCAGCGCGCCGCGCAGGGTGTCCAGCCCCCGGGCCAGCTCCGGCATGTGGGCGGAGATCGCCTCCAGCATCACGTCCGCGCGGAAGATGAAGATCCCGCCGTTCCACAGATAGTTCCCGCCCTTGAGGTACTTGCGGGCGGTGGCCTCGTCCGGCTTCTCCACGAAGGCCGCCACCTTGTGGCCCTTGCCCGGCAGCGGCGCACCCACCTTGATGTAGCCGTAGCCGGTCTCCGGGCGGCTGGGTTGGATCCCCAGCGTCACCAGCTGGCCGGACTGGGCCACCTCGGCCGCCTCCCGCAGGATCTCCTGGAACCCGGGGACGTTGGCCACGTGGTGGTCGGACGGCAGCACCACCACGATCCCCGCCGGATCCCGGGCCGCCACGTGCAGGGTGGCCAGGCCGATCGCCGGCGCGGTGTTCCGGGCCGCCGGCTCCACCAGCACGTTTCCTGCGGGCAGCGCCTTGAGCAGCGAGCGCACCGCCTTCTGGTGGGCCTTCCCGCACACCACGAAGGTGTCCCGGGGCGCGGCCAGTCCCTTCATCCGCTTGAAGGTCTCCACGATCAGCGGCTGCTCGGTGGCCAGCGCCAGGAACTGCTTGGGCCGCCTGGAGCGGGAGAGCGGCCAGAAGCGGGTGCCCGAACCGCCCGCCATGATCACCGGATAGATCTTCATCGTGCGAAATCCTCGTTCCACGTCTTCAGGTCGCCCAACACCACCAGCAGGTCCCGCAGGATGCGGGCGGTGGCTCCCCAGATGACGTGTTTTCCGTAGTCGTAGTAGTAGACGTCGCGCAGCTTCCCGCGCACCGGGTGCTGTTCAATCCGCGGACCGGCCAGGGTCAAGAGGTGAGTGACCGGGACCTCGATGATCTCGTCGATCTCCTCCACGCTGGGCCGGTAGCGGCCGTCCCCGGGGATCACCCCCACGAAGGGCGCGATCCGGAACTCGGTGAGGGTGGGGATCTCGTCCAGCAGCCCCAGGACCTGGATCCCGGTCCGGTCGATCCCCAGCTCCTCCTCGGTCTCCCGCAGCGCGGTGTGCAGGGGGGTGGGGTCCTCGCGGTCCCGCCTTCCCCCCGGAAAGGAGATCTGGCCGGCGTGGGTGCGCAGGGTGGAGGGGCGCTTGGTGAACAGCAGGTGCGGCACCCCCGCGCGCAGGAACAGCGGCACCAGCACCGCCGACTCGCGCAACACCAGCCCGGGGAGGTTCAGCGACCGCCCCGGCCGGCGCTCCAGGCTGGCCTGTAGCTCTGCGAACCGTGGATCCACTCAGTCCCGGGGAGCGTCCCGCAGCGGCTGCTGCACGCCGGCGGTCTCGTCGGTCCCCGGCTCCACTCCGGACATCGGCCGCAGCCGGCCGGTGGAGAGCAGCACCAGCAGCAACACCCCCAGCCCCACCCGGTACACCACGAACACCAGGGTGGAGCGGGTGCGCAGGAACTTGATCAGCCAGGCGATGGCCGCCATCCCGGAGGCGAAGGCCACCAGCGTCCCCAGCACCATCGCGCTCACCGGCGGACGATCGGTCGCCTCCAGCAGGTGCTTGAGTTCGAACAGCCCGGCCAGGGTGGTGGCGGGGATGGAGAGCAGAAAGGAGTAGCGGGCCGCATCCTCCCGCCGCAGCCCCAGCATCAGCGCCCCGGTCAGGGTGGTGCCGGACCGCGAGGAGCCGGGGATCAGCGCCAGCGCCTGCCACAGCCCGATGATCACCCCGTCCTTGAGGGTCATCTCCTCGATGGTCCGGCGGTGGGAGGCCAGCTTCTCCACCAGCAGCAGCACCAGGGCGAGGATGATCAGCGAGGCGGCGATCACGTACAGCGACCGCAGCGAGGTCTCGATCACCTTCTTGAACGCCAGCCCGGCCAGGCCGATCGGCAGGGTGCCGATCAGCACGTACCAACCCAGCCGCGCATCCAGGGTCCCCATCGGCTGGCGATCCAAGAGGCCCCGGAACCAGGCGCGCACGATCCGCACCAGGTCCTTCCAGAAGTAGAGGAACACCGCCGCCACGGTCCCCAGCTGGATCACCGCGGAGTAGGCGGCACCGGGATCCTTCCACCCGAACAGCTCGGGGGCGATCCTCAAATGCGCCGTGGAGCTGATCGGAAGGAACTCCGTCAACCCCTGCACCAACCCAAGAACCACTGCTTCGACCCAGGACACGCGGGCGATGTAGTCGTGGTCTGCGGGGGGTGCAAGGCCTCAACCACCCGATGGTCCGCCGAAGGTCATCCTCCGGCGGACCCGCGGGGTCACGCTCAGGCGGCCATCGCCTTGTGCGTCACCTGCACGCCTCCGGTCCCCACCGACAGCATCGGGCGGGAGATCCACACGCAGTGTCCGCAGTAGCTGGACACCGCGCCCGGGGAGCGGCGGATCTGCAGCGGCCCGCTGCAAAGGGGGCAGCCATCATCGATGTGCAACTCCGTCACGCCCTGCGCCACGTCCACCTCGACCACTTCAATCATGCGCCCAACCTCCTTCCGCCTTCGTTGTTGCGAAGGTCTAGGAGTAACGCGGATGTGGGCCGTGGCAAGGCAGGGCCCCGAATTGACGAGGTCGCCAGGAAAGGAAGCGGCCTCGAATCCTCTCCCAAGGAAGAGGACCGAGGCCGCAGGGTCAAGCCGGACCTGGAAGGGGACTACTCGCCGACGACGCGGAGGTTCCGCCCGCCGACCGCCTCGCGGAGCGCTTCCTTCTTGTCGGTCCGCTCCCAGGTGAAGTCCTTGTCGCTGCGGCCGAAGTGACCGTAGGCGGCGGTCTTCTGGTAGATCGGCCGGAGCAGATCCAGGTGCTCGATGATCTCGCGCGGACGCAGCCCGAACACCTTGCGCACCGCCGAGGCGATCTTCTCCTCGGCGACGGTGGCGGTGCCGAAGGTCTCCACCATCACCGAGACCGGCTCGGCCACGCCGATCGCGTAGGAGACCTGGACCTCGCAGCGCCTGGCCAGGCCGGCGGCCACCACGTTCTTGGCGATGTAGCGGCCCATGTACGCGGCCGAGCGGTCCACCTTGGAGGGGTCCTTGCCGGAGAAGGCGCCGCCGCCGTGACGGCCCATGCCGCCGTAGGTGTCGACGATGATCTTCCGGCCGGTGAGACCGGAGTCACCCATCGGTCCACCGATCACGAACCGCCCGGTGGGGTTGATGTAGAACTTGGTCTTCTTGTCCACCAGCTTCTTGGGCAGCGCCTTGACGATCACGTCCTCCATGATCGTCTCGTGCAGCTTCTTGTTGGAGACGCTGTCCGCGTGCTGGGTGGAGACCACCACCGCGTCGATCCGGACCGGCTTGCCGTCCTTGTACTCCACGGTCACCTGGCTCTTGCCGTCCGGGCGCAGCCAGTCGTGGGACTTGCGGCGCACGTCCGCCAGGCGCTTGGTCAGCGCGTGGGCGTAGGTGATCGGAGCGGGCATCAGCTCCGGGGTCTCGTCGCAGGCGAACCCGAACATCATTCCCTGGTCGCCGGCGCCCTGGTCCCGCTTGTTGTCCACGCCGCGGGCGATGTCCTGGGACTGTCCTTCGATGGCCACCATCACCCCACAGGTGTGGCCGTCGTAGCCCATCGCGCTGTCGGTGTAGCCAATCTTGGTGATGGTGTTGCGGACGATCCGGGGGATGTCCACGTAGCAGTTGGTGGTGACCTCGCCGGCCACGATGGCCAGACCGGTCTTGACCAGGGTCTCCACCGCGATCCGCGCCTGCTTGTCCTGCGCGATGATGGCGTCCACCACCCCGTCGGAGATCTGGTCGGCGATCTTGTCCGGATGACCCTCGGTCACGGACTCGGAGGTGAAGAGATAGTCTTTCGGCATTGCGGTTCCTTGCTTCGTCAGAGCCGGTGCGGCGGCTCGTAAGGGGCGGGCACAGTAGAAACTGCACCCGACAGTGTCAAACCCTCGAAACAACGATACCCATCCGGGACTTTCCCGCCCTGAATTTGCTGTTCCGCATCGCGTCAGCCCTATACACGCAGCCCGCTTTCAGCCCTGAAGGAGCCTCCCCGTATGACCCGTTCGCTTCGCCTCTCCGCCTGCCTGGTCGCCGCGCTGGCGACCCTCCCCGCGCTCGCCGCGGACGCGCCCGACAAGGGCGTGATCAAGCCGGTCAAGCTGGTGATCGAGTACGTCCGCCAGTCCAAGGACGACAAGGCCGTCGCGCAGTTCGCCAACGAAGAGCAGGGCAAGCTGTTGCTGGGTGAGGAGTGGGCCAAGGGAACCCCCGCCCAGCGCAAGGAGTTCACCCAGCTGTTCAACACCCTCTTCAAGCAGATGGCCTTCCCCAAGATCCGGGAGAACTTCAAGCACCTGGACGCGGTGAACTACGGGGCCACCCAGGTCACCGGGGGAGCGGCCACCGCCGACTCGCTGATCGTGATCGATCACCCGGTGAAGAAGCAGGAGCTCAAGCTCAAGTTCGCGCTCACCAAGGAGGGCGCCGCCTGGAAGGTGGTGGACGTGAAGGTCCTGGGGGACTCCATGCTCACCGGCATCCGCGAGGACCAGATCAAGCCGATCATGGCCAACGGGGGCTGGAACAACCTGCTGACGCTGATGCGCAGCAAGGCCAAGGAAGTCTCCAAGTAGCTGTCGCCGGCAGTGCCTGACCGGGCCGGAGCTGGGGGTTGGGCCTTGGGATCTTCACAATGACTTCGCCCGGGCTTCAGCGGCTGCTCGCCGAGATGGCTGAGCAGCCGCAGGTGGTCCGCCGGGTGCTGGAGCAACAGCGCTCCGCTGCCCGGCGCCTGGCTCCGCTGCTCTCGAGCGCCTCGGCGGTCGTCCTGGTGGCGCGGGGCAGCTCCGACCACGCCGCGGTCTATGGCCGCTACCTGTTCGAGACCCGGAACCGGCTGCTGACCTCGCTGGCGGCGCCCTCCACGGTCACCCTCTATGGTGCGGGACCGCGGCTGGGCGACACGGTGGTGATCGCCGTCTCCCAATCCGGTCAGGGCGAGGATGTGGTCGCCTACGTCCAGGAGGCGCGTCGCCAGGGCGCGGTCACCGTGGCCCTGGTCAATGATCCGGCCTCACCGCTGGCCCGCGCTGCGGGAGAGGTGCTGGACCTGGCCGCCGGTCCGGAGGTCTCGGTGCCGGCCACCAAGACGGTGACCGCGCAGCTGGCGGCCTTCGCCCTCCTCTCCTTCGAGCTGAGCGGCGAGGATCCGCTCGGCCCCTTCGAGGCCGCCGCCCAGGCGATCACCCGGGCGTTGGCCCTCCGGGACGAGGCCCGCGCGCTGGCGCAGTCCCTCTCCCCCAGCGCGGCGATCTCGGTGATTGGTCGGGGGCTGGCCTATCCGGTGGCGCTGGAGCTGGCGCTCAAGTTCAAGGAGACCAGCGACACCCGCGCCGAGGCCTTCTCCGCCGCCGACTTCCAGCACGGGCCAATCGCGCTGCTGGATCGCGATCACCCGGCGCTGGTCCTGGATCTGGGCGGCCGGACCTCCGCGCCCGCCCGTCAGTTGATGCAGCTGGCCCAGGTCCGGGGAGCGCCCACCCACCTGCTCAGCGTCGGCCCCCAGGGCGCCGGAGACCTGTCCCTGAGCGTGGAAGTCCATGAAGCCCTGCTTCCCCTGGTGGGGTTGGTGCTGGGGCAGGTGCTGGCGGTGGAGCTGGCCCTGGCCAAGGGGCTGGACCCCTCGGCGCCCGCGGGGCTGACCAAGGTCACCAGCACCCGCTAGGCCCCGCCCAAAGGACTGCAAACGCAGCCTCCCTCATGTAGGGTCCGCCGCCACATGAGCCTGACCCAACGAGTCGCCACCGCGTACGCCAACGCCGTCGTGAAGAGGCCCGGGACCTTCCTGCTGGCCTTGATTGTACTGGCCCTGGCCTCTGGCTTCGCCTCCTCCAAGCTGAGCATCAACTCCAACCAGCTGGACCTGATCTCCCAGGACCTGCAGGAGGTCAAAGACGTCAAGCGGGTGATCGACATCACCGGTGGCGCCGGCTACCTGATCGTCGCCCTGCGCTCGGAGGATGAGGCGCAGATGAAGAAGGTCGCCGACGACATGGCGGCGATGATGGAGGCGGACAAGCAGAACGTCCGCTACGTCACCTACAAGCTGCCGGTGGAGTTCATCCAGCAGAACATGGTCCTGTTCGTGAAGACCGAGGACCTGGCGGAGGTGAAGAAGCGGGTCACCGCCTACCTCAAGGATCAGCTGCGGCGGAACAACCCCTTCTTCATCGAGATCCAGAAGACCGAGCCGGTCAAGCTGGACGTCCAGGACATCGTCGACAAGTACAGCAAGGTCGCGTCCCGCACCATCCTCGACGACTACAACATCTCCGACGACAAGAAGATGTTGCTGCTGCTGGTCAAGCCGATGTGGGACTCCAACGAGTTGGAGAAGACCGGCGCCTACGTGGAGAGGCTGCACCAGGACCTGGCCGCCTACGGGCAGAAGTCGGGGATCAAGCTGGTGGAGGACTACGCGCTGATGGGCAAGACCGGCACCGTGGCCTACGGCTTCACCGGCTCCTACAAGCTGACGCTGGACGACTCCACCGCGATCGCCAAGTCGCTGCAGCCGACCACCCTGCTCTCCTTCGCCTCCATCCTGCTGATCACCCTGATCTTCTTCCGCAAGGTGGCCCCGACCCTGATCGTGCTCTCCGGGATGGTGCTGGGGACGCTGCTCACCATGGGGTTCACCTACGTCACCATCGGCACCCTGAACATGGTGACCTCGATGCTGGCCGGAATCCTGATGGGGCTGGGGGTGGACTTCGGCTACCACTTCATCTTCCGGGCCCGCATCGAGCTGGGGCTGGGCAAGCGCTACGACGTCGCCATCCGGGACGCGATCGTCAACGCCGGCACCCCGGCCTTCATCTCCGCGGTGGCCACCTCCGGCGCCTTCTTCGTGCTGCTGGTCTCGGAGTTCGCCGGCTTCTCCCAGTTCGGCCTGCTGGCCGGCTTCGGCACCCTGCTGATCGGACTGACCATCTTCACCTGGTCCCCGGCGCTGCTGGTGATGCTGGGCCGCCGCAACCCGGAGCTGCCCGCCCGTTGGATCGGGGTCACCCGACCGCTGGCCGCCGTTCCCGGCGCCGCCGAGCCGCGGATCCCCAACCCCAAGGGGGTGATCGCCGCCTGCATCACGGTGGTGGCGCTGCTGTTGGCCTTCGCCATCCCCTGGACCGACTACGAGATCCCCAAGGACCACAACCCCACCATCTGGGAGCGGTTCAAGGCCGGGGTGCGCTTCAACTACAACACCCGCGCCCTGATGCCCGAGGACCAGTACTCGGTGATCCTCAACGATGAGATCAACGAGCGGTTCAACATCGCCGCCGACCCGATCGCGGTCTACTCGCGCAACCTGGACGAGGCGAAGGTGGTCTACGACCACATCACCCAGCACAAGGACCGGTACCCCACCGTGAACCAGGTGGTGGGCGTCTACACCTTCGTGCCCCCGGCGGAGACCGCCGCCGCCAACGCCAAGATCCTGGCGGAGTGGCAGGAGGAGCTGAAGGAGATCGATCCCGCCTCGCTGCCGCCGGAGATGCAGGAGAAGGCGCAGCTGTTCATGAAGATCCTCCAGGCGCGGCCCTTCGACGTCACCGGGGTGCCGGACATCTACGCCCAGCAGTTCCGGAACCTCCCGGAGACCCGGCCGGAGAACCACGGCTATCTGACCCTGCTCTACCCGTCCGGCGACCTGTGGAACGGCAAGAACGTGATCGAGTTCGCCGAGCAGACCAAGGTGATCAAGACCGACCAGGGCGAGTTCCGCGCCGCCGGACTGCCGATCCTCTACGCCAAGCTGGCGCAGATCGTCCTGGCCGACGCCAACAAGTTCATGGTGCTGACCGTGCTCTGGCTGCTCTTGGTGCTGCTGCTGGACTTCCGCAACGTCAAGCTGGCGATGGCCTCGCTGCTCCCGCTCAGCCTGGGGGTGGGGGTGATGCTGGGCTTCTTCGCCCTGATCAACGAGCGGCTGAACTTCATGAACATCGTGGTGCTGCCAATCGTGCTCGGGTACGGGGTCAGCCACGGGGTGTACCTGCTGCACCGCTACCTGGAGGGCACCTCCCCGGTGGTGGCGCTGAGGTCGGTGGGCGCGGCGGTGGCCTCCTCCACCCTGACCACGGTGGCCGGCTTCGGCTCGCTGCTGGTGGCCAGCCACAACGGCCTCAAGTCGATGGGCCTGCTGGCGGTGGTGGGGCTGATCAGCACCCTGGCGGTGTCCTTCACCCTGCTGGCCGCGGTGCTGCAGCTGATGCACGACAAGCGGGTGCGGGAGGGCAAGCTGCCCGTGCCCGCCCCCCAGCCCCTGGAGAACGCATGAACCGCGCGCTGGTGATCCCCGTTGCCCTCCTCGTCCTCTCCGGCTGCGCCTCGGTGGTCCGCTCCACCCAGCTGCGTCCGGACTACGAGACCACCGACAAGACCCGGACCACCCGGGTGGTGATCGTGGTCCAGCCGGAGCCGGGGCAGAAGCCGAAGGTGGCCCAGCTGTGGGCGCTGATGGCCCGCCGCTACGTGCACCTCAAGCGTCAGTACATTGTCAAGGCGGCCACCACCTCCGCCGAGCCGGCCTCGGCGCTGCAGGCCCAGCAGCTGTGCGCCTCCACCCTGGCCACCCTGGAAGAGGGGGAGAAGCTGGAGGGGGTGCTGTGGCTGGAGCCCACCCGCCTGGACGGCAACGCCGAGGGCACCGAGTTCGTGGCCGGAGCGAAGGGCAAGCTCTTGCGCTGCTCGGACGGGGAACAGGTCTGGTCCGCCGAGGGCGAGGGCAGCTGGCGCGCCGGAGATCAGGACACCCTGCAGCAGTCCTGGAACTACGCCGCCGAGCTGGGCGCCGAGGTTGGTCCCTACGTGGCGCCCACCTGGGGCTTGCTGCGGCCGATCCTGGACACCCTCCCGGAGGTGGTGCTGGACGAGGCCGCCCAGGAAGAGAAGGTCCTGGCGGAGTAGCGGCCATGGCCACCCACGAGTGCACCCGCTGCGGCGCCTGTTGCGTGGCGCCGGACATCGCCGCCCTGGACAAGCCGCTGGGGCTGCGCTGCCCGCATCTGGGCCCGGACAACCTGTGCACCGTCTACGACCGGCGCCCGGACGTGTGCCGCTCCTACACCGCGGACCAGCTGTGCGAGACGATCGCCGCCGACACCCTGGATGAGCGGGTGGCCAAGTACCTGGACCTGTTCGGACTGCGCGAGGAGGCCCAGCGCAACCGGCTGTTCACCTCGATGAGGGAAGCAAGGAAGCCATGACCCCCCAAGAGAACCAAGCCATCGCCGAAGCCTGGATGAAGGCCTTCAACGCCCACGACGTGGACGCGCTGGTGGCGCTGTACGCCGACGACGCCACCCACACCTCGCCCAAGATCCGCGCTCTGCACCCGGAGACTGCGGGCCTGCTGGTGGGCAAGGCCGCGCTCACCCGCTGGTGGAAGGACGCCAACGCCCGCCTCCCCGGGCTGCGCTACCAGGCGGTGGCCTACACCGCCGATGCGCAGCGGGTGTTCATGGAGTACCTGCGCCACGCCCCCAACGAGGCCTCGCTGCCGGTGGCCGAGGTGCTGGAGATCCGCGAGGGGAAGATCGTCGCCTCGCGCGTCTACCACGGGTAGCCGCCCGCAAAAGGCCTCCCCGCCGCAGGGGCGTCGTCTATCGTCCGCCGCCATGTCGCGTCTGTCCCTGCCGCTGGTGCTGGTGTCCGTCTTGCTCGCGTGTTCCGGAGGGCAGAAGCCCGCGCCCGCCGGACCTCCGGTCTGTGGCGAGGTGTCCACCTGGCGCAGTGCCGCCCTCTCCCGCGCGGAGGGCGAACAGCGGGCCTCGCTGGAGCGGTGGCAGCCCGGCCGGCCGGTGCCGCCGGCGGATCGCGCGGTGGTGCTGGGGGTGGCCCGGGAGCACCTCCTGGCGTGCGGGCTGGAGGAGACGGTGGCGCTGACCACCCGGCTGATCTCCTTTCAGACCGTCAGCGCCCACCGCGACGCCGGCTCCGGTCCGGAGTTCGCGAAGATGGGTGCGGCGTTGCGGGAGTGGGCCGAGCAGCGCGGGATGTCCTTTCGGACGGTGGGCGACAACGAGGTGTGGGAGCTCTCCTGGGGCACCGGTCCGGCCGGGGTGGGCTTCGTGCTCCACGGAGACGTGGTCCCCGCCTCCAGCCAGCCGGACCCGACGACGGTCAACCCCAAGGGCGCGAAGGATCCCAAGGGCTCCAACCTGCCCCCGGGCTGGACGCACTCGCCGTTCGCCGCCGAGCGGGTGGGGGACCGCCTCTACGGACGCGGCAGCGAGGACGACAAGGGGCCAATCGCCGCGGTGCTGGTGGCGATGGACACCCTCCGGCGGTTCGATCTGCCCCCTGCCCACCGGATGGTGGCGATCATCGGCAACGGGGAGGAGTCGGACTGGGAGCCGATGAAGGCCTACGCGGCGCAGACCCCACCGCCCAAGTTCACGGTCTCGGTGGACGCCAACTTCCCGCTGGTGATCGCCGAGGCCGGCTACGTGGCCTGGCACCTGACCGCGCCCCCCCAGTCGGGAAAGGCGATCCGCTGCGCCCAGGTGTCCGAGGCGCGCGGAGGGGAGTTCCTGACCCAGGTTCCCGGAGACGCGGTGGTCAAGCTGCGGGCCGGCGCGGCGGAGGGCGCGGACGCGCTGTTCGTCCGGGCCCGGCAGCTGGCCGGCGAGGAGGCCGCCAGCCGCGGGGCCCCTTTCCGGGTGGAGGTCTCCCGCGAGCGCGACCAGGTGGTGCTCAAGACCTTCGGCCTGGCGGTGCACTCCGGCACCCCGGAGCTGGGAGCCAATGCCCTGTGGCCGATGGCCCGGCTGGTCTCCCGCCTGGGGGTCTGCGAAGGCGGGGCCGGGACCCTGCTGAAGCTGATCGCCGATCAGTTCGACGGGGATCACCTCGGGAGCCGGCTGGGGGTGGGGTACGCGGATCCGGTCCAGGGACCGCTGGTGCAGTCCCCCACCCTGCTCCGGCTGGAGAAGGGGGTGGCCACCCTGGGGGTCAACCTGCGGCGGCCGGGCGGGACGACCAACGCGGACTTCCACCGGCGGCTGGACGAGGTGACCGCCCGACTGGGCCGCAGCCACGGGGTGTCGGAGAACCGAGGGCTGCGGTTCGTGGGAGATGCGCACACCGCGGATCTCAACGGCCCGCTGGTCCCCACCCTGCTGGAGATCTACCAGCGGGAGAGCGGAGACCCCACCGCCAAGCCGATTGCCATCCGCGGCGGCACCTTTGCCCGGCTGTTCCCGGGAGCGGTCTCCTTTGGCCCCGCGCTCCCCGGCCGCCCCTATGTGGGACACGCGCCGGATGAATATATCGAGCTGTCCACCCTGTCCTTCCAGCTGAGGGTGCTGATGGAGGCGGCGGTCCAGCTGGATGGGTTGGCTGCCAAGGCAGCGAAGTAGCGAGCTAGAGTAGGCTTAAGGCCAAGCGAGGGTTTCCCCATTTCGATCGGAACCACACCGGCGGCGCCCCTGGCGCTCCACCAGCGGATCGAAGAGCGACTCAGCCCGCTGCTGGGGCCGTTTACCGCCAAGATGGCGCTGAAGACCTTCGCCGCCTCCAAGCTGGGGATCCCCCCCGAGCAGCTGACCCGGACCCACGTCCCGGCGCTGCTGGAGGCGCTGCGCCCGATGCTCAACACCCTGGCCGGCGGGACCAAGTCCAGCGCGGTGCTGGAAGATCTGCGCCGCGAGCTGGCCTGAACCTTCGCCTTTTTACGGCTCGACGCCGAACCGCTTCTCCATCTCGGTGCGGATGAAGCGTTCAATCTCCTCGGCGGTGGTGAACTTCATCGCCGTCTCCAGGAGCATCTTCGAGTCGGCCTGGTTGGTGGCGCGGATCATCCGCTTCACCGCGGGGATCTGCCCGGCGGTCATCGACAGCTCGTCGAAGCCCAGCGCCAGCAAGACCAGGGCGTAGGCCGGATCGCCGGCCATCTCCCCGCAGATCGAGACCGGGATCTGCGCGGCGCGGGCGGCGTTGACGATGTTCTGCATCGACCGGAGGACCGAGAGGTGCAGCGGCTTGTAGAGGTAGGCCACGTCCCGGTTCTGTCGGTCGATGGCCAGGGTGTACTGGATCAGGTCGTTGGTCCCGATGGAGAAGAAGTCCGCCTCCTGGGAGAGCCGGTCGGCGATCCACGCCGCGGAGGGGGTCTCCACCATGATCCCCACCGGGAACCGTCCCCCGATCGGCACCCCGGCGCGGCCCAGGTCGCTGCGGCAGGCCTCCAGCTCGCTGCGGGCCTCGCGCAGCTCGCTCATCCCGGAGATCAGCGGGAACATCAGCTTCATGTTCCCGTGCACCGAGGCGCGCAGCAGCGCCCGCAGCTGGGTGCGGAACAGCTCGCGGTTGCGCAGACAGAGACGGATCCCGCGCAGCCCCAGGGCCGGGTTGGGTTCCCGTTCGAACTTGCGGCCCCCGGCGATCTTGTCCCCGCCCACGTCCAGGGTGCGGATGGTGACCGGCCGGCCCTGCATCAGCTCCAGCACCTGGCGGTAGACCCGGTACTGCTCCTCCTCGGTGGGGGGAGACTGGCGATCCAGGAACAGGAACTCGGTGCGGTAGAGGCCGATCCCCTCCGCGCCGTGCGCCAGCAAGGAGGGCAGCTCCTCGAGGAACTCCATGTTCCCGTTGAGCTTGAGCCGGTAGCCATCCTGGGTGACCGCCGGCAGGTCGCGGGTCAAGAGCGCCGCCGCCTCCGAGGCCTCGTTGCGCTTCTGCGCCTCGCGGAACAGCGCCAGCTGGTCCTCGGTGGGATTGACCAGCACCAGCCCGCGGGTGCCGTCCACCGCGATCAGATCTCCGGGGGAGATCTGCTCCGAGGCCCGCCCGGCGCCCACCACCGCGGGGATCTCCCGGGCCCGGGCCACGATCGCGGTGTGGCTGGTGTGCCCGCCCAGGTCGGAGACGAAGGCCGCCACCCGCCCGCTCTTGAGCAGCAGCGCCGCGTCCGCCGGGGGGATGTCGTGGGCCACCACCACCGCGTTGGAGGGGACCTCCGGCACGTCCACGTCCACCACCTGGCCCATCAGGTTGCGGACGATCCGGTCCGCCACGAAGTCCACGTCCGCGCGGCGCTCCCGGAAGTACTCGTCCGGGATGTTGTCGAACATGTGCTTGATCTTCCGCGCCACCCGCCGGACCGCCCACTCGGCGTTGATCCGGTCGGCCAGGATCAGCCGGCGGATCTCGTCCACCAGCATCGGGTCCTGCAGCATCAGCCGGTGCGCCTCCAGGATCATCGCGTGGTCGTGCCCCTGGGTCTCCCCGTGGCTGACCCGCTCCTTGAGCTCCACCAGCTGGTGGTCGGAGAGATCCAGCGCGGTCTTGAACCGCATCAGCTCCGGCTCCACCTCCTCGGTGGCCAGCCGGGTCTTGGGGGTGCGGATCCGCTTCCGATCCAGGATGAACGCCTGCCCGACCGCGACACCCGGGCTGGCGCCGATCCCCTTGAAGGTCAGTGTAGTGGCTGGCTGGGCGGTCATCTTGGCTATTGGGCCTCTCCGAACCGGTTCGCGATCAGCACGCGGATCTCCTCCAGGCACGGCGCCGAGTCCTCGCCGTTGCACCGGACCTTCACCCTCATCCCCTGCGCGGCCGCCAGCATCAGCACGCCCATGATGGACTTGCCGTTGACCGTCTGCCCCTCGCACTCCAGCTGGACCTCCGACTTGAAGCGGTTGGCCACCTTCACCAGCTGGGCCGCGGCGCGGGCGTGCAGCCCCAGCGCGTTGATGATCTCGTATTCGCCTTCAGCGACAGCCATGGATTCCCCACTCACAGAAACGCTCCCGCCAGCACCGCCAACGTCGCGGAGACGTAGAGCAACGCGTAGGTGCTCACCCGCCTGCCCACCAACAGGTAGGACAGCACGCCCAGCACCAGGCACCCGAACGCCAGCATCGGGCCCAACATCCCGCCTTGCAGCGCCCCGAAGGTCAGTGCCAGGTACGCGGCCAGCCCGCCGGCGCTGGCGGCGGCAATCACCCGCAGCTTCGCGCCCCGGGTGGGCAGGTTGGCCTGGGCCACCGCCTCCACCAGCCGGTCCCCCAGGGTCAGCCCCATCCGGAACAGCCGGGCCCGCATCGTCAGGTGCACCACGTTGTACAACACCAGGAACAGCACCGCGGCCCACTCCTGAAGCAGGGGGACCAGGGCCGCGGACAGCGCCCCCACCGCCGGCTTGAGGGACAGCCAGAAGAACCCGTCCCCCAGCGCGGCCAGCGGGCCCATCAGCGCGGCCTTGAAGGCCACCACCCGCTCCGGGCTCTCCTCGCCGCGGGCGATCCGTTCCTCGTGGTTCAGCACCCCGCCCACGATCGCCGCCGCCACGTAGGGGTGGGTGTTGAAGAACACCAGGTGACGGCGCACCGCCGCCATCTGCCGCTCCGGGTCCGGATACAGCGCCTGCAGCGCCGGGAACAGTGCGTAGGCCAGCCCCAGGTTCTGCATCCCCTGCGGGTTCCAGGACGCCTGCAGGAACAGCGAGCGCATGAACACCCGCAGCTGGATCATCCTCCCCAGCACCGGCGCGGGGTTCACATCCCCCTCCGCATCTGGAACAGGATCGCCAACAGGGTGACCACCCCGGCGCTGACCCCGGCGAAGAGCGGGGCGTTGCGGGCGTGCGAACCGCGCGCGGCGATCGCCGCCGCCACCGAGGCCATGGCCGGGAAGGCCCAGGCCAGCCCGCGCACCAGGGTGAGGGGGACCTGGTCCCGCCACACCGGTCCGGCCGCCGCGCCCAACACTCCGCAGGCGGCGGTGAGGGTGCCGTAGAGGATGAAGTGCGGCCACATCCCCCACAGGTTCTGACGGACCGCGCGGTCCAGCTGGCCCAGCTCGGCGGAGGCCAGCGCCTTGCGGGCCAGGCGGCTGCTGTAGGGCTCCAGCCGGCGATCCAGGTAGCGGCCGACCCGGCCCAGCCACACGAACATCAGGATGCACACCGCGGCAATGGCCTCGGTGGCGCCTCCCCCGGAGGTCTGGGTCATGGCGGCGGCGGCGGCGGAGGTGCCGGTGGCCACCAGGGTGTCGTTCTCGGAGAGCGCGGCGCCCAGGGTGGCGCTGCCCAGGTGGTACAGCTCCAGGACCATCCCCACGTAGAGCCCGGAGGTGACGTCCCCCATCAACATCCCCATCGCGGTGGCGGCCACCAGCGGACGGGAGAACATGGCCTGGAGCCAGGCCCGGCGCTCCAGCGCCAGCAGGCCTCCCCACACCCCGGCGATCAGCACCTGGGTCCACGTGATGCTCATCGCGTGCACACCGTCTTTGGGTCCCTCAGGAACCCTTTCCGTACCGCTCGGTCATCTCCGCCATCGGCACCGGCTTGTCCGTGGGGACACCCCGGGCCTCCACCTGCACCCCACCGTCGGAGAGCATCTTGAGCCGGTTCAGCTCGTCTTGCGAGAGAAAGACCGAGGCGGAGACCTGGCGGCGGCCGCTGGCGAAGTGGACGTTGCCCAGGTTCAGCCGGTCCAGCTGCAGGCCGCGCTCGCGGGCGGCCATCACCCCTTCCACGTCCCGGACCAGCAGCAGCGTCTTCACCGGGTCGGTGGAGAGGGCGTAGAAGTCGACCTTGGACATCGGTTCGATGGTGACGTCCAGGTCGGTGGAGACGGCCAGCCCCATCGCGGCGCGGATCAGCGGGCTGGCGGCGGCCTCGTCGTCGGCCACCACCACCCGGTCCACCTTCAGGTGGGGCAACCAGGCCTCCACCACCTGTCCGTGAATCAGGCGGTTGTCGACACGCACCAGCGAGATCACTCCCCGCTCCCTTGTGGCCGCCTCAGGGGCGAGCCGGCTGCGAGTCCCGGACCAGGTCCGTCACGCAGGTGATCGTCTTCCGGGCCGCGAACTCGATGGAGTGGGCCAGATCCGGCAGGGACATCGCCTCGCTGCGAAGCGAGTGCGCCTTGAGCAGCATCGGGAGGTTCACCCCGGCCAGGACCTCGATGTTCCGCTGGTGGCAGAGCATCAGGGACTCCTTGCAGGGGGTCCCGCCAAAGAGGTCGGCCAGGACGACGACCCCTTCGCCCTGGTCCACCGAGTCCACCGCCTGCTTGAGGTGATCCCGGATCTCCGAAGGCGAGAGCCCAGGCTCGATGGCCACCGTGGCGCACTGCGGGAGCTTTCCCACGATCTGCTCCGCCGTGAGGACCATCTCGGCGGCCAGTCTTCCGTGGGTCGCGACAACGAGCCCGACCATGTTCAGCTCCTAACCGCCCCCCGCAAGCCCCCAACTACCCCTGGGCGCGGAACGACGCAATAGCGGAAACCTTCGCCCATGGCCGAACACCCCGGCCCTCTCCATCAAACTCTGCGGCTGGAAGAAAGGTAATGCGCGGCGTCGATTGTTGCGGCGCCTGCCTGCTGGGCAAGCGGGTCATTACCGCCCCACTGTCGCCCCGTCACTCCTTGTCTACATCGCGGTCCCAGACCTGAACGCGCGGGTAGAGGGGGGCGAGGCGCTTTTGGAGTTCATGGGCCATGGCCACGCTGCGGTGCTTGCCGCCGGTGCAGCCCAGGGCCACGGTCAGGTAGGCCTTCCCCTCCTGCTGATAGCGGGGAAAGAGGAACTCGCAGAGCTCCACCAGCTTGGACATGAAGACCCGGGTCTCGTCGCGGTCCATCACGTACTGGGCCACCTGGGGGTGGACCCCGGTGAGGCCCTTGAGCTCCGGGATGAAGTACGGGTTGGGGAGGAACCGGCAGTCGAACACCAGGTCTGCCTGGGGCGGGACCCCGTAGCGGTAGCCGAAGGACATCACCGTCAGCGAAGGCTGGGTCGCCGGCGCGGAGGAGAAGCGACCCTGGACCAGCCGCTTGAGGTCGTGGACGTTGAGGGCGCTGGAGTCGATCACCTCATCTGCCATCTCGCGCAGGTCGCGCAGCAGCTCGCGCTCACGGCGGATGCCGTCGGTGACGCTGCCGTCGGTGGCCAGCGGGTGCCGGCGGCGGGTCTCGGAGAAGCGGCGGATCAAGGCCTCGTCGGAGGCGTCCAGGAAGATCACGTCCACCTGGTGCCCGGCGCGGCGGACCTCGTCGATCATCCGGGGAGCGTCCTTGAGGAACACCCCTTCGCGGGCGTCGATCACCACCGCCAGCTGGCCGATGTGGCCTCCCGCCAGCTCGGCGACCTTGGGCAGCAGCACCACCGGCAGGTTGTCGATGCAGAAGAACCCGCCATCCTCCATCGCGCGGACGGCGGTGGTCTTCCCCGCGCCCGCCAGGCCAGTGATGATCACGATCTGCTTCGGTACCGGGCTGCTCACTCGACTTCTTCTCCCAGGGTGCGACGGATGGTGCCTTCGGCGATGGCCCGGTTGAGCCGGTCCGCGAACTCCCGGGCCGAATGGTGGCCCTGAAGCTTCAACAGGTGGTTCCGGGCCGCCACCTCGATGATCGTGGTCATGTTGCGGCCCGGACGCACCGGGACCACCGAGAGGGGCAGCTCCACCCCCACCACCTCGATCTTCTGTTCATCAACGCCCAGTCGGTCGTACTCCGCCTGGGGGTTCCACTCCACCAGCTCCACCACCAGCTCGATCTTCTTGCGGTCCCGGACCGCGGCCACGCCGAACAGGTCCTTGATGTTGATGATCCCCAGCCCGCGGATCTCCATGTGGTGCTTGATGATCGGGTTGCCGGCCCCGTACACCGTGCCCGCCTTGCGCCGGGTGACGTCCACGATGTCGTCGGCCACCAGGCGGTGCCCGCGCATGATCAGGTCCAGGGCGATCTCCGACTTGCCGATCCCGCTCTTGCCCAGGAGCAGGATCCCCACCCCGAACACGTCCATCAACACCCCGTGCAGGCTGGAGGACGCGGTCAGCGCCTCCTCGAGATAGGCCTGCACCTGCTGGATGAAGGCGGAGGACATCAGCGGGGTGCGCATCAAGGCCAGGTCGTAGCGATCACAGGCGTCGATCAGCGGCTGGGGGATCTCCAGGTCCTTGGTGACCACCACGCAGGCGATCTGGGAGGAGAGCAGCTTGTCCAGCACCCGCTGCTGTTGCTCGGCCTCCAGGGTGCGCAGGTAGGAGATCTCTGTGTTGCCGAAGACCTGGACCCGCTCGGCGTGGAGGTGTTCGGTGAAGCCGGTCAGCGCCAGCCCCGGCTTCTGGATGCGGGAGGAGCTGATCGCCCGCCCCAGTCCCTTGGCGCCCGCCAGCAGGGTCAGCCGCAGACCGTAGTCGGTGTCCTCCAGCAGCCGGGCGATCTTGATTGAGGTCATCGCCCCGAAGTGGATATCAGGACCGCCTCGGCAACGGATAGGAGGAACGGTGGCGGCGCAGCAGGCAACACGTTTCGCCCTCCCGGCGCTGATCGGCGCGGTGGTGGTGGGCGCGCTGCTCCGTCTCCACCTGGCCTGGACCGACGACGGGATCTACTGGCCGGACGAGATCTACCAGAGCCTGGAGCCCGCCCACCGGCTGGTGTTCGGCTACGGACTGGTGGCGTGGGAGTTCGTGGAGGGAGCCCGGAACTGGGCCCTGCCCGGGCTGGTGGCAATGTTCCTCAAGGGCTTCGCGCTGGTGGGCTGGGAGGATCCGGCCGTCTCGGTGCGGGGCCTGAAGTCGGTGTTCGCCCTGGTCGGAGCGGCCACGGTGTGGGCGGTGTGGAGGCTGGCCCGGGCGATGGGAGCCGAGGAGCTTGCAGCGGTGGTGGGAGCCTGGGCCTTCGCGCTGATCGCCCCGGCCATCTACTTCGCCCCCCGCGGGATGAGCGAGCCGATCTCCGCCCTGCCGCTGGTGCTGGGCCTGGCGTTGGCCCTGCCGGCCGCGTCTTCGGATCGCCGGCTGGTGGGAGGGGCCTCGCTGCTGGGAGTGGCCACCCTGCTGAGGCTGCAGAACGGGGTGTTCTGCGCCGGGTTGATCGCGGTGCTGCTGGCCAGGCGCGCCTGGAGGCAGGCGGGGATTGCCTTCGCGGTCCTCTGCGGGTGGGGCGTGCTGTTCGGTCTGCTGGACAAGCTGACCTGGGGACACTGGTTCCACTCAGCGGCGGTGTATCTGAAGTTCAACCTGATCGACGGCAAGGCCTCCCAGTGGGGCACCGCCGAGCCCGGCTACTACCTGCAGTTCCTCTTCACCTCCATGCCCCTGGCCTCGGTGCTGCTGGCGGGGCTGGCGCTGTTCGCCTGGCCGAAGGCGCGAGGGCTGCTGTTGATCGCCCTGGCCTTCTTGGCGCTCCACTCGATGGTCCCCCACAAGGAGCTGCGCTTCGTGTTCGCACTGCTGCCGCTGGGCTGCGCGCTGGCGGCGATCGGATTGGGGAGCCTGGCGGAATCCGGCCGAGGGTGGCTGAAGGTGGCGGAGGGCGAGCCCCCACCGCAGTGGCTTCAGGTGGGGCCGATGGTCGCCGTGCTGCTGGCCTGCCTGTTCTCGGCGGTTACCCACCGGTCGCTGACCTTCGGGGAGCTGGGCCAGTACCTGCGGGAGAAGCCCCGGGCCTCGGCGTACGACGATTTCGGAGGAGTGAACCGGCTGCTGCTGGCCGCCCACCGACGGGAGGACCTCTGCGGGCTGAAGGTGGAGAGCGTCCACGCCGCCTGGATGGGCGGACAGACCTACCTGCATCGGCCGGTCCCGCTCTATCCACACAACGGACCGCCGCGAGAGGCCCACCGCTTCAACTACGCGATCACCGCCTCCGCCTGGGCGCGCGAGGGCCAGGTGGTGGCCGCGGAGGGAGGCAGCGTGCTGGTGCGTTTCCAGTGGGCCTGCGCGCCTGACTCCGGGTACAGCGAGCGGTTGCCGTAGTCGAACGCCGGGTCTTCATCATCTACTTCGAAAGGTGTCTACAAAAGCGGATCAAGCCCAGACGTTCAGCAGATGAGCATCCTGGAGAAGCCACGACTGGCGATCTCGGTGAAGGGCCCAAGCGGGCTGGCCTTCGTTAGCGAGCCCCGCCATCAACTGATTCCCAGAAGCGGCGCTCTTGTTCCGCACGGCGGCCAGCGGGTCGGCACGTATACGGGCCCTCTACGTCGATACTCATTCTGCAAGCAAATCCCGCAGGGCAGTCAGCATCACGATTTCGCTCGTAGTCGCAGACAATCTCGCACGTCGCTCCTGCTGCGCGGCCGCCGCTGCCAGTCCATGCGATGCATTCGCCCTCTTGGCAGGTGCCTACTCGCTCGCATGGGCCATGGAGCAAACCGGCGCGAGAGTGAACGCATGAAAGGGTAAGTACGACAAAGAAAGTGGCGGCCGCAACCCACCTCACGGTTCAATCCTCCACGTAAATCCAGTGGCACCAACGAGCGCATTCATCTGATTCGTGGGCGACAGCATGAAGTTCATCTGAAAAGCCACGTCGAGATCCGAATAGCCCTCGTTTCCAGCGATGGGGAACGGATTGGGATAGATCGCAATACGGAGCACCTTCTCGATGATCATCGCCAACGGGTCGTTTGTGTGACTGTGGAAGACGATATCGTCAGCGGTGCCAAGGCCAACGATTCGTTCGCGGGATCCCCTCGTTAGTTCCGTCAAGTACGTCCACGTGTCCCCGTCGCCGATGATCGTGCCGCCGTATTCGAAGGAACTCGTCGGAAGTCGATGACCACCGTACCTAGAGTAGTTCAAACGACGCAGCCAAGTCAGGGCGGCTTTCCCCGCCGCTTGAGGATCCTTGTAAACAAGCGGTTCGCCGCTAGCGTTCAGCCGCATCAAACCCCAATTTTCGCAGGTAACCTCGTTTCCGCCGCTGCACTCAGCCTGCGGGTCGAAGCCTTCCCCGAAGTAGCTCGACCCGGAACCTCCGCGCGTTCTTAAGTTGCTGTAGAACCAACTGCTCCCGGAAATGGACTCCAATCCCAGCGGGTCGATGGAGTGCTGCGTCCGCCAGCAGCGCGTCCCACCACAACGGCCGGGCTCATTAGGACGGGGTCGGGGCTCAGGTACCGGCCGATGCTGGGGTCGTAGAAGCGGTTCCAGTTTTCGAACAGGTCTGTCTCGGCGTCATAGTACTGACCGGGAAACCGGATGGGCGTCCAAGCTCGGGAAGCTGTCTTCTGGCCGCGCCAGAACTCGTAACCCTCAAGAACGGCACCCTGATAGGCGCCTCCGGCGTTCGAGGTCGATTTGAACCGAATCTTCGCAACACCGTCGGCTGGCAGGGTGGTCCACCCATCGCAGGACTGTGGGATGCCTCCATCCGGGTTCGTCAGACATCCCCAACCACCGTCGGCAAGCAGGTCTGCCTTGTCCGAGACGTAGACGTAGCCAGCAGTCGGACTCTCGGTATCCAGCAGAGCCAACCTCGGGCGCACGAGCACCTGGGTCTTGGAGAGAGGAGGCTGAACCAGATGAGTAAGTGCGATATTCGTCTGCGCTGCGTGGGGGTGTGGAGTCTCGCCCAATGCCGTAACCCTGTTGACATGGCCAAACGGGGCATAGTCTCCCATCCCAGCGACCTTGCCCGTCGAATCTAGCATCAAGATTGGCTTGCCGATGTAATCGCTGACCGGGAAGTAGACACCACAAGCCGTCGCTTCACCGTTACGCGTGCAATCGTTGCTGACGGTCCGCTGCCAGCTGGCACTCACCTGAGTCCTAACCATTGCCACCGGCACACCAGCCAACCAGATGTACTCGTCTAGCGGATAATGAAGAGCGGTCGCTGCAAAGTCATCGTTCACTCCTCGGTCCTCAATCAGGGAACCGCTGAGGTAGAAGTACTCGTCGTCCTCTCCGACCGGATGATCCTTGAGTCGCCTGCGGCCACTGGCGTCGTAGAATCCTCGAGTGACGGAGTAATTCAAACCGTCCTGTACTGCCACGCAGACTAGACTGGCAAGCCCGAACTGAGGCCACTGTCGTTCGATTCACAATTCCTCGGTTAACTGCATTGCAAGCGCGGCAAGCGCGGCAAGCGCGTTCGCTCGGCCATTACCATTCTTGATGTCGTAGTCCCAGATTGCGACGACGCGTTTTTTTGAAGCCGAACCTTCCGCGACCAACAACCGACTGTGGACGCGCGCGCCCTCTCCCCATCGACGCTTGGGCTCGTCCCAAAACCCCAGCTCCGAAAGACCCTTTGAAACAATCGCGCAGTCGCGAAGAGGACGAATAACAGTCTTCGATTCGATCGCCTCATACGTCTCGCGCCCCCTATAATGAACGAGGCCACGAATCAACGTGCAGTTGCCTTCAGCTATGTGGACTTGCAGGACCGTTGCTCGTGAGCGAGGACCAGCGAAGATGAATCGGTACAACTCCGTCGTCTCTGACCTCACATGCGACTGTTCAGCGGCACCAAGGGACGACTGTGCGAGTGCTGCAAGCACCCCGTCGACGTAGCAGAGTTCTGTCAAAGCCATACCTGATTGCGCGAGGACACCCCTCGCCGAGTGCAATTCAGTCTCGGAGCACCCAGGACCCCGTTCAACCTCTATGGCAGGCAACCTGGTATCCGCTACGCATGCGCCAGCCACCACAACCAACACCGTCACGAGGGCGCGCATCTAGTAAACAGACCCAAGCCCGCTATTGGAGTCGGTTGGTCGCAAGAGCTTTATCGTCCCATTGGGGAAAGCCGTGCAATTAGATGAGTACAGAAAATCGCTCACCTCGGTGCCGGCATTCGCCTCGTCGAACGAGATCGTACCTCCAGGCGCCGCGAACACTGGGATCGTATCCAGGACAGGGTCCCACGAATGGGTGTGATAAATGTTCGTCCCCTGTAGCGAAGGGCTGCCCCAGCTGTCCCGAGCTGCTTGCGGATTCGCATCTCGACTTGGGTCCGAGAATGTAAATCCTCCTGATTGCGTAGTCGTAATCTGGCCGCCCCACTCGAAGGTGCTATTTGCGCGAGAGCCGCCACTGTTCGACAGTTGGAGCCTCTGTACGTGCGCTTGTGCAGCCGCGCAAGCTTCGAGCAGGCTAGCAAATGGCTCCCCCTGTCCGATTGATACGTAGTTGCCCTCGTCGTCTTTCGGGGATAGCCCCCAATTGATGCACGTCGCCCAGTTGCCATTGTTGCACTCTTCTTGAAGTCCGTCGCCACCAATCCAAGAAGCCTCCAAGAGCGCATTCGCGCCCGCGCCGGCCATAAACATCCGGATGGAGTACGGGATGTCCTCGAGGCCTGTCGGATCCGCGTACACGATCGGGTTGTTCGCTGCGTAGGCGTACGCTGACGTCCCTCTCCCTCGCCCGGCACGCAGAGCGACGGTCATCGAACTCAGCACGATCGGGTCCGGACTCAGGTACCGGCCGATGCTGGGGTCGTAGAAGCGGTTCCAGTTTTCGAACAAGTCCGTCTCGGCGTCGTAGTACTGGCCTGGGAGCCGGATGGGCGTCCACGCGAGTGAGGCTGTCTTCTGGCTGCGCCAGAACTCGTACCCCTCAAGAACAGCTCCCTGGTACGCGCCTCCGGTGTTGGAGGTCGATTTGAACCGAATCTTGGCGACGCCGTCGGGTGGCAGGGTGGTCCATCCATCGCAGGACTGAGGGATTCCTCCGTCCGGGTTCGTCAAGCATCCCCAGCCGCCGTCGGGGAGGAGGTCTGCCTTGTCCGAAACGTAGACGTAGCCTGCGGCGGGGCTCTCGGTGTCAAGCAGCGCCAATCTCGGGCGCACGAGCACCTGGGTCTTGGAGAGAGGAGGCTGAAGCAGATGAGCCAGTGCGATGTTCGTCTGCGCTGCGTGTGGGTGCGGAGTCTCGCCCAAGGCAGTGACCCTGTTGACATGGCCAAATGGGTCGTAGTCTCCCAACCCAGCCACCTTGCCCGCAGAGTCGAGCATCAAGATTGGCTTGCCGATGTGATCGCTGACCGGAAAGTACACGCCACAAGCCGCGGACTCGCCGTTGCGCGTGCAATCGCTACTGCCAGTCCGCTGCCAACTGCTACTCACCTGGGTCCTGACCATGGCAACCGGCACGCCGGCCAACCAGATGTACTCATCCAGCGGATAGTGAAGAGCGGTCGGAGCGAAATCATTGTCCACTCCTCGGTCCTCAATCAGTGACCCGCCAAGGTAGAAGTACTCATCGTCCTCTCCCACCGGGTGGTCCTTGAGTCGCCGCCGACCACTGGCGTCGTAGAAGTATTCGTAGACAAGGCCGTTCACGGTCGCCGTGCGGAAGACCGAACCAGTTGCTGCAGTGGCTCCCGTGCCGAGACTCCAGTCGAACGCGATAACGTTCTTGGTTCCAGAGTAGCCGCCGCCGACCGGTGAGCTTCTCGTGATGGCTCGGCCCTCCACGTCATAGGTGAACCCCACGCCGTAGGCAGTCGCGGGCTTATTGCACCACGAAGTGGTTGACGATCGCGAGGCGAGGATGCCTCCGTCCAGGTACGTGCTGTTGAAGTTCCAGCAGTCATGGACATCGGTTAGTCGGTTTCCTTGGCCGTTATAGGTGTAGTCGCGCCGCCCAATGGTCCCGCCCGTTCCGCTCGTTCCTTGATGTTCCAGCGGCGGACGGGATACGGCTTGCAAGGCCAGGGTGCGATCATAACCGACCCCTCCATCAGCAGCCGAGTAGCGAACCGTCTGAGCCAGCTCATCCAGAACACACGTGTCCTCTTGAACGAGTTGGTCTGCACGCCAAGTGTAGCCCCGTCGGAAGACATCTCCGCTCGTTCCAGCATTGGTACTGACCCACAGCGCGCGCAAGCGGCTAGTGCGGTCGCTAGAGCTGTCAGCTGGCCGTGACATGGAGCAGGGAGGTCCCGGCACTGAATGCCCGTCCCCGCCCTTGAGGAGCTCGACGCGAGTCGCGGGTGTTGTTCCCGCCAGGTAGCTGCGAAGTCCTCCGTAGGGTTCCCACTGGATGTCCGAAATAAGAGTGACACTCGACTGGGAAGGGGCGGCGGAGGAGATGGAGGTCAGACGCTCGGGCAATGTCGAAGAGTACCCGTAGGTGACGACGCGCCCGTGGGGGTAGGTGATGGAAGCTACCCGTCCGTCAGCAAGGTAGGTGGTGGCGCCATTGGGGTTGTCGTTGAGGCCTCCACCGCTGCAATCACCCTGGAGAGTACGGCTGCGCTTCTGCGCTACCACGCGTCCGAGGTTGTCGTACGAGAACCACGTCGCACCGAAGGAGTCGACTTGCAGACGAACCCGCCCGAGGGTCTTCGAAGTGCCACAACCGGTTGGCGCCGTGCCGCCATTGTCGTCGTAGGAAAAGGAGAAGAGTTCCTGAGCCCCCGTAGTGGCCTCAAGCACGCGTCCCAACATGTCGTAGGTGTACTCGACGCTCGCTGCGCCCATGCCCGGCGTCTTCTTCTTGATTACGTTCCCGCGGGCGTCGTACTCGAAGCGAGAAAGGTTCGCCGCATCTGGCCCGGTCGCAACCATGTTCCCGAAATCATCGTACTGGTAGGCGACCAAGGTTCCCGGAGTTGGCCCGTAACAATTTCCGAATAAACCGACATAGGTTCCTTGAGGGGCGGATGCCTTGCCATAGGAAAAGCAGATAGGCTGGTTGGCAGTGCTTGTCGTAGGGTACTGAGTGAGGCTCAGCAGTCGCCCCAACCGATCGTGACTCAAGCCCGCGCACTGGCCCGAGGTCGCGCAGAAGGGGTCGGGAGCGTTGTAGGCGAACCCCACTTTGTTCACCTGGTCGCGAGTGTTGAAGCCCCGAGTGGCGGAAAAACTCCCTGAGCGCGTCGAGTCGCCCCATCCTTCAAAAGTCGGGCGCCCAAATGGATCGGCCTCATACCGTTTGACGGTGCGGACCGCTCCGGTGGAGTCCTTGGTGGTCTCCTGAATCACCGACCCCGAGGAGTACTCGTACTCCACCTTCTCCTGGACGGCTGAGAATGAACTGGTGCTGCCTCGGCCCTTCCATTGGACCTGAGAGGTGAGGGTGCCGTTGGTGCAGGCTGCATTGGAGTTCTTGCGATAGCAGTAGAGTTCGTACTGCCCGCTGGGCGCACGCACCCACTGCAGGCGCCCATTGGGGTCGTAGCTGTACTGGGTGACTTCGCCGCCCCCGCAGGCTGTGGTCGCACCAACTCGTACCGTGGCCAGGAAGTCATTCTCGTAGGTGCGGCAGGTGAAGATGCCATTCGCATCCTTCTCAACCAGCAATCGCCCTCGCGCATCGTAGGTAACGTATTCGACCGTCAAAGGGGAGCCACTGGCCCCAGAGGGGTAGACGTGTTCGTACCGCAACTTCCCTGCGTTCGCGGAACTCAACGTGGTTGAGTAGTACTCGAAAGCCTTCTTTGGAAGGGTGGCCTCTGTGCAAGCGGTAGCGGTGGTGGACGAGGTCAGGCAGGGCCCCTCAATGGCGGTCACTCGTCCGAAATCATCAGTTCCGTACGTGTAAAAGGTGCCGATGTAGCGGTCGGAGATGGTGCCATCGATAGCGACTGACTTCCCGAACGCAATTGATGCGGTCAGGCGGTGGCGGGCGTCGTAGGTGTTCTCGACTCCTGCAGTCCCGGTCGCTCCGGACACCACCGTCGGAGCCCACGACTTCTTAAGCATCTTCTGCGAGCCGAGAGCCTCGTCTCCGTAGGAGTATTCGAAGTGCCGCTCGGAGAGCGCATTCGCACCCGCGGCAGTAGTGGCGCCTGCATAGACGGCACGCAGTTCAGTGTCGTACCCCGCGCCGTCGCGATTGCCGTAGACAAAGTCGGTGTAGAATCCCGCGCGGTCCAGCATCCAATCCGGAACCGAATCCTCGCCAAGCCAGCCTGACGTTAATCCCCAGGAGTCTGATTGCGGCTGTGTGCCGATTGGGGATGGGCACCCGCTGAGACACTGGCGGGTCGACTTCGTCGTCTGGCCGCCGAGGCCAGCTCCTTGCACATCGAACCGCTGCTCGACCTGCGCCGCTGTTCGGGTTCCATCACCTAGGTAGCGGTACTGGTCGGAGTTGACTGGACTGGAGCTGAAGATTTGAAACTGCCCGTCGGGACAAGGGTCTCCAATGAGCCCGGGCGGGCAAGTCGGGGTGGTGCCCGCGTCAGGGTTCTGAGCAGTCACCAGCCACCTGCCGACGGGATCCTCATCGGCCAAGACGTACTCGCCGTACCCATCGACTCCGTTACCCCCATCCGCCAGCGTTTTGAGGGCAAGGAGGACTGGCTCCCCTCCATCCTGTCGTCGCTCGACCTTCCAGAGAGGACTTACGCTGTTTCCGTAGGCGTACGTTTCGATGGTTCTGGTTGGAAGGTAATGGGCGTAGGTCAACAACCCAGCGTCTTCCGCCAAATAGGCGTAGCTAACCGACTGGTCTCCAGCATCTTCTGGACTGGACGGAACCACTGATACGCGCGAGAGAACACACTCCTGAGGCTGAGCCGTAGTCGCACTTGATGCGATGAGGTCATACTCGAACTCGAGCTTAGATCCTCGCCAGCCAGTGGGGGTGAAATTGGCGACCTCAGAGAGGTAGGGGACTCCGGAGGAGGGATTCCCGTCAAAAACACTACTGCATCCTGGCGGGGGGGCATATCTCAGTTCCAGGAGCTGCCGGTCCTGTCCCCCTTCAACGGATGGGAATTCTGGAGCGTCGATGCGAGTTAGGAATCGATCCCCGATGCTGGTGCCAGTGGGTGTTTCAAAGTGGTGGCGACGCCCGTCGGGATGGAACAAGGTGTATCCGGACGCGGTCTTCAGCAACCTGAACCCTTGGGCTCCCTGCGCCTGCTGAATCAGGCACCCTTGTTCGAGGCCGTCACACCCCCAATCCCATGGATTGAAGTGGAGGAGGGTGCCGCCAACATCTCGGACCACGTAGTGGGCATCGACAGTACACCCTCCGGAGGTGCACTCGGACTTTACGTACTTCACAAAGGCATAGAGATTGTGCCACCAGAGCATGGAACCGGCGCCTCCGTCCCGAGACTTCCTGGGAGAGCGCCCGAAGGGCTCGCCTAGAAGGCCAACCCATTCACCTGCCTGGGTCTTGTAGTTCCAGGTGTCATTGCTGTTTGCGTAGAAGCCCCCGTCTGAGCGAGGCGCTCCGCGACTTCGCTGGCATTGGCTGCCAGGATGGCGAGAGCGCTGAGGGCGACTCCAGCGACGGCGGCGACTGAGCGGACGAATCGGGTGGCCTTCATGGCGCCACCTCCAGCCGCTTGGGAACGCAGACACGAACATCGCGCCCAGGCATCGGGCTCAGGCAGGACCAGTCCTCTGGGCAGTCCGCTTGTGAGTCGCAAAAGCGAGTACAGATGTGGGCGCCCGGAATCACCCGCATGCAGGTGCCGTCTCGACAGGACTTGGCGCCATGTTCGTCACATCCAGCTCCGATGGGTTTGAGTTCGGTGGACGTGGCCTTGCTGAACTGGTGCTCAGAGATGGTTCGGTTCTCCCAGCGATTCTGCTTCGGGCTTACTTTGAGTGCTGCGGGCTCGTGCGTCGGGTCACAGGCCATCGAGAGCAGGCCGAGCAACATCATGAGACCTCGCCTGGTGCTCACAGGTCACATCCTGGGCAGTAGAGGTTCTCATCCACCAGTCCATGCCCAGGACTTCCCACTGGCGTGTCATCGCAGTTATTGCAGACCTCTGTTGCGAGTGGATTGCAGGGTCCAAGCTGGCACGACGTGTTACACGTCGCCGAACTAACCTCTCCGCATTCCGCGGTGGGGCACGCCGCTGTTCCGTCGCAGCCAGTGCAGGCGTTCCAAGTGTCGGTTGTAATGTTGCACGTCTGTGTCCCGACCACGCTGCACCCGTTGGCCGGCTGGCAAACCCGGGGAGGAATCTCGCAATCTAGTAGGCCGCAGGTGCTCGTGCAGGTCCGCGTCCCGCCGTCAGCCCCGCAGGCGGAGCAGCTTGTCGTTCCGCCGCAGTTGGTGCATGCTCCCCACACGCCAGCGGAACAGGCTTGGGTGCGCCATCGGTGGTACAGTTGTTGGGATCGCATCCACGGGTAAGACCCTCATCAATTTGGCCGTCCGCGTCATCATCGCAGTTGTCGCACCATGTCTCACTCTCTGCCACCTTGCAGATGCCTGTGAGCCCGCAAAACCCGTTGCAGGGCCGGACACCGGTCCGGCCACAGGCGTTCGTACATGACGCTTCACTGAGGTTGGCGATGCATTTGCACACCCAGGCGCCATGCTGATTGCATGTTCCAAAGCGCGTGCACCCGTTGGCCCCCGTATCGCAGGTGTCGCCTTCGCAGAACTCCATGCTGGACATCCCGCCCCCGTCCAGGAGTTCGAACTCCTCGCTGGACGTTTGCGCGGGGGCTGGCCATGCCACCAAGGACAAGGCGGCGGCCAGAAGCGGGACTCGAAGAGGACTCAGAGCTTCTCCAGATGTTGAATCGCAAGGTGCTGAAGCAAACAGGCAATTTCTTCGAGACTCGCTTCGATGGGCGAAGTTGTTGGGAGTCGAACGTTCCCGCAGCTTCGCGCTTAAATCAAGAGCGCATAGGGATTGCACGATTTGCGGGGTGTTGTTCCAGCCGCAGCGTCAAGACGCGGCCTCAGAATGGCGATGAGCTCCTTCCATCCTAAGCTCCCGCCCATGTCTGCCGACTGTCTGTTCTGCAAGATCCGCGATGGGAAGATCCCGGCGAAGATCGTCTACCGGGACGAGAGGTGCCTGGCGTTCGAGGACATCAATCCCCAGGCGCCGACCCATGCGCTGTTCATCCCGCTGGAGCACATCCCCTCCATCAATGAGATCACCCCGGACCACCGGGAGACGGTGGGGCACCTGTTCGTGGCCGCGGCCAAGTACGCCAAGGAGAAGGGCCACAGCGAGCCTGGCTACCGGGTGGTGATGAACTGCAACCGCGAGGCGGGTCAGACTGTGTTCCACATCCACCTGCACCTGCTGGCAGGCCGGCCCCTGGGTTGGCCGCCGGGATAAGCCTGGGTTGAATCGCCGCCTCGGCCCCCGCGTCCGTCGGGGGTCCATGCGCTTCTCCCAGGCGTCCTGCTCTCGGTGGTACCTTCGGCCGGTGCGCCGAGTCCTGTTCTTCTTCCTCACGCTGAGCACCGCCGCCTCCGCCGCCCGCTCCCGCGACCTGATCCTGCTGGCAGTTCCCAACGACGACGCGGACCGCGGGGTGTACCGGGCCGCGGAGGGCAAGCTGCGGGACCGGGCGGACGTGGAGAACGCCAGCCACCCGTACCGCGAGCTGCACGACCCGGCCCCGCTGACCCTGGGGCAGCTGGATCACCCCATCCCCGGCTGGTGGCCCAAGGACCTGCGCTGGGACTGGGAGACTGGCGTGGCGGCCTGCAAGACGCGCGCGCCTGCTCCCTATGGCCCCCACAACAAGGAGGCCCGGGTCTGCGGCGCCAAGCTGGCCGAGGCCCTGTGGCAGCGCTACGTGGAGTCCCAGAAGGCCTCCCGGGTGGTGCAGGTGTTGATGGAGCCGCTGAACCCCACCCAGCAGGAAGTGGATGACCGCCAGCGCCTCCGGGTCCAGGCCTTCGTCCCCGGCGAGCCCGCCCAGCGCACCGCCCAGCGCAGCGAGGTGGAGTACGCGGACGTTCGCGAGGTGGCCTCGGTGCTGGCGCTGCGCGTGGCCACCGGCGGCGGGACGGCCGAGCCGCGGGCGATGCTCCGCGCGCTGCCCACCCCCAAGCCGAAGGTGGATGAGCCCATCCCCTCCTTCCCGGGCGCCAAGGTCCCCAAGCGATGCGGGGTCACCCTCCCCGGCGCGCTGGCTGTAGAGCCGGCCGACGCACGCTTCTCCCAGATCCTGGTCGCCCACTGGGCGAACACGGTGCGCGAACTGCCCGGGACCGGCCCGTCGCTGGCCTGCACCCTGGAGAACGAGAGCGGCCCCAAGCTGTTGATGGGGCAGACGGTGTTGCTGGGCTCGGCCTCCCTCACGTGCGGGAAGGCCAAGCTGGTCTCCAAGCTGCACAAGACCACCCAGGCGATGCTGGATCAGGTGATGAGCGAGGAGATGATCGGGAAGCTGGTCAACGGCTTCTGCTCCGGGAAGCTGCCCCTGCCCTGAGGGGCTTTGGCTCAGCGCCGCTCGACTGGCAGCTCCAGGATGAACTCCGCGCCTCCGTAGCGGCTCTTGGAGACGCGGACCTTGCCGGCGTGGGCGGCAGCCACCCGGTGCACCACCGAGAGCCCCAGCCCGGTGCCGGTGGCGCGGGTGGTGAAGAAGGGTTCGAAGATCTTCTCCGCCTCCGGCTCGGTGATCCCCGGGCCCTCGTCGTGCACCGACACCCCGGCCAGGCCCTGCTGGGAGAACACCTCCACCCGGACCTCTCCTCCGCGCGGCGAAGCCTGCACCCCGTTGCGGATCAGGTTCCCCAGCGCCATCAGCAGCAGATCCGGATCGGCACGCACCGCGGCGCCTTCCGAGGACGGCAGCAGGCTGAGGGTCACGTCCGAGCGTTCGCCGTTCAGCTCGTTGATCACCCGCTGGGCGACCTCCTGGAGATCGCAGGGGGTGGGACGCGGCTCCAGCGGACGGGCGAAGGCCAGCAGGTCTCCCACCATCCGATCCAGCCGCATCGCCTCCTCTTCGATCACCTGCACCACCTGGGCGCTGTCCCCCTTGAGGGCCTTGTCCCGGTTGAGCACCGCCACCGCGTTGATGATCGCCCCCAGTGGGTTGCGCACCTCGTGGGCCACCACCGCGCCGGCCTGGCCCAGGGTGGCCAGCCGCTCCCGCTCCAGCAGCTCCAGCTGCAGCTGCTTGAGCTCGGTCATCCGGTTCTCCGCCTCCTGGGTGTGCAGGGCGCCTTCGATGGCGCTGCCCACCAGCTGGCAGAACATCTCCACCGGCACCGCGGTGGCCGGGGTCAGCGAGGCCCCCATCACCCCCAGCACCCCGTAGGCGATGTCGCCCACGAAGATCGGCGCGTCCAGCATCGGCACCGAGGGCATGCACTCCCTCATGTAGGCCACCACCTCGGGGGGATGGATCCTGCTCACCACCTCGAACACGTCCTGGTGGAAGGTGGCCCGCCGGGTGAGCAGCGACTGCTCCAGGTAGGGCAGCACGCCCAGGGGAATGGTCACCTCGGTGAGAGGACGCCCGTACATCCGCTCCACCACCGCCACCGGCGCGTCCCCCTGGAACATCGGCCCGTGGAGCAGCTGCGCTCCGCGGAGGAACATGAAGCTGCACTGCAGCCCGCTTTCCGCCAGCAGCCGGACCGCGCCTTCCAGGACCTGTCTCTCGGTGCGGCTGCGCAACAGCTCCGGGGCGAACTGGATCATCGCCTCCGAGAGCCGCCTGGCCTCCGCCACCCCGGGCGCGTCCAGCACGGTGATCACCCAGGACTGCTCTCCGGGCGCGGCGGTGACCCGAACCGAGGTGCGGATTGGCCCTCCAAGCGCGGCCAGCTCCACCCACAGGTCCCGGGGGAGCGGGCGGCCCTCCTCCAGCGCGTCCAGCAGCTGGCTGGAGGTGATCGACTCCTGGGGCCCGGACAGCAGCACCCGGGAGTGTCGCTCGGAGCCGATCTCGTACCCCACCATCTTGGTGCGCGGCGCGCCGATCAGCCGGACGAAGGCCTCGTTGGCGTAGACGATCCTCCTCCGGACGATGGCCATGATCGGCACATCCAGCAGGTCGTACGCGCTGAAGTCGGGAGGGGCGGCCAAGCCCACGGAGCATGACAAAGATTGCTCAGAACCGACACTTCGAGGCGACCTCGGACACCTGCCGCCGCACCACCTGCCGCGCGGTCTCCAGCGCCGCGGCGTCCTGAGGGGCATAGCCCAGGCACAACACCACCTCGTCCTCGGGGGCAGGGGTCGCACCCAGTCGGCGGTAGTCCAAGGTGCGCAGGGCTCCGTCTCCGGTCCCGTCGGGGACGAACCGGCCGAAGACCGCCGCGCCCTGCTCCCGTCCCGGGGCCCGCTCCTTGAGCGCGAACAGCGCCCCCATCGCCTCCAGACACTGCGCCCTCAGCGTCTCCGCCGGCACCTGGCGGCCCAGGGCGTTGGCGATCAACCCCAGACATCCCCGGACGAACTCCACGTCAGTGACCACCAGCCCATACAGATACCAGTCCGGGCAAGCATCGCGGATCAGCCGCGCCTCCTCGTCGGAGAGCCACAGGAAGGAGGGGCACTCGAAGGAGGCGCAGATCCCGGCGTTGTAGACCCCGCAGTCCCGCAGGTCCTCGCCCCCGGTGACCAGCGGATGGGCCAGACACCCGACCCGGGTCTGCTCCGGATCCAGGAAGCCCAGCAGTGGACACACCCGCACCTCGGTGAACAGCGGTCCCCGCTCCTGCGCTCGCAGCTGCTCGGCTGCCTCCCGGAAGGCGGCCAGGGTCCGCGGGCCCTGGGCGGCCCGGTGGGTGCGGCGGGCCAGCGCGTCGTGCAGCGCCTCCCGACCGTGATCGGCGAAGTTGTACAGCCCGCAGCAGGCGCCGCACGACGCCCCTCCCCCGGGCTGGCAGAGACCGGTGGCCATCGTCAGCCCTTGAGTTCGGTGGCGGAGAAGGGCCGCTCGCCCCGGCCGAGCAGCCGGGTGCGTTCGCGGTAGACGAAGCGGCGCACGATGGCGCGGCTGAGCAACGCGTAACGGGGCCCGCCCACCACCGCGATCGCGTCCACGTCCGCCTCATCCATCCGCTCCAGCGCGGTGGCCAGGTCGTCCTCGGGGCTGACCGGGAGCATCCTCCGTCCGACGTCCGCGGCGCGCAGCACCCGGACCTGCTCCGCGTCCGCCCACACCGCCCGGAGCTGATCCACCTCCACGATCCCCACCACGCCTCCGGCGGCGGAGACCAGCGGCAGCGCGCCCTCGCCGGTGGAGAGCAGCCGGTCCGCCACCTCCCGCAGCGGCAGCTCCTCGGGGATCGGGTCCGCCTCCACCATCAGCTCGCGCACCAGGGTCTCGCGCAGCAGCTCCTCGTCGGATCGCAGCCGCTCTCCCCGCCGCTCGATCATCGCGTGGCACAGCGCGGAGGCGATGGTGCAGGTGACCATCAGCGGGAGGATGATCGCGTAGTTCCCGGACAGCTCGTAGACCATCATCATCCCGGTCAGCGCGCCGCGGTTCAGCCCGGCCACCGCGCCGCCCATCCCCACCATCGCGTAGGCGCCGCTGGTGGCGGTGTAGCTGGGGAAGAGGTCGTGCAGCACCTCCCCGAACGCGCCCCCGGCCATCGCCCCGAACACCGTGGCGGGGAAGAAGGTCCCGCCCGATCCGCCGGAGCCGATGGTCAACGCCGTGGCCAGGATCTTCACCGCGCACGCCAGCACCAGGAAGCCCAGGGTCAGCTGCCGCTGGTGGGCCAGGTTCACGAAGTCGTGGCCGGTGCCCCAGGCGGCGGGATTGGCCAGGGCCAGCGCCCCCACCAGCAGCCCGCCCACCCCAGCCCTCACCGCCAGCGGCTTCCGCCCGATCCACCCGGAGAGCCAGCCGGTGGACTTGCCGTTGAAGAAGCGCTCGGACCGGTGCAGCAACCGGAGGAAGCCGTACGCCAGCAGGCCGCAGATCAGCCCCAGCAGCACGTAGGCCAGGATCTCCCAGCCGCTGACCATGTCGTAGCCCAGGCGCTCCAGCATTGGCGCGCTGCCCATCACTCCCCGACCCACCATGGTGGCGGTGACCGAGGCCAGGATGATCGGCGAAAACACCTTGAGCTGGAACTCGCGGAGGATGATCTCCATCGCGAAGATCGCCCCGGCGATCGGCGCGTTGAAGGAGGCGGCGATGCCCGCGCCCGCGCCGCAGGCCATCAGGATGCTCAGTTCCTTGCGCGAGAAACCCAGGGTCTGGGCCACCTTGCCGGCGAAGGCCGCGCCTCCGTAGACGATCGGCCCTTCCCGTCCGGCCGAGCCTCCGGAGCCGATGGTGATCGAGGAGGCGATCAGCTTCATCAGCCCTCCCTCGGCGGCCACCGCCTGTTGCCGCTTCACCGCCTGCACCACCTCCGGGACCCCATGCCCGTGGGTCTCCGGGTGGTTGCGCAGCATCCGCCCCACCACCAGGCCGCCCAGCATCGGGGCCAGCAACACCACCCAGAACGGGAGGCGGCTGACCTGCACCGAGACCTCGTGGGTGACCCCGAAGGCGGAGTTCAACGAGGCCAGGAAGACCAGCGGGTAGTAGAGGGCCAACGCGCCGGCCACCAGCAAGGCCAGGATCCGCAGCCGCTTCTTCACCTCGTCGCGCGGGCCACCCGGCCTGATCAACCGGGCGAGGGTCAACGCCCCGGCCACCAGCGGCAGCCCGACGATCGCGTACTCCGGGTGCCAGCGCGTCTGGCCCAGGGTCTCCGTCAGTCGGGAGAGGACCTGGTCCGGGCCGTCCACCACGCGCAGCAGCTTGGGGAGGCCGAACACCAGGCCGCTGACCAGGGAGATCAGGTTGGCGAAGATCCCCGCGGCCAGTCCGGCGTACAGCCCGACCACCGCGCCCGCCACCGGGAGCACGCTGGGGCCGGGAAGACGCAACTGGTTGGTCGCCTCCAGAAAACGGAGGACGAGTCGCGCGCGCCAGACCGACCACTGGAAACCCTCGGACATCTGCTCCACCTCTATGGCGGACCTGGTCGGTTGGACACAAACTTTCAAAGCACCGGACGACCAGGGGAGCGGGTGTCCACTCACCGGGTCGGGCAGAAAAGGTGGCCCTTCGACGCCGATTCGCGCAGCGTGGCCCGGCGATGAGACACGTTGTGACCGAGCTGGGTGGGCTGCGCTGCGAGGTGCTGGACGCGACGGGGGAGGGCCGCCCGGAGCTGCTGGTGGTGCTCTGTCATGGGTATGGCGCGCCGGGAGACGATCTGGTCCCGCTGGGCGAGGAGCTGCTGTCGGTGGCGCCAGCGATCCTGGGCCGGGTCCGCTTCCTGTTTCCGCAGGCGCAGCTGGACTTGTCCGAACAGGGGATGCCCGAGGGCCGCGCCTGGTGGCACATCGACATGCAGCGGCTGATGCTGATGCAGCAGAGCCCGGCGGACGGGATCGCCCGGCTGCAGCAGGAGTCGCCCCCCGACGCGCCCCGGTCCCGCCGGCTGCTGATGGCGCTGGTGGAGGAGGCCAGCCGACAGGCGGGGGTGCCGCTGTCCCGGGTGGTGCTGGGAGGGTTCTCGCAGGGCGCGATGCTGGCCACCGACGTGGCCCTGCGGTTGGAGGAGGCGCCCGCGGCGCTGGGGCTGTTCTCGGGCACGTTGATTCTCCGACCGGAGTGGGAGAAGCGCGCCGCGCACCGACGCGGCCTGCGGGTGTTCCAGACCCACGGCGAGCAGGACCCGATCCTGCCCTTCTCCAACGCGGTGGCGCTGCGGGAGCTGCTGGTGCAAGCAGGGCTGGAGGTGGAGTTCCTGCCCTTCCGGGGAGGTCACACCATCGCCGGGCCGGCGCTGCGAAGGTTCGCCGCGCTGATCGAGGGTTGTCTGCCCGCGGCACCCTGAGCACGGTCCCCCGCTGTCAACGGTTGCTCGCCTGGTCTGCTGACCGGGGAGCGACCGCTCACTTCACCCCGGCCGACCGGATCTACCTTCCTGCCCGTACGGAGTTGAGGGGGGAATACCGATGAAGACTTTCCTTCAGAGGCTGTGCCTCTTCGGGTTGCTTGCGACGACGGGCTTTGTGCTCTCGAACTGCCAACGGCAGGCGGAAGAAGAGGACGCTGCTTTGGAGCGGACCGGGCCGTCGATGAGCGCAGGCGAGGGGATGAGGGGCGCGGCCGCCGACGCCGGAGTGGTCGGTTCGGTGGACGCCGGAGTGGTCGGTTCGATCGATGCCGGAGTGGTCGGTTCGATGGACGCCGGCATGGTCGGCTCGATGGACGCGGGCATGGTCGGCTCGATGGACGCGGGAGTGGTCGGCTCGATGGACGCGGGCATGCGCTGAGCCGAGGCCAGCGTCCTGTTGCGCACAGACTGACGGATCGTGGGATCCGACCCGTCGTCTGTCGGACATCGAAGCTGTCACCTCCGCTCCACACTTCGGTGAACAGGACCGCGACCGTTTGATCGTCCGGAGCCCAGGTGGTGCCATGCGCGCCCAATCCTCGAGGACGGTCATGACGCATACCGCAGGTGACGTGGAAGCAGCGTGGGAGCACCCGGTTCCAGTCAACGCCACCCTCCGGGTGGACGGGATCTTCGACGTGGGGGCGGCGCTGAAGCTCCGGGAGGCGATCGCGCTGCTGCCCCAGAGCGAGCGCGTCCTGGTCGACTTCACCCGCACCCGCGAGTGCCATGACTTCGCCCTGGCCGCCCTGGTGCACGCGCTGGCCACCATGAACCGGACCGGGGTCGTCACCCGTGGCCTCAGCCAGCACCAGCACCGGCTGCTCCGCTACCTGGGCGAGGACACCCTGGGCTGAAGGGCCGGTCGCTTATGTGGCCTTTCCGGCACCCCTGGCGGTGAGTCCGAGCTATCCCGTCGGCGCCCACGGCGAGTGCGCCTCGAGGACTCCCCGATCCGACACCGCGTGCGCGATGCGGAGTTCCCAGACGAGAACGAAGCGGCCGCCGGGGCTTTTAGCCCTTAGCGGGCTATCTGGCAGTTCTCCGCGAACGAGATGCTCAGGGGCCAGTCCCGCACTTCGTGGCAGGTTGCGATCTTCCCCTGATCGTGAGTCCGGGGTGACAACGGATCTTCCAGCGCGCGAAAAACGTCCGCGCAGGCTTGTCGATCGCGGTCGCGGGCGCCCGCTCCAAAGACGTTTCCTTCAATCTGGTAGGTCCTTCCAGATTCGCAGCCCCCGCTGAGGCGTTCACAGCGGACCCACACCTGCTGGCCACCAGGACCATACGCCGCGACGCGACGCGAGCTCCCGCTCTGCACACAACGTGCGGAGAGGCTGACGTTCTGGAACTTTTGCTGGCACGCCTTCCGAGCTTCCTCCTCGACCGGCGCACGCGCAGTCGCCCCGCCATCGGACGCGGAGGCAGGGACAAAACAATCGACGACCTCGGAAGCGGTCACGGTTCGCGGTGAATCGTCCGGAGTCGGAGGACAGTGGGCAACCGCGAGGACGACCAGAGCACTTCCGTATCGGAGGAACATAGAGCGATCAGTTCTTCTTGGACGACGCTGGGGCGACTTCGGACTCGCTGGAGGCCGCGGACTTCGACGGCTCGGGCGTGGCTGGGGCCGCCGGTGCAATTGAGGGAGCAACGGCCTTCGGGGCGTTCGGTTGAACCGACCTGGACTCCTTCGCCGGAGGGATCACCAGTTCGGAGGGATCCCTCAGGCCATCGACACCCAGAGCCTTGGGCGACTCGTCGCTGGAGCGCTCGGCCTTCGGGGGCGCCGGAGGTTTGATCGCTTCCAGGCACTCCTTGTTGGCCTTGGCGCAGGCCGTCTTCGCCGCTTCGTCCTTCCCCGCTGCTTCGGTACAGGCCTTGGCCCGCGCCGCGCAAAGCTCCGTCTGCGACTTGGTGTATTCGGCGATCCGCTGAAGGAGCTCGGCGTTCTCCGCCGTCGCGCTCTTGGTGACGGGCCTGGAGATGCTCTGGATGAGCCGGAGCGCATTCACCTGCAGCGTCACGTAGTCGTGGCCCTTCTCGATGTGACCGTTCGCCGCCGCCTCGCAGAGGCGATAGAGAAACTCGCGCGCGAGCAGGACCTGCTGCGACCGCCCTCCGAGTTCTGCCACCGTCACCGCGAGGCGCGCCGCGGCCTGGAGGTTCGCGCTGCCGCTGGCGGAGGTGGATGCGGAGGTGCTCGCGGAGTTGGAGCGCGAGTAGCGGCTCTGGGTCGCGTTCTCATACGACGCGATCGCGTCTTGCAGTTCCTTGCGCAGTGTCTCGTTCTCAGCCGAGAGCGCTGCGGTGGTCGAGGCGGAGAGCGCCTGGGACGCCTGGTAGGCGGCGGATGCCGACCCGCTTCCACTGGCGTCCGAACCCAGCGCGACGTCCGGCATCGGCTCGGCGCAGTACTGAACCGCCGCCTTACCTTCGCGAAGGAAGGCGAGCCGCAGGTCCGCCGGCGTGGAGAAGGAGACGACGGAGGTCCCGTCCTTCGACTGCTCGTGCGTATCCAATTTCACGTTGCGCTGGGGACCGATACATCCCGACGCGAACAAGACGGCAACAAACCCCACCAACTCCACTTCGCTTCGACCATCCCGCATTGCTCTGTTCCTCCTCAAACCCAGGAGAAACAAACCACAATGCCTAACCGGCCCGAACAGAAAAGACCCAGCCGTGAAGACCTGGCCCTTTCATCGCCATGGCGAGGCCAATTTCAGTGGGCCGAGGCCGGGTGATCCGTCTCCGCCAAGATGTCCGTCCGCAGCTCAGTCTGGATCAGCTCGTTGAATGGGGCCTCCATCTGGATGCCGAGGTCCTCGAGCTCCTGCTTCTCGAAGAGCTTCTTCACCTTCGGAAAAGGCTCATCCTCCTTTTCGCCCAGGTGGTGATCGATCAGCTCCTGCAGGACCTTCACCTTGGCGTCGAAGGTCTCGTCGGTGGGCGCGAGGTCGAGCAGGTCCGCGATCACCCGCTTGGCGGCGAGGTGCTCCTCGGCGGACTCAGAGGAGGATGTCCTGGGTGTCGTCGTCGTTCACCGGACCCGCCGGCAGGCCAGAAGCGGCTGCGCGGCGACCGCCTCCGGCGCGCTCCGGCCCCATAACATGTTTCATCCTGCTCCTGGGCGAGCACTAGCGAGGTGTTGTATCGGGGGCTGGGCCACATCCTCGAGTTCCTTCGCGCCAGGCAGATCCTCAACCCGACGGTCACCCGCTGTGTGACCACCGAGTTGGAGACCCGCGGCTGTGGTGCCTCGGGCACCAGCGGTCCGTTGATCGGCCAGGCGCTGCTGCTGCTGTAGCGACGACGGACCCTGCGCAGGAAGGCGCGCGATAGCCCTCGAGCCGAAGCGCTCGGGTGGAAGGGGGCGACACGAGGACCTCCGTGGCCCTCTGCTATTATGCGACAAGTCCTGGGTTGTCGGTCGTTTTCAGAAAAGGCCCGAGCGTTCGGGCGCTTGGGCCTTGGCCACCGACAAGTCCTGGGTTGTCGGTCGTTCTCATAAAGGGCCCGAGAGTTCGGGCGCTTGGGCCTCGGCCACCGACAAGTGCCGAGTGGTCGCAGAATAGGAGGGCTCGACCCCGTCGACGTACGCGAAGGTCCACAGCGAGTCCCTGAGCTTGAGAATCTCGCGGCAGGTGCCGGCGACCTTTTTGGGGTCAGGACACGTGCCCGCCTCCGAGAGCAGTTGCTCGACCTCGCGCATCAGCGGGCGCATCCCCTTCTGTGATCCCCCTGATCGGTTACGGTGTTGTTTCAGGCGTCGCCTGCGGGTTCCGGCCAAAGCGGACCGGGACCTGGAAACACCCAGCCCTCACTTCGGGCACAGGGAAGGCCCGCGGGATCAGGCACTCGGTGGCGGCCCGATCCAGCAGCGGCACTCCGCTTCCGCCGGCCACCCTGACGCCGATGGCCTCCCCTCGGTCGTCCACGCAGAACTCCAGCCGCAGCTCTCCTTGCAGACGCATCCGGCGCGCTTGTTCCGGATAGCAACCGGTGGCGGCGGTCGCCAAGCGGCGCTGAAGCAGAGCGAAGTCCTCCGCCGTGCCCGGAGCCGAGGTGGACCGGCTGCCGCTCGAAGATCCTGTCCCGGCCCCCGATGCGCCCGATGCGCCCGATGCGCCCGATGCGCCCGAGCCGGAAGTTGTCTCCGCGGCCCCAGAGCCGGGAGAGTGCTCAGAAGGCTGGGTCGGACTCCCCGGGCCCACGCCAGCGGGCGAGTCGTCCTCGCCAGCAGACGCCAGGGGAACCTGCTCTCCCCTTTCATCATCCGGGCCTGCTGGGTCTTTCGAGGCAGGAGTGGCCAGCGAAGCCGCCGCGTCCTCCTCGACGGAGGGAACCGGGGAAGAGGAGGTCTGCGCTTTCCCGGTGGCGGGCACCGCTTGCGGCTCTTGCCCGACGAGCCCCGGCTGCTCCGCAGCTCCGGTCGAGGCTCTCCGCCGCGTGGCGTCAGTCCCCGCCGGCGCACCGGTCGAAGGTTCCGATCGCGTGGCACCAGTCCCCGTCTCCCCACCGGTCGAGGGTTCCGGCCGCGCGGCCCCAGTCCCCGCCGCCCCAGCAGTCGAGGGTTCCGCCCTCCCGACGCTCGTCCCTGCCGCTCCCCCTTCGGAGACCAACCTCACCCGGGTCGGTGCCGCGCTCAGCGACCGGACCTCGCCCACGTCCCGCGGCTGCTCTGGAGACGGCGCCGGCGCGCACTCCGCTCCTCCCCACAGGACCAACCCGACCGCGATCAGGTGGACCAGCGCGGAGGCCGCCACCGCGATCCCCGTCTCGCGGCGGAGGCTCATTCCGCCCGGCGGGGAGCGAACAAGGGCTGACCGCCCACCACCGCCTCGGCGATCGACACCTGGTAGAGCTGCTGCAGGGTCTCGGCGCGCAGCACCTGCCGGGTGTTCCCCGCGGCGAGGACGGCGCCCTCCCGGAGCAGCAGCACCCGGTCGGCGAACGCCGCCGCCAGGTTCACGTCGTGGAGGATCGCCACCACTGCCATTCCTCCCTGGACGCGGCGGCGCAGACACTCCAGCGACTGGACCTGGTGGTGGAGATCCAGGAACGCGGTGGGCTCATCCAGGAACAGCAGCCGTGGCTCCTGCACCAGGGCCCGGGCGAAGAACAACAGCCGCCGCTCGCCACCGGAGAGCCGGTCCACTGGCCGGTGTGCCAGCGGGAGGATCCCCAGCTCCTCCAGCGCCGCCTCGGCCCGGGTCACGTCCGCGCGCGAGGGCAGGCCCCAGCGGCCCAGGTACGGTGCTCGCCCCATCAGCACCAGCTCCAGCCCGGTGAAGCCTCCGATGGACTCGGTGTTCTGGGGAACCCAGGCGGCGAAGCGGGCCAGCTGCTCGGGAGGCCAGTCGGACAGCGGCTTGCCCTCCAGCCTCAGGGTGCCTCCGCGCAGCGGCATCATCCCCAGACACGCGCGGACCAGGGTGCTCTTGCCGGCGCCGTTGGGACCGAGGACCGCGCACAGCTCTCCGCGCTCCACCGACAGAGAGATCCCCGCGAGCACCTCGCGATCGCGGTAGCCCGCGCGGATCTCCTCCAGTTGCAGCACCGGCTCCACGGGCCGTTCCTAGCGCCTCGAGGCCTTCTGGTCGACCGCGGCCTTGAAGGCCCTCACCCGGGACAGCAGCCGGGCGGCCTCCTCCGGTGCCTCCGGCGCCTCCGCCACCTCGCCCTTGAGGTCCTCGTACCGCGAGCAGAGCAGGGCCATCGAGGGCAGCTCGCAGGGGCGCGAACGTTCCAGGGTCTGGAAGCTGGCGCGGGCGCGGGTCCACTCCTTCTGCAGCGGGGTGTTCCTGGGAGCGCGCTTGCGGACCGGGACCACCACCGGCTTGGCGGAGCCGCCGGTCAGCGGCTCCAGCTCCACCTCCGAATCGGAACCAGCCACCGGAACACCCGCGTCCACCTGTGCGGAGGCGGCGGCCACGGGAGCCGGAGCTGCGACCGGCGCCGGCTGCGGGAGCGGCGTGGGATCCGAGGGTCGGGTGGCGGTGGAGGTCCCTCCGGCCAGGAAGGCGCCGGACCGCTGCATGTCGAAGAGCAGGTAGGCCACCGCCGCGAAGGTGATCAGCACGATCGGGATCACCAACGGCCACACCGAGCGTCGCGACAGATCTCCCTGGAAGGGCAGGATCGGCAGTTGCTGGGTGGCGGCGTGGGGAGAGGCAATCTCCTGCGTGGCCGCGTTGGTCGACAGGCTGTGGGGGGTGGCCAGCTCCACGGTGGGGCTCACTGCCCCCGGCTCCAGGCGGCTGCCCGGAGGAGGCAACACCGGCCGGCGCGTCGCGGAGCGGCGGAGGGTGGGCGAGAGGCCGTCGTCGTCGTCCCCCAGCAGGGTGCCGATCACCACCCGCGGCTCGGGCATCTCGGCGCGGGGCTGGGTGGCATCCCGGTCCGAGAGCAGCTCCACCACCGGGAGGGTGGGATCGAACCGCGGCGGCGCAGGCGGACGAGGGAAGGTCCCGCCTTCGTTGAGCTCCAGATCGTCGTCGAACGGGAGGGTCACCGGCGCGCGCGGCGGAGGCACGAGCCTCGGGTGCGTGTCCGGAAGCGGGGACATCACCCGCGCCGAGGGCTCCGACAGCGGCGAGACCACCCGCGGCTGAGTATCCGGCTGCGGCGACATCACCCGCGGGTCCGGCAGCGGCGACACCACCCGCGGCTGGGTATCCGGCTGCGGCGACATCACCCGCGGGTCCGATAGCGGCGACACCACCCGCGGCTGGGTATCCGGCTGCGAGGTCGCCTCCCGGGAAGAGAGGTCTGCCAGCGGCGACACCACCCGCGGCTGGGTATCCGGCTGGGGCGCCGCCACCCGCGGCTGCGTGTCCGGCAAGGCGGGACCGCGAGGCACGGCGGACCGGGACGCGGAGGGCAACACCGGCGCCCGGCCCAGCGCGGAGTCCACCGCGGAGATCGCCCGGGGAGCGGTGGGGGCGGAGGACTCCGGGACAAAGACCGGCAGCTCCGCCTGGGTGATTCCTTCCGAGCTGCGGGACCGTGCCCGGGTCACCAGCGGGGTGACGAGGGTGGGCCGCTCCGAGGGGCGGGGCAGGCTCAGCACCCCGGTCTCCGCGCGTTCCACCAGCGGCGTCAGCGGCGGCGGACGCAGCGCCTCCCGCAGCGAGGAGAGCATCCGCCGCTCGGCCTGGTACTCGGTGGCGAAGGCCTCGCGCATGAACCGGGTGACGCTCTCCGGTCCGGCGGAGGGGTCGATGTCCAGCAGGCAGCCCATCAGCTTGCCGCGGAACTCCTCGGCGGTCTGGAAGCGCTGCGCCGGATCCACCGCCAGGGCCTTCATCACCACCGCGGAGACGATCGGCGGCAGCAGCGGCTCCACCTGGCCCAGGGGGACGATCCGCGGGTTGGCCACGCTGGACATCAGCTCGCCGGCGGGCGCCTCATCGAACGGGTTCTTCCCGTGGATCAGCTCGTACAGACACAGCCCCACCGCGTACAGATCGCTGCGGCGATCCACCCCGGTGTGCTTGGCCTGCTCGGGAGACATGTAGAGGAACTTCCCCAGGATGATGCTGGGGTTGGTCTTGGCCGAGGAGAGGGTGCTCTTGGCCAGCCCGAAGTCGATGACCTTCACCTCCCCCTCATAGGAGACGAGGATGTTCTGCGGAGAGATGTCCCGGTGCACCAGGCCGATCTCCTTCTCCTCGTCGTCCCGCTTGCGGTGCGCGTAGGCCAGCGCGTCCAGCACCCGGCTGATCACGAACAACACCACGGTCAGCGGCGCCGGCATCTGGCGGTCCCGCATCCGCCCCGCGACCTTGCGCAGGTCCTTGCCGTCCACGTACTCCAGCGCCAGGTAGGGCTCGCCGTCGATCAGCCCCATGTCCAGCACCTGGGCGATCGACCCGTGCGACAGCTTCACCAGCGTCTTGGCCTCGTGGACGAAGCGGTCCACGAAGTCCGGCTCCGCCGCCAGGTGGGGGAGGATCTTCTTGATCACGCACAGCTTCTCGAAGCCGTTCGGACCCTCCATCCGCGCCAGGAAGATCTCCCCCATCCCGCCCTTGGCCAACTCGGCCATCAGCGTGTAGCGCCCGAAGGGCACCGGACGGAACGGCCGGAGCCGGGTGGTGGGGTTGGGGAAATTCATGGCTTGGCGGAAAACTCGCCCGTCATTGAACCCTCAAAGAGGGTCCTTCTCCAAGCCACCCCAGGTCGATTCCAGACTCAGCGGAGCCCCGGGTTGGTGTGCAGCGGGACATCCTCCTCCAGCACCTCGAAGACCGCGGTCCGCTCCTTGGCCCGCAGCGCGCGCTCTCCCAGGGGGGTGACGTCGAAGCGGGCGCCGATCGCCGCCAGGGTCTTCCCGGAGATCAGCACCTGTCCGGGCCGTCCGCTGGCGGCCAGCAGGTTGGAGGTGGTGACCGTGTCCCCCACCACCGTGAACTCGATCCGCGGCTCGGAGCCGACCATCCCCGCGAACACCTGGCCGGTGTGGATGCCGATCTGCAGCTCCGGTCGGTGGGCGGCGTCGCGGCGCCGGTTGGACTTGTTCCAGTCCGAGCGCATGGTCAACGCGGTCCGCACCGCCCTCAGCGCGTCGTCTCCCCGCTGGAACGGCGCGCCGAACACCGCCACCACCGTGTCCCCCAGGAACTTGTCCACCGTCCCCTCGAAGCTGAACACCACCCCGGTCATCCGCTGGTAGAAGTCGGCCAGGATCTCCTGCAGCGCCGCCGGATCCGCCTTCTGGGCCATCGCGCTGAGCCCGGACAGACTGGCCACCAGCACCGTGGCCTGGCGGGTGTCGATCCGGTTGAGCGAGGTGGGGTCGTTGGTCAGCTCCTGCCAGCGGCGCTCCACCACCTCCGGCGGGTGGTAGTGCTCCAGCAGCTTGCGGATCCGGTCCTCCACCCGGCCGCGATCCTCGGTCTTGAAGCGGGCCACCCCGGTGGCCAGCAGGTGCCCCACCGCGCCGCAGAGGTCCAGCAGCTCCTCCAGCGGTCCGTCGTCCTTGGCCTGCTTGTTGAGGTACAGCACCCCGGCGAAGGGCTCGCGCTGGCCCAGCGGGATGCACAACACCTGGTCCACCCCGTACAGGAGCACGCTCTCGCGCTGGGCGAAGCGGGCGTCGTCGCGCACGTCGCTGACCGCGATCGCCACCCCCTTGGAGAGGGCCTCGGCGACCACCGCGTCGGAGACCGGCACCTCGCCCTGCGCCAGCTTGCCCCGGTGACGAACGCAGGCGGGCACCATCGCCCCGGAGTGGTGGCGCAGCAGCACCACCGCGGTGGTGGCCTTCACCCGCTCCATCACCCGATCCACCGTCTGATCGAAGAAGTGCTGCAGGGTGCCGGAGGTGGCCAGCGCCTCGGCCGCCTTGTACAGCACCAGCAAGGACTCGTAGGCCAGCGGCTCGGAGGTGGTGGCGTTCTCCGTCACCGGCGCCGGGCTGCCCTCACCGAACGGGTTGGAGAACGAGGAGACGTTGTCCAGGGCGCGCAGCACCACGCTGTCCTTGACGTTCCGCGCCACCACCACCGCCTGGGCCAGGTCGGCGCCCTGTCCGAAGCGACGCACGCCCCCGGCGGAGAGGTTGACCATCTCGGTGGCGGCGGACTCCACCGTGCTGGCCTGGCGGATGCTGACGCTGTTCTCGCCGACGTTGAGCAGATCTCCGGTCTTGAGCCGGGCGGTGCCGGTGAGCGACTCCCCGTTGAGCCGGCTGCCGTTGCGACTGCCCAGGTCTTCTACGGAGAGCTGATCCCCCTGCGCGGTGATCCGCGCGTGCTTGCGGGAGACGAGGTCGCCGGACAGCACGATGTCGTTCTCGTCCGCCCGGCCCAGCGTGGTGACGCCTTCCGGAAGTTCGTACGTGGTGTCGAAGTACCCAGGGCCATTGATGATGAGCTGCCACATGCGAGCGGTCCGGCAAGTCTATACGAGCCTGCCGGCGGGATTCTCCCTCTTCGAATTCTCGCCGCCGATCCCCGCCGGGTTGCGGCTCATTTTTTCCCGGCTTCACCCGGAGTGAGGCGGAGCAGCTTTCCGTTGGAATCATCGGTGAGCAGGTAGAGGGCGCCCTCCGGTCCCTGGACCACCTCGCGGATCCGCGCGTTCAGGTGCGTCAACAGGCGCTCTTCCCCGACCACCCGATCCTCCTTCAGGACCAGCCGCACCAGGGCCTGGCTGGAGAGGCCGCCGATCAGGAAGTTGCCCTTCCATTCCGGAAACAGCGCGCCGGAGTAGACGGTCAGCCCGCTGGGGGAGATCACCGGATCCCAGTAGTAGACCGGTTGCTCCATCCCCGGGGCCTGGGTGGCGGAGTGGAGTCGCTTGCCGGAGTACTCCTCGCCGTAGCCGATGTCCGGCCAGCCGTAGTCCTTGCCCACCGAGATCAGGTTCAGCTCATCGCCGCCCTGGGGGCCCATCTCCACCACCCACAGTCGGCCCTGCGCATCCAGCGCCGCGGAGAGGATGTTGCGGTGGCCCAGGGTCCAGATCTCCGGGCGGGTGCCCTCCTTGCCCACCAGTGGGTTGTCGCGGGGCACCGAACCGTCGGGGTTGATCCGGACCAGCTTCCCGAAGTGGCTGCGCAGGTCCCGCGACTGGACCCGGCCGGGGAGGTCCGAGCGATCCCCCAGGGTGACGAACAGCTTCCCGTCCGGCGCGAACACCAGCCGGCCTCCGGCGTGCTTGGTGGAGTCCAGGGTGGGCTGCATCCGGAAGATCACCTCCAGCCCCTCGATCCGGGGCCGGGGTCCGTCCACCAGCTTGGCCCGCGCCACCGCCAGGCCGTTTCCTCCCTCGCGGGGCTCGTAATAGGACCAGTAGATCCGCCCGCTCTTCGCGTGGTCCGGCCCCACCTCCACGTCCATCAGTCCGCCCTGCCCCCGCCCGTCCACCTTGGGCAGCCCCTCCACCGGCGGCGACTTCTTCCCGTCCTGGGTGACCAGGTACAGCTTCCCGGTCGGCTTCTCCGTCACCAGCATCCGTCGATCGGGCAGAAACGCGATCGCCCACGGCTGGTTGAACCCGGAGGCCAGCTCGGTGACGTTGAGCGGGGTGCGGGTCCGCACCTCCTCCGCCCGGGTCTGCTGGGGGAAGGCCGGCTTGTTCTCGGGGACGTTGGGAGGATCGGTCTTCACCGGCGCGGCGAGGGCCAGCGAGGACAGCAGGGCGGCGGCGAGTCTGGGCAGGGTCATGGGCGAAGGGCTCCGGCTGAAAAGGTGCGGAACCCCGGCCGGCCCCGGAAGGGGTCTGCGCTCTCCCTGCCTGCCCAGCGAGCTAGCCAGCCAGCTCGCGCTCGTTCTTGCGCAGCAAGAGCAGGAAGAAGGGACCGCCCAGCAGCGCGGTGATCACCCCTACCGGCGGTTCGGCCGACAGCGCGGAGAACAGCAGCCGCGCGCCCAGGTCGGCCAGCATCAGGAACCCCGCCCCGGCGATGGCGCTGGCCGGCAACAACAGTCGCTGGTCGGGGCCCAGCCACATCCGCAGCAGGTGGGGGACGATCAGCCCCACGAAACCGATCAGCCCGGAGATGGCCACCGCGCCGGCCACGCTGAGCGAGGCGGCCAGCAGCATCCACCGCCGGGTCCGCTCCACCCGGACCCCCAGGGACGCGGCGTCCTCATCTCCCAGGGTCAGCAGATTCAGCCGGGAGGCGTTGAGCACCATCACCCCGATCGCCACCGCCTGCAGCAGGGCGGCGCCGATCAAGGTCGCCGGCTTCTCGTAGCCCAGCGCGCCGGCCAGCCAGTAGAGGATCTCGCCGATCCGCTCCGGCGAGGAGAGGGTCTTGATGGAGGTGATCGCCGCGGCGGCAAAGGCGTTGAACACCACCCCCGCCAGCAGCGCCGCATACGGGGAGCTGCGCCCGTGCACCCGGCTGGCCGCCGAGACCAGGGCGATCGCGCCCAGCGAGCCGAGGAAGGCGAACAGCGAGGGAGCGGAGACCCGCGCCAGTCCGGGGAGTCCGCTCAGCTCGGCCAGGGTGCCCAGTCCCAGCGCAATCGAGAGGGTGGCGCCCACCGCCGCGCCCCCGGAGACGCCCAGCACGAAGGGATCCGCCAGCGGATTGCGCAGCAGGGCCTGGAGGGTGCAGCCGGAAGCCGCCAGCGCGGCGCCCACGATCGCGCCCAGCACCGCCCGGGGCAGCCGGAGCGACCAGAAGATCACCGCGTCGGTGGAGTCGAGTTCGAACAGCGCGGCCCTCAGTGAGATCGGCTGCTCGCCAAAGCGCGCCGCCAGGGCGAAGGCGATCACCGTCACCACGCTCAGCGCCGAGAGCACCGCCATCGCCCGGGCGGGGGTGAAGCGCGCTGAGGGGGAGACTGCCTCCATGGAGGTGACTCGCTACCTTGGAAGCGCGCGGGTTGCCCACTGAAAAGGCGGGTCGGGGTCCGCTGGTCCGGACGCCTGGCTGGCGGACGGGCATGGACTCCTCCTGCCTCCGACCGATTCCTACGTTCAGTCCATGCAAAACACGAAGCGAGTACTCCTGGCGGCGGGGCTGGCCTCCGCCCTGACCCTGGGCTGCAGCGGCGAAGGTCCCGCCAGCGAGGCCCAGTCCCACCAGATGACCACCACGGTGCACGAGGGCGAGCAACCCACGGTCACCGGGAAGAAGCTGGACTTCGACTCCAGCGGCCACGTGCTGAACAGCGACACCGGCACCGGCGGCTCCGGCAGTGAGGCCTGCGAGGACGGGACCTCGGCGGCGTGCGTGGAACCGCAGGCGGGGGGGATTGAGGGACCGGGGGGTCCGCAGCCGGGGCAGAACCCGTAGCCACCATCCGCAACCGAGGGGGCAAGATGGCGAGACGTCGGCGCACCGAGGTGCCGGAAGACTCGCGGATGGTGCGGGTGCGCGGGGCCCGGGTACACAACCTGAAGGACGTGGCAGTGGACCTTCCGCGCGATGCCCTGGTGGCGTTCACCGGGGTCTCCGGCTCGGGCAAGTCCTCGCTGGCGTTTGGCACCCTCTACGCCGAGGCCCAGCGCCGGTACTTCGAGTCGGTGGCGCCCTATGCGCGCCGGTTGATCGATCAACTGGACGTGCCGGAGGTGGACTCGATTGACGGGCTGCCTCCGGCGGTGGCGCTGCAGCAGCACCGCGGTTCGCCGACCTCCCGTTCCTCGGTGGGCAGCGTCACCACCCTCTCCAACTCACTGCGGCTGCTCTACTCGCGCGCCGGGCGCTATCCGGCGGGGCAGGCGCACCTGGAGGCGGAGGCGTTCTCGCCCAACACCCCCGCCGGGGCCTGTCCGCGTTGCCACGGGCTGGGCCGGATCTACGACGTCACCGAGCAGTCGATGGTCCCGGACGACTCGCTGACCATCCGTCAGAAGGCGATCGCCGCCTGGCCCGCCGGCTGGCACCAGCAGAACCTGCGCGACATCCTGATGACGCTGGGGATCGACCTGGACACCCCCTGGCGACGACTGCCGAAGAAGACCCGGGACTGGCTGCTGTTCACCGACGAGCAGCCGGTGGTCCCGGTCTACAACGGCTTCACCCCGCAGGAGGTGAAGGCGGCGCTGCGCCGCAAGGAGGACCCCAGCTACATGGGCACCTTCACCAGCGCCAAGCGCTACGTGCTCACCACCTTCGCCAACACCGAGAGCGCGGTGATCAAGAAGCGCGTGGCCCGCAGCCTGGTCAGCGGCGACTGTCCGGAGTGCGCAGGGAAGCGGCTGCGCAGGGAGTCCTTGTCGGTGACCTTCGCCGGCCTGGACATCGGTGAGCTGTCCCGGCTGACGCTCAAGCAACTGGGAGAGTTGCTGCGGCCGTTCGCCGAAGGGGTGGCGGGCTCGCGGCGGCTGCACGCCCATCCGGAGCAGGAGTTGGTGGCGCAGCGGCTGACCGGGGATCTGGTGGCGCGGCTGGCGATCCTGGAGGGGCTGGGCCTGGGCTACCTCTCCTTGGAGCGCAGCACCCCCACCCTCTCTCCCGGCGAGCTGCAGCGCCTGCGGCTGGCCACCCAGATCCGCTCCAACCTGTTCGGGGTGGTGTACGTGCTGGACGAGCCCTCCGCCGGCCTCCACCCCGCGGACACCGAGGCGATGCTGCACGCGCTGGAGCAGCTGAAGGGGAGCGGCAACTCGCTGTTCGTGGTGGAGCACGAGGTGGAGCTGATCCGGCACGCGGACTGGATCGTGGACGTGGGACCGGACGCCGGCGAGCAGGGCGGGACCATCCTCTACAGCGGACCGCCAGCGGGGCTGGCCCAGGTGGAGGCCTCCCACACCCGTCGCTACCTGTTCGGAGCGGAGGCCAGCCTGCGCGCCCAGCCGCGCCTGCCAGGGAGCTGGCTGCGGCTGCGGGGGGTCTCGCGCAACAACCTCCATGGGCTGGATGTGGAGTTCCCGCTGGGAGTGATGACCGCGGTGACCGGGATCTCCGGTTCGGGGAAGTCCAGCCTGGTCAGTCAGGTGCTGGTGGAGCTGGTGGCGGACGCGCTGGGACACCAGGTCCCGGACGAGCCGGAGGAGGGAGAGGAGCTGGAGCGCGCTCCGCTGCTGACCACCGGCGGAGAGATCAGCTCCGGGATGGAGCACGTGCGCCGGCTGGTGCGGGTGGACCAGAAGCCGATCGGCCGCACCCCGCGCTCCAACCTGGCCACCTACACCGGGCTGTTCGACCCGGTCCGCAAGCTGTTCGCCGCCACCCGCCTGGCCCGCGCGCGGAAGTACGACGCCGGGCGGTTCTCCTTCAACGTGGCCAAGGGCCGCTGCGAACACTGCGAGGGCGAGGGGTTCGTCAGCGTGGAGCTGATCTTCCTGCCCAGCGTCTTCGCCCCCTGCCCGACCTGCCACGGCACCCGCTACAACCCCAAGACGCTGGAGATTCAGTTCCGGGGAAAGAACATCGCCCAGGTGCTGGGGATGACGGTGGATGAGGCGTGGGCCTTCTTCACCGACGAGCCGCCGGTGCGCCACGCGCTGGAGGTGTTGCGGGAGGTGGGCCTGGGCTACCTGCGGCTGGGGCAGCCGGCCACCGAGCTCTCCGGCGGCGAGGCGCAGCGGATCAAGCTGGCCACCGAGCTGCAGCGGATGAGCCGGGGGGAGACCCTCTACGTGCTGGACGAACCCACCACCGGGCTGCACCCGGCGGACGTGGACCGGCTGCTGGTGCAGCTGAACCGGCTGGTGGACGCGGGGAACACGGTGATCGTGGTCGAGCACGACATGCGGGTGGTGGCCGCCTGCGACTGGATGATCGACATCGGACCGGGCGCCGGGGAAGAAGGCGGACGGGTGGTGGCCTCCGGGACCCCGGCCCAGGTGTCAGAGGCGGAGGGCAGCCGGACCGCGCCGTACCTGGCCCGGGCGCTGGGGGTCGCTGCTCCGGACCGGGAAACCACTGCAAGGGCCACGGAGGCCCTAGACTTGGGAACCACGGACCGGAACCAGACGTCCCCCCGGATGACATGACTCTCCGCTGCCCTGCCTTCATTGCCGCCTGCCTCGCGCTGGCCTGCGCCTCGACCCGGTCCCACGGGGTTCTTGAGGGGTCCTCGAAGCGGGTGATCACCCCGGGACCCGCCGCTTGCGGCCAACTGGTGGTTCGTCCGGCCTCGCTTCCCGACCGGGACGTCTTCGCCGTCGGGGAGAGGGTGTTGGTGGTGGGCTCGGGCAGTCGCCCCGACTACCGGCCGCGACTCCAGGTGATGGATCCCCGCACCCTGAAGTGGACCCCGCTTGATCCCCAGGGTGCGCCACCGATGGTCGTCGGCTACAGCAACTACACGATCACCTGGTTCGCGGTGGCAGACCGCCTGGTGGGTCTGTACCCGCTGGGGATGGTGGTGGTGGATCCCCAGCGGCGGACGTTCCAACAGGCCGCCCTTCCCCCGGGGCTTGAAGGGCGGCCCTACGTCATCAGCGACTACGAGTTCGTCTTCCCGAGCCATCGGTTCGACGCGCAGCGCGTGAAGTTCAAGCCCTCGCCCGAACCGCTGCGCCGCCTGGGTCCCCATTGGATCCCGTTCGGACGCACGGTGGTGGCGTTGGACCCGGTGACCCGGAAGGGCGCCTCGGTCTCGCTGATCACCGGGGAGGAGACGCCGCTGTCGTTCGAGGGCCTGCCTGCCGTCACCGGCCAGGTGCTGGTCACGCGGCTGGGTGGGCGGCGCATCCTGGTGGTGGGCCAGACGCCGGCGCAGGACAAGGTGGCGGCGGCGGTCTACGAACTCGACCAGCGACGGTGGAAGGCAATCGCGGAGCAGGAGCTGGCGTTCCTCGATCCCCAGCGGATCCACAGCTACCTCGTCCCCGACGCTCCGGGGTCCTGGCTCCACCAGCCGAATGGACCGCAGCAGCCGAAGGAGCTGTACCAGCTCAATCCGGAGACGCGGACCTTCTCGCGCCACCCGCTCCCCACCGGCGTCTCCGCGGTCGGCGCTCCCAATGGGCTCTACGTGTTCGACGAGAGCACCCTCAAGCTGTTCGCGCCCGGCCAGGGCGAGATCTGCCAGTGGTCGACGGGGGAGATCCCCAAGAACAGCATGCGGGGCGAGACGTGGACCTCTCCGGGCCTCCATGGCTCCAGGGTGCTCGACGCTTCGGGCGGCTTGGAGCCGTTCGACCTGGTGAAGCGGATCGGCCCGCGGCTGCTGGTGACCTCGGACCGCTCGGTGGATGGCAACCCCGCCTGCCCGCCGGGCGCCTCCTGCCTTCCGCACGACGAGCGCCTGGTTCAGCACCAGCCCTACTCCGGACTGATCGAGTTCCGCTGAGCGCCGGCTGAGGGCGGTCAGCCGCGAGCCAACCTGGCGCTGGCCGGACGGCCGACGGGTGCGTCGGTTCAACGCACCTGCCCCGGGCGCCGCCCGCTACCGGGCCGCCCCCGCGTCCGGCGCCCCGTGGATCAGCTCGAACAGCGTCCGCAGCCCACGGCCGATGTTCGGTCCCGGGTGGAGGAGATCCTCGGAGGGCACGCTGACCCACCTCGCCTCCCGGAGCCCGGGCAGCGCGCGCAGGTTCTCGCCGCCGGACTCGTGGCCCATCACCGCGTCGATCACCACGTCCGGCCGGGCCTTGAGCGCGCTCTCCGCCGAGTACACCGGGTACGGGGCCTTGGCCCCGGCGGCGGCGTTCTTGGCCCCCGCATCCTTCAGCAGCTCGTCCACGAACGCGCCCGGTCCCGCCACCACCAGGGGGGAGAAGCCGTAGATCACCAGCACCTTCTTCGAGGGCAGCCGCTTGGCCTCCGCCCTCACCTGCCGGCGCACCGCCTCCAGCTCGCCGGCCACCCGCTCTCCTTCGGCGGGTCGGCCCAGGGCCTTGCCCACCTCGCGGATCGCCCGCAGCACGTCCGCCATCGTCTGCAGCGGCAGCACCAGCACCGGCACGCCCAGCTCGGCCAGCTTCACCACCGGCCCCCGGTTGCCCGGCCCCGGCTGCACCAGGACCAGGTCCGGGTGCAGCGCCAGCACCGCCTCCACGCTGGGATCCACGAACCCGCCCACCCGGGGCAGGTCCTTCACCTGCTCCAGGGTGTCGTAGCGCGAGACCCCCACCAGCCGCTCCCCACCGCCCACCGCGACCACCATCTGGGTGATCGACGGCACCAGCGTCACCACCCGTCGCACCTGGGCCTTCGGCCTGGGGCCCAGGTACTGCAGCCGGTCCGCGGGAACTTCGCCGGCGCCCAGGGTCAGCGCCAGCGCGGTGAGGAGCAGCGGGCTCACGGGACCGCCAGGACGTCGATCAGGTTGGAGACCTGCCGCTCCGGATCCACCGGGCAGGCCTGCAGCGGACCGGAGGTGGCGTGGAAGCCGCGGCGTTCCACGATTCCCCCGTCCGCCTTCAGCTCCAGCACGAACATCCGGCCGCCGTTCTGGTCTCCCAGGTAGACGTCGTCGCCCAGCACCGCGAAGCGGCTGGGCACCGCCAGCAGACAGCCCGCGTCGTTGCCGTCCTGGCAGCCGCCCGGGGTCCAGTGGGCCAGCGGGGCGTCGTTGCCGTCCAGCACCACCAGCCCGGACTTCTCCGCCTTCACGATCGGGTACGGATGGGTCCAGCTGTACTCCACCTTCCCCAGGCAGGAGACCAGCAGCCGGTCGCCGCTGGAGACCAGCTCGGTGGGCGCCAGGCAGACGTTGCTGTCCAGGGTGATCGCGGTCACGTTGCCGGTGGCCAGATCCACCTTGGCCAGGATGCCCGGGCCGCCCGGGGCGTAGGCCTCGTCCAGGTTGGTCAGCGCCACGTACAGCGCGCCGCGGTGCACCACCGCGTCCGCCGGCCGGGGCAGGGTCACTCCGCCATCGAAGCTGTTCAGGGCCACGGTGGTCAGGTCGATCGCCCCCTCGCGGGCCGGCAGCGACGGGTTGGAGACGTTCACCCGCAGCACCTTCTGCCCCTCGGCCGCGGCGGCGCCAAAGCCGCCCTGCAACGGGATGTAGAGGGTGCTGCCGCTCTTGGCCACGCCCTGCGCGAAGGTGTTGCCCTGGTCGGTCTCGCTCAACGGCAGCTCGGCGCGCAGGGCCAGCTCATGGCCCCCGCCAGACGCGCCGCCGGCCTCGAAGATCTGCAGGGTGCCGCTGACCGAGTTCACCACGTACACGAAGGGGTCCTCGGTGAGCACGAAGCGGGCGTCGGTGCCCACCCCCACCGTGGTCCCCACCGTGACCAGGTCACTCTGCCGCGCCTGGACCATCCCCTGGTCCACGTCCGGCACCAGGATCACGTCCCGCAGCGGGGCCAGGGCCATCGGCCGGTTGGTGCCCACCGCGCGGGTCGGTCCCAGCAGATCCGAGCCGGCCTGCATTCCCACCAGCTGTCCATTGGTGGAGCACGCGGCCACCACGTCGTACTCGCAAGTACCGGCGTGGCAGCTGGTGGCCGAACCGCAGGCGTTGTCACACGCGCCGCAGTGGACGTCGTTGTCGGTCAGATCCACGCAGGAGCGGCCGCAGCGGGTGGCGCTGGCCGGACAGGCGCTGACGCAGGCCCCGTCGCTGCAGACGCGGTCCGCGCCGCACACCGTCCCCGGGGTGCCGCAGTTGTCGGCGTCGAAGGAGGTGAACACGCAGGCTCCGTCGGCGAAGGTGGCGCCGGGCTGGCAGCGGCAGCTGCCCTCCACGCACGCCTGGCCATCACCGCAGGCCACCCCGCAGCCACCGCAGTTGTCCGGGTCGCTGCGGAACTCCTGGCAGGTGGCGGCCGATCCTTCACCACAGGCCACCTGGCCCTCCGGGCAGATCAGCCCTTGATCGGGGCAGGCGGTGAACAGCAACAACGAGGAGAGGGCCAAGCAGACACGGTGGAGTTTCATGGGGGTTCTCATTTGGGTTCGAAGGTCGTGGAGAGGGTGAGGTGGAAGGACCGCCCCGGAAGGGGGTAGCCGTCGAAGTCTTCGGTGTGGACGTCCAGCAGGTTCCGCGCCTCCAGCGAGGCGGTCACCGCCGGGGCGGCCAGCAGTTTGGAGCTGAGGCCCAGGTTGAGCAGGACCCGCGCGGGCAGCGACAGGGTCCCGGTGCGGTTGAGGAACTGGGTGGCGCGGTAGTCCACCTCCACCCTCCCCCGCAGCCAGTCCGGTCCGGCCCACAGCCGCGCCTGGCCGCGGTGGCGGGGACGGTGGGGCAGCTCCCGGAGGTAGAAGCGGGGATCGTCGCGCAGGTTCTGGGAGAAGGTCAGGGTGTAGGCGCCCTCCGCGCGCAGGCCGAGCGGGAGGTCGGCGGCGGCCTCCAGCTCGGCGCCACCCACCTGGGCGGTGTCGAAGTTGAACGGGCGGGCCAGGAACGGCGGGTAGTACTCGTAGGCGATCAGGTCCTGGTAGAGGCCGTAGAAGCCGGTCAGCGAGGCGCGGGCCGTCTCCCCGGTCCAGCCCAGGGAGAGATCCCCGTGGAGCGCGCGCTCCGGCCGCAGGTTGGCGTTGGGCAGCAAGGTGCCCTGCGCCACGTAGAGTTCCAGCATCGAAGGGGCTCGGTGGGACTGGCCCAGGTTGGTGCGCAGCTCCAGCCCACCGCCGAAGCTCCAGGCCGCGCCCAGCTTGGGGGAGAACAGGAAATGGGTGACCCGGGGCGCTCCCGCCGGGGCGGCCAGGGCGTGGACCGCATCCAACCGCAGCGACGGCGCCAGGGTCAGCCGCCCGTCCAGGAACAGCAGCTCATCCCCCACCGAGGCGGCGATCCGGCCCAGCGCCGGTCCCGGCTGCGCGCCCACCGAGAGCGAGTCCAGGTGGGTCTCCAGCACCGCGCCCCACAGCTGCTGCGAGCCCAGGGTCCAGCCCAGGTCCGCGGTCAGCCCGGCGGTGGTGAACTGCTGGTGCAGGGGCGCGAAGTAGAAGCCGCCCGACAGCTGGGTCCCATCGGTGCGGGCGTGCGCGCGCAGGTTGAGCAGCGCGCCGGCCACCTCTCCGGTGGCGCGGCCGGCGGCCATCCACCGGGTGCCCGACTCCTGCGCCTCCGCGCTGGGGTTGCGGGAGGTGCCGGCCAGCCCGCGCTGATAGATCAGCCCGTCCAGGAGCACGCTGGTGCTCCAGTCGCCCAGCCGGTGGTTGAGCTTGAACATCCCCCCGCCCAGCGCCGCCTGGTTGTTGGCGCGGGTGTGGAGGGTCAGCGCGTTGTCCGGGTTGGCCGGTTCGGGATCGAAGGCGAAGCGGAAGTCGCCCTCGCTGCGGGTCCCGTGCACCAGCAGCAGGGCCTCGCCCCCCAGCAGCGGGGCCGCCGCGCCCAGGCTGGCCACCGCGGTTTGGAAGCTGCCGTAGCGCAGATCCGCGAACAGCCGGACCCCGTGCGGGATGCGCCGGGTGACCGCGTTGACCGCCCCGCCCAGTCCCCCCGAACCGTGGCTGGCCGAGGCCCCGCCGCGGCTCACCTCCAGCCGCTCCAGCATCGCCACCGGGAGCAGGGAGAGATCGGCGATCCCCCCCGCGCCGTTGAGCGGGATCCCATCCAGGAACACCAGCACCCCGCTGGAGGAGGCGCCGCGGAGGATCAGGGTCTCCTTCTGGCCGACGCCGCCGCTTTGCTGGAGGTGGACCCCGGGGGCCGACGCGATCAGCTCGGCGGTGTCCTTGGCCTCCTGGGCACGGGCGGAGACGTCGATCACCGTCGTCACCCCGGTGGGGTCGCGACGGGGGACCGGCTCCTCCTCCGCAGGCAGCGGGACCACCACCGGCGCCAGCTGCACCGGGTCCCCACTCCTGTCTGCACCCAGCCCGGACCACGGGCACGCCAGGCCAACTGCCCCGGCGATCAGCCAAAGCCGCATCGCAGCCTTCCCCTCTCTTCCACGAAGAGAGCAAGGCAATCCGGCGCACACGCCGTACCCCTGGGCAGGTCTCCTGGCTCCCGGACTCGAAGTGTGGTGGCGCACGCTGCGCCCACTTCGAAGCAACCTCCCACCTTCCCCCGCTACTGCCGCGGAGTGGCGACGACTGGAGGTCTCATGGCCCCAACGTTGGGGCCGCCCGGATACAGTGGCGGGACCGCGCCGGCTTCACACCGGCTTCCCTCTTGAAGCCCAAAATGGGCACCCAAGGGCGGGCGGCTTCTACGGGGGGTGCTGCCTCCGCGTCAAGCCGGGCGGATCAATCAGCGGGGCCGGGAGGGCTTGGCCTTCCCCGGGTTCACCTTGTCGTCCAGCAGCTGGCCGAAGGCAGCCGGGGCGAAGAACTGCAGCTCCACGTGGCCAAACTTGATCCGGGCCCGGTCCACCAGCGGCGCGGGGCGCTTGGGGGCCAGCCGCACTCCCTCCAGGAAGGTCCCGTTGCTGCTCTCCGCGTCCACCACGTGCCACACCCCGCTGTGGGGATCCTGCTGGAAGTAGGCGTGGAAGCGGGAGACCGAGTCGTGATCCAGCATCACGTCGTTGTTCTGGGTGCGGCCCAGGGTGATCCCCAGCGCAAACGCATTGAGCTGGCCCGGGTGCTTCTCCAGCCGGAACACCTCCGGGTCGCTGGCCGGCGCGTCCAGCCGCAGGTTCCCTTGGGTGACCCACAGCAGCTCCGGGTTCTCCCGCGGAGGGGGGGCGTCGTTCCACACCAGCACCGCCACCGGATCCCACTCGCTGGGCTCCAGGTAGTGACTGCGGACCAGCTGAGACATCCGGGCGCCCATGGGGAAGGGGGACCATAACGCCTTCCGGGGCGGATTCACTTCTCGGGGGTTGAGAAGGTCCATGGTGCGTCCGCGCCCGTCCGCGCGAGGCGACGATCCCGGCCGGGCTAGACGCAGGCCGGCGCAGCCCTGCGGGGAGAGGGTGGGTGGCACGGCCGCTGCTGTGGAGCCGGTCCGCGCGAGGGGATGCGCCACTCAACAGCCGAGGGATCCGATGAGCATCAATCCGGGGAAGCGGTACGCGGTGTTCGCGATCAAGAAGATCAATGGAGGCGGCGTGCTCTGGACGCGCGCCGGGAACGCGACCTTTGGCAAGGACGGGTCGCTGAACATCTGGCTGGACGTGCTGCCCATGGAGGGCCGGCTGCACATCCGGGAGCTGGCCGAGCGGGCAGAGCGCGCGGGCGATCCCCGGCTGCAGACCCCGGAGCCGGACTCGGAGCCGATGCCCCTGCTGGACTCGGTGGCGGCGGAGGCGCACCAGTGAGCCGCTGGCTGGGGATGGCCTCCCTGCTGTTGGCCCTGACGCTGACCCCGGACACCGCGTGGGCCGCGGAGCCGAAGTCCCGGATCTCCGGGGTGGTGAACCTCAACCACGCCACCGCGGCGCAGCTGGATCTGCTGCCGGGCGTCGGAGAGAAGGCGGCGAAGCTGATCATCGCCTACCGCGCCCAGCAGCCGTTCAAGCGGATCGAGGACCTGGTGAAGGTGAAGGGCTTCGGGAAGAAGCGCTTCGAGAAGCTGCGACCCCACCTGACAGTCAGCGGTCAGACCACCGTCCAGCGGGAGCGCGAGGGTCAGGCCCGGACCCCACCGCCCAGCCGGTAGGGGCGGCCACGGGAGAGGGGACCCCCGGTCGGGCCCCTCTCCTCCCGGCTGGCCCGGCCGGGTACCTGCCTTGCCGACGGGCACTTTGGAGGGCAAAGCAACTGCTTCCCTTTCGTCCGATGACGGTGGACGATGCCGGCCTCCAGTATTTGCAACCCTCTGGAAATCAAAGGCCGTGGACCAACCGAACGAGCTGGGCGATGTGCTGGATTTCATGCGCTTGTTGTGGGCCGTCGACCACAACCTGCAGCTGACCTCGAAGCGGATGGTCAACGCGATCGGCCTGACCGGACCGCAGCGGATGGTGATCCGGCTGGTGGGGCGTTTTCCGGGGATCAGCGCCGGCAGTCTGGCCCAGACGCTCCACCTGCACCCCAGCACCCTCACCGGCGTGCTCAAGCGGCTGGAGGCGCGGGAGATCATCTGGCGCAAGGCGGATCCGGCCGACGGTCGGCGCGCCCTGTTCGGGCTGACCGAGAAGGGCAAGGCCCTGGATCTTCCCGCCGCGGGCACCGTGGAGTCGGCGGTCTCCGCCGCGCTGGCCAAGCTGCCCAAGCCGATCATCGACTCCGCCAGCCAGGCGCTGACCCAGATCGCCACCGAGCTGGCCGAGCAGCTGGAGGCGAACAAGGCCTCCGCCCTCCCCGGCAACCAGTTCTGACCGAACCCACCCCGGCAGTCGGATGGGGAACGAACGTGCGGGCGGCGGTGTGAACCGTGCATCCGCGGTGGCGAATGCTGTCACCCTCCCTTACCTATCGGGAATAGCCTTCCCGCTTCCTCGTTGGGGAACCACCGCGTGATCGAGCCCTCCTCGCCGCAGTCCTCGCCGGGTCTCCCGCCGCCGGACTTCTCGCCGCCGCCCAACGCGGTGAACCCCCCTGTGCCCCGGGGCACCCGGGGGCTGATCCAGGCGGTCCGCGCCGAACAGCGGCGCCAGCTGTGGCTGCGCGGGGCGCTGGCCGCCGCCGGGATCACCGCGGTGCTGCTGCTGGCCGCGGGGCTGCTGGCCAACCTCTCGGTGGGGCTGGGCCGGGCGGCGCTGCTGGCCATCCCGGTGGGAGTCGCCGCCGCCTTGCTCTACTTCGGCCTCTACCGGGCCCGCCGGGTGGTGGGAGATGACCGGCTCACCGCGCGGCTGATCGGCCAGCGGGTGCCGGAGGTCTCGCTGGATCTGCTGGCGGCGGTGGAGCTGCGCGGCGAGCTGGACGCCTCCCCCGGCTTCTCCACCCAGCTGGTGGAGGCCTTCCTGCGCTCCGAGGACCAGCGCGCCAACCTGCTGACCGTGGAGCAGGTGGTGGACCGGCGGCCCACCCGCTGGATGCTGCAGGGGCTGGCCGCGCTGCTGCTGGTGGCGGTGGTGGCCTGGGCGCTGACCCTGCGCTCCTGGACCGCCGGGATGCGGGCCGCCCTGCAGACCCGGGAGACCCCCGCGGTGGCCCAGGCCCGCGAGCCGATCACCGGCGACATCGAGATCAGCTACCGCTACCCGGCCTACACCGGGCTGCAGCCGCGCAGCATCGCCGGCACCTCGGGGGAGATCACCGCGCCGGCCGGCACCGAGGTGATCCTCAAGACCCGCTCCGACCGGGAGGTGGAGCGCGCCGAGCTCTCGGTGGTGGGGCAGGCGGTGCCGCTGGAGATCCAGGGCGGGCGCGAGCTGACCGGCTCCCTGGTGGTGGAGAAGCCGGGTTCGTACTCCTTCGTGTTCCGCAACGCGCGGGGCAAGGAGCTGGCCCGCGGCCCGGACACCGCGATCCAGGTGGAGGTGGATCAGGCGCCCAAGGTGAACATCCGCACCCCCGGGCAGCAGACGGAGATCGACCCCGGGCAGAAGGTCTCCTTGGCCTACGACGCCTCCGACGACTACGGGATCGTCTCCCTGGAGCTGGTGTACCGGCTGCCGGGCAAGAGCGAGGAGACCCGGGTGGCGCTGCCCCGCGACGAGGGCCGCCGGGTCAAGGGCCAGTACACCTGGACCCTGCCCCAGAACCTGGTCAGTCCCGGGGACCGGATCCAGTACCGCCTGGAGGGCAAGGACAACGACGCGGTGGCCGGCGCGAAGATCGGCGCCTCCCGCACCCAGGTGCTGACCATCTACAGCCCCGCCGCCCACCGCCGCGCGGCGATGGAGAAGGCAGAGCAGCTGTGGGAGCGGCTGGTGGGCCTCCTGGCGGACCGGCTGGAGGGCCCGGACCGCGAGGAGCCCAAGGACCCCAAGCAGGTGGAGACCCACGCCCAGGTGGACCGCAGCGCCCAGTCGCTGGTGGGGGAGCTGCGGCTGACCGCGGAGGAGATCGCCCGCCAGCGCGACGCCCCCCCCGAGTTGTGGACCGCGCTGGTGCACATCGCCGACCGGCTGCGGGCCCGGGTGCAGACCACCGCCGACGCCCGCCGGACCTTCCTGCGCTACGTGTCCCTGGAGGTCCCGGACTCCGCCGCCGCCCGGCGGCTGACCAGCGCCTCGGACAAGGAGGTGGCCGGGCTGGAGAAGGACGTGCTGTACCTGGAGTCGCTGATCGACCGGCAGAAGCTGGAGGAGCTCAAGGATCTGGCCCAGCAGCTGGCCGACGAGCGGCGCGAGCTCTCCTCGCTGGTGGACGAGTACCAGAAGACCCAGAACCCGAACCTGCGCGAGGACGTGCTCCGGCAGATCCAGGAGGTGCGCACCCGGATGAACGAGCTGATGCAGCGGATGAGCGAGCTGCAGCGCGGGATCCGGGACGAGCACCTCAACGCCGAGGCGCTGCAGGAGATGATGCAGCAGCAGAACATGGGCGACGCGCTCGACGAGATCGAGAAGCTGATGCGGGAGGGCAAGACCGAGGAGGCCCTCAAGAAGCTGCAGCAGCTGGACATGCAGATGGACGAGATGATGAACGCCCTGGAGCAGGGTTCGGAGGAGTTCGGCGATCAGGACTACTCCGAGCTGCAGCAGGCGTTCTCCGAGTTCATGGAGGACCTGCAGAAGACCCGCGCCGAACAGCAGAAGCTGGCCAACGAGACCAAGTCGCTGCGGGACCGCTACCGCGACCAGCAGCGGGACCGGCTCAAGCGGCGGGGAGACCAGCTGAAGGATCAGCTGATCAAGGAGGCCACCGCGCTGCAGAAGCAGTACCAGGGGGTCTCCGGGGATGAGCTCTCCAGCGACGCCGCCCAGCCGCTGGAGGACGTGCAGGAGCAGCTGGAAAATCTGAAGAGCGCGCTGGAGGTGGAGGACTTCGACCTGGCCGCCGAGGCGGCGGCCCAGGCGGCCCGGTCTTCGGACAACCTCTCCAGCCAGGCGGAGCGGCAGCGGCGGCTGGACGAGATGTTCGAGCGGCCGCAGGTGATGCGCCAGCAGTCCAAGCAGCTGTCCGAACAGCTGACCAAGGACGCGGACCGGGTGCAGGAGATCAACCGCAAGCTGCAGGAGATGTTCCCCCCGCCCTCGGAGGCGATCTCCGAGGCGGACCAGAAGCAGCTCAAGGAGCTGAAGGACCAGCAGCGCAAGCTGCAGCAGCGGGCCCAGGAGCTGGGCGAGCAGATGCAGCAGATGCAGCAGATGGCCCCGGTGTTCGGCCAGGAGGCCTCGGACCAGATGGGGCAGGTCAGCGAGCGGATGGGCGAGGCCGCCGAGCAGCTGGACGGCCGCGACGCGCGCCGGGGCTACTCGGAGCAGAAGAACGCGCTGGACGCGATGGAGCGGTTCCAGCAGCAGATGCAGCAGCAACAGCAGCAGGGCCAGGGCAAGCGCGGCGGGATCCCGCTGCCGATGTTCGCCGGCCCCCGCGGCAGCAGCTCCGGCAACCGGCAACAGCAGGACAAGGTGGAGATCCCCGACGAGAACCAGTTCCAGGCGCCCAAGGAGTTCCGCAAGGACCTGCTGGACGCGATGAAGGAGGGGACGCCGGACAAGTACAAGGACCAGGTGAAGCGCTACTACGAGGAGCTGGTGAAGTGAGGCGCTGCCTGGGAGTGATGCTGCTGGGGTTGCTGGTGGCGCCGCTGGCGCTGGCCAACGACGTCAAGGCGGAGGCCAAGGCCAAGCTGACCGCGATCGAGCAGCGGCTGGACGCCTGGGACGTGGAGGGCGCGGCGGTGGAGGCCCAGGCGCTGGCCCAGCTGGTCCCAGACGGGCTGGAGGCGCTGCTCTACTACCAGGGGCGGATCGCGTTCGAGGAGGGCCGCTACCCGGAGGCGATCGATCTGCTGACGCGAGCAGGGGTGGAGGACAAGCCGGAGTCGTACCTGCGGCTGGCCAAGGAGACCCAGAAGATCGTCCAGGACCACGACCGCCTGGAGAGCGAACACTTCATCTTCCTCTTCCCCAAGGGGAAGGACGCGGTGCTGGCCCCCTACGCGCTGGAGACGCTGGAGAAGATCCGCGCCTCGATGGAGCAGGACCTGGGCTACGCGCCCCCGGGCAAGGTGCGGGTGGAGGTGGTGGGCAACGCCCGGGAGCTGGCCAAGGTCTCCACCCTCACCGCGGAGCAGATCCGGAAGACCGGGACCATCGCCATCTGCAAGTTCAACAAGCTGATGATCACCAGCCCCAAGGCGGTGGTCCGCGGCTACGACTGGCAGGACACCCTGGCCCACGAATACATCCACCTGGTGGTCTCCCGGAAGAGCGCCAACACGGTGCCGATCTGGCTGCACGAGGGGCTGGCCAAGTACCTGGAGTCCCGCTGGCGCGGGGAGGCCGGGCTGGCCCTGGGGCCTTCCCAGCTGGCCCTGCTGGGTCACCGGGTGAAGCAGGACAAGCTGATCCCGTTCGAGAAGATGCACCCTTCGATCGCCCTGCTCCCCACCGCGGAGGACGCGGCCACCGCGTTCGCGGAGGTGTTCTTCGCCATCGACCTGATCTTCAAGCAGCACGGCCGGGACGGGCTGCAGACGATCATCGACGCGCTGCGGTCGGGGAAGACCGACAAGGCCTCGGTGGAGCTGGCCACCCGCAAGTCCTTCCCCGCCTTCGAGCGGGCCTGGCTCAGCCACGTCAAGAAGCAGCCCTTCCCCACCGAGCTGCTGCCGATGCTGGAGGACCAGGTGACCCTCAAGGAGGACGTCCCCGGCGCGGCCAGGAAGGAGAAGGCCAAGGGGAAGGAGATCAGCTTCGGTGAGTTCGCGATCGTCACCGAGACCGAGGCCCGCAAGTTCGCCCACCTGGGAGAGGTGATGCGCGAGCGCAACCGCGCCAAGGCCGCGGCCCTGGAGTTCGGCAAGGCGCACCGGATCGTGGGCGACAAGTACCAGTCGGTCTCCGACAAGTACGCGCTGTCCCTGCTGGAGATCGGCGAGGTGAACCGGGCGGAGCAGGTCCTGCTGGGATCGTTGCGGATCCACCCCGGGATCGCCGCCACCCAGGTCCACCTGGCGCGGATCTACCTGGCCCGCAAGGAGTGGGAGAAGGCCCGCGGGTCGCTGATGGAGGCGCTGGCCAGCGATCCGTTCGACCCGGAGATCCACATCTCGCTGGTGGCGGTGGACCAGGCGCTCAACCGCCCCGCGGGCGCGGCGCTGGCCCGGACCCACGCGGCGATCCTCACCGGGTTGGAGGAGAAGCAGATCGATGGGCTGGTGAAGCGGGTGGTGGCCCGCACCGACCAGAAGCTGTCCTCCTCCGGGGTGGACACCGAGACGGAGCCGCCCGCCGCCGAGGCGCCGGTCGATCCCAGCAGGGATGCGGGCAGTCGTCCGTAGCCCGGCTCTGCCCACCGGAATACGCTCCCCCACCGGGCGTTCGGGAAAGCCTGGCTGGAGAACCCCGTAGCCACTATGAGAGCAGCCATGGATACCGCCGCGACCCCTGACGTCGCCCCCGAGACCAGCGACGCGGATCTCCGCGCGGTCGCGGAGCTGGCCAGCGCCCGTTCCCAGATCATCGAACAGATCGAGAAGCGGGTGGTCGGTCAGCGGGACGTGATCGAACACCTGCTGGTGGCGCTGTTCTCCCGCGGCCACTGTCTGTTCGTGGGCGTCCCCGGGCTGGCCAAGACGCTGCTGATCTCCACCCTGGCGGAGGTGCTGAACCTCACCTTCAACCGGATCCAGTTCACCCCGGACCTGATGCCCTCGGACATCACCGGCACCGACATCCTGGAGGAGGACCGCACCACCGGCCGCCGCGAGTTCCGGTTCCTCAAGGGGCCGCTGTTCGCCAACATCGTGCTGGCGGACGAGGTGAACCGCACCCCGCCCAAGACCCAGGCCGCGCTGCTGCAGTCGATGCAGGAGTACCGGATCACCGCCGGCGGCCAGACCTTCCCGCTGGACCTGCCCTTCCTGGTCTTCGCCACCCAGAACCCGATCGAGCAGGAGGGCACCTATCCCCTCCCCGAGGCCCAGCTGGACCGCTTCATGTTCCTGGTGGACGTGGGCTACCCCACCGCCGAGGAGGAGGTGCAGATCGTCAAGAGCACCACCGGCGACAAGCAGGCCCCGCTGCAGAAGATCCTCTCCCCGGAGACGATCCTGCGGCTGCAGGAGCTGGTGCGCCGGGTCCCGGTGCCGGACCACGTGGTCCGCTACGCAGTGGAGCTGGTGCGCAACACCCGCCCCAAGGAGCCGGGCACCCCGGAGTTCATGCAGAAGAACGTCTCCTGGGGCGCCGGCCCCCGCGCCTCCCAGTACCTGGTGGTGGCGGCCAAGGCCCGCGCGGTGTTGCAGGGCCGCTTCGTGGCCACGGTGGAGGACGTCCGGGCGCTGGCCAAGCCGGTCCTGCGCCACCGGGTGCTGCCCAACTTCCACGCCGAGTCCGAGGGCGTGACCTCGGTGACGCTGATCGATCAGCTGCTGGAGAAGGTGAAGGGCTAGCGCCTCTCCACCTCCCCGGGCGGCCTTCCGGGAAATGTAGCCTGTCCCCTTGATTGACGCGGTGCTTCTGTGGAGCTGCTCTCACCCGAGACCCTGGCCCGCCTGGCGGGCGTGAAGCTGCGGGCGCGCGCGGTGGTGGAGGGCGTGCTCTCCGGGCTGCACAAGAGTCCGCACCAGGGCCAGAGCGTGGAGTTCGCCGAGCACAAGGAGTACGCCCCCGGCGACGAGCTGCGCCACCTGGACTGGAAGGCGTACGGGAAGTTCGACAAGTACTACGTCAAGCGCTTCGAGCATGAGACCAACCTCAGCGCCACGATGGTGATCGATGCCTCCGCCTCCATGGCCTACAAGTCGGGGGCGCTGTCCAAGCTGGACGTGGCCACCACCCTGGCCGGGGCGATGTGCTACCTGCTGGTGCGCCAGCAGGACGCGGCCGGGTTGTCGGTGATGACCGGGGGGAAGTTCGAGGACGTCCCGCCCCGCTCCGCCGCCGGACACCTCAATGTGCTGATGGGGGAGCTGGAGTCGCTCAAGGCCTCCGGCACCACCGACCTGTTCGCCGCCGCCGACCACCTGGCGGAGCGGATGAACCGGCGCTCGCTGGTGGTGGTGTTCAGCGATCTGCTGGACGACCGGGCGGACGCGATGAAGCGGATCCTCCAGCTGCGCCAGCGGAAGAACGACGTGGTGGTGTTCCACATCCTCGATCCGGCCGAGCTGACCTTCCCCTTCGATGACCCGACCCTGTTCCTCTCGATGGAGGATGACCGCAAGGTGGAGGTCAACCCGCGGGAGATCAAGGAGAGCTACCTGGAGGAGTTCGGCGCCTTCCTGGAGCAGGTGCGGGTCACCTGCGCCCAGGCGGACGTGGAGTATGTGCGGGTGCGCACCGACGACTCGCTGGACTCGGTGCTGCTCAAGTTCCTGGCCCGCCGGCAGGAGCGGCGCCGGTGAACTTCGGCAACCCCTGGATGCTGTTGGGCGGGCTGGCGGCCTTCATCCCGCTGCTGATCCACCTCTTCGATCGCCGGCGCCCCCGGCCCCACCCGTTCCCGGCGATCTCCTTCGTGCTCCGCAGCCAGAAGCGGACCGCCTCGCGGCTCAAGCTCAAGCGGCTGATCCTCTACGCGCTGCGGACCTTGATCCTGCTGGCGATCCCCTTCGCGCTGGCCCGCCCGGAGCTGCGCCGGGAGGGGGCGGTGGTCACCGCGCGCGGACCGGCGGCCACCGCGATCGTGCTGGACGCGTCGCTGTCGATGCGCTTCTCCGAGGGCACCCCGCTGTTCGAGACCGGGCGGGAGCTGGCCCGGGACGCGATCCGCGATCTGGTCCCGGAGGAGCCGGCCACGGTGCTGGTGTGCGGGGCGGATCCCCAGCCCCCGGCCGCGCCGGCGTTCGACCGGGGCCGGCTGCGGGCGCTGGTGGACGAGGCCCAGGCCTCCTTCGCCGCCGCCAACCTCACCCGCTGCCTGGAGTTGGCGGCCCGGGCCCTGGAGGACAGCCCGCTGGCCGCCAAGCGGCTGGTGCTGGTCTCGGACCTCACCGCCAACGCGCTGCGACTGGAGGTCCCGCCGCCCACGGTGAAGGGTCCGGACGGGGTGCAGGTCCGGCCGGAGGTGGTGTTGCGCGACGCGGCCCGCGGCAAGGACAGCCTCCCCAACCGGGCGGTGGTGGACCTGCGGATGGAGCCGGCGCTGCAGGCCGGGCCGCGGGCGGTGCAGTTCGTGTTCACCGCCCGGAACTTCTCCCCCCAGCCGGTGGCGGACCTGGAGGCCACCTTGCGGATCGGCGACCGGGTGGTGGCCAAGGGCTTCCTGGAGATCCCTGCCGGGGGCACCGCCCAGAAGACCTTCACCCACCGCTTCCCTGAAGGGGGCACCTTCTCCGGGGAGATCCGGCTGACCGCGGACTCGCTGCCGGAGGACGACGCCCGGGCGTTCACCCTCTGGGTGCCCAAGGAGCTCTCGGCGCTGGTGATCAACGGCGACCCCCAGTCGGTGCGCTACCGGGACGAGGCCTTCTTCGTGGACGCCGCCCTGGACGCGCCCGGCTCGCCGGTCCGGCAGGCGATGCGCGATGTGGGCGCCGGCTTCCGGGAGTCCTTCGACGGCTACGACCTGATCCTGCTGCTCAATGTCCCCGCCCCCTCCGCCGAGGACGCGGCGCGGCTGGTGGCGTTCGTGGAGCAGGGCGGCGGGCTGTTCGTGTCCATGGGCGCCAATGTCGACCCGGACGCCTACAACAAGACCCTGGGCCGGCTGCTGCCCCGTCCGCTGCGGCTGGTGAAGACCACCGCGGATCCGGAGGAGGAGAAGGTGGACCAGCACGCGGCCCGGCTCCACGACATCTCCTTCCAGCATCCGGTGTTCTCGCCCTTCGTCGGCCGGGGCGGGGAGGGACTGACCAGCGCCCGCTTCTTCCGGTACATGCTGCTGGAGTCGGGGACCGCGGAGGGCTCCGAGGTCCTGGCGACCTTCGACGACGGGGCCCCGGCGCTGACCGCCGCCCGCCGGGGCAAGGGCCGGGTGCTGCTGTTCTCCAGCACCGTGGACCGCGACTGGAGCGACTTTGCCATCCGCACCTCCTTCCTCCCGCTGATTCAGCGGCTGGCCGCGTACCTCTCCGGTTCCCTGGACGAGCGGGAGCAGCCCCGCGCCCGGGTCGGTGAGCGGGTCACCCTCCGCCCCGGTCCGGAGTTGGCCCCCGAGTCGGTGCGCGCCCCCTCGGAGGCGACGGTGCCGGTGAAGAAGGAGGAGGACGGGACCACCCTCACCGTGGGTCCGGTGGTGGAGCCGGGGCCCCACCAGGTGCTGGACAAGGACGGCAAGCCGATCCCCTCCCTGGCGTTCGCCGCCACCCTGGATCCCCCGGAGAGCGACCTGACCCGCCTGGACACCGACGCGCTCACCGCCTACTTCGGCGAGGCCGCGGTCCGCTCCAGCGCCGAGTCCTCCGAGTCCCCGCCGGTGCCGCTGTGGACCTGGTTGATCGTGGCCGCCGCCGCCGCCTTCTTCCTGGAGGGGCTGCTGCTGCGTCGGTAGGGCGACAGCCGGACAGGCGGCCCTGCGCGCAAAACGGTGCGCCCGTCTCGCGGTTGGGCCATCCTGACGCCCTTGGCAACCGAGCTCTATCGACAGGTCGCGCGGATGTTCATGGTGGGGTTCCCCGGCAAGGAGCCCGACGCCGACTTCCGCACCCTGGTGGCGGATGGAATCTTCGGGGCCATCCTCTTCAAGCGGAACGTGGGCACGGTGGAGGAGACCGCCGAGCTGTGCCGCCAGCTCAAGGCCCAGGCCGAACGTCCGTTCATCCTCTCCGTGGACCAGGAGGGCGGGCGGGTGGCCCGGCTGCGCGGGGCGCCGTTCGTGGCCCTGCCTCCGATGCGCGAGCTGGGACGGCGCGGCGACGAGGCGTTGATCGAACGGGTGGGCCGGCTGCTGGCGTTGGAGCTGCGCGCGGTGGGGTTCGACTGGGACTTCGCGCCGGTGCTGGACGTGGACACCAACCCGCTCAATCCGGTGATCGGCGACCGGGCCTTCTCCGAGGACCCGCACCAGGTGGCGCGGCTGGGGGTGGCGCTGGCCCGGGGGCTGGAGGCAGGCGGGGTGGCCTCCTGCGCCAAGCACTTCCCGGGGCACGGCGACACCAGCCAGGACTCGCACCTGGCCCTGCCCCGGCTGCCGCATGACCTGGAGCGGCTGCGCCGGATGGAGCTGATCCCGTTTGGCGCCTATGCCCAGGCCGGGCTGGCCTCGGTGATGACCGCGCATGTGATCTTCGAGGCGCTGGACCCGGGGATCCCCGCCACCATGAGCGCCAAGGTCCTGGACGGGGTGCTGCGCCACGAGCTGGGCTTTGGCGGGGTGCTGGTGTCCGACGACCTGGAGATGAAGGCCATCGCCGACCACTTCTCGGTCCCGGAGGCCGCGGTGCTGGGCACCCTGGCCGGGGTGGACCTGTTCCTGGTCTGCCACCACGCGGACGTGCAGCGCGGGGCGATCGAGGCGGTGGTCCAGGCGGTGGAGAGCGGGCGCATCCCCCGCTCGAGGATCCAGGAGGCCAACGCCCGGCTGGACACGCTGCTGGCCCGCTTCGCCCACCCGGCCGGCAATCACCTCTCCTGGCTGGGCGACGCCGAACACCGCCGCCTGGCGGAGGGGCTGGTGGCCACCCAGGTGGGCCGGGACCCCACCGAGTTCCTGGTCAGCTGATCACTGCCCCTCCGGAGGCGGGCGGAGCGCGCGGCGGCGGGCATAGCTGAAGGAGACCGCCAGCAAGAGGACTCCCACCGCCAGGAAGGTGAGGATCCGCTGGTTGGGGGTGAGGTGGTCCAGGTCCACCCACAGCAGCCGCACTCCGGACAGCGCCAGCAGCAGAAAGCCGCTCCAGCGATAGAGCGCGTCGTGGAGCGCGAAGCCGAGCCCGAAGGCGATCACCCCCGCGACCACCCAGCCCAGGGTCTGCAGCCCGGAGGGCACCGTCTCCAGCGACAGCATCAGCAGGGTCGCCGCCAGGCCGGCCACGAACGGGGCCCGGGCCAGCGAGAAGGTGGCCCGATCGGGGACCAGCCGCTCGGCAAGGAAGAAGGTCACCGCGGCGGCCAGCACCGGAGGCCATCCCAAGGCGGTGCGCGCCAGCTGGACCAGCACCGCCAGCAGGATCGGCAGCGCGATCCACCCGAAGACCGGCGCCTTCCCCCGATGCGCGGCCGCCATCGCCACCAGCGCCAACAGCAGCCACCCGCCAATCAGCCAGCTCCCCTCCCAGCGCACCGGCAGCGCAATCGCCAGGGTGAGAAGCGAGAGCCCCAGGTAGGTGGCAGACAGGACGCGGGGCGCCTGGCGCAGCTGGGCCACCGCGGCGAGGAGCGCGTGCGCCGCCGCGAGCAGAGCCAGAAAGGCGAAGAGCGTTCCCGGCGCGCGGGCGTTGAGCTCCACGCTGCCGAGGAGAGAAATCCCCAGCCAGTTCAACAGCGCCAGGGCCCCCACCGAACGGCTGCGCAACCCCGCCGGGCGGATCAGCGCCGCGCTGGCGAAGAGCAGGAAGTCCACCGTGAGGAAGCCCAGGCTCAGCGCCACGTCCCCGGCGGCCCCTGCCCTCCCGTAGGCCCAGGTGGCGTGGGTGGAGTACACGGCCACCACGCTGGTGAGCGGGACGATCACCCACCGGTTCCGGGTCACGAAGAACACCGCTCCCGCCGCCAGCAGGGTGGTGCAGACCAGGGTCAGCGCGGTCACCGCGGTCAACATCCCGGTGTGCAGCGCCAGGAACAGGGCCACTCCCGCAACGGTCTCCGACTGCAGCCGGTGCGCGGTGGCCACGATTCCCAGAATCGCCAGGGCGACCAGCGTCACCCCCAGCGGTTCGCTGTGGAGGATCCGGACCGACTCCACGAAGTGCAGCGCGTAGGTCACGAAGTAGGCGATCGCCAACCCGCCGCCGAAGATCACCTGCCCCAGCACCCGGTGCGACCGCGCCAGGCGCTGACCGGCGTAGGCGATGGCGGCGGCGATCGCGTAGCCCAGCAGCACCCGGACCCAGGGCCCCAGTTCTCCGAAGTGGGTGATGATCAGCAGCGCGGTGCCGGTGATCAACGAGACGATCCCCAGCCGGCTCAGCCAGTACCCGCCCAGCTGCGACTCCCAGCGGTTCACGCTGGCCACCCGCTCCACCCGCGCGGCCTGCTTGGCCTCCTCGTCGGGCGGTGCGAACTGCTCCAGCCGAAGGACCCGCTGCCGCAGTTCCTCCAGCTGGCGCTTCAGCTCCGGCAGGTCCGCGTCCAGGTCCGGCTCCCCTTGTGCGTTCACGCCGCCCAGGGTTGCACGGCCTGCGCCACTGCAGCCGACCCAGGAATTTGGGGAGTGTACGAATTCCATCCGCAGCCCGGCTGCGCCAGCTCCGTCATGCCACGCGCGGTTCGCGCGGTGCGAAACGGTGGAGGCGGCCGGCCGCTCCTGCGCCGGGCTCGCGGGGACTATGTTGACCGGATGTCCGCTCTGTCCCTCCCGGCCCGCGTGGTGCTCCGATCCCGAGGCGGCGCGTAGGATGCCGGTCACCCTCCCCGCCCACGCCGCGGCGATCCTCCCCTTCCTCCACCGACGGCTGCGCTTCCTCCCGCCGGTGGCGCTGGTGGTGGGCAGCACCGCGCCGGACCTGGCGTACCTGACCGGGATCTACGGCACCGGTTCGCACACCCTGCCCGGGCTGTTCACCCAGGCCGTCCCCAAGGGGCTGCTGGCCTATCTGTGGGTGGAGCTGCTGCTGCTGCCGATGGTGCGGGAGCGGCTGCCGGTGATCGGCACCCTTCAGCTGGCCCGCTTCACGGTCACCCGCGGGCTCCCTCGCACCGCCCCAGGCTGGGTGGCGGTGCTGGCCGCGCTGGGGCTGGGCGCCTTGACCCACCTGTTGTGGGACGGGCTGACCCACGTCGGCTGGTGGCCGGAACGTCACCTGTTCTTCGGGGCCCGGGTCACGATCGCCGGCCAGACCCTGGCGGTGGCCCGGGTGCTGTGGCTGCTCTCCTCCGGAGTCGGTTCGCTGATCGTGCTGGGCTACCTGGCGCGCCTCTATCCCCGGCTGACCGCGCCCTCCCAGGGTCAGCGGGGAGCGGCGGCCCCGCTGCTGTGGGCGCTGGCCCTGGGGCTGGCCTTCGGGCTGGTGTGGCGGACGCTGTTCCCCAGCGGCTACCACTCCGCCTGGCAGGTGCTGTGGTCCTACTTCTGGGCGGCCACCCGCTACGCCTCGGTGGCCCTCACCGTGTTGGGGCTCCACGACGCCTGGAGACGACACCGGGCCCGGCTGCAATCCACGGGCCCGGAAATGTAGGCTGTCCTACTGGCGCTCGGCGGCCACGTACTCGAAGCGGATCAGCACGTCGTCCACCTTCTGCAGCAGCAGGCCGACGCTGCTGGCGATGCTCTGGGTGGTGGCGGGGATGAACAGGGTGTAGTCGCCGAACACGCCCCGCCCGGCCAGGGCGGTGGACTGGCCGTCCAGGTAGGAGACCTGCTCCAGGGCCCGACGCTCCACGTTCAACCGGGCCTGCACGGTGGCCCAGGAGAAGGCGGCGTCCTCCTGGGTGTTGGTCAGCACCGAGACCAGGTCGTCCTGCCCCCAGGTCGACGCGCTGAAGGGATCCACGAACAGGTTCTGCGAGGGCCGGGTGGAGGCCAGCTGCTGCTCTCCCCCCGAGGCCCCTCCACACCACTGGCTGGAGAAGGTGTTCCGCTTGCGGATCTGCAGGGTGGCGATCGAGGTGTCCGTCCCCAGCATCATCCCCTCGCCCAGCACGGTGGCGTTCACCGACCACAGCCGCTCGGCGCAGGAGAGCCCGGAGAGCAGCGGCACCGCCCCGGTGTCCGCCAGCCCCAGGCTGCCCAGCGGCTGGAGGCTGAACGGGATCTCCTGGCCGGCGTACACCCCCTGCCGGTCATAGACCGCGTAGCGGGGGGAGAGGAGCAGGCGACGGAAGCGTTCCACCTCTCCCAGGGTGTGCGCACCGTCGGCGTGCTTGCTGCGGTCGGAGACCTGCATCAGGTTCTTGCGGAGGCTCAAGACCGCCAGCAGCTGGGTGGGGTTCCCCCCTCCCGGCGGCGCGCCCCGGCGGACGAAGTCCCGCAGCCGGTTCAGCGAATCCTCCAGCAGGGTGGGGGTCTGGGCGGCCAGCACCTGGGTCCGCTCGTTGCTGCTGAACTGGAACTCGTACTCCACCGCCAGCACCGCCAGGTACATCGCCCGCCGGGCCCGGCGCATCCGCTGGTCGTAGAGGTCCACGTTCTGGTCCAGCCAGTGATCGACGTTGGCCGGAGAGACCGCCCGCTCCCGCTCGGTCTCCAGGGAGATCAGCCCGTCGTGGATGGCGGCGTTGGCGTAGATCTTGAGGTTGTTGAAGGCGAGGATGGTGGCGGAGAGCTCCTCGCTCTGCCGCTTCACCCGCAGCGCGGCGCTGCGCGCGCCCACCAGCTCGGCCTCCGCCTCGTTGTAGCAGAGGCGTTCCTCGGTGACGTTCTCCAGGGCGGCCAGGGTCAGCTCGTGCTGGCGCTCCACGTTGTCCATCCGCAGCTGCAGGGTGCCGGCGGTGGCCTCCGCCGCCTGCTGGATGGCCCCGAAGATCGCGGTCCCCACCGCCTCGAAGATGCTCTCCGCGCTGAACAGGTTGGCCGCCTTCTCCGCCACCTGGGCCGCGGTGTCCGCCGCGAACTTGGCCTGGGCCAGCTCGGCCATGGTGCTGTTGTGGGCCCGCATTGCGCCCTCCACCGCGTCATTGCCCTGCTGGAGGATGATGCATCCGCGCATCGCGTTGTCGTAGCGCTCGGACAGCTCCTCCAGCTCCGAGCGGGCGATGTCCACGTCGGTGGCCGCGGAGTGGATGGCCAGCGCCGCCTCTCCCAGGCTGCCGACGAAGCAGTTGGGATCCACGTCGGTGTTCTCCGGCTGGCAGACCCCGGCGCGGGTGTCGCAGACATTGCCGATCGCGCATTCGTCGGTCTGGGTGCAGCCGGTGGGGTTGACCGTGGGCCGGGCGCCCTCGGTCAGCACCCGCGCCGACTCACACAGCGCCTCCACCTGGCGGACGGTCTCCTGGTCCACCCCGTCGGGGAGGTTGATGCTGGGAGGACTGACCCCCTCGTAGCCGGCGGAGAACCCGTCCAACATGTTCTGCGCCATCGAGATGTCGAAGAAGGGGGTGGAGGCCTCGAAGGAGGGCGCGATCAGGCTGAGTTGACGGTCCAGTTCCGCCTGACCGGTGGTCACCGCGTCTCCGAAGCGCTCGCGCAGCTTGGAGGCCAGACAGACCTGGTAGCCCAGATCCGCGGTGCTCATCCGGGCGTCGTACTCCTCCACCGAGAACTTGCACTCCGGGGCGATGAAGCAGGTGTCCACGTCCACCTCGTCCGCCACCGACAGCACGGTCAGCGCGTCGTAGGTGGCGCAGAAGCTGGTGATCTGGTCCCCGTAGTAACGGTTGACCTGCTCCAGCCGGCGGTCGGTCTCGCTGGCCTGCAGGTTGGCCACCAGCTCCCGCTCCAGCAGCGCGCTGACCGAATCGCGGGCCAGCAGTTCGGCGGAGCGGGCCCGGTCGATCAGGGTGGGGGCGATGGCCGGGTCCAGCAGGTCCTCGCGGCCCAGCAGCGAATCGGAGACGGCGGAGAAGCGGCGGGTGGTGCCCTGCTGATCGCCCAGCCGGTACAGCGGGAGATCCTCCTCTTCGATCCCCAGCGGGTTGCGGCCGGACTCCAGCAGGTAGATCTGATCCACCAGCTTGGCCGCGGCGCTGCCGTAGAGGCGCTTGGTGTTCTCCCACTGCGGACGCCAGCTGGGGACCGACTGCGAGCGCGCCGCGTCGTGCAACCCGGTGGCGATGGCGAACAGCACCACGTTACGGGGCAGGAAGCGGGACAGCTCCTCGGCCACCTGGGCCCGTTCGCTGCCCAGCACCCGGTAGTGGGTGAGGTCGTCGATCAGCCCCTCCAGGCCCTCCAGCTGCCGGGTCAGGGTGGTCAACAGGGTGACCGGCAGCCCCAGGTTCTGCTCTCCGGCGGGGAAGGTCCCGCCGGCGAAGGCCGGCCGGTAGTCCGGAGCGACCAGCGCCTGGGGAGAGGCGTTCATCAGCCCGGAGCCGATCCGCGGATGGAGCAGGAAGTCCCAGCCGGAGATGCTGCGCTGGATGGAGGCGAACACCTGCCCCGGCTGGGCATAGTGCCGCAGCCGATCCAGGGCCGGACCGCCGGGCAGCAGCGAGCCCACCCGGAACAGCCGGCGGGGCTCCAGCGCCACCAGCGACTGGCCGGCCATCCACTGCTGCAGCACCCGCTGCGCCAGCCGGGTGGCCGCCAGGTCCGCCGGGGTCCCGGCCCCGAACGCCCGCAGCCTGTCGGTCTCCAGGGCGTAGACGGTGGCCGCCACCGCCCGGGTGCGCACCGCGCAGTCGCCCGGTCCGGTCACCCCGTCCCAGGCCGCCGGGGAGGAGAGGTCCAGCGCCGCCACGCAGCTGTCCAAGAATGCCCCCCGCTCGGAGAGCCGGCCTGCCTCCACCCCGAAGGCCAGCGGGGCGGTGCCTCCCTCGCAGAGCAGATCTCCGTTCCCGTAGGGGGTGCCGGTGAAGACGTCCTTGAGCGATCCCCCTCCGGCGGTGGAGCAGAGGGTGGAGATGGCCCGGGTGGCCGGGGTGAACCCGGAGAGTCCGGCGATCGAGGCCTCGGCCAGCGTCTCGTCCGCGAAGGGGGTGGCGGCCCGCGCGGAGGTGTCCGCCACCGGCCGGGGCTCCAGCGACGGCGGGGCGGCGGAGGCGGGCAGCGAGCGGACCCGGGTGAGGCTGATCTTCCAGCGGGCAAAGGGGGCCAGCCCCTGGGGGGAGAGCCCCTCGAAGAGGGAGACCAGCTCGCCTTGCAGCAGCCCCTGGGAGAAGGTCCCGTCGGTGACCGACCCCTGGACGTGCAGGTCCAGCTCGGAGGCGTCCGGGCTGTCCACGTCCCGCCCCAGATACTGGCGGCTGGCCATGGTCAGCTCCCAGGCGCCGCTGACGTTGTTGTAGGAGAGCGCGCCCGACGCATCCTGGGGGAACACGGTGCGGCGCACGTCGGTGAGGCGGACGGTGTAGATGCCGCCGGACTCGGGGAACACCTCGGCGGTGATCGGCAGCTCCAGCCGCGCCAGCTCGTCGGGCAGCGGCTCATCCAGCGCCGAGCGGGCCTTGAGCCCCGCTCCCACCAGCCGGGCCTTGCCCTCATAGATGCCGTGGCGGACCTGGGGCTCGGGGGGCGGCGCGCCCCGCTTGAGCACGCCCACCGCGAAGGACTGCCCGGGAGCGTTGAGGTACACCGCCGCGCGGACGTCGGAGGCGGGCCACTCTCCGGCCCCGCGGACCTGGAGCAGCCGCGGGACGTCGGTGGTCAGGATCGGACCGAAGCGGCAGTCCCGCCCGAAGCTGGCGCCCCCATCACAGGACACCTCCAGCCCGGCCTCGGCCACCGCCCGGACCTCGGGCAGATCCAGCACCCGGGCCAGCACCTGCACCGGGGCCACCGATCCGGAGGCGTGCAGATCCAGCTGCGCGCGATCCACCAGCATCGATCCGCGCGTCTCCCCGGACACCGCCACCGCCCGGTTGGCCTGGGCGGGCGCGGCACAGCGGCCGAAGCTGTCGCAGACGGTCCCCGCGGCGCAGTCCCCGTCCATCCGGCAGGCGGAGGCGCAGACCCCGAGGTCACAGTGCATTCCGCACGGACAGCTGTCATCGGCGGCGCAGCGGGCCTGGTAGGGCCCGGCCGAACCGGTCTGCACCAGCTGGTCGATCACCGCGGGATCCCGGACGCACTGCCCGGTCCCCGCCCAGGTCTCGGGTTCGCCCTGACAACCGGCCGCCAGCAGGGCCACGGCGGTCCACACCAACAGCCCGACACTGCGCGAAGAGAGCGTGCTCACGAATAACCTCTGGGGCGGGGCGCGGCGCCCAGGGGACGCTCGACAGGCCCTGCGTTCAAAACGGTCCAACAACGGGCCGGGATCCCCCAAGCGGGATCCCGGTGCTCGGGGTGGCGGGGTCTCTTACGGACAGCCCTGCATCTGGGCGGAGGCGCCGGTCACTCCCTGCAGCCCCCCGGAGGCGGCGCCGCCGTTGCCGGCGGTGCCCTGGGTGAAGCCCACCCCGGACCGGGTGAGGGTGGTGGTGCCCACGCACCAGATCCCCACCGAGTGTCCGCCCGAGCCGCCGCCAGCGTGGCCGCCGGTCCCGCCCGGACCACCCTGGCCGCCGGTGCCGCCGCACATCCCGGTGGCCCCACCGGAGGTGTTGTTGATCGGGCAGCTGCCGTCGGCGTTCCGTCCGCCGCCCAGGGCTCCCGCGCCCCCGGCGCCACCGGGGGCCCCGCTGCCGCCGCTGCCGCCATTGCCGGCGCTGCCAGAGGTCAGGGTGCTGTCGGTCACCTTGAGCGCGGAGCTGGCCGCCAGCACCGCGATCGACGCACCGCCCCCGCCGCCACGGCGACCGAAGTCACCGCCACAGCCGGGCCCGCCGCCGCCACCACCGGCGCGACCGAGGAGGTTGCTGGAGGAATCGTTGGGATAGGTGCAGTCGTCCCGATACGAGCCGCCGCTGCCGCCGCCACCGCCCCAGGTCCCGATCAAACCGGCGGTGCCGTTGCTGCCCGGGTTGGGCAGATACACGCCCGAAGCGTTGACGGTGGCCAGGGAGCCCCGGACTCCGTTGCCCCCGGCGTTCCCGGTGGCGCCGGTGGCCCCGGTCGAGCCGGAGGTGACCAGCTCCTGCGGGCCACCGCAGCCGTCACCCCAGTTGTCCACCGAGGTCCCCTTCGCGCCACCGGCCACAGTGCCGGTGACGTTCCCGGGGTTGCCGCGGGTGGGATACACGTAGTTGTCGGTCTGGTAGTGCCCCGCGTAGCCACAGCGGTTGTCTCCCTGGAACGGGACCTGCGAGCCCGCCTGCACCGTGCAGCTGGCCGAGCAGTTGGGCCCGGAGGTCCCCGGATTGCGACCGACCGCCGCGCCGCCGTTGTTCGCCGCGCCCCCGGGAGTCCCGGCGGCGCCGTTGGCACCGGCCGCGCCCTTGCCGGCGGAGAGGACCATCTGGTCCAGTTCCAGCCCCGGCGAGTTCCTGGCCACCAGCGCGATGCTGGAGGCCCCGTTGCCGTTGGCGTCGGTGGCGGTCACCTCCGCGGTCTTGATCTCCAGGTGGAACAGCACCGTCCCGTTGGTCACGTCCTGGGCGGTGGCCCCCACCAGCTGGTTGGTGCCGGCGTTGAGGTGGGTGGTGCCGATGTCCCACTTGGGGCGGTGGTTGCGGTCCGGATCGAACCGCGGGCTGGCCCCGTAGCCGCCGTAGATGCTGATCCCATCCGAGATCACCAGCGGCTCCTGGAACACCGGCGAACCGGCGATCACGATCCCGCGCGCGCTGCGGCTCTGGGCCGAGGCCAGCGCCGCCGAGTAGGTGGTGAACGGCTTGGCCTTGCTGCCGTCGTTCCCGCCGCCGGTGTAGTTGGTGTCCAGGTAGACGTAGGTGGCGCCGGTGAGGGTGGAGTCACATTCCACGGTGCCGCCCGCGGCCACCACCGGGTTGGGCGGCTGGTTGCAGGTGAAGCGGTCATCCCCGCTGTCGCAGGCGCGGACGCCCAGGTCACAGGTGCCACAGCCCCGGGTGGGAGGGCCGACGCAGACGTTGGCGTAGACCACGCTGGTGCCGGAGATGGTGGGGCGGGGATCGCAGTATTCGGCGACGGTGGCGCACACCCCGCTGCCGCAGGGGTACAGCCGGTCGGTGCAGGTGTCGGTGGTGCACACCTCGTCGCAACCCGCGCCGGCGCAGGCGGCGGGGGCACAGGTGGCGGCGCCGCAGGTCACCGGGGAGTACTCGCAGCTGCCGGTGGGGCTGCAGCCGGTCACCGTCTGGCAGGGCTTGGGGGCGCAGGCGGTCTCGAAGTTCCCCTCGGTGCAACCGCAGGTCTGGGTGCAGGTGACGCTGCCGCCGCAGCCGTCGTCGTAGGTGCCGCAGCCCGCGGTCTGATCACAGTTCTGGGGGGTGCAGTTTCCTCCGTCCTGCCCCGCGTCACCGGTCTGCTGGCCGCCGTCGTCCGGGTTCCCGCCGTCTCCTCCGCCGTTGTCCGGGCCACACCCGACGGCAAACAAGACCACACCTGCGCACAGCAGCCCCAGCGACGTGGATTTCAAGGTGCCCCCTCGACAATGACAAAATTCAGGGGGAGCACACTACGGGCAGGCATTGACCCAGGGCAAGTCAGACCGGGAACATTTCAACCCCGCGGCATCCCCGCCAAATGGGCAAAAACCCCCAAGCTCAGTGGCCGGAGTGCTCGGTCTCCGGGGTGGCCTCATGGTGCAGCTCGTCCCGCAGCTTCAGCACCCGCTCGCGACAGGCCAGCAGCCGCCGCTCCAGGTCCTTGCGCTCGGTCTCGTACTGGGAGACGCCCATCCGCCGGGCCAGCTCTTCACAGGCGTCCCGGAGGGCCTCGATCCCGCCGTCGGCGCCGCCGTGGCCGCCGGTGGCCAGCGGGATGGGCGGACGGCGGGCGCGGGCCTGGGCGATCGCCTCCTCCAACCGGCGGGCCCGGGTGGAGAACGGCGAGTCGGAGGGGACCTTGGCCAGCTCCTCCAGCACCTCGGTGAAGCCCGGGTCGTGGGCCGGCTTTCCGCCCTCCAGCAGGGTCTGGTAGCGGGCCTCGGCGCGGGCAAAGGCGGCGCCGGCGTTCTCCCGACAGCCAGTGGAGACCAGCAGCAGCGCGGAGAGCAGCAGCAGGACGGCGAGCGGGGAGCGTGGGGCCATGGCGAAAGGGGACGCTGGCAAGCGGGGCCTCGCGAAGCTAGGGTCCCGCGGCTGTGTCTGCCGCTTTCCTAGCGTTGGTGATGGGGCTCGGCCAGGGCTTCCTGCACGGGTTGGGTCCGGACCACTGCGCCGCCGTGGCGACGCTGGGTTCGACCGCCACCCGCGGGAGCCGTCATGCCGCGATCGGGGTGGCCCTGCGTTTTGCGCTGGGGCACGCCGCGGTGCTGGGGGTGCTGGCGGGCGCCTGTCTGATGCTGGGGGTGGGCCTCTCCGAGACCTTCGAGCGCTGGGCGGAGGTGCTGGGCGGGGTGGTCTTGCTGGCGGTCGCCCTCGGCGCGCTGTTCTTCCCCGGCTCGCTCTCCCACGGTCACCCGCACCTGCCCCCGCACGCCGGCGACCACCGGCACATCCGGGTGGGCACCGCCGCCGGGGCGCTGATGGCCCTGTCCGGGGCGCGCGGGCTGCTGCTGGCCCTGCCCCCGCTGGTGATCGGCGGCAGCCTGCACGTGGCGGCCTGGACCTACCTGCCCGGCTTCGCGCTGGGGGTGATGATCAGCATGGGCGGGTTTGGCTGGCTGTGGGCCAGCGGGATCTCCCGGCTGGGCGCCGCGGCCTCGGTGTGGGCCCACCGGGGGGTGGCCCTGGCCTCCGCCGGACTGGGCGTGTTCTGGATCGTGGTCCGGCTGTAGGCGGTCAGCCCGGCCGGGCCTCGAGGATGGTCAGCGCCACCAGCGAGTAGAGGAACCCGTACACCACGTGATCCGGGCGGCCGGCCATCGCCAGCAGCTCGGCCACGGTGCGGGTGCCGTCCACCTTGGGCAGCAGCTCCGCTTCCCACTTCTCCAGCTCGATCTCGTTGAGCGCGTAGGCCGGCTGGAGGGAGGGGATCAGCCGGTCCTCGGGGTTGAGCACCCGCCGCAGCCGGTCCGGCTTGTACAGCTTCTTGATGCCCCGGATGATCAGGTTGGCGGGGTGGACGTCCAGCTTGATCGACTCCTTGTTGGCCTTGTCGCGGAAGGACATCACGTACTGGCCGTCCTCCCAGCCGAAGGCGGAGTAGATGATCGCTTTGACCTGCTGGCCCACGTAGTACAGCCGCTCGGTGTCCTTGAGCAGCCCGCGCTCCACCAGCACGTCCCCGGTGCGGCGGCTCTGGGCCTGGGCCACCGCGGCGGCGTCGGTCAGCTGCTCGGGCTTGATCTTCCCCACCCGGACCAGGAACTGACCGAAGCGGTCCGCGGCCAGGTTGGAGAGGGCGAACACCGGCATCCCCTTCTCGAAATAGATGACCTTCTTCACCTTGCCGCGCTGCACGCCCAGCTCCCCGGTCTCCTTGGAGAGGTAGAAGGCGGTGATCAGCGAGGGGAGGTTGTCCCGCAGCTCGCCCCGGCGGCTGCTCTTGGTGTCCGGGAGCTGGCCGGTGGAGGTGGTGCGGGGCGAGGCGGAGGGGGCGCGGGGCGGCGCCTTCTGCCCGGCGGGCATGGCGGCGGCGGTGAGGTGATCCCCGCGAAGGTCCGCGGTGAGGTTGCCGCCGGAGACCTTGATCCGCCCGGTCAGCTCCATCGCGTCCTGGGGATGGTCCTCGTCGACGTCGATGTCCAGCTCGACCTCGAAGGCGTCCTCGATGGAGCCGGCGGTGTCCACCTTCTTCTCCGCCGGGACCAGCTTGGCCATCGCCTCCAGCAGCTTCTGGGCCTCGAAGGGCTTCTCGAAGTAGCCGGCGGCGCCGTACTTCTGGCGGGCCTCCAGGGCGTGCTTGCCGCCCTTGAACACCCCGGTGACGAAGATCAGGGGGAGGTCGGGCTGCTCCTTCCGCAGCTGCTCGGCCAGGTGGTACCCCATCATGTCGGGGAGCAGGATATCCAGGACCGCCGCCCGGGGCGGATCCGCCCGGGCAGCTTCCACTGCTTGCTTGCCCTTCGCAGCGGAGATCACGGAGTAGCCCGCGTCCTCGAACAGCTGCGTCAGGAGCGACAAGAGTTCCTGGTTGTCGTCGACGACGAGGATCTTCGGAGCCATCGGGCCAGCGACCTTAGCAGAGCCGGCACGTTTGCCTGCGCAGAAGTTCGCCCATTGATATACGCAGGCGCCGTGACCCGCCTCGCGCTCGCCGCCGGTCTGCTGCTGTTCGCCCCGCTCGCCTGGGCCCAGACGGGCGAGGACGCGGGAGAGGGACAGGACGCAGGCGTGGTCGACGCCGGGACCACCGCCGGAGACGGCGGCTCCCAGGGCGAAGGCGGCGCGGACCGCGACAACCCGGAGGGGGACGACTCCACCGGGCGCGTGGTGACCGTATGCAACTTCAGCTACGAGTGCACCCGGGGCTTCACCTGCCAGGATGGCCGCTGCGTGTGGACCCGCTACCGCGACGCCACCGGCGGCTTCTGTGGTGGGGTCAGCGGCGTGCTCCTGCTGGGCGGGGTGTTCGCCCTCACCCGCCGACGCTCGTCCCGCTAGCCGGGAGGGGGATTTTCACCCACCCTCCCAGGTGGAAGACCCGGGTCGAACTCGCTGGAACCCCAACCGGCCGTGCCCTTGAGTAAGGCGGCCGACGTTCTCACCGGGCAGGCAACCTTCCCCCACTTCCGAACCGCGCCGGACCCAAATATGACGGACGGAATGTCGCAGCGGGAAACGCCGGGCAAAGGAAGCCTGGAACGCAAGAACGTGGTTCGGAACGCAGCCCCAGACGCAGACGCCGAGGCGGATGCAGTGGCGGATGCCGCCTCGGCGCGGTTTCGTTCCCATTTCGGAGAGACCCTGCGGAGCGCGCGGCTGCGGCTGAAGCTGACCCAGGACGGGCTGGCCCAGCGCAGTGATCTCTCGGTGGACGCGGTCCGGCGGATCGAGGCCGGGCGGTTCTCTCCCTCGCTGGACACCCTGCGGAAGCTGTCGGTGGGGCTGCAGCTGTCCTTGCCCACCCTGTTCCAGGCGATGGACGGGGAGCGGCCGGCGCCGGTCGCCGAGCTGAGCGACTACCTCTCCCAGCGCTCGCCCCGGGAGCTGAAGCTGGCGTGGAAGGTCCTGCGGGCCATGTTCGACGACCGCTGACCCCGCCGTTGCTTTCGCCCGTCCCATTTCGTAGGCACGGCGCATGGCCGACAAGCTGTTGACGCGGGAGAAGGGTTTTTCCGAGTGGTACGTGGACCTGGTCCAGAAGGCCAAGCTGGCCGACTACTCGGACGTGAAGGGCTGCATGGTGATCCGTCCCAACGGCTACGCCGTCTGGGAGAACATCCAGAAGGTGCTGGACGGGATGTTCAAGGCCACCGGGCACCAGAACGCCTACTTCCCGCTGCTGATCCCGGAGAGCTTCCTCAAGAAGGAGGCGGAGCACGTGGAGGGCTTCTCCCCCCAGCTGGCGGTGGTGACCCACGCCGGAGGCAAGGAGCTGGAGGAGAAGTACGTCATCCGGCCCACCTCGGAGACGATCATCAACTCGATGTTCAGCCGCTGGATCCAGAGCTACCGGGATCTGCCGATGCTGATCAACCAGTGGGCGAACGTGATGCGCTGGGAGATGCGCACCCGCCTGTTCCTGCGCACCACCGAGTTCCTCTGGCAGGAGGGCCACACCTGCCATGAGACCGAGGCCGACGCGGAGGCGGAGACCCTGAAGATGCTGGAGGTGTACCGGGTGTTCGCCGAGGACTACATGGCGATGCCGGTGATCGTGGGCCGCAAGTCGGAGACGGAGAAGTTCGCCGGCGCCCTGCGCACCTACTCCATCGAGGCGATGATGCAGGACAAGAAGGCGCTGCAGGCGGGCACCTCCCACAACCTGGGCCAGAACTTCGCCAAGGCCTTCAACACCCGGTTCCAGGGTCGGGACGGGCAGCAGCACCACGTGTGGCAGACCTCGTGGGGCGTCTCCACCCGGCTGATCGGCGCCTTGATCATGACCCACTCCGACGACATGGGCTTCGTGTGCCCGCCCAAGCTGGCGTCGCTGCACGCGGTGATCGTCCCCATCCTCAAGGGGGAGGAGAAGGCGCAGGTGGTGGAGAAGGCCCATGCGCTGGGCGCGGACCTGCGCAAGCTGGGGCTGATCGTGAAGGTGGACGACGACGAGGCCAAGAGCCCGGGCTGGAAGTTCGCCGAGTACGAGCTGACCGGCGCCTGCCTGAAGATCGAGCTGGGCCCCAAGGACCTGGCGCAGAACCAGTGCGTGATCTCCCGCCGGGACGACCGGAAGAAGGAGTTCGTCCCCCTGGATCAGGCCGCGGCGCGCGCGCAGGCGATGCTGGAGCAGATGCAGAAGGATCTGTTCGAGAAGGCCAAGCAGTTCCGCGACGCGCACACCTTCGAGGTCAACTCCTGGGAGGAGTTCCAGGCCAAGGCGGACGACGGCTTCCTGGTCGCCCACTGGTGCGAGGACGCCAAGTGCGAGAAGGAGATCAAGGAGAAGACCGCGGCCACCACCCGGAACCGGCCCTTCAACTTGGCGCAGGAGCCGGGCAAGTGCGTGAAGTGCGGGAACGCCTCCCCGGGCCGGATCGTGTTCAGCAAGGCGTACTAGCGGATCCCCCCATGGCCACGTCGCTGCGCGCCAACATCGACGTGGACGATCTGGAGAAGGGCCTCGCCTTCTACCGGGACGCGTTCGGGCTGCGGGTCTCCCGCCGCCTGGGCGATGGCTGGGCGGAGCTGTCCGGCGGATCGTTCGTGATCGATCTGCTGGTGAAGGCGCCAGGATCGCTCCCCTTCTCCGGCGCCTCCAGCGGACGTGACTACCAGCGGCACTGGACCCCGGTGCACCTGGACTTCTGCGTGGAAGATCTGGAGGCCACCGTGGCCCGCGCCCTCCAGGCAGGGGCCCGTCAGGAGGGGGAGATCCTGGATCGGCCGTTCGGGAGGATGGCGCTCCTCCGGGATCCCTTCGGGCACGGGCTGTGTGTGTTGCAGCTGGTGAAGGGCGACTACGATCGGCTCCCGGGAGTGGTCCGGAGCTGAGCCCGCGTCTTGCCCTCCTTCACACGTTGAGAACCCCGACGGTGACCAGGATCGGACCGCAGGTCAGCCAGAGGATCTCCCACCAGCGGAGTCGACCCGTGAACCACTGGTCCCGGAGCGCTGCCCAACAAAGCAGGGTGGGCACGACCCAAGTGGCCAGGGGCGCCAGGCCATAGCCCCAACTGGCGAGGATCTGCCGGATCCTCATCCGCTTGCGGAGCGCGAACACCAGCAGGTCGAACAGGAACACGGTGGTCACCAAGAAGCCCAGTGAGGCGGGCCGCCACAGGACCGACTTCGCGATATCGGAAGCGAAGGCCACGTAGCCAGGGGCATGACGCACACCCGGTTGGCTCGCGCGCCAGCTCTGACTGACCTCGCTGAGGCTCCCCATGCAGAGGAGGAAGATCGTCAGGCTCAAGGCTCCGAAGACCACGGCCCGACCGGCTCCCGATGGGCGGGTGAACTCGCGGGCGGCCTTCCGCGGGGTATAGGTCCAGCGCAGCACCGTGCGCAGGAACGCGAGCGGGGTGAAGCTCCGTTGCCAGGGGAGCGGATCCAGCCGGTGTTCTTCCCAGCAGCGTCCGCATCGTTGATAGCGCGCTGCCTCGGGCGCTGCGCACACGGCGCAGGCGAACCCTCCGCACCTGCCGCAGGTGACCAGCGCCTCCTGCTGGGGATGGAGCCCACACCGTGCACCTGGCGCGGACTCGGTCTGCTGGTGCGGGGCTGGCAGGTGATTGGGCTCCACGGCTCGCGGATAGGGTCTTACAGGAGCTCTTTGAATTCCAGGCCGCACCCCCTCCAACCGGCATTCCCTGCGGCTTTGCCTCCCGGAAGCAGGCATCATCAACCCCACGATGTGCGGCATCGCCGGAGCGTTTGACACCCAGGGCCGCCGTCTCTTCCCCGCCGAGCGGCTGGACCGGATGGGCGCGGCATTGGAGCACCGGGGACCGGATGCCTCGAGCACCCACCTCGAGCCGGGACTGGCGATGGTGGTCCGGCGCCTGGCGCTGGTGGATCCGGAGCACGGCGCCCAGCCGATGGCTCTCGGGGGACTCCGGCTCAGCGTCAACGGGGAGCTGTTCGCGCATCGGGCCGAGCGCACTCGGCTGGAGGGCGCCGGTACGGTGTTCCGCACCGCCAGCGACACCGAGGTGTGGCTGCAGGCGTGGAGGAAGGACGGCCCGGCCTACCTGGAGCGGGCCCACGGACAGTTCGCGCTGGCGATGTGGAGTTCGAAGGAGCGCACCCTGTGGCTGGCCCGGGATCGCTTCGGGATCTGTCCCCTGTTCCTGGCCCGCGCGGACGGGTGGCTGCTGTGGGCCTCCTCGGCGCGGGCGCTGTTCGCCTCGGGGTTGATCGCTCCCCAGGCCGATCCGCGGGGCATCGATCACCAGCTGGTGTTCCTGGGCCAGAGCCCGGTGCGCACCCCGTTCGCCGGCATCACCCCGCTGGGGGTGGGCGAGGCGATGGAGCTGCGCTCGGAGGGCTCGACCCGGCAGTGGTCCTTCGGTGCGATCGACTTCTGCTCTCCCCGCTCCAGGGCCCGGGTGGACCGCGGTCAGGTGATCGAGGCGCTGGACCAGGGACTCCGGGAGGCGGTGAAGCTCCGGCTGGAGGCGGACGCCCCGGTGGGGCTGTACCTCAGCGGAGGGGTGGACTCCTCGCTGCTGGCGGCGCTGGCGGCCCGGCATCGCAAGGACCTCACCGCCTTCAGTGTCCGGCTGGAGGGGGTGGGCTTGGACGAGGCGGATCAGGCCGCCACCACCGCCCGGGCACTGGGGCTGGCGCACGTGGTGGTGCCGCTGGACGCGGCGGCGCTGGGTCGTCACTTCCCGGCGGTGGTCGCCGCGGCCGAGTCCCCGGTGCTGGATCACGCCAATGTCTGTCTGCTGCTGCTGGCGCGAGAGGTCCACGCGCGCGGGTTCAAGGCGGTGCTCACCGGCGAGGGCGCGGACGAGGCCTTCGGCGGCTATCCGTGGATCCGCTGGCAACAGCTGCTCTCCACCGGCGGAGGGGTGGCGCGGGGCGCGGTGCACGGGCTGCTCTCGCTGCTGGCGGGTGGAGGCCGGATGGAGGCGATCCGGCGCGGACACCTGCTCCGATCGCTGGCGCAGGCCCCGGTGCTGGAGCTGATGGGGCGAGCCCGGGAGCGCTTCTACTCGTCGGGGATGCGCGACTCGCTGCAAGGCTGGGTGCCCTCCGACGATCACCGGTGGGAGCTCCCGGACACCCATCCCCTCAACCAGAGCCTGTTCGCCGACTATCGGATCCTGCTGCGCGGCCACCTGCTGGCCGACAAGGGGGACCGGATGGCGATGGCGTCCTCGGTCGAGCCGCGGTTCCCGTACCTGGACGAGAAGGTGGTGGCGCTGGCCGCCTCCTTGCCGCCGGAGCTGAAGGTCAACGCCCAGGGGGACAAGTGGATCCTGCGCCAGGTGGCGCGGCGCTACCTGCCCTCGTCGGTGGCGCTGCGCCGCAAGCACATGTTCCGCGCCGAGCCGGTGATCCACGGCCCAGGCCGACCGGGCTGGGTGGATCAGCTGCTCTCTCCCGAGTCGCTGCAGCGCACCGGGTATTTCGACCCGCGCGCGGTGGCTTCGGCGATGGTCCGCCGTCAGCGGCCTTCGTGGTCCCCGCGCCGTTCACTGGATGAGGCCGGACTCTCCGGGGTGGTCTCCACCCAGCTGTGGCACCACCTGTTCCTGGGCGGAGGGCTGTGCGAGCTGCCGGTCAGTGACGCCCAACGGGGCGCCCTCAATCCCTGAATCCTAGACCCCACGCCGCCCACGCCCGAAACTCGGGACAGTGGGGCGTAGGTACGGCTTGAGCGACTTGATACCTGGGTGATCGGCCAACCCCGGACGAAGTAGGCGCCACGTGCGAGTTCGTCCGGCCCTCCCGCGGAAAACCCGGACGAAGTAGGCGCCACGTGCGAGTTCGTCCGCCCTCACCCGGACTGGCATCGATGGGCGCTGGACGACCCTCACCTCAGCAACGCGCGTGCGGGCGATGAGAGCTCTGCCGGCGCAACCTCGGTCCGGTCCACGCCCGGGGCGGTGAACCACAGCAACAGGCGCCTTCCCCTCGCGCCATAGCGGGCAAAGGCGATCAGCGCCGCCGCGGCCTTGGCGGTGTAGCTGAGCTCCAGCGGGAGGCCGTCGAGGGCGAAGAGCCGCTGCGCCTCCTGACCGGCCTCGGTCGGATGGCCATACCCGGAGCCCAACTGGCTGTTGTCGATGAGCAGCCTGGACCTGGGAAGCCCTCGCGCCTGGGCCAGCCAGCTCAGGTAGCGGGGCCCGATCAACCAGCTGGGATAGGCGCGCACCGCGTGGAGCCGGACCGGGGATCCCGCCAGGCTGGACCACAACCCGGCCGCGGTGCCTCCGGAGCCCAGCACGCAGAACACCTCGTCCGGCCAGCCCGGGAGCTCGCCGCGCTCCACCTGGATCGCCAGCTCCGCGCCGGCCTCCTGGCAGCCCCTCACCGATCGCGACGAGGTGCCTCCCGGAGGGATGAAGTAGGGACGCGCTCCGGCTCGACGCAGCCGCCACGCCTCCAGCGCGATCCGTGCTGCGCCGTGCGGCTCGTTCCAGGACGGCAGATGACGGACGCCCAAACTCTCGGAGCGCAAGGCCGCCGCCCGCACCTGGTCCGAGTCCCGGTGGGGCACGACTGCCGCGACCACCTGGAGGCCCGCCGCGGCCCCATGCCAGGCGGTCGCCAGCACGTGGTTGCTGCCGACGGCGCTGAGGGTCAGCAGGTGCGTGGCCTCCTTCGCGCGCGCGTCCTCCAGCAGCGGAGCCAGCTTGCGAACCTTGCCACCACCGAGCTCCGCGTGGGTCTCGTCCTCGCGCTTGACCCACACCTCGGAGCCCAGCGCTGCGGAGACGTGCTCCAGCCGCTGCACCCGGGTGCGCAGCGGGCGCAGGGCTCCGGCCGGAGCCACGGGGCGGAGGGGGTCTGCTCCAGCAGGGTCGGACAGCGTCCGCGGTTGCATCTCCGGGTCTCTGCTCACGGCCGGAACCCCAGCCATTCGGCGAAGGCCAGCAGGCCCAGCAGCCATGAGGCCTTCACCCGGGCCAGCCTGCCGTGGGGGCGCACCGGCTCCGAGCGTTCCCACAGCGGCTCGAACTGCCGCAGGAAGTCGGCCACCGGCTGGGGCGCTTCGATCCGCACCACCGTGTCCAGCCAGGCGCCGTCCAGGGTGTTGCGGGTGTAGTTGGCCTGACCTCCCAGCAGGTAGGTCTGCTCCCCCACGAAGGCGGCGGTCTTGAGGTGCATCATCGCCCCGTGTCCCGAGGCGTGGACGCGGAGCTCGAAGCGCGGCCCCTGTCCGCGAGCGGCCAGGAGCAGGCAGCGCAGGTTGACGAAGGTCCGCACGAACCAGCTTTCGAACGGCGGCAGCGGCAGCGCGTGGCAGTCGTCGATCAGCACCCGGACCTGGACGCCGCGCCGGGCCGCGGCCAGCAGCCGCTCCAGGATCGACACCTCCGCGAAGTAGGTGGAGGCGACGTGGATCCGACTCTCCGCCGGGGCCTGGTCAATCGCCTGCTCCAGCGCGATGCGGATCCGGCTGCTGGGGATCACCTCCGCCCGGGCAGGGACCGCGTCCGGGCGGGCGGTGGGATCTCCCAGCGTCCGCAGCTCGGCGGAAGGCTGCCGCGGCAGCGGAGCCCCGGTGCCCTCCACCGCCGGCTGTTGCAGCAGCCGCTCCACCCGGGCCCGGACCTCCGGCTGCATCCGCTGCGGCAGCAGCAGGGCGTCGCGCAGCGCGAAGCGGACCTCGTCCCACAGCCCGCCACCGGCCTCGCCTCCCACCAGCAGCAGGTTGTCGTGCCAGTCGGAGGCCACGTCGATCGCGTTGCGGGAGGTCAGCGCGCCCCAGCGGCCGCGGTCGATCACCAGGTTCTTCCGGTGGTCTTCCACGTTGTGCCAGGTCTGCCAGGCCTGCTGCCGTTGGACCCACTGGTCCTGGGGCACCGCTTGGTGGTCCTGGGCGTGGAAGCCGGCGGCGGGCGGGAAGCGGCGACGGGGGTTGAACCGGGTCCCCCACAGGTTGGCGTTGAGGACCGGGATCCCCGCCTCCTCCAGCCGGTGCCGCACCAGCGGGCGGACCTTCTTGCGCGTCAGCCGCGCGTCGTCCGGGGTCTGGGTGTCCAGGATCACCACCACCTCCACCCCGGGGGACCGCTGCTTCTTGGCGATCAGCCGGTCCGCCAGCAGCTCGGCCCAGGGGAAGATCCCTGGGCGCGGCAAGAGCAGGTTCAGATCGTGGTTGCCGGCGAAGAGGTACATCTGCAGCACCACGCTCTCCTCCGCGGCGTCGATCAGATCGAACAGGGTCTGCGCCAGGGCAGCCGGATCCGCGACGTAGGCGACCTGGGAGGTCATCAGCGCAGCGAGGCCGCCAACACCGAGCACACCCAGCGGCTGCCGGGAAGCGGCCGGGCCTCCAGCTTCCGGATGAAGGCCTCCATCCCCAGCACATCCGACCGCGAGGGCTGGCGACGCTGCAGCGCGCGCTCCTGCTCGCGGGTCAGCCCGTGGCGGGCGGCGAAGGCCTTCATCGATCTGCGCCAGGCCCGGCCCAGCACCCCGTCGATGTAGACCATCAGCGGCAGGGAGAAGCACAGCTGCAGCGCGAACAGCCACCTCGGCAGCCGCGTGCTCAGCGTCTCCAGGGCCCGCTCATCGAGGTGGATGTGGAACTGCTCCTCCTTGGCGTGCAGGTCCATCACCGCCCGGACCGGCGCGAAGCACTGGTCCGGGCGCTCGTCCATCACCGTGGGCACCGGGAGGCTCATCTCCTCGAACAAGGCGGCGATGGCGAACAGGCTGACCGGGGGCGCCATCCACAGGATCAGCCGGTCCCACACCGTCCAGGGGATCAGCTTCAGCCGGCGGTCCGCGTAGGCGCCGGCCTGGAGCAGATCCAGCAGTCGGTAGAAGGCCTCGATGTGCTCGCGCTCCTCGGCCACGAAGCGGTCCACCGCGGCGTCCTTGGCCAGGCCCTGGATCCGGCGGCGCTTCTCCTCCAGGTAGGTGATCACGTACGTCTCGCACTGGATGAACATCTCGCAGCTGAAGCCCAGCGCGGCGTGGTTGGCGGCGATCCGCTGCTGCGGGGTCAGCCCGGTCAGGGAGGCCAGCACCGGCCAGTGGTGTTCTGGCACCACGAAGTCGTTGGGGACCGGGACCGCGTAGTCGATGCGGTCCCAGGGACTGATTCGGGCGGGAGGGGAGGCCAACGCTCCAGGCATCCTGGAACTATAGGGCAGACCGCGGTCCTACTCGCCCAGCCGGGTTCCGATCCGGTCCCAGCGGGGGCGGCCATCCTTCGAGGACCAGTACACCGCCAGCCCCTTGCCCCTCAGCGCCTCCTGCGGGACCGGGCCATAGCGGCGCGAGTCGTCCGCCTCACAGCGGTTGTCCCCCAGCACGAACACGTGGCCCGCGGGCACCACGCAGGTCTCACCGCGCTTCTCCATCCCAGTGGGGCAGGCCTCCTGGGGGAAGGGGGCGACGCAGTCCAGGCCGCGGCGGTACTCCGCGGTCACCCGCACTCCGGCGAGCGCCTCGGCGCGGGCCACGCAGGTTCCCCCCGCGACCTCCGAGAGACACGGGGTCTCGCCGGTCACCACGCTGCGTCCGTCGATCTCCAGCACTCCCGCTCGCAGGGCCACCGTCTGCCCGGACAGCGCCACCACCCGCTGCACGAAGTCCCTCGGCTTGGCGGCCAGCGCCTCGGAATCGAAGGACCAGAGCTGTCCGGGTCGGGGTGCAACCTTGCGAAGGTCAACGACGAACCCCTCGCCTTGCATCAGGCTCGGCTCCATGGCTGCCGTTCCCGCCTGCTCCTGGCCTGCCAGGCGCGCGCTGAGCTGGCCTTGCACCGTGAGCCCGAAAAGCACGAACCCCACCAACATCAGCAGAAAGCGGCCGGTGGGGGGCAGGCCGTCTCGAGGCGCGGAGGCGAACAGCGAGTCGAGGATCGCTCCTCCCCTGCACAGCAACACCGCCACCATGGCGGGAATGGGCGCCACCACCATCGCCGCGTAGGCAGCCATCGCCGCGGCCAACCACAGCGCGGCGCGCCCCGGCCGGCCAAGCACGATCAGCCCGGCGCCTGGCGGGAGGGGGAGGATTCCGGCGAGCACCGCCGCCACCCGACGCAGCGGGGTGATCTCCATGATCGGTTCTGGGGTCTGGCCGGGCGGATTCATCTGGGCGGCGGACCCTGAAGGCGAGCGGGCTCATTTTCAACCGATTTACAAAGGCAAGCGTCGACACCACTGCCGCACGCCGGACAGCGGGCGCCGCCCGACACTCCAACCTGCGGTGATGACTTGGGCCGCGGAAGCTGACTCGGTGCGCCACTTACAAATTGTCATCGCCTCCTTAATTTGAGGTGGGTCGGTGGGCCTTGGTGCGCCTGCCCGAGGGAGGACGCATGCAACAGAAAGTAGCTCTGGTGACCGGTGCTTCGGGTGCGCTGGGACGCGCGATTTCTCTGCGGTTGGCCAAGGACGGCTACTCGGTGGCCTGCCACTACCGCACCCGTCCGGAGGGAGCCGACTCGCTGGGCAAGGAGCTGGCAGCGCTGGGGGTGCGCTCGATGGGTGTCCAGGCGGACATCTGCAGCGAGGACGAGGTCAACCGCATGGTGGAGGTGGTGACCAACGAACTGGGTCCGATCTCCGTGCTGGTGAACAACGCCGGGCTGGTCCGCGACCGCACGATCCTCAAGCTCACCAGCGAAGACTGGGACGTCGTGCTGGACACCAACCTCAAGGGGACGTTCCTGGCCAGCAAGGCGGTGGTGGCCGGGATGCGCGCCCGCAAGGAGGGCCGGATCGTCAACATCAGCTCCATCGTGGGAGCGATGGGGAACTTCGGCCAGGTGAACTACTCGGCCTCCAAGGCGGGGTTGATCGGCCTCACCAAGAGCCTGGCCCGGGAGGTGGCCCGCGATCAGATCACAGTCAACGCGATCTGCCCCGGCTTCATGGACACCCCGATGGTGCGCGGGGTCCCGGAGGCGGTGCAGGAGAAGCTGATCGCGCAGATCCCGCTGGGCCGCTTCGGCGATCCCAACGCGATCGGCGAGGCGGTGGCCTATCTGTGTGGCGCCGGCGGGGAGTGGGTCACCGGGCAGGTGCTCCACGTCAACGGCGGGATGTACATGTAGCGTCGGGAGCCGGCGCAAGCCGTCCTCGGGCCGGGCACTTCGCGGTGTCCGGCCCGTGCTTTTTGTTGGCACGGGAAGTGGCGTTGGCCAGTGAACCCCAGCCATGCCGCCCTGGACCGCGCTGCCTAGGTTGGACCCCGTGATCCGGAACCTGACTGATCGCGCCCTGGACAAGCTGCAGCGCGCCTACGATCTGACCCTCGAGACCCGCTGGCGCACCGAGCACCAGGTGCGCCAGGTGGTGGGCGAACCGGTGCGAAGTCCGCCGCCCTCCTCTCCCCTGCTGCGCTGGCCCACCCACTACGACTGGCCACACACCGGCAAGTGGGTGGACGGCCTGCGCCAGGCGCTGTCCCAGCGGATCCGGATCGAAGCCGCTCCCATCCCGCAGCCGCTGGAGCGGGCGGTGGTGCTGGAACTGGAGCACCTGGGCCGCCGCCATCCGGTGGTGATCGACTACGCGGACAAGAACGAGATCCACCCTCAGGCCGCCCGCGAATCGCTGGTGTATCTGAAGATGCAGTTCCGCCGCGGGGGCTATGGCCTGGCGAACGTGGTGCCCGGCGGCTACGTGCCCGGCAGCCCCGAGCTCTACCGCTACCTGCGTCCGCTGCGGGCGCTGCGGGACCAGCGGGAGTTCACCTTCGATGTGAACGCCCGCTTCGGCCTGCGCTTCGAACCCGACCTCCGCCAGGAGGCGGTGGAGCAACTGGCCGCGGCCCGGGATCTCCGCTTCCAGGGAGGCACCCACCTGGTCCGCTACAGCCGTCACCTGCGGGAGATCGCCCAGTCCAAGGTCTGCGTGGACCTGCCCGGCAACGGGGACTTCTGCTTCCGGCTGGTGGACTACCTGGCGCTGGGCGCCTGCGTGGTGGCCCGTCGCCACGGCAACCTGCTGCCCACCGACCTGGTGGACGGGGTGCACGTGGTGTGGATGAAGGACGATCTCTCGGATCTGGTGGAGAAGTGCCGGGAGCTGGTCCACGACGAGGAGCGGCGGGAGCGGATCGCGCTCAACGCCCGACGCTACTTCGACGCCCACCTGCAGCAGGAGGTGCTGGCGGAGGTGTACCTGGAGCACTGCTTCCAGGCGCTGCTCCGGCTTCCGCCGGTGGGCCGGGGCAACCGACTGAGGCTCCCGCGCCCGGCCCAGCCGCTGGTGGCCGCAGCCCCGTTCTGACCCCTCAGGGCTCCAGCAGCCGCTGCTGGCAGCAGCCCGCTTCTGACCCCTCAGGGCTCCAGGAGCCGGGTGGCCGCAGCCCCGTTCTGACCCTCAGGGCTCCAGCAGCCGGGTGGCGGTGAACAGCTGCACCGGCTCGGTCTTGCCTCGCACCGTCACCGAGGCCACCGGGACCCAGTCGAAGCGGGGACCGATCAGGGTCTGGGTGTAGGCGGTGATCAACGGCGAGGTCCCCAGCTCCTTGGTCAGTCCCTCGATGCGGGAGGCCAGGTTCACCGGGTCGCCGATCACCGTGTACTCGCGGCGGATCTCCGCGCCCACGTCCCCCACCACCACCCGTCCGGTGTGGACCCCGATCCCGATCTTCAGCGCCGGCTTGCCCTGCGCGGCCCGGCGGGTGTTGAGCGCCTCCAGCGACTTCATCATCTCGATCGCGCAGGCCACCCCGGCCACCGCGTGATCCGGCTGATCCAGCGGCGCCCCGAAGTAGGCCAGGATCCCGTCGCCGATGAACTTGTCCAGGGTGCCTCCGAACCGGAAGATCACCTCCACCATCTGGGTCAGGTACTCGTTGAGCAGGAGCACCACCTCGGTGGGCTCCATCGTCTCCGAGAGGGTGGTGAAGCCGCGGATGTCGGCGAAGAGGATGGTGCACTCCCGCTGCTCGCCCGCGGCGGTGTCCGCGCCCCGGGCGGCGATCCGCTCCGCCACCACCGGGGAGAAGTACCGGCCCAGCCGCTCGCGCTGCCGTTGCTCGGAGGAGATGTCCACCAGCAGCCGGCCCACCTCTCCCGCGGTGTACGCGCACATCGCGGTGCCAAAGCCCATCACCAGCGCCACCCCCGCCAGCCCGTCCAGCGGCGGCTGGCCCGCGCTGAGCAACAGCCAGTACTGGATCCCGGCGGCGATCAGCCCGGCCAGCAGGGTCAGCGAGCGGCGCATGGAGAGCAGCGCCACCAGGATCACGAAGGTCAGCAGCAGGCCAGAGAACATCCCCGCGCTGGCGCTGGGATCGTCCGACCCCACCACCGAGTCGGTGGCGATGATCGACACCATCGGCAGGTCCACCACCAGCACCGCCAGGTACACCCGGGCCAGCGGGCGGCGGTGCTCCCAGACGGCGGTGAACAGCGCCAGGGCCAGGTAGAGGGCCAGGGGCCACTTCGCCAGGTTCCAGTCCAGCAGGGTGGCCACCAGCAGCCAGGCCACCGTCCCGCCGATCCGGATCCGGTTCATCCATTTGCCTGCCCGGCGCTGCTGTCGGTGCAGCAGCCGCAGCAGCACGTTCTGGAGGTCGACAGTGGGTGAGGCAGTTGCCACCTGGCCAACCTAGCAGGGGCCGGTGCCGAGGCTAGATTCGACCCATGCGCCTCTTCATCGGACTGGAGCTGGGAGAGGAGGTCCAGGCCGGGGTGGAGGCCACCTTGCGGAACCTGCGGCCCCTCTCCCCGGACTCGAAGTGGGTGGACCCCAGGAAGACCCACCTCACCCTGGTCTTCCTGGGCAGCGTGGAGGAGGAGCGGCTCCCGGAGCTGGACGCGGCCCTGGCCCCGGTGGTCGCCCGTCACCGCCCGTTCCAGTTGAGCTTCACCGACGGGGGCAGCTTCGGGGGAAGGGCCCGGCCCCGGGTGCTGTGGGTGGACGTGCGCGGAGAGCTGGACGCGCTCAAGTCATTGCAGGGGGAGCTGGCGACGAAGGTGCAGCAACTGGAGATTCCGCTGGAGGAGCGGGAGTACGCCGCTCACCTCACCCTGGCCCGAGCGAGGCATCCCCGGGGAGACGCAGGGCTGGCGGCCTGCGCGGAGAAGCTGCAGGGGAGGAAGTTGGGCCCGCTGGCGGTGCGGGAGGTGCTGCTCTTCCAGAGCGTGACCTCTCCCCAGGGTGCCCGCTATCAGGTCCAGCGCCGCTGGCCGCTGGCGGGTCCTTGATCCGACACCGTTGCCTATAGCCAGTGATGCGCCCGGGCGCGGGGGCGTTATCTGTGAGCCCTTTCAAATGGATGCCCCGGGGGCCAGCGCGCCGAACCTGGGCGGCGGGCAGTAGGAGGACGGATGCCGTTGTGGGCTCGAATCATCTTCTTGGTGATCACCGCGTTGGTGATCCTGGCGGTGCATGTGTACGTCTACCGGCGGCTGGTCCGGGACGTGACCGAGCACCGGGGGCTGCGCCGGCTCTCCGCGGCGGTGCTGGTGGTGATGGCGATCGCCGGTGCCCTGGCCCGCCCGCTGGCCCGCCAGCTCCCGGAGGGAACCTTGCGGCCGGTGGTGATTGGCCTGCTGCTGTGGATCGGGTTCGTGCTCTTCCTGCTGATGGCGCTGCTGGCGGCGGACTTCGTGCGCTGGGGGACGGATCGGGTCCGTCGGTACCGCACCGGCTCGGCGGAGCTGCCCGCGGATCCCTCCCGGCGGAAGTTGATCGCCGCCGGGGTCTCGGTGGCCTCCACGGTGGTGGCCGGAGGCTTCACCACCTTTGGCGCCTACCGGGCCTTCGAAGGGCCGGTGGTCCAGGAGATCCCGGTGCGGCTGCCCGGACTGCCCAGGGCGCTGGAGGGCTTCCGGATCGCCCAGCTGACCGACGTGCACGTGGGCGCGGTGATCCAGCGCAAGTTCATCGAGGAGCTGGTGGCCCGGACCAACGGCAGCCGCCCGGACCTGGTGGTGATCACCGGGGATCTGGTGGACGGCCCGGTGGAGCAGCTGGGCCGCTACCTGGCCCCGTTCCAGAACCTCTCCGCCCGGTTTGGAAGCTGGTTCGTGACCGGGAACCACGACTACTACTCCGGCGCGGACAGCTGGGTGGCGGCCCTGCAGGGGCTGGGGATCCCCTCCTTGAGGAACCGGCGGGTGGAGATTGGCGACGCGGGCGCCTCCTTCGATCTGATCGGCGTGGACGACTGGCGAGGGGACTACGACCTGGAAAAGGCGATCTCCGGCAGGGATCCGGCGCGGGCCTCGGTGCTGCTGTCGCACCAGCCGAACAACGTGAAGAAGGTCGCGGAGGAGCAGTTGGGCCTGATGGTCTCCGGCCACACCCACGGGGGGCAGATCTTCCCCGCCAACCTGATCGGCGGACTGATCTGGGGCGAGCGCAACACCGGCCTCTCCCGGGTGGCCGACTCCCAGTTCTACGTCAGCCGCGGCTGCGGCTTCGTCGGTCCTCCGATGCGGGTCGCCGCCCCACCGGAGATCCCGGTGCTGGTGCTGCTCTCCGCCTGAGCGACGCGACGCGCCCCGGCCCACGGATTTCTTCCCGCGCGGGTACCTCGGACGGGCGCGCCGTTCGATCCGCGCGTCCCCTCAGGGGCGAAAGCGCCGTTCGATCCGCGAGCGCAGCAGCTCCACCGCCGCGGTGCTGGAGAGCTCCGCCTTGGACGAGAGCTTCGCGCCGACCACCCGATCGGAGATCCGGGAATCGGCGCGCAGCCGCTGGGCGCCCACGAACAGCTCCACTGACCCGGGCGGAAGCTCCACCTGGTACGGCGTGAAGTAGCACTCCCACAACCGGTCGATCAGCTCCCGGGCGGTCAGCGCCTGCTTCTCTGCGGGAAGCATCTGGAACCCCAGCGAGGCGCCGCCGAAGCGGACCACCTGCTCCACCACCAGGCCCAGCTTCTGCGCGTCGGGGAGCAGCGCCTCGATCCCGTCGTTGCGGCTGTAGAGCCAGTAGCGCTTCTGCACCTTGGCGCAGCGCGGACAGACCATGGCGTTGAGCTCGTCAAGTCCGCGGGTCCGCAGCAGGTGCAGCAGCCCCACCTGCTCCTGGCAGGCCTTGCACTGCTCCACCGCGCCCAGCTGCAGGAAGACCTCGCGGGCCAGCTCCGCGACCGAACTCCCCTCCAGCGCGATCGACACCCCCGCAGCCAGCGAGGCGTCCCGCAGCTGCACCCCGGCGTGGACCACTCCCCCCTGGGTCCGCATCCCCAGCTCCAGATGCGCCGGCAGCCGCGCCAACGCGCGCTCGTACTCCGGCGCGTCGGGGAAGCGCGCGCGCAAGGCCTGGTAGCGGTCCTTCCACGCCTGCTGCGTCTTCAGTCCATCCGGAGGACGCAGGGCGCGCTCGGCGAAGTACGCGTACAGGGTCAGCGCCACCTGCCACGGCGCGTCCAGGCTGCGCTCTTCCAGCTCGCGGGCCAGGGTGCGCGCCTCCACCGAGGCGCGGCGCTCCTCCAGCCGCTCCAGGCCCCGGCGCACCAGCGGGCTCTCCAGCACCGGGTCGAAGGCCCGCAGCGCCCTGCCCTTCTTGTCGCGTGTCTCGGTCAGCTTGTTCATCGTCTGGCCCCACTCTGCGGACAACGCGGACGCGGCGCGGTGGAGCGAGGTCAGCCGGTGCCAGCCGTCCGCCAGCGCCGCCGCCGCCTCCTCCACCAGCTCCTGCCGGGTCTCGGCGAAGAAGTCCCGCCCCTCTGCGTTGCGCCTCTCGTGCTCCTGGAACAGCCGGTGACTGGCGGTGCCGCGCATCGACTCCAGCTGCCGGCGCAGGGTCCGGGCAGCCTCCGCCAGGGCCCGCTGACGGCGATCCAGATGCGCCAACCGCTCCTCAGCGGTGAGGCTCTCCAGCGCCTCGCCGGCCCCCACCTTCTCGGCGATCAGCTCCAGCTCGGTGCGATCTCCGCGCTCGTAGGCGGCGTTCACCTGGGACATCAGCTGGTGCAGCCGGCCGCGCTCGTCCTCGTCCCGCCCCAGGTCCGGGTGGAGGACCCGCGCCAGCCGGCGCAACAGCCGCTTGAGCAGCTTGGCCTGATCCTCGCGGGAGTCGGCGATCACCTGATCGGTGTCGGCGGTATCCTCTGGATCAACGAACTCCTCTTGGACCGCGGTGCGACGGGCGGAGGCCGCCTTCTTCTTCTTGACCCGACGCGCAGGCGCCGGGGGCGGGCTGCGCAGCGCCTCCACCAACCGACGGAGCTCCTCCTGCAGCCGCTGCACCCGACGCGGGACCCGCTCCGCCTCCTCCAGCGCACCGTAGGCCTCCGCCAGGGCCGAGTCGTGCGCCAGGCCGAACCGGGCCAGCGTCTCCGAGAGCGCCTCCAGCTCGGTGTCCAGCGCGGTGACCTCCTCCAGCGCCGAGCGCAGCCGCTGCTCCGCCTCGCGGACCGGTTCCCCGGCCGGACCGGACGTGCGCACCAGGGCTTCGGTGCGGGCCAGGCTGTGGGCGGGGTCGACCATCGGGGCGGCCGGTCATACCGCTCCGGCTGCGCGGTGGCGACGCCTCCCGGTGCTGGATGCCTGCTCGTCTGCTCTCGCCTCCCGAGCAAGATCCAGACCGCAAAATGTAGCCTGTCCCTCAGGATCCCACACATCTTCGGGTTGTGATCTAAGCGGCTGATGCCGAAGAGTCGCCAGGCCGTAGATGTGACCTCCGAAGTTGGCTGCGCGTCTCTTGGGGATGCCC
>JAKFFE010000007.1:0-68605 GCA_036675345.1 Myxococcaceae bacterium
GCTGTAACCCCAACAAGTGTCGATAGAGCTCGGTGTCCTGCATTCGAGCCATTCTTCATGAAATTGCTGAGATTCCCACCGCTTGGCTCTCCTCGGGGATCCACGCGGATCCCGGAGGAACCCATAATAATATTGGCCGGAGCCGCTGGGACCGGAGCCGCTGGGGCCGGAGCCGCTGGGGCCGGAGCCGCTGGGACCGGAGCCGCTGGGGCCGAAGCCGCTGGGGCCGGAGCCGCTGGGGCCGGAGCCGCTGGGGCCGGAGCCGCTGGGGCCGGAGCCGCTGGGGCCGGAGCCGCTGGGGCCGGAGCCGCTGGGGCCGGAGCCGCTGGGACCGGAACCGGCGTACGTACCCTGGGCAGTCGCCGCATGCGGCATCTGCGACGGAACCTCGCGGGCGCTGTCCCGGTCCATCACCCACCACTGCCGAGGGGCGCGAATGAACCGCAGCCCGGGGGCGAGGGGGCCCTGCTGGAGCTTCGTCCCATCCTGGTCCAGGTAGCCGGCTCCCTGGTGGGAGACGCAGCAGAGCCTTCCTGCGCGGACCGCGGCATTCAGGATGACGCCCTCGGTGGAGAAGACGGTCCGCGCCACCACGTTGCCCCGGACGGTGATCGCCGGCGGTGCGTGGACCTGCGCGTGCGGCTGACAGGAGGGGCAGCTGGCCCGGGCGTGCTCCAAGCCGCAGGAGCGACAGCGCTGGAAGGTCAGCGAGTCCAGCAGCGCTCGTGGGAACGGGGCGCGTTGATCGTGCTCGAAGATCCCCTGCAGGACCGCCAGCAGGTCGTCCGGAAGCGAGCTGATTGGACGCGCGGGCCGTGGGTACTGGACCTCGGAGGAAAAGACCGACAGTCGGCGCAGGGCGCGTTGACCCGGAGGAATCCGGGGTGCCCCTCCCAGCGGGCGGTGGATGCCTCCCCAGGGGCCGACCAGCAGCAGGCTCTGCATCAGCAGCGCGCCAAAGGCGAACCAGTCCGCCGTCGGCTGATAGGGCCGATGGAGGACCGGCTGCTTCCCGTCCATCAGCAGCGGGTCCAGGAACCGGTCGGTGAAGACCCGACTGAGGAAGGGACCGAACTGGAAGCTGTCCGCGTCGATCAGGTGGACCGAGGAGCCCTCGAGCAGGACGTTGAGATCGTTGAAGTCGCCGATCACCACCCCGCGCTGGTGAAGCGACTCCACCGTCTGATGGAGCTGTCGGAACACCTCCAGCACCGAGCCCGCGGGGAAGGCCCGACGGAAGACCGGGTCCGAAAGTCTGAGCAGCGGCTCGGCCCGGTCGATCCGCCGCATGGTGTAGCCGACCACCCGCCGCCCGCGCTTGTCCGTGGCCAGCTTCGAGGGGCAGACCACAGTGGCCGGGAGCCCGGTGGGGAAGGCGGGCAGCTTCCGCTGTTGCTCATCCAACCGGTTCCGCGCCGCCTCCTGCTCCGCCTGGAGTCCCTGGAGGTCCGGGTGGTCTGGCGTCTTGAAGACCTTGATCACCTGGTCAGGACCGAAGGGGAAGATCTCCGCCTCCCCGCCCTTGCCCACCAAGGTGGTGGGATCCAGTGGAACCCGCCTGCCGTCCACGTAGACCTCCATCTCAGGCCCCTCCCGGCGCAGGGCGGATCGCGATCAGCGTGGTGTCGTCCAGGAGCCGACCGGTCTGTCGGGAGACGACGGTCAGACGGCGCCGGAGCATGTCCCGGTTGGTGAAGGCCCGGTCGTCGACCAGGGAGGTCACGTCGGGCAGGTCCAGCGCCCCATCGGTGCCCAGCCACAGGGACTGCAGCCCCTCCAGGGGAAGCGGTTCAAGCTTCAAAGGGACCTCGGCGCCCAGGAGCCGGTAGCCGAGGTAGGGCGGGGCGTTGTTGGCAAACGGCCCCAGGGACCGAAGCTGGCCGTTGACTCCCACCACCCCATCGCCCACCGAGAACAGCCACCCTTCTCCGGCGGTCAGGACCGCGCCCACCAGGGTGAACAGGAAGTAGGACTCGACCCGCTCGGCGCGGGTGCCGCCCATCCGCCGGGTCAACTGGTCCAGGTGGTCGACCACCTCGTCGGCCGCGCGAGCCAGGAGTTCAGCGGGCGCCCTTTCATTGTCCGCCTCCAGGCCCCACCCCACCCGCTCCACAAAGAGCTCCACGCCCAGCCGCGCGCCGACCTCGGTGAAGGCGCCGCTGGAACACCCATCCGCCACCGCCGCGACCAGTCCCTTCTCCCCATTTCGCCAGGCAAAGGCGTCCTGGTTGTTCCGCCCCGCGAGGTGGTGGGTCCGTCCAACGACGCTGCCGGCAGCGATCTGGAGTGCGAGGCTCATGGGCACCGAATCGACTTAGTGTGAAAGAGACACGAAAGATAAATAGTGTCGAAGACACACGAAGTCAAGACAGGCTCGAATCGGTCCGGCGGGCCCCACCTGGGGATACATGGGGGGCCGAGGTCAGGCAGGAGGCAGAACGGACACCGTTGCGAGGGAGAGCACGGTCCCTTGAACGCGGGGTCGGGGTCGGGGTCGGGGTCAAGACTGGCCGCTGAGAAGGACACAGGTGTCCTTCTTGGCGGCCAGTCCTCTGCCGGGCGGCGGCGGCTCCGCGAACACGGGCGTACCGGCCGGGATCCCCATCACCCTTGCCTCTGGCGTGGACTGCCGGGGGCGACTGAGCGGAGAACAGACCTGAGGCGGCGTTGAGCACCACCACGTCCGCTTCACCCAGCTCTACGGAGGATCACCTCGGCCGCAGTTCCGGCCTCCGGCCCTCCCTTCAGCGGTGGCTACCGCTCGTCCAGCACCTGGCCATCCAGCGCCAGGAACCGGGTGGCGATGGCGGTCCGGCCCAGGCGGGTCTCGGTCAGCACCCGTTCGCACTCCGCCCAGACGATCGGGCCCAGCACCTGCCAGTGCGAAGGAGAGCGGATCCGCAGCCGCAGCAGGGCCACGGTGAAGTTCAGCGGCTCCGGAGGGTCGCCATCCTCCGGCAGCACTGCGCGCACTGCCCCCGGGAGGTTGGACTCCACCAGGGTCCGGGCCACCTCGGTCACCGGCCGCTGGGCGGACGGCGGCAGCAGCACCGCGAAGGCGTCGGTGTGGATCCGGACCGTCTTCCCGGTGGGGAACAGCGTCTGGAGCCCGTGGACGATGGCCCTCAGCGCCTGGTCCCCGACCTCGAACCCGTAGCGCATGTTCAGCGCGATGGTCCGCTGCAGGTCCACCACCACCGCGCCGATCTCCCAGGCGTCGTGGTGGGCGTGGGTGGAGAGATCGTACTCCGCCTTGATCAGCGGACCCTGGGTCAGGGCCATCGCATGGAAGGCGCCGGAGATCCGGTCCGGATACCCGCGCCGGGCCTCCTCCGCCTCGATCAGCGCGTCGAGCGCGAACGCCGCATCCGGCACCCCGGTCCTGGACACCTTCGGGTCCAGGGCCTCCAGCTTCCGCACCAGCTCCTCGGAGAGGTTCAGCGCCATCTGCTACGGGGTGACCCGCTCCATCATCCGCGCGAAGGGGATCGTCTCCCGGACGTGGTGCAGCCCGCACACCCAGGCCACGGTGCGCTCCACGCCCAGCCCGAACCCGGCGTGGGGGACGCTGCCGTACCTGCGCAGATCCAGGTACCAGCTGAAGGCCTCCTTGGGGAGCTTGTGCTCCTCGATCCGGCTCTCCAGGGTGGCCAGATCCTCCTCGCGCTGCCCGCCGCCGATGATCTCGCCGTAGCCCTCGGGGGCCAGGATGTCCATCCCCAGCGCCACCTTGGGGTTGTTCGGATCCCGCTTGAAGTAGAAGGCCTTCATGTCCGACGGGTAGCGGTGGACGATCACCGGCCGGTCGAACTGGTTGGCCAGCACGGTCTCCTCGTCGCCGCCGAAATCGTCGCCCCACTTGGCGGGGTGCCCGGCCTTCTGCAGCCGCTCAATCGCCTCGTCGTAGGTGATGCGGGGGAAGGGGGCCTGGACGTTCTGCAGCTTGGTGATGTCCCGCTCCAGCACCTCCTTCAGCTCCTTCTCGTGCTTCTCCAGGCAGCGCTGGACGATGAAGCTGACCATCTGCTCCGCCAGCTCCATGTCCTCGTCCAGGGTCATGTAGGCCACCTCCGGCTCCACCATCCAGAACTCGGTCAGGTGCCGGCGGGTCTTGCTCTTCTCGGCGCGGAAGGTGGGGCCAAAGCAGTACACCTTGCCAAAGGCCATCGCCGCGGCCTCCATGTACAGCTGACCGGACTGGGTCAGGTACACCTTGCCCAGGTCGAAGTACGGGACCTCGAACAGGGTGCTGGTGCCCTCGCTGGCGGAGGGGGTGAAGATCGGCGCGTCCACCAGGGTGAAGTCCCGCTGGTCGAAGAAGTCGCGGATCGCTTTTTCCACCGTGTGGCGGACCCGCAGGATCACGTGCTGCCGCTGGCTGCGCAGCCACAGGTGCCGGTTCTCCATCAGGTAGTTCACCCCGTGCTCCTTGGGGGTGATCGGGTAGTCGCGGGACTCGCTGACCACCTCCAGGCCCTTGACGCCCAGCTCGAAGCCGATCGGGCTGCGCGCATCCGCCTTGACCAGTCCGCGGACCTTGATCGCGGTCTCCTGGCCCAGGTGATCCGCCCGGGTAAAGGTCTCCGGATCCACGTCGCCCTTGAAGACGACCGCCTGGATCACTCCGGAGCCATCGCGGATCTGCAGGAAGTGCAGCTTCCCGCTGGACCGCTTGTTGTAGAGCCACCCGCGAAGTTCGACTTCCTGGCCTTCGAACTTCGCAATCTCTCCGATGCGCGCGACTGGTGCAGACATGGGCGCGCCTTATCACGAAAAGACGAACGCCCCGGAACCTTCTGGCTCCGGGGCGCCCTGTCTTCAGACCTGCCGTTGGGGCCCTAACGGGCGCGGCGGCGGCGGAACAGCACCCCCAGCGCCAGGGCGGCCAGCGGGAAGGCGATCCCCCCGGTGGCGGAGCAGCCGGCGCTCTGCTGGTCAAACTCGTTGGCCGGGGACTGGCCGTACGGAGTGGGCTGCGAGGTGGGGGTGGGGGTGGTGGTCGTCGTGGTGGTGCCGCCGGTGCCGGCGTCAGGCGTCCCCTCGGGGGGCGCGGTCCCACCCCCGGTGTCCGGCTCCTCCGCGGGGGGCGTGGGCTCCACGTCCTCCCGGGTCTCGCCGACCAGCATCCCGTCATGGACCACCACGCCCACCGGCGCGATGTCCGCGTGCCGGTAAAGGCCCTGCTTGAGGTACACCTTGGAGTCGGTCTTGAGGAAGGTCTTCTCGATGACCTTCTCGCCGTTGTACCAGAGCTCCACGAACCCCACCTTGGGGTCCTTGGACCACTTCACGTGAAAGAGGAAGTCCAGCCATTCGCCACGGCGCAGCGGGGTGGTCCAGATCGTCTTGGTCCAGTTGGTGAGGTGGATCTCCTCCCCCACCACGTCGAACTCGATCGGCGGGGAGCCGAAGTCCTCGAACTGGTGCCACTGGGTGAAGACCTGCCACTTGGGCGAGGAGGGGTACCCGGAGTCGAACCAGGTGGACCACTTGTACCAGCGCTCGGCGCCCTCCGGCTGGTAGGTCACGTCCACCAGCTCGTTGCGGTTGCCGCTGGCGTTGATCGGGTTGTCGCCCTGCTTCACGGTGGCCCGGAGGGCGTACTTCCCCTCCTTCACCCGGTCGGTCTGCACCTGCAGCCGGTCCGACGACACCTGCTGGGCCTTGGTCCACTGGGAAATGTCACCCGTCTCGTAATCCGCCCGCCACAGCACCTTGGCGCTGGCGGACAACGGCACCGTCAGAGCAAGTGCGAGTGCGAAGGTAAGGAGGCGTTGGGTCATCGAGTTCGTCCCTGGGTTCGGGTGGCTTTGCTGCTTTTCGGATGGCTCAACGGCCCCGCGAAACGGCCTGTTCCCCGGGGCAAGACCCACCAGGCAGGGGGGCAGGGGGTCGGTAGACGTGGCCCGCGCCACAGTCAGGTTGCCTTCCCTCAGGGTGTCTCCTAAACGGGGCTGGCCATGAACGAGCGGTACGAACCGAAGTCCATTGAGACGAAGTGGCAGGACCGTTGGGAGCAGGCGGGCGTGTACCGGGCCAATCGCCGCCCCCAGGCACCCAAGAAGTACATCCTGGAGATGCTGCCGTACCCCAGCGGCAAGATGCACATGGGGCACGTGCGCAACTACCTGCTGGGCGACGTCTACGCCCGCTTCTTCCAGATGCAGGGCTTCGATGTGCTGCACCCGATGGGGTGGGACTCCTTCGGGCTGCCGGCGGAGAACGCGGCGATCAAGGACGGGGTCCACCCCGCGGTGCGCACCGCCGAGAACATCGCCTCCTTCGTGAAGGAGATCCGCTCGCTGGGCTACTCCTACGACTGGACCCGGGAGATCAGTACTTCTGATCCCCGCTACTACCGCTGGAACCAGTGGTTCTTCCTCAAGATGCTGGAGCGCGGGCTGGTCTACCGCCGCTTCTCCAAGGTGAACTGGTGCACCGGCTGCATGACGGTGATCGCCAACGAGCAGGTCAAAGACGGGGTCTGCGAACGCTGTGAGTCGCAGGTGCTGGACAAGGAGATGCCGGAGTGGGCGTTCCGGATCACCCGCTACTCCGACGCGCTGCTGGAGGGGCTGGACACCCTCACCCAGTGGCCGGACCGGATCACCTCCATGCAGCGCAACTGGATCGGCCGCTCCGAGGGCGCGGAGGCCGAGTTCGCGCTGAAGGGTTCGGACCAGAAGATCCGGATCTTCACCACCCGCATCGACACCATCTTTGGCTGCACCTATGTGGTGCTGGCCCCGGACCACAAGCTGGTCCAGAGGATCACCACCCCCGACCGGCGCGCGGAGGTGCAGGCGTTCGCCACCCGCATGGCGGCGATGGGCAAGGAGGATCGCACCGCGGAGGGCGCCACCAAGGAGGGGGCGTTCACCGGCGCGTATGCGGTCAACCCCTTCACCGGCCAGGACGTGCCGGTGTGGGTGGCCAACTTCGTGCTCGCCGACTACGGCACCGGCGCGGTGATGAGCGTTCCGGCCCATGACCAGCGGGACTTCGAGTTCGCCCGGAAGTACTCGCTGCCGCTGCGGCCGGTGATCCAGCCCGAGGGCAAGGATCCGTTGCCCCAGCCGCTGGAGGCCGCGTTCACCGAAGAGGGGGTCCTGGCCGACTCGGGTGCGTTCTCCGGCAAGCGGTCCGCCGAGGCGCGCCGGGAGATGGCCGCCTGGCTGGAGAAGGAAGGGAAGGGGAAGGCGACCATCACCTTCCGGCAGCGCGACTGGGGCTTCTCCCGCCAGCGCTACTGGGGCACCCCGATCCCGATCGTCTACTGCGAGAAGTGCGATCCCCAGCGCCAGGGGATCCCGGTCCCCGAAGACCAGCTGCCGGTGAGGCTGCCGGAGATCGACACCCAGGCGGTGCTCACCGGAAAGGGCGAGCCCCCGCTGGCCAAGGTGGCCTCCTTCGTCAACACCACCTGCCCCCGCTGTGGGGGACCGGCCCGTCGCGAGACGGAGACGATGGACACCTTCGTCGACTCCTGCTGGTACTTCGCGCGCTACCTCTCGCCGGACTACGACCAGGCGCCGGTGGACCCCGCGCAGGCCAAGCGCTGGCTGCCGGTGGACGTCTACGTGGGCGGCCCCGAGCACGCGGTGATGCACCTGCTGTACTTCCGCTTCTGGACCCGGGTGATGAAGGAGCTGGGGCTCTCCCCGGTGGATGAACCGGTCACCCGGCTGGTCACCCAGGGGATCGTCAACGGCCCCGACGGACGCAAGATGTCCAAGCGCTGGGGCAACGTGGTGGCCCCGGCCTCCATCGTCGGTCGCTTCGGCGCGGACACCGCCCGGGTGTACGTGCTGTTCGCCGGGCCGCCGGAGCGGGACTTCGACTGGTCCGACGAACAGGTGGAGGGTGCCCACCGCTTCCTCAAGCGGGTGTGGGTCCTGGCCGCCACCCACCGGGAGGTGGCCGGCGCCACCCATGCCGGCCCCTACGAGGGCAAGGCGCTGGAGATCCGCAAGGCCGCGCACAAGGCGGTCAAGCGGGTCACCGAGGCGATTGATCGGCTGTCCTACAACACCGCCATCGCCGGGATCATGGAGTTCCTCAACTCCCTCTACGCGGCGGAGAAGCTGGAGACGCCGGCGGAGCGCGCGGCGATGGCGGAGGCGATCCGGATCCTGTCGCTGATCCTCACCCCGTTCGCCCCGCACATCACCGAGGAGATCGCCTCCGAGTACGGCGAGCAGAAGCTGCTGGCCGAGGCGGAGTGGCCGACGTTCGATCCCGCCCTGGTGGTGGACGACATGTTGCCCTACGCGGTGCAGGTAAACGGCAAGCTGCGCGCGGAGCTGAAGGTCCCCGCCGCGTCGACCGAGGCGGAGATCCGGGCGCTGGCCGAGGCCGACGAGCGGGTCAAGGCGGCGATGGCCGACAAGCAGCTGCGCAAGGTGGTGTTCGTCCCCAAGCGGCTGATCAACTTCGTCGTGGGCTAAGGCGCCCCCCGGTGCCCACCGTCGAGCTGTTGATGTGCCCCTCCTGCGGTCATCCGCAGGAGTTCTCCGCGCACTGCGTGGCCTGTGGGGCGGCGCTGCCCCCGCCGGTCTCCGCCACCCGGTCCCTCAACCGGCCCGCCCCGGAGGCCCCGGTGTCGCTGACCCTGGCCGGGCGCACCCTCACCCTCCAGCAGGATCGCCTCTCGGTGGGGAACGCCCCGGCCCGGACCCTGGCCCTCTCCGAGCTGCGCTCGGTCCAGCTCTCCTCCGGGAGGGCGTGGGAGGGACTGAAAATCGCGCCTCTTTTCGCGGTGGCCCTGGCCTTGGGGCATTCTCCGCTGCTGCGCATGACCTTCGGCCTGCTGCTGGTGCTCTCCCTGATCTTCACCGCGACCTACCGGCGTTACCGCTGCCGGATCCTCACCCTGGATCCCCGGCTGCCGCTCCTCTCCCTGGGGACCCTGGCCCGGCGGGGCTCGGCGGACGATCAGCGGCTGCAGCGGGGGTTCGACCAGCTGGGGGCCGGGCTGACCGCGCGCGGGGTGGAGGTGGGGTCGTGATTCGCCCTTTGCTGCTGCTGTCGCTGCTGGCCTCCTCCTGCGGGTACCGGTTCACCGCCGGGGGCGCGGCGCTCCCCCAGGGCGTCCGGAAGGTCTGCGCGCCGCTGTACGTCAACCGCACCGCCGAGGCCGGGCTGGAGCTGGTGTTCACCGAGTCGCTGCGCGCCCACCTGATCCGGGCCGGAACCCTGGGCAGCGACTGCCAGGCGAAGCTGAACGGAGAGGTGGCGGCGGTGTGGGGTGGCCCCACCGTGATCACCAACCGCGGGGTGCTGGCCAGCTACCGGATCTTCGCCCGGGTCCAGCTGCGGCTGACCCAGGACGACAAGCTGCTGGCGCAGACCGAGGTCACCGGCTGGGAGGACTACCTCCCCTCCGCCGAGACCCAGCAGGACGTGTTGCGGGTGGAGGCCAACCGCCAGGCCGCGCTCCGGAGACTGTCGGATGCGCTGGCTCGCGAGGCATACGAAAAGCTCACCACCGCCTGGTAGGGCAGGTGATGAGCTTTCGTTTCACCGCCAGGGCTGAAACTACGCCTTGGGAGCGGCGACAGCCTTCGCCAGGCGCGAGATGCGGCGCGAGGCGTTCTTGGCGTGCAGGACGCCCTTGCTGGCCGCCTTGTTGATGGTGCGGCTGGCCTCGACGAGCGCCTCCTTGGCCTTCGCCGGGTCCTTGGTGGCAATCGCCTCCCGGGCCTTCTTCACCGCGTTCTTCACGGTGGTGCGAACGGCAACATTCCGGGCGCGACGCTTCTGCGCCTGACGGTTCCTCTTCTCTGCGGACTTCGTGTTGGCCACGGTGGCCTCTCTTTTGAATCGGAAATCTGAAAAAGGGGTCGGCTACCTACAGCGCCCCTGGCGACAGGTCAAGGCTGGCAATGCATTCGTGAGCATCTGTGGAGAAGGACTGCCTCCGAAGCGTCTAACCGCGCGCTGCACAGCGGGAATCCGGCCGTGCGGAAACACGCAGCATGCGGTGTTTTTCGTCACCCTTCCGAGACAAACCCACAGCTCTCCACAGAGTTGTCCCCACCTTGGCCACAATCGCTGTGGAAAGGGGGACGATCACGGCAACCGGTAGCGCCAGCGGATCCCTCCGGGGTCGGTGAAGGAGACTCCGAAGGCGCCTGCCTCCTCGGCTGCAGTCGCCCCCAGGAAGGCCGCCAGCGCCTCCACGGTGGTGCGCGAGGGGGCCTCCAGCTCCAGGGCCACCGCGGGCGCCACTCCCTCCGCAGAGGGGACGAACACCAGCTCCAGCGTCCGGTCGGTGTACGTCAGCCCGCCCGCGCCCCGGACCGCCGTCCAGCCAATCCGGGGGGCGAGCGCATCCCAGAATTCCTGCTGGGCGTCGGCGCGGACGATGGGAAGCCGCAGCCGGAAAAGCGCGGCCCGCGGAAGCTCCCGCGGCGGGGGCAGGCGCTTCTCCTCCGCCTTGGCCTCGTTCCACAGCGCGTCCATCGTCTCCAGGGAGGCGCCGCCGAAGGGGACGCCCTGCTCACGCAGCCGGGTCTCCATCCGCTGGAAGCGCAGGGTGAAGCGGCGGTTGGCCTGCCTCAGCGCGTCCTCCGGCGGGGTGTTGATGAACCGGGAGAGGTTGGCCAGGGAGAACAGCACGTCCCCCAGCTCGTGCTCCAGATGATCGCGGTTGCCGCTGACGATCGCCTCGTCCAACTCGCGCAGCTCCTCGTCCAGCTTGGCGCGCACCCCGGCCAGGTCCGGCCAGTCGAAGCCGATTCGGGACGCCTTCTCGGTCAGCCGCTCGGCCCGGAGTAGCCCGGGGGCGGCGCTGGGCACCCCGTCCAGGACCGAACCCTCATGGCCGTGCTTCTTCTTCTTCTCCGCCGCCTTGAGCTTGGCCCAGTTGTCCAGCACCTCCTCCGCGCCGGACAGGCTGCCCTTGGCGTCGCCGAACACGTGCGGGTGGCGGCTTTCGATCTTGTCGCTGATCGCCTGACAGACCGAGGCCATGGAGAACTCGCCCAGCTCGTTCGCCAGCTGGGCATGGAACACGATCTGGAACAGCAGGTCGCCCAGCTCCTCGCAAAACGGTCTCCAGGCGCCGCCGTAGGCCACCTTGTCCATCTCGTCGAGCACCTCGAAGGCCTCCTCCAGCAGATAGGGCCGCAGGGACCGCAGATCCTGGGCGCGGTCCCAGGGGCAGCCCCCCTCGGCCCGCAGCCGCGCCATGATCCCCACCAGCCGCTCCAGCTGTGCACCCACGTTCGCTGACATGGCGCCCGATTAGCATGCCCCGCCGACCAGGCGTGCTGCCGAGCGTGTCGGGTTGCTTGGGGGCAGAGAGGGGGTGGCCTATCATCCCCTCCCGGAAATGCGCCTCGCTCGACTTCGCTGCCTGCCCCTCGCGCTCCTCCTGCTGGGGAGCACTCCTGCGTTCGCGCAGATCGACCGGGCCCCCCAGCCCATCGACCTGGAACCCAACAGCGGGTCCTACGAGGAGGAGGCGGAGCAGCCGGAGGAGGAGGTGATCCGCCAGGAGGTCCCCGCCCGCCCGGTGCGCGCCTCCCCGCCGGTTCCCGAAGTCCGGCCGGCCGCCTCCACGCCGCTCCGGACGCCGGCGGGCCCGGTGAAGGCCGCGGAGAAGACCCCGGCCGCGCCGGCTCCGGTGGTGGCCGCGCGGGTTCCCCCCAAGCCGATCCTGCTGCCCACCAGCTCGGATGCGACCCTGCTGGCCACCTGGGAGCGGTGGCGCAAGGCGTGGACGGATCTGGATCTGAAGACTGCGGAGACCGCCCAGGAGGAGCTGATCACCCTCAAGGAGGATCTGGGGGTCGAGGATCTGGAGACCTTCTCCTTCGCCTTTGCCCGCGCCTCGGAGGTCAAGCTGCTGGCCAACGACCCGCTGGCCTCCCTATCGCTGGCGCAGGCCGCGGTGAAGCTGGCGCCGGATCTTCCCAGCTCGCATCTGGCGCTGGCGCGGTCCCAGTTCGCGGTGGATGCCGCCGCCTTCGGTGAGTACGTCGGGTCGGTCCAGAACGGGTTGGCCGCGATGCTGCGGGATCCCCGCTACCGGCGCCCGGTGCTGGCGGATCTGGCCTCGGCGGTGATCTTCGCCCTGCTGGCCACCGCCCTGACCGTGACCTTGGTGCTGTTCCTGCGCAAGGTCCGTTACTTCCTGCACGACTTCCACCACCTGTTTCCCCGGTCCGCCGCCCGCTGGCAGTCGCTGGCGATCGCCGGGCTGCTGCTGTCCTTGCCGATCGTGTTCCGGCTGGGGCTGACCCCGATCCTGCTGGTGCTGTTCGCCGCGGTGGTGCTGTACCTCTCGGTGGTCGAGCGGATCGTGGCCGCGGCCCTGATCGCCCTGCTGGGGGTGCTGCCCCTGTTGGCCGGGGTGGCGGTGGAGCAGACCGCGTTTGCCGGCACGGTGGCCGAGGATCTCCAGCGGCTGGAGCGGGGCGGAGACGCCGCGGAGGAGGCGGCGGCGCGGCTGACCCATCGCCACCTCAAGGAGCAGCCCGTCTTCCCCGAGCTGTTCGCCCTGGCCCGCTATGAGCTGCGGCGCGGGAAGCTGGACGCGGCGGTGACCCACTTCAAGGCGGCGGCCGCCCTGCGCACCAACGACGCGCGGCTGCTGACCAACCTGGGCAACGCGATGATGGCCCAGGGGGATCCGGAGGGCGCCGCGGAGATGTACAAGTCGGCGACCCAGGCGGATCCCACCCTGGCCGCGCCGCTGTACAACATCTCCCGGCTCTACAACCGGCGCGCCGCCACCGCCCCCGACGAACAGGTGGGCGGCGAGTTGGACAAGGCGCTGACCGCGATCACCACCGCGCAGAAGCTGGACGCGTCCCTGCTGACCCGCAAGGAGCCGCCGGAGGAGAACCTGCTTCACAACCGGCTGCTGATCAGCCCGCCGCTGCCGACCGCGGAGCTGGCCTCGCTGGCGGTCAGCCCGGAGCGCGGAGACCGGGTCCGGGCCCAGCTGGCGTTGGCGTTGGTGGGGACCGCCGCGGATCCGGTGGCCAGCGTGTATCCGGCGCTGGCCGCGCTGCTGCTGCTGGGGCTGGGCCTCACCGCGCCGCGGCTGGGCTCCTCCCGGGCCTGCGAGAAGTGCGGTCGGGCGGTGTGCCGCCGCTGCGACCCCGAGCTGGGGATGGGCAGCCAGCTGTGCAACCAGTGCGTGAACGTGTTTGCCCGCAAGGGGGTGGTGCCGCCCCCGGTGAAGGTCCGCAAGCAGCTGGAGGTGGATCGCTACCAGGGCCGGATGAACCGCTTCTCCTATCTGTTCGGGTTGATCTGTTCGGGCGCCGGGCACCTGTTCAGCGGGCTGCCGATCCGCGGCGCGCTGTACGTGTTCTGCTTCCTGTTCCTGGTGTTCAACGTCTTCTTCCGGGTGGGGATCCTGCGCCCGCCGTTCGGGTCGCTGCCGATGCTGATGCGGCTGGCGCCGGTCGGCGTGGCGTTCCTGCTCCTCTACCTGCTGTCCCTGCGCGGCTTGTACAAGCGCCAGACCGAGTAACCCAGGCCATGGCCCTCAAAGGCACCCTCAAGGACTTCGGTATCGCCGACATCCTGCAGCTGATCGGTCAGCAGCAGAAGACCGGCATCCTCTTCCTGCGCGCCAAGGAGCAGGAGGTCCAGGTCGGCTTCAAGGACGGCAGCATCGTCAAGGCGGAGAGCACCACCCGCAAGAAGAAGGACCTGATCGGCAACATGCTGGTGCGGGCGGAGGTGATCACCGAGGCCCAGCTCAACGGCGCCCTGGACGCCCAGCGACGCACCCTCAAGCGGCTGGGGGATGTGCTGGTCACCTCCAAGATGATCACCCCCGAGCGCTTCCGGGAGATGATCCAGCTGCAGGCCACCGAGACCCTGTACCGGCTGTTCTCCTGGAAGTCCGGCACCTACGAGTTCGAGCAGGGGTCGGTGGAGGTGGAGGGGGACACCATCACCCCCTTGCGCGCCGAGTCGGTGCTGATGGAGGGCTTCCGGATCGTCGACGAGTGGCCGGTGATCAAGAAGACGATCAGCCGCTACGACATGACCTTCGAGCGGCAGAAGGACCTGCCGCCGCCCCGCGCCCAGAAGGACGCCTTCGACTCCGCGCTGGACGACGTGTTCGGCGACGCCCCGCTGGAGGGGCCGATCAAGGAGAAGAAGAAGGACGAGAACAAGGGCGAGTTCCGCTCCATCTCCGACAACGAGCGGGTGGTGTTCAACCTGGTCCGCCCGGGGCTGGACGTGCGCAAGCTGGCGGACCTCTCCTGCCTGGGCGAGTTCGAGACCTGCAAGGCGCTCTGCAACCTGGTCAATCTGGAGTACCTGCGGGCGGTGTACCCGCAAGGGAAGGCCGCCTCCCTGGATGGCTCGGCCCCGCTGCTGGAGCGGGTGGTGGGCGCGGTGGGCCGGCTGGTGGTCAGCATGGTGGTGTTGCTGGCGCTGGGGTTTGTGATCTCCCGGGTGGACTTCGAGTCGGTCAGCTTCGGCAGCAGTCCTTCGTCCGGGTATGCGGATCCGGCCACCCAGCACTTCATCTCGCGGGCGCAGGTCAGCCGGATCCAGGCGGCGTTGGAGGTGTACCGGCTGGAGAAGGGGGAGACCCCGGAGAAGCTGGAGGCGTTGGTGGAGACCGGGCTGCTGTCCCGCGAAGACCTGCGCTACCCCTGGCGCGAGCCCTACTATTACCGCCGCGTCTCTCCGGCGAAGTTCGTGCTGCTGGCGCCGCTGCGCTGACGGCAGGGACTCGCCGCGTTAGGCTTCTGTCCGCCCGCCCAGCAGGCGAGGGGACGGGGGACCCTTGCATCCGTCGCTGCACGACGAATGGTAGGGGGGCGTCCCACACAAGCGAGGAAGAGACCACGTTTGCCATCCACCACCGCTGAGACCCAGGACGTCGCCACCGCCAAGCTGGACGTGGGTGACAACGAGATCGCCCAGTCGCTGTATGGCGGTCAGAACGAACACTTACGGTTGATCGAGCGCCGGCTTGGGGTCCGGATCGGCCAGCGGGGCACGGAGCTGCATGTCACCGGCCCCTCCGACGCGGTGGCGTTCGCCACCCGGCTGTTGGAGCAGCTGGAGGAGATCCTGCGGGCGGGAAAGTCCGTCTACAAGGACGACGTGGAGCAGGCGATCAAGGTCCTGGGGCGCGGAGGTGCGGAGACCCTCAAGGACGTGTTCATGGGAGCGGTGCTGCGCGGCTCCCGGCGGAACATTGCCCCCAAGAGCCTCAACCAGAAGCGCTACGTGGAGTCGATCCGCAACCACGACATCGTGTTCGGGGTGGGCCCGGCCGGCACCGGCAAGACCTACCTGGCGATGGCGATGGCGGTGTCCTACCTGCAGGACAAGAAGGTGAAGCGGATCATCCTCTGCCGTCCGGCGGTGGAGGCGGGCGAGAAGCTGGGGTTCCTTCCCGGTGATCTGGCGGAGAAGGTCAATCCCTACCTGCGGCCGCTGTACGACGCGCTCCACGACATGATGGACACCGAGCGGGCCGAGTCGCTGATCGAGTCCGGGACGGTGGAGGTGGCCCCGCTGGCCTTCATGCGCGGCCGGACCCTCAATGACGCCTTCGTGATCCTGGACGAGGCCCAGAACACCACCGTGGAGCAGATGAAGATGTTCCTCACCCGCCTCGGCTACAACAGCAAGGCGGTGGTGACCGGGGACGTGACCCAGGTGGACCTGCCGGTGGGCAAGCTGTCCGGCCTCCACCACGCGCGCAGCATCCTCCAGGACGTGGAGGGGCTGGAGTTCGTGAACTTCACCGACGTGGACGTGGTCCGTCACCCGCTGGTGCAGGAGGTGATCAAGGCCTACGAACGCGCCGAGGCCGCCAAACTGGCGGGCACCCCCTCCGGTACGCAGCCGTAGACCGGGTAGCCAGCCGTGGGCGCAGGTGGGTGTCCTCCCACCGCGCGCTGCTTGAAAGGACGGTCCTTGGCCTTTAGGGTGCCCCTCTTCGATGACTGAACCCAGGACCCCAGAGGGCGGCCCGCCGCAGCAACGCACCCCGCTGGACGCGCTCCTGGAGCGGCTGCAGTTCCCCGCCGGGGTGACCGCCCGGCTGGGAAACCTGGTGATGCTGGCGGTGATCTCGATCGCCGCCGCCTTCGTGCTCTCCCCGGGGCTGCTGGGCCAGAACGTCCCCGAGCTGACCGCGGAGGATGTGGGCAAGCCCTACCGGGCCAGCTCCGCCTCCGGATTCAAGGCGGATCGCGACTACGAGATCGAGAACCAGTCGATGACCGGCCAACGCCAGAAGGAGGCGAGGGCGGCGATCCGGCCGGTGTACGACCTCAACCCCGCGGTGCGCACCCAGCTGGATCAGGCGGTGATCTCCGCCTTCACCCGGATGCGGGAGATCGCCGCCACCCCGGTGGAACCCCCCGAGCCGGAGGTGGTGGAGACGCCCCCGCCGGGAAAGCGCGGACCCAAGCTGGCGGCCCCGCCCCCGCTCTCCGCCGAGGAGCAGAAGCAGCTGCTGGATCAGCGCCTGCTGGAGGCCCGGTCGGACTTCGAGCAGCGGCTGTTCGGGGCCGGGGTGGAGGGGGTGCTGGAGGCGGAGGACTTCCAGGCGATGGCCGACGCGCGCTTTGCCCCCAGCGTGGAGCAGGGGGTCCGGCTGCTGCTGGAGCGTGGCTACGCCTTCCCGATCGTCGCCGGCCGGGACGAGCTGGAGCGGGATGGGACCTTGCTGATCACGGTCCGGGATCTCAAGGCCCAGACCGAACTGCAGCGCAGCGTGGTGGCGCCCTCGGTGCTGGATCTGAAGGAGGCCCACGGGGAGCTGGACCGCTTCGCCTCGGTGCCCGGGAACCTGCTGCCGGATCAGCCGGCCACCCTGCGCCGGGCCGCGCTGCGGACCGCCAAGCGGCTGCTGCGCCCCAACGTCACGGTGAACATCGCCGAGACCGAGGCCCGGCGGAAGCGCGCCACCGACGGGGTGAAGCCGGCGGTGATCACCGTCAAGAAGGGCCAGAAGGTGATCGGGGACGGGGAGCTGATCAACGAGACCCACCTGGTGATCGCCCATGGGATCCGGGCCCAGACCCGGCGGCTGGACCTGTTCCAGATCCAGGTCGGCGGGGCGGGGATGATTGCCCTGCTGATCGGCGCCGCCTACGTCTTCCACCGCGCCGCCTTCCGCCGCTTCAAGCCCACCCGCAAGGACGCGGTGCTGCTGGGCAGCCTGCTGCTGGTGCTGCTGGGCTTTCTGCAGCTGTGGATCAGCATCTCGGATGCGATCCACGACCGCTACAGCGGCATCCCCTCCGAGGCCCTGTACTACGCGGTGCCGGTGGCGGCGGGCGCGATGCTGGTCCGCTTCATCCTCGCCCAGGAGCTGGCGCTGTTCTTCGCCATCGTCTTCTCCGCGCTGGCCGGGGTGATGCTGAGCAACTCGCTGTCCTTCACCGTCTTCACCCTGATCGGCTCGCTGGTGGCGGCGGACCGGATCACCCGGGCCAAGGATCGGGTGGGGATCTTCAAGGCCGGGGTGGCGGCGGGGGTGGTGAACCTGTTCGCGGTGATGGCGCTGGCCCTGGCGGAGGGCAAGGGGCTGACCAGCGAGACGCTGCTGACCTCCGCCTTCGCGTTCCTGGGCACCGCGCTGTTCGTGCCGGTGACGGTGATGGCCCTGACCCCGCTGGTGGAGGTGGCCTTCGGCTACGCCTCGGACATCAAGCTGCTGGAGCTGGCCAACCTCAACCACCCGGCGCTCAAGGAGCTGATCGTCCAGGCCCCGGGCACCTACCACCACTCGATCATCATCGGGTCGCTGGTGGAGAACGCCGCCGAGTCGATCGGTGCCAACCCGCTGCTGGCGCGGACCTGCGCCTACTACCACGACATCGGCAAGGGTCGGAACCCGCTCTTCTTCGGTGAGAACCAGAAGGGGGAGAACCGCCACGACGCGCTGGCGCCCTCGATGAGCGCGGTGATCATCAAGCGCCACGTCACCGAGGGGATGGAGATGGCCCGCCAGTACCGGCTGCCCAAGCTGGTGGCGGACGCCATCCCCCAGCACCACGGCACCCGGCTGGTGGGCTACTTCTTCCACAAGGCGGTCAAGGAGCAGGAGGGGAAGGAGAATCCCCAGCCGATCGACGAGAGCATCTTCCGCTACCCCGGCCCCAAACCGCAGTTCCAGGAGGCGGCACTGGTGATGATCGCCGACGCGGTGGAGGCCTCCACCCGGGCGATGCCCGATCCCACCAGCGCCAAGCTGCAGGCCCAGGTGCAGAAGATCATCAACCTGATCTTCTCCGAGGGGCAGCTGGACGAGTGCGATCTGACCTTGCGGGACCTGACCCTGGTGGCCCGGTCCTTCCTCCACACCCTGGAGGGCATCTACCACACCCGCCCGGAGTACCCGCCCGGAGCGCTGATGGTGGGGCGGCACGGCGAGGTGATGGGCACCACCACCAGCGAACCGCGAAGGACGACCGGGTCCGCATAGGCTACAACCCGGCGCCGATGCGAATCGTGCGCGGGAAGCTCATCCCCCGGGATGATGGGAAGCGGATTGAAGAGGTGGTGGGGTTGGCCACCACCGGGACCTCCTCGGTGTCGGTGGCCAAGATGATGGCTCCCCCCGGCTGGACCGAGCCGTACCAGACCCCGGAGTTCGACGAGGTGGTGGTCGTCTCCCGGGGCGCGCTCACCCTGCAGATCGGCAAGAAGATCGAGACCATCTCCGCGGGGGAGACCGGGCTGGTCCCCGCCGGGAAGCGGGTCCAGTACCGCAACGACGGGGCCCGGGCCTGTGAGTACCTCTCGGTGTGCGCTCCCGGGTTCCGCCCGGAGCTGGCGCACATGGAACCGCCCGCGCCCCGGAATTTGATCTCGCTCACCGTCGGACACAGCCGGGGCAAGAAGCTGGCCGGGCAGGTGGAGACCCTGGCCCACGGCTTTCTGGAGGCGCTGGGGCTGGAGGACTGCGAGCTGTCGGTCTCGCTGGTGGGGGACCGGGCGATCCGGCGGATCAACCGCACCTGGCGGCAGAAGGATCAGCCCACCGATGTGCTCAGCTTTCCCGGCGGAGAGGCCCCCCCCGGCGCTCCCGGTCCCCGGCAGCTGGGGGACGTGATCATCTCGGTGGACACCGCGGAGCGGGTGGCCGGCGAAGAGCGGCGGACGGTGGAGGCGGAGGTGGCGCGCTATCTGGCCCACGGACTGCTGCACCTTTTGGGGCACGACCATCACCAGCCGGGGGAGGCCCGGAAGATGGCCGCCGCGGAGAACCGGCTGCTGGGGGCGCAGGGAATGCTTCACACCAATGAGGGGATCCGCCCAGTGCCAGGCAGACGCCGGCGGCCGGCTTGACTCACCCGACGCCGGGGCGGGAGTCTAGGCCGCATGAGCCATTGGCCGATCGACCTCGACACCGAGTCCATCCAGTACGAGGGGACCTGGTACACCCGCGATGAGCTGGCCCGCCGGATCAAGAGCATGCTGGACGCCGGGGACTTCGCGGTCGGCAGACCCAGCGCCGCGCTGGAGGAGCTGACCCTCACCCTGACCGGGCTGCGGACGGTGGCGTTCAAGATCACCCCGGAGATGGCGGAGGCGATCAACCATGCCGCGGGCCGCCAGGGTCGCACCGTTGGAGGGCTGATCCGGGAGGCGATCTCCGACTATCTGGGCTTCGCCTCCATGCCCGCCCGAGACGCCGCGCCCATCTCGGCGCGCCCGCCGGAGCGGCATGGCAGGAAGCCCACCGATCCGGAGCTCCCGGCGGTGACCATCACCCACCCGCCCCCGTTGCCCCCGGACCTCAAGGCCACCCAGCAGATGGTGATCCCGCCCCAGGTGATCGCCGGGCCGGGCGCGCTCAAGGCGCTGATCCCCTCGGTGGTGGTGGACCGCGCCGCGGTCTCCGAGGACGTCTCCGCGGAGGAGGCCGCCGCCGCGGTCACCCTCAAGCCCAAGAAGTCCGAGGACGAGCCCGCCGAGCGCAGCTGGTTCGGACGGTAGGACCGCCGGGTGGACTTCTACGCCGACGTCCTGGACCACATCGGGAAGACCCCTCGCGAGTTCGGGTCGATGCAGGTCCATCTGGAGTCGGTGACCCGGGCCCCGGGGTCGGGACAGGCGGTGGCCGCGCTGCTCTTCCAGGCCGCGTTCGAGCCCGCCGAGCCGGTCCAGCTGCGCATCTACCCGGGCAGCACCGGGCTGGCCTCCGCGCTGGCCAGCTTCGTCAGCCCGCCCTTGCCGGGTGGGGCGGTGGTGCGAGGACGCTTTCCGTTCCGGGCGCCGGAGGAGGTGCGGGAGGTCTTCGTCCGGGTCGAGGGCCAGCCTCCGGCGGAAGGTTCGGAGCGGGTGCGCCCGGCCTGGATGCTCCATGACACCCATGAGGTGCCCAAGCTGAGCGAGATGGAGCCGGGCAACGACTCGGACTTCAGCCTCAATGTCACCGAGTCGCTGGTGCGCTCGGCGCTCTCCGGCGGGGTGGTGGTGTCCTTCAGCCTGGGCAGTGCTTCGCCCGGCCGGATGCACGGGAAGATGCACAAGGCGCGGCAGCTGCCGCCCGGGTTCGGGGCGGAGATCACCGAAGGGGACCTCCGGGGACTCTCCTCCCCGGTGTTCGAACGGCTGTGGAGCCCGGGAGATCCGTTGCCCTCCGCCGCCACCGACGCGCTCTTCCATGGACGGGGGGAGACAGTCCCCCCCGCGGCGACAATTCGTCGCTGCTTCCACTGCGGCTTCGAGGGCTCGGTCGCCGAGTACGAGCGGGCCAGGTTCTGCCCCAACTGCGACGCGGTGTGGGGGTGAGCGTCTCCACCGCCCGGTGAACCGGGGCCGGTTTCGCCTCCTGGCTCACTGCTGCGCCGGGACCTGGGCAGCGTGTCACCGCCCGGTTGCCCGGGCAGCAGGCCCGGCGGGTTTTCCGCGCATCGTGGCGCGTGCCCGCCCGGAGGCTCCGTGCTACTGAAACCGGATGCCTCCCGCCGTGGCCCAGGCCGCCGTCTCCGCCGTCCCTTCCCGGTCCCGGGCCGCGATCATCCGCGGACGCCTGGGGCTGGCCGCGCTCTCCGGAGTGCTGGGGGCGCTGGCGTTCCCCCTGGCCTTTCCCCTCGGTGAGCGACGGGAGCTGTTCGCCTCCGGGATCCTGGAACCGCTGGCCTTCGTCTGTCTGGTCCCGGTGCTGATCGCCATCCGCGGGCTGGGCGCGCGTAAGGCGATGTTCTGGGGCTTCGTGGCCGGCGAGGTCTTCTTCACCGGCGCCTTCTGGTGGGTCAACGTGGCCATGACCACCTTCGGAGGGATGCCGCACTTCTTGAGCATCCCCGCGCTGCTGATGCTGGCGGCGTGGTGCGCCCTGCACTGGGGACTGGCCTTCGGGGTCACCCGTCACCTGGAGAAGCGGTTGGGCTGGCCGATGGGGCTGACCCTGGCCCCGGTGTGGATGGCCAGCGAGCTGATGCGCAACTACTTCTGCTCCGGCTTCCCCTGGGCCAACCTCGGCTACAGCCAGATGCGCAACCTCTGGCTGTCGCAGACCGGCAGCCTGGCCGGGGTGTACGGGGTGGCCTTCCTGATCGCCCTGATCAACGGCGCGCTCTACGAGGTGCTGCGGTGGAAGCGGTACCGGGAGCGGGAGGCTCCCCGCCGGCTGATCGCGGTGGCCGCCTCGTTGCTGGTGCTGGGCCACCTCTACGGCGCGCTGCGGGTCTCCGCCTACGACCGGGCCGCGAAGGACGCCACCACGGTGAAGGTGGCGGTGGTGCAGGGGAACATCGACCAGCGGCTGAAGAACGCCCAGGGGCGGATGGCCCGCACCATCCTGGAGGCCTACAACCCGCCCACCTCGGAGGCGGACGCGGCGGGCGCGGATCTGATCGCCTGGCCGGAGGCCTCCTTCCCGCTGGCCTTCCCCAAGGGCAGCACCAAGGTCCCCAGCACCGCGGAGATGCCCCAGGCCGCCGGGCTGACCCAGGACCGCTACGGGGCCCATCTGCTGCTGGGGGTGGACGTGTTCGATCCCAAGGACTACCGCCACGGGAACGAGAACGCCTCCTTCCTGGTGTCTCCCGACCGCCAGGTGCTGGGCCAGTACACCAAGTACCACCTGGTCCCGTTTGGCGAGTACGTGCTCTTCGACCTGGACAAGTACCTGCCCATCGACAACCTGGTGCCCGGCACCTTCAAGCCCGGGACCTCGCTGGAGCCGATGGACGTGCCGCTGCGCAACGGCCAGGGCACCTTCCGGGTGGCGCCGGAGATCTGCTTTGACGCCATCTTCCCGGAGATCAGCCGGACCTTCGCCAGCAAGGGAGCGCAGGTGTTGATCAACCTCACCAATGACGCCTGGTACGGCTTCTCCTCCGCGCCCTTCCAGTTCCTGCGGATGGTGGCGATGCGCTCGGTGGAGACCGGGTTGCCCACCGCCCGGGCCGCCAACACCGGGATCAGCGCCTTTGTGGACCCGGTGGGGCGGATCAGCCAGCCCACCCCGATCGGCCTGGTGAAGTCCGAGTCCAACCGGGTGGACGCGACGTTGCGCGTCCCCTCCGAGTGGCGGATGGAGCCGATCAAGCTGGCCAAGGCCTGGTCTCCGTACGTTGTGGTCGGCGACCTTCCCGCCTACCTTGCCGCGCTCTTCACCGTGGGCGCCTTCTTCCTGGGAGTGATCAGGACGCGGGCCGCGCGGAAGACCCACGCTCCCTAGCGTTGTTCACCTTTTCGAGGACACACCGATGGCAGACATCACCCCCCAGTTAGGCGAACTGAAGTCCCGCCTCGATGCGCTCCGGGGGCATCTTTGACTTGGATCGCAAGCGGTCACGGATTGCGCTGATCGATCGGGACTCCGCCCAGCAGAACTTCTGGGACGACAACGTCAAGGCGCAGGCGCTGCTCAAGGAGAAGTCCGGCCTGGAGGCGGCGGTGAACACCTTCGAACGCGCCTACCAGGGGGTGGCCGACGCCCTGGAGCTGTACAAGATGGCCAGCGAGGAGGGCGACCCGGCCACCGCCGCCGAGGTGGAAGGTTCGGTCCCCTCGCTGGAGGCAGAGGTCTCCAAGCTGGAGCTGGCCCGGATGCTCTCCGGGGAGAACGATCGGGCCAACTGCTACATGGAGATCAACGCCGGGGCCGGCGGCACCGACGCCATGGACTGGGCGTCGATGCTGATGCGCATGTACACGCGCTACGCGGAGACCAAGGGCTGGAAGGTGGAGATGAACGACTTCGTCGCCGGGGAGGAGGCGGGGGTGAAGAACGCCTCCCTCTACATCCAGGGCGACTACGCGTTCGGCTTCCTCAAGGCGGAGAACGGGGTGCACCGGCTGGTACGGATCAGCCCCTTTGACGGCAACGCCCGCCGGCAGACGGCCTTCGCCTCGGTGTTCGTCTACCCGGAGGTGGAGGACAGCATCGTGGTGGACGTGGCGGAGAAGGACGTCCGCGAGGATGTGTACCGGTCCTCCGGCGCCGGCGGCCAGAAGGTGAACAAGACCTCCTCCGCGGTGCGCCTGACCCACGAGCCCACCGGGATCACCGTGGCGGTGCAGAACGAGCGGTCCCAGCACGCCAACCGGAACACCGCCTGGAAGATCCTGCGCTCCCGCCTCTACGAGGCAGAGGTGAAGAAGCGCGAGGCGGTGCGTGACGCGGTGGAGGCCGGGAAGATGGACGTCAGCTTCGGCTCGCAGATCCGCAGCTACGTGCTGGCCCCCTACCGGATGGTGAAGGACATGCGCACCGGGGTGGAGAAGGGCAACACCGACGCGGTGCTGGACGGGGACATCGAAGACTTCATCACCGCACAGTTGCTGGGGGTGAAGAACCCCAACCGCAGCTCCGGGGCGGAGTAGGGAAGGGCGGCGCCGGCCTGGGAGGGGCCCCGAACTGGGGAATGCCCGTGGCCGCGGCGCCGCAGCGGAGGAGCTGTCCCGCCGACCGGGCGCGTCGCGAACCGGGAACTCTCCGGCCCGCGGCTTGGCGGAGGGAACCCTTTCGCAGCGGGGAGCGTCCTGCTGCGGTGATGAAGCGAGCCGGTCCCTCCACGCCGAGCACCCTGCGCCACCGGGACGGATCACGACGCGGGGGCCGGCCGCGCCATGCCCTCCGCGGCTTGCTGGCGGTGTGGTGCCTGTCCACCACCAGCCAGGCGCAGGAAGGTTCCGCCCCGGTGGCGGAGCCGGAGCCGGCGCGGCTGGTCCAGGCCCGGAGGAACGCCGAGGCGGAAGTCCGCGAGACCTTCCGACGGGCCCAGGTCAGCTACCCGCCGGGGGAGATCTTCCTCCGGGCGATCAAGGACGAGGATGTGCTGGAGCTGTGGGCGGCCTCCGTCCGCGGCCGGCCGCTGCTCCGGATCAAGACCTTCCGGATCTGCATGCGCTCCGGGCAGCCGGGGCCCAAGCGGGAGCAGGGGGATGGACAGGTCCCGGAGGGCTTCTACCGGGTGGACCGGTTCAATCCCTGGAGCGCGTTCCACCTCTCCTTGGGGATCGACTATCCCAACTCCAGCGACCGGCTGCGCAAGACGGGCCCCAGTCCCGGGGGAGACATCTTCATCCACGGAGGTTGCGCCACCATCGGCTGCCTGCCACTGGAGAACGGACCGATGGAGCAGCTGTACGTGATCGCCACCGACGCCCGCGCCAAAGGTCAGCGGGAGATCGGGGTCCATCTGTTTCCCACCCGGTTGGACGCAGCCCGGCTGGCGGCGCTGGAGGCGGATCCCGCGGTGCCGGCGGAGCTGCGCAGCTTCTGGCGCGAGCTGGGCCCCGGTTTCCAGGCCTTCGAGGCCACGCGCCGGCCACCGCGGGTGGGGATTGACCCCCGGTCCGGTGCCTACCGGTTGTCGGTCGCCCGCGGGACCCCGCGACCTGGCCAGTCCGCCCGCCCATAGCCAGGCGGGCCAGCCCGCGGCCATGGACCGCGCCGTCGCGGGCGAGGTGGCAGACCCCGGGGCTGACCCCTCTGCGTTTGCGTACGACGGTACTCAAACGCGGGCCCTCCGCGCGGAAGGGCCGCCAGGCAGAATCCCGGTGTCCGTCTCTGTAGGGAAGCATTCGGGCTGGAATCTGGAATGCTTGGGGAACCCGCCCGGATCCGCGCTGTCGGATGGGGACGGCGAACCGATGGCGGACGGCACCTACCCGATGACGATGGGCCCCGAGGCGCACAGCGCCGAGCTGGCGCTGATGGAGAAGCTCCAGCGGGGGGACGCGCGCGCCTTCGAGCAGTTGGTCCGCAGCCACCAGCACCGGGTGTTCGACTTCTGTTACCGGATGTTGGGGGACCGGGAGGAGGCCAACGACATCGCGCAGGACGTCTTCATCTCCGTGCACCAGAACCTGTCCGGCTTCCGGCGCGACTCCAAGCTGACGACCTGGATCTTCCGGATCAGCAAGAACCACTGCCTGAACCGGATCAAGTACCTGGCCCGGAGGGGATCGCGCCGCCGGGAGGACTTTGACCAGGTGGACGAGTCCCGGCTGGCCAGCGCGCTGGAGACCCCGCCCTCGCCGGACCGCGGCCTGGTGGCGGAGGCGGCGAAGAACCAGGTGCAGGCCGCCATCGCCCAGCTGGAGCCGGAGCAGCGGCTGCTGGTCGCGCTGAGAGACATCGAAGGGCTGTCCTACGAAGAGATCGTGGAAGTCACCGAACTCCCGGTGGGCACGGTGAAGAGCAGGCTGCACCGGGCGCGCGAGCGGCTGGCGGATCTGCTGGGGGAGGGTGACGAATGAACAAGCATCCGAGGTGGTCGCCGTGAACGCATCGCTGAGCCATTCCGCCGCCCGGGAGTACTTCCCGGCGCTGATCGACCAGGAACTGGACCCCGCCGCCGAGGCCAAGGTCCGGGGCCACCTGGTGGAGTGTCCGCCCTGTCGCCAGGGGTTCCAGAAGTACGAGCGGGCGGTGGAGAAGGTCCGCGGGCTGCAGCGGGAGAAAGCCCCGGACGCGCTGGCGACGATGATCCTCCACCGGACCCGGAAGCGCCGTCACGGCCTGCGGGCCATTGCCCGGGCCCATGATCAGTACCGGATGCCCTTTGAGATCATCCTCCCCATCCTGCTGGCGGCCGTGGTCGCCGCCTTGATGCTGGTGATGATGAGCTGAACGACCCGACGGTCAGGGAGTGGAGATGGTGTACGTGACCGTCGCTTCGAAGCCCGAGTTCTGACGGAAAAACTGGGGATGGACGGCGTAGCGGGTAGACACCAACAGTCCATTGTTTGGGGTGTTGAGCGACCCACCGTAGGAAATCCGCGAGCCCTTCAGCACCGGCACCTCACCCGTGGAGAGATCAGCCAGGGTCGCCGCGTACTCCGGCTCTCCGTTGCTAAAGGACGGGGACAGCGGGTCTGAGTCGTACTTCTGGGGATTCAAGACCTCGGTGCCTTCGCTCTTGGCCCGCTCACCCGAAGGCATGATCTCCGCGCTGGGAATCCCGAACCCGATGTCGGAGAGCTGCATCTCGCCCCGGCCGGCCTTGAAGCCCGTCGACGAGACAGAGGCGGTCAGCACGTAGGAGGTGTTGGCCCGGAGGATCATCCGGACTTCGCCGCCGCGCACGCCGTTGTTCCTCCCCGGGACCACCCCCACGTCCCCGAGGTCCAGCGAGTAGTTCAGCGCCGAATCCTGGCCCTGGTTGGCGCCGGTGACTCCCTCACCCACCGTCTGATGGCTGTAGAAGCGGAGCGAAGCCATTTCGGAGATGTGCCCGCGGATCGTGACTGCCCCGCGCGTCTGCGCCTGGGCGGCAACCCCGAAAAGCCACAGCGCTGCGAACAGCCACCGAGAATCCATGGCATCCCATTGAGCAACCCATGTGCCGAGCGGCTGGATGGCTCAACTCCCCGGAATCACGATGGGCACTGGCTGGGGTCAGCGGGTAGGGCAATACGGGTTCCTGGTTTGGGGTCTTTGCCGACCCGTCCGCCCGGCAGCCGGGCGCGAGGTCCAAGCCGACCGTTGGCGTTCTTGCTGTGGGGGGGGCCTCCGGTACACTTCCGGGTGTGGCTGTTGTCCAAACGCATGGCCGCTGAGGCCCTCCTTGTCGTCTTGCTGGCGGTCTCCGCCAGCGGCGCACAAGGACAGCCTGGCCCCGAATCGGAGCCGGTAACCATCACCGTCGAAGGACGGCTGCTCTCGGGGCCGTTCACCTTCGCCGAGCGTCGGGGCGGTGAGCTGCTGCTGCCCATCGTGAGCATCGCCGAGGCGCTGGGGGATCAGGTCCAGGTGGACCCGGTGACCCGGCGGATCGTGGTTCAACGTCGCACCGGCGTCTCCGCCAGCCTGGATCTCGCCACAGGTCAGGTCCAGGAGCAGGGCCGGACGGTGATGCTCTCCACCTCCGCGCTGACCACGCTTCCCTCCATCATCGGTGACCCACGGTCATTGCTCCTCCCGGTGGAGTTGGTGAGCGCGTTGCTGGAGGCGACGGTGGTGGTGGACTCCAGAGCCAGAACGCTGCGGGTGTTACGGGATACCGCGCAGGTGACGGTGTCCCAGGGAGGCCGCTTTGGGTTCTTCGACCTCTACCGGACCGGCTACGACTACAAGGTGGACCTCGCGGAGCTGAACCAGCTGCACACCCTGCAACTGTCCAGCAGCGCCCGGGTGTTCGATGGGCTGGCCACCGCGCAAGGCCACTTTCTGGGAAATCCCCAGCAGCGCTTCTTGGATTTCCGGCAGGGTCGCCTCACCTACGACCGGCCCAATGGGCAACGGTTCATGCTCGGCGATCTCTCGACCAGTGGGGACCTGGACGTCATGGCCACCTCCACCCGGGGCGCCTGGTACAGGCAGCCTTTGGGGGACAGCGATGTCACCGCCTATGCCGGCCTGGCCCGCTCGGGCAGCGCCCCTGACCCCTTCGCTCCGGTCGACCCATCGGGGCTCAACTTCGACACCCCGGTGGTGGGGGCCTACTACTCATTCGGTCGCCAGCGTCCGACGATGCAAGAGCAGCATCTCTCGGGGGCGGCGGGCGGTTTCTGGTTCAGCGGGCCGCTGCGTCGGGCGGGGCTGCTGGCCAGCACCTTCAAGTACGAGACGGGGATCCATACCTTCCAGGCGGAGGCCGGGGTGGGGTTGTTCGATGATCTGCGCCCGGGAGCTGCCACCCAGCGCTCAGTGGCGTACCTGGCCGGAGTCACCGAGGCCATCAACCCCATCCCCACCCTGACCCTCCTGGCCGGCTTCCGGCACATCTCTCAAGGGTTCCTCTCACCCTCCGGCTCCGCGGTGTTGCAGCCGATGAATTTGATGTCGGGGGGACTGAACTGGAGACCCTTCAGCTGGGTCTCCATGTCTGGGTCCGGCCGCTACCTGGAACGCCTGGATCTGCCGGGTCACCCGCTGGACCACGACCTGACCGGAGCAGTCGGCTTCAACTTCGGGGCTCCGTGGCCCAGCCTGAGCATCTCGCACTCGGAAGGAAGCCAGTCGGAGATTGGCCGGCGCACCTACAGCGTGGCGAATCTGTCGGGGAGTTGGGAGGGGATCGACTACCTGGTGAACGGCACCCACTCCGTCCGTGGCACCGAGACCCCCGAGCAGATGGTGGTGGTGAGCGCGGGACGGGCGCTCAGCCCGGCGCTGTCGTTGCGCGCCACCCAGTCCTTCAGCAGTCGGGGCGCCGTCTCCGGCGGGTTGGATGCCTTCATGCCCGGGTTCTTCACCCCGCGGGTCTCGGTCTCCGTGGGTCTTGGCTACGCCTACACCGGGGTGCACCTGGCTCCCACCGCCCATCTGGCGCTCAACGCGCAGCTACCCTGGAAGCAGAACCTCAGCTTCGGAATCCAGCAGACCGAGTTTGGAGCCACCGGGGTGGTGCAGCTCTCCGGACCGCTGTGGGATCCGCCGGGCACCACCGTGCCCTCCCGCTACTCCGTCGATCAGCTCGGATCGCTGGGCACCTTCTCTGGACGGGTCTTCCAGGACGTGGACCTGGATGGAGAGTATCGGCCGGGCGTGGATCGGGTGCTCTCCGGAGTGCAGGTCCTGGTGGACGGCAGCAACATGGTGGTCACCGACGAGAGCGGCGAGTACCGGATCCCGAACGTTGCTGCCGGCGAACACACCGTGTTCTTGAACCTGCTCACGGTGCGCGCAGACCTCTCCCTGCTTTCCAACTCCAGGCGACTGGTCGCGCTGCCTGCCAGCGGAGAGACGGTGGTCCACTTCCGGCTGGTCCGAACCGGACGCGTCTCCGGAACTGTGTGGCAGGACGACAACGGCAACGGAGAGGTAGACGAGGGCGAACCGCTGCTCGGCCAGATCCGGGTGGTTTCCGGCCAGCGGGACACGCTGACCAATGAAGACGGCGGCTTCGTCCTCGGAGATCTGCCCCAGGGCAGCCACCGTATGGCGGTGGACGAGCGGACCCTGCCCGAAGGACTGCGGGCGAAGGTGGGTGTGGTCAACGTGGAGGTCAAGCCGCCGCGCGAAACCCGCGGGGTCCTGTTGCCGGTACAGCCCCTCCCCAAGGAAATCGAGATCCGGGAGTTCTAGCGGCCCCGCTTCTTCTTCGGGGCAGGGGCGGGCTTCTGGGGCGCTGGCGCCGGAATGGTGATCGCCTTTCGACCCTCGATCACCTTGCTGCCGTCGTGGAAATCCACCCGGTAGCGCAGCGAGTACTCGCCGGGAGGTGGCAGCTTCTCCAGGGTCAGTGTGGGCTGCAGCTCGCTGTTGGCGAGAATCGGGGTGTTCGAGCCAATGGTGGCGGAGTGAATGACCGTCCCCTGGGCATCCAGCAGGTCCAGCGACTGGGTGGGCCGGACCCGGGTGTTTCCCTCGTTCCGGAGCACCGGCTGAACGGTGATCTGGGTGGGTGCAATCTGCGCATCCAGCGCGGTGAGGCTGCCCTTGGTGGTCAGGGGCGGCACCATCACGTAGATGATCGCAGCCAGTCGGAAGTGAAACATGATCTGTTTCGAGGTCGCCTGCTGCTTCAGATCCGGCGGCCGCTCCTCCACGAACAGTACCGAGGTGTAGTCGCCGGGTGTCGCGTCCTCGGGCACGTCCACGGTCACGCGGATGGAGTGGGTCTCTCCAGGAGTCACCAACAACTCCACCGGGCTGTAGATCAGCCAGTCGGTCGCCGAGCGTGGGAGCGTGGCCGGCTTGGAGAACGTCACCTGGCCGTTCCGGGTCATGGCCCAATCCCCGAGGGAGGCCAGCAGCCGCATCGGCTTGGCACCCGGAGCGCCAGGTGACGAGATGACGTTGACCACCACCGTCTTGGACTCCCCTGGCTTGAGAGGAAGCTCGAGGCGGGAGGGGGCGAGAGCCAGATCACCTGGACCCGCGGACTGCCCCGGGGTTCCACCGTCCCCCAGCGCCTGACCAAGGGCCAGCCAGGGGAGGAACGCGGAAATGAGGGCATAGCGGAGGGTGCGGATCATGGTGCTCACGGGCAAGGAAGAGTTGGCCCCTGCGAGATGGTCAACAGCACTGTGGCTGAGGAGTTTCCAGGCGCGAAGAACTGCGGTGCGAGGGCGAAGATCAGATCGAACTGCCAGCCGTTCTCCCGCTGGTTGCCCGGGATGTTCCGGGGATTGAGCTTCACATTCCGGGAGCTGAGAATCGGGCCGCTCATCACCACCGTGGACGCGCCCAACTGCGCGAGGCTGGCCGGGTAGCTGGCCCGTGGGGACCGCTGGACGCTCAGCGAAGGGTCGGTGTTGAACGGCGGGTAGAGGGTGTGGGGAGTGGCGCAGACCTCTCCCCGGGACAAGGCGCGCAGGTTCACGATCCCGATGCCGATGTCCGATAGCTGAATCGCGTCCGCCGAAGTCCCCATGCCGGAGGAAACAACGGAAGCCACCAGGCGGTATTCAGCCTCGCTCCGGATGATCACCGGCACCGACACCCGCACCAGGGGATTGGGGTTGATGGGCGAGACCTCACCGAAGTTGACGGTTACCTCCAGCGCCAGCGGGCTGGGGTTGACGATCACCGTTCCGCCGGGGGCCCCGGTGATGGTGGCCGTTCCACCGGTGCCGATGTCGAAGACGTCCTGCCCACCGGCCTGGCCCGCAGCCGACGTGGAGACCAGACCCGCCAGCAGCAGGGTCCAGGCGGCCAGGGACTGTCCGAGCGAGCGTTGCATCCGCGCGCCCAGTCTAGGGGGTGGTGATGGTGTACGTCACGGTGGTGGTGAAGCCGCCGGGCGAGAAGAACTGGGGCTTGATGACGAAGAAGGTGTCCAGGGTGAGACCGCCCACGTGCGAGGAGGGCACCACCCGCATGATCCGATCCCCGCTGAGCACCGAACGCGAGGTGGTGTAGTGGGCCAGTGACTTCTCGGTCACGTAGTCCCATCGCGGGGTAGCCACGTCACCATCCGGGTCAGCGCTGGGATTTCCGGCCGCTGCAGCCACCGGGGTATCGGTGCCGCTGGTGTTCACCCCGGAGTCGGTCCGCAGCACGTTGCCTACTCCGAAGCCCACGTCGGCCGGCTGGACTGCCATGGGATCCGCGTTGGCGAAGCCCGAAGCGGTGATCGACAGCGTGTAGCCGATGTTCGAGCGCAGCCGAAGCGGGACGGTGGCCACCACAAAGGTGGAGGCGTTCACCGGTGAGATGTCACCGAGGTTGATGGTGACACCGGTCAGCTGCTCACCCTTGTTCTTGTTGCCGGTGATCGACCCGTTGGAGGCCCCGGTCAGGGTGATGGGGCCTCCCGCCGCGATGTCCACATATCCAGACACCGTGGCGGTGAGCGTCACGTTGCCCGAATCGGTGGACTGGGTCTGGGCGACTGCGACCCCTCCGAGCATCAACAGCGAGCCTGCGAGGACACGTCGGAGGGGAGTCAGCATTTGAGTGGAACCGGAACCGGACCTACGGCGTGGTCAGGGTGAAGGTCACCGTGTAGTCGAAGCTACCGGAGGCAAGCAGCATCTCGGGCAGGATCGCGAACTCGGTCCCGACTTCCAGCTTGTTGTTGGTGCTGGTGAAGCCGCCGCCGTTGGAAATCCGGGGCCCCTCCAGCAGCGCGGTGGCGGTGCCGAAGGTGGTGCCCATGTCCGCCAGGGTGCTGAGGAAGTCCGGTGCATCCGGGTCGGAGCCGTTGTTACCCGCGGTATTGTAGAAGGCGGCGTTCGCCACATCGAAGGTGGTCGGGTCAGCAACGCCCGTGGCATCGAAGCCGGAGCGGGTGGCGACCCGGGTGGCGTCGGTGGCGCTCGCGCCGGTAAGGGCGAAGCCGATCTTGTCCGAGGTGATCACCGAACCGCCGGTCACGTTGTCGGTGACGTAGGCGCTCAGCAGGTAGGGGATGTTGGAACGGAGGTTCAAGGTCAGGTTGACCCGGTTGTAGCCCGGGGTGGTGGGTGACCCGAGGTCTCCGAAGTCGGCGACGTAGGCCAGCGCGGTGTCCGCCACGTTACCGGTCTGGATGATACCCGCGGAGGCGGTGGACGCTCCAAAGTACATCGAAATCGCCGGGCTGACGGTTCCGTGAACCCGGGCGGTACCGTTAGAGGAAGGCTGCGCCAACGCCGTTGCACCGACCACCATCGTTGCCATCACCAGAAGATTGCGAATCATGTATCGGACTCCGTCTCAGCTGTTGAATTCGTGATCGCTGATGGTGCACGCGATGTCCGTTCACTCGCGTGCGGCCGCTCGTCAGCGTTCGAGCAGGTGGAATTCTCTCACGTGGGTCAAACCTGTCAACTGAGGTGCTTGTGACCCGGCGTGATCCAAGGTGGGTGTTCCACCTCTGTGGCGGGCCGATCTACCGGCCCTGGCCGCGCTACAGGGTTGTCGCAAATGACCCGGCAATAACGTGAACAGCGATGCTCGCCGAGCGGGCGGGCAGGCTGGCCAATCCGGTGGGGTCGAAACTTGGTGCTCCCGGCCAAGGCATGTAAGCCTTCGCTTCCCGTGAAGCGCGCCGTCCAGATTGTGATGTTGATCGCCGCCGCGGCGCTCCCGCGACTTGGCGCCGCTCAGGCCGTGGACCCGGCACCGCTCAGCTTCGACCTGGAGCGGCTGGAGCTGAACCCATCCGGGAATGGTTCGGCAGTGGTGGGCTCCGCGGAGCTGCTCCCCGCCGGAACCTTCCGTTCCGCGGTGCTGGCCCACTACGCCAATGAGCCCCTGCTGCTGGTGGCGGACGACCAGGTCCGGGGCCGGATCATCCGTGAGCGGCTCACCCTTCACCTGATGAGGCAGTACTCGGTGGCGCAGCGGGTGGAGCTGGCGATCCTGCTTCCGATCGTGGTGTTCCAGAGCGGAGATGATCTCACCGGGGCTGGGCTTCACCGGCTGGCGCCCGGGGGCCTGAGCAGCCCGGTGCTCAGCGCACGGATTGGGCTGCTTCGCTCCGCGGATGGGTCGCCGATCGATCTGGCGGTCCAGTTCGCCAGCGCGCTCCCCTTTGGCAACGCCTACGCCTTCGCCCGGAACCCCGGCTTCTCCCTGGCGCCCCGGATGATGGCCAGCATGAAGGTGCTGGATCAGTGGATGATCAACGCAGAGGGAGGCGCCTCCCTCCGCCCTCCCGTGACCCTGGGCGATCTCACCATCCACAACGAGCTGAACGCCAACATCGGCATCGCCACCCTCAACCAGGGGCTTCGGGGCGAGCTGGCGCTGCGCGGGGGCTACTACTTCAACAAGGCGCCCAACTCGTTGGAGGTGCTGGCCGGCGCCCGGTACGGACTGACGGATCGGATCGATCTCACCACCGTCGTCTCCTACGGCGCGCTGCGCACTCCCGGCACGCCGTTGTTCCGGATCCTGTTTGGCGCCAGCTTCCTGGAGAGCTCGAAGGCGTCGGGAACCCAGCCCTCCACTCCCGCGCCCACGCCGGTGCTGATCTCCCAGGCCTCCAAGCCTCCCGATTCCGTCACCAAGACCGATCAGGCGCGCAAGCCCGGTGAGTTCGAGAGCCAGAAGCCGGGCGGGAACACCGTGCTCACGGTGGCGAACCAGGCCTCGAACAAGCCGGTCTGCACTCCCGGCCAGTCCCACGACCCCAAGGCCTGTCCCGAGCTGGATCTGGACAACGACGGCCTGAAGAACTCCGCCGACACCTGTCCGGCGGCCGCAGAGGACAAGGACGGGTTCCAGGACGCGGACGGCTGCCCGGATCCGGACAACGACGCGGACACCGTGGCCGACGCCCAGGACAAGTGTCCGACCGAGGCGGGGCCGGTGGATCGCGAAGGCTGTCCGCTGCCGGATGAGGACAAGGACGGGGTGGAGGACTCCCAGGACGGCTGCCCGAAGATCGCCGGACCGGCGGACCGCAAGGGGTGCCCGCTCTCCGATACCGACGGGGACGGGATCCTGGACTCCGCCGATGGTTGTCCCTCCGACAAGGGCCCGCTGGAGGCCCGGGGCTGCCCGGTGAAGGACACCGACGGAGACAAGATCCCCGATCACCTGGACAACTGCCCGAACGAGGCGGGGACCGCCAAGAACCGGGGCTGCGCCGCCGCCGAGAAGCAGCTGGTGTACATCACTCGCGAGAAGCTGGTGATCACCGACACCGTGCACTTCGCCACCAACAGCGCGCGGGTGCTGCCCAAGTCCTTCCTGCTGCTCAAGCAGGTGGCGCGGGTGATCAAGGACCACCCGGAGATCCGCAAGGTGATCGTGGAGGGCCACACCGACAACGTGGGCAACGCGCTCAAGAACCTCCGGCTGTCCCAGCAGCGCGCCGACTCCATTCGCCGGTACCTGGTCCTCCAGGGGATCAGCCCTTCACGCCTGGAGGCCAAGGGCTACGGCCACACCCGGCCGATCATGCCCAACCTGATGCCGCGGGGCCGCGCCGCCAACCGCCGGGTCGAGTTCACCATCCCCGAAGCGGAGTAGTCCCGGTCCGGTGGGCGTCCAACGCCCGCCCCGGTGGGTCAAAGGCACTCGTTGCGTTCACCTACACCCGCCGCTAGGGTGGCCGGCCTTTTTCCCCTCTGAAACGACCCATGAGCGAGCAGAACCCGAACCCGCCTGACGAAGCCCGCGACCACTCCAAGGAGCAGGAGATCTTCGAACAGCGCCTGCAAAAGGCGGCGAAGTGGCGGGAGCTGGGCGCGAACCCGTTTGGCAACGGCTTTCGGCCCGAACACCTGGCAGGGGAGATCGCCGCCAGGCACCAGGGGGATTCCAACGAGGCGCTGGAGGCCAACCCGCCCGCGCCCTACACCATCGCCGGCCGGATCGTGGCCGAGCGCTCCTTTGGCAAGGCGGCCTTCCTCAAGCTGCGCGACCGCAGCGGGGAGCTGCAGGTCCACGTGAAGAAGGACGTGCTGGGCCCCCAGTTCGACCTCTACAAGCTGTGCGACGTGGGCGACTTCGTGGGCGTGACCGGGGTCCTGTTCCGCAGCAAGACCGGCGAGCTGACCCTGGCCGCCTCCCAATTCGTGCCCCTGACCAAGTCCCTGCGGCCGATGCCGGAGAAGTGGCACGGGCTGACCGACGTGGAGATCCGCTACCGGCAGCGCTACCTGGATCTGGTCTCCAACGACCAGGTCCGGGACGTGTTCAAGAAGCGCAGCGAGCTGACCCGCTACCTGCGCCGCTTCCTGGACGACCGCGGCTACCTGGAGGTGGAGACGCCGATGATGCACCCGCTGGTCTCGGGTGCGGCGGCGCGGCCGTTCAAGACCCACCACAACGCACTGGACATCAACCTGTTCATGCGGATCGCCCCCGAGCTGTATCTGAAGCGGCTGGTGGTGGGCGGGTTCGACCGGGTCTACGAGATCAACCGCAACTTCCGGAACGAGGGGCTGTCCACCCGGCACAACCCCGAGTTCACGATGCTGGAGTTCTACCAGGCCTACGCCACCTTCGAGGACCTGATGGACCTCACCGAGGAGATGATCTCCGGGGCGGCCCAGGCGGTGACCGGGAAGACCCAGCTGACCTACCAGGGGCACGCGCTGGACTTCGGCAAGGGCTGGAAGCGGATCCCGATGACCGAGGCGATCCGCGAGGCGGTCCCCGGGCTGTCCGACAAGGACATGGCCGACGCGGACCGGCTGCGCACCGAGCTGCTCAACACCCCCCACTCGGACGCCGAGCGCCGGGCGATCGATCAGATGTCCCACGGCGAGCTGGTGGGGGCGCTGTTCGAGCAGCACGTGGAGCACACCCTGACCCATCCCACGTTCATCACCCAGTTCCCGACCGCGATCAGTCCGCTGGCGCGGCGGAACGATTCCTCGCCCGAGTTTGTCGATCGCTTCGAGCTGTACGTGGCCGGCCGGGAGATCGCCAACGCGTTCTCCGAACTCAACGATCCGGTGGATCAGAAGGGCCGCTTCGAGGCCCAGCTGAAGGCCAAGGAGCGCGGCCAGCAGGAGACGATGGACTACGACGAGGACTACATCCGCGCGCTGGAGCACGGGATGCCGCCCACCGCCGGAGAGGGCATCGGCATCGACCGGTTGGCGATGTTGTTCACCGACGCGCCCTCCATCCGGGACGTGATCCTCTTCCCGCTGCTCAAGCCGATCGCCTAGAGGTTACGCACCGTGGCACCCGAATCGCAGACGCGGTTGAAGCCCGCGGCGCTCTGGCTGGGCGCGATCCTGGCGTTGGTGGGCGGCGTGCTGCTCTCCATCGCGGTCAGCCGAGCCGAATTGTGGGCGCTGGTCGCCTCCGACCTGGTGGTGGGCGCCTTTGGCTGGGGCCCCCTGGTGATGGTGGCCCGCGGCGCGCTGACCGGGCTACAGGCGCTGGCCGCCCAGCTGCCGGGAGGCCTTCCTGCAGCGCACACCGGCTGGCTGTTGGCCGGGGTGGCGGTGTGGCTGGTGGGGTGGGCGGTGGTGGCCTCCGGGCTGCGCTCGGTGCCCGCGCAGGACGGTGAGCCCAGTCCCGCCGCCGGGGCTCCGCTGCACCCGGCGCTGGCCAACTACCGCGACTTCTACTGGCGGACCCTGCTGGCCTACGGCGGCGGGATGCTGCTGGCGGAGCTGGTGCTGATCTTCGTCCACACCCTGCTCTCCAGCGGAGTGCCGGTGGAAGGGGAGGGGGCCGCCCGCGGCGCCACCCAGCTGGCGCCCACCGCCGCCTTCACGGTGGCGCTGGTGCTGGCCTGCGTGATCGCGTTTGTGGCCGGGGCGCTGGGCGCGGCGCGGTCCCGACGGATCTCGCTGCCCGAGGCCACGATCGGGATCTTCTACTTCGGGCTGCCGATCCCGATCCTGCTCACCGCGATCGGTCTGGTGCCGCAGCTGCAGCTGACCCTGGGCTACCGCCTGCGGGAGGTGCTGTACCTGGCGTCCTTGCTGGGGCGGCCGGAGGTCGGCTTCTGGGTGGTGTTCGGCCTGCTGGTGCTGGTGATGGTGCTGGGGATCACCACCGGCTTTGTGGCCACCGGCACCGGCCGGGTGGACCTGCGCACCGGCTTTGAGACCTACGTCGCCAACCGGCACGTCACCGTGTTCCGCCCCAAGCTGGTCTTGGGCACCCTGGCGGTGCTGATGTTCGGGATCATCCCCCCGATCATCATCTTCGGGATCGTCCGCGCCGCCTCCGCGGCGGTGGAGCGGACCCGGATCCGCAAGCTGGGGCTGATCGATCCCTTGCGGGCCACCGAGGCCTTGCACCAGGAAAAGCTCAAGGAGCAGTCGCCCACCTCGATGATGACCGCGCTCTCGGTGGGCGGGGTCGGCGTGGGGGTGATGGCGCTGATCATCGTGCTGTCGGTGATGAGCGGCTTCGAGGCGGATCTGCAGCAGAAGATCCTGGGCACCAACGCCCACGCGGTGGTGATGAAGTACGCGGACTCGATGCCGGAGTACGCGCTGATCATGGAGAAGGTCTCCAAGGTCCAGGGCGTGATCGGCCAGACCCCGTTCATCATGAACGAGGTGATGATCTCCTCGGAGGGCAACATCTCGGGGACGATCATCAAGGGGATCGAACCCTCCTCGGTGGGGACGGTCACCGATCTCCCCAAGAACATCCTCCCGCCCGGGGACATCACCTTCCTCGATCACCCGGAGAGGATCACCTCCCGGGAGCCGTCTGACTCCAGCCTGCTGGACGAGGAGGAGGACCCGCTGATCCAGATGCCCCAGGGGCAGAGTGGGGCCCAGGTGCTGCCGGGGCTGATCATCGGCCGGGAGCTGGCCCAGTCGCTGCGGGTCTCGGTGGGCGACCGGGTGAACATCGTCTCCCCGGTGGGTGGGGAGCTGGGCCCCCAGGGCCCGCTGCCCAAGGCCCGCCCGTTCCGGGTGGCGGGGATCTTCTATTCGGGGATGTTCGAGTACGACTCCAAGTTCGTCTACATCCAGCTGGACGAGGCCAAGAAGTTCTTCGGGCTGGAGGGCGCCACCGGGATCGAGCTGAAGTTCAAGGACGTGGACGACGCCCGCCGGCTGGCCAAGACGGTGCTGGCGCGGCTGGGCGGCTACCCCTACCGCAGCCGCGACTGGGGGGAGATGAACAAGAACCTGTTCTCCGCCCTGCGGCTGGAGAAGCTGGTGATGGGGATCATCCTCTCGATCATCGTGATCGTGGCCGCGGGGCTGATCGTGGCCACGGTGATCATGATGGTGCTGGAGAAGCGCAAGGAGATCGCGGTGCTCAAGGCGCTGGGTGTGCCCGACGGCGGGATCGTGAAGATCTTCCTGATCGAAGGCCTGCAGATCGGCATCGCCGGCGGCGGGCTGGGGCTGATCGCCGGACTCAGCTGGTGCTATTTCATCGAGCGGGTGGGCATCAAGCTGGACCCGGAGGTCTATTACATCCCGGCGCTGCCGGTGAAGATCGAGTTCGTGCAGACGGCGCTGGCGGTGCTGATCGCGATCCTGGTCACCTACCTGGGCTCGATCTACCCGGCGCTCAATGCCTCGCGGGTGGAGCCGGTAGAAGGGCTGAAGGCGGAGTGACGATGGCGCTGGTCGAGATCCGGAACGTCTTCAAGAGCTACTACCTGCACGGCAAGCGGATCGACGTGCTGCGCGGGGTGACCCTGGACATCCAGTCCGGCGAACTGCTGTCGCTGATCGGCGCCTCCGGGGCGGGGAAGAGCACCTTTTTGCACGTGCTGGGCACCCTGGACGCGCCCGCCGCCGGGCAGATCTTCTTCAACGGCCGGGACGTGCTGGCGATGAACGACGCCGAGCTGGCCGAGTTCCGCAACCGCAGCATCGGCTTCGTCTTCCAGAGCCACTACCTGCTCCCGGAGTTCTCGGCGCTGGAGAACGTGGCGATGCCGGCGCTGATCCAGCGCCAGGACAAGACTGCCTCCTTGAAGTACGCGCGGGAGCTGCTGGAGCGGGTGGGGTTGGGTTCGCGGGTGGAGCACCGTCCCGGCGAGCTCTCTGGCGGCGAGGCCCAGCGGGTGGCCCTGGCCCGGGCCCTGGTGCTCAAGCCCACCTTGCTGCTGGCGGACGAACCCACCGGCAACCTGGATCCCTCCACCGGCGAGGGAATCCATCAGCTGCTGCGGGAGGTGAACCGCGAGCTGGGGATCACCGCGGTGGTGGTGACCCACAACGAGCAGCTGGCCCGGTCCATGCCCCGGCGGCTTCGGCTGGCCCACGGCAGCGTGTTCTCCGCCGACCCTCCGCCCCCCGAGCCGGCCCCGGAACCCGTCGCTGCGCCGGACTCCGGGGTCTAGACGGATTGCAATCGCCCCGCCCTCTGCCCGTAGCCGAAAGCGGTCCTTGCTGTGGGGCCGACTTCGGTTATCTTGCGCCGCCTTTTTCGCAACGCCCGATCTGATCTCGTGAGGCTCCCCTTTCGCTCGCTCTTTGCAGTCGCTCTCGCCGCCGCGCTGGTGGTCGGTCTGCCGTCCGCCGCCCAGGAGCGACCGGAGATCCCGGGCGTGGAGGCCAGCGACGCTGCGCCCGATGACACCCCGCTGGCGGAGGACTCGACCGGGGAGCTGATCGAAGAGATCCGGGTGGTGGGCAACCGCCGGGTGGAGGTGGAGGCAATCCGCCGGGCCCTGCGGAACCAGAAGGGGCAGCCCTTCCGGCCGGAGCTGACCCGGGAGGACATCCGGGCCCTGTGGGCGCTGAACCTCTTCTCCGACGTGCGTCTGCTGGTGCAGCGGCTGCCCAAGGGCGGCCTGGCCTACGTGGTCACCGTGGAGGAGCGCCCGGCGATCCGGGAGGTGAAGCTGCAGGGCAACGAGGAGCTCTCCACCGAGGACTTCAAGGAGACCCTGGACCTCAAGCCGGGCACGATCCTGGACCTGGAGGCGGTCCGCAAGAACGTCAAGGCGGTCCAGGACAAGTACATCGAGAAGGGCTTCTTCCTGGCCGAGGTGGAGTACCGCCTGGACCCGGTGCCGGAGAGCGCCGACGTAGACGTGGTGATCGTGATCCGCGAGCGCGCCAAGGTGCTGGTGAAGGAGATCCGCTTTTTGGGCGTGGAGAACGTGGCGGTCGCCGATCTGAAGGCGGTGATGGCCACCAAGGAGGGCAACCTGCTCTCCTTCATCTCCGGCGAGGGCACCTACCGCGAGGAGCTGTTCCAGCGGGACCTGCAGGTGATCCAGGCCGTCTACTACGACAACGGCTATGTGAACGTGGCGGTGGACAAGCCGTCCATCTCCCTCTCTGCGGACAAGCGCTTCATCTTCATCACCCTGCGGATCACCGAGGGTGAGCAGTACGACATCGGCAAGCTGGGCTTCTCGGGGGACCTGCTGTTCCCGGAGGCGGAGCTGGCCGCGAAGATGACCGCCAAGGACGGCGAGACCTTCAACCGCTCCAAGCTGGGCACCGACATCCAGACGCTGACGGACCTCTACTATGACAAGGGGTACGCCTACGCGAACATCAGCCCGCTGACCCAGATCCACCCCGACGACAAGAAGCTGGATCTGACCTTCGACATCCAGAAGGGGAACCAGGTCTACGTGGAGCGGATCGAGATCACCGGGAACACCAAGACCCGCGACAAGGTGATCCGCCGCGAGCTGCGGATCGCCGAGGGCGAGCTGTTCTCCGGGACCGCGCTGCGCCGCAGCAAGGAGCGGGTCACCGCGCTGGGCTTCTTCGAGACGGTGGAGGTCACCCACAAGCCGGGCAGCAGCGACACCCGGGTGGTGGTCTCGGTGGAGGTCGCGGAGAAGCCCACCGGTACCTTCCAGCTGGGGTTCGGCTTCTCCAACGTGGAGAGCTTCATCCTCACCGGGCAGATCTCCCAGAATAACTTCCTGGGGTGGGGGTGGACGGTGTCCGCCTCGGTCCAGTGGTCGGGCCTGCGCAACCTGGCGCAGCTGTCCTTCTTCGACCCGTACTTCCTGGACACCAACTTCATCTTCTCGATCGACGCCTACATCATCGAGACCGCCTACGATCAGTTCATCCGCGCCTCCCAGGGCGGGACCCTGAACCTGGGGTATCACCTCTTCGAAGACGTGATGGCCAACGTCGGCTACACCTACGAGCGGGTGCGGGTGGAGGCCTCCGGAGGCGCCGGTTCGGTGCTGCTGGCGGACCGGTTCCGCAGCGGGACCACCAGCGCCCTGCGCACCTCGGCCACCTGGGATCGCCGCGACAACCGGCTGTTCCCCACCGCCGGCTTCATGCACTTTGCCTCGGTGGAGGCGGCCCCGGCGTTCCTGGGCGGCAGCTTCCAGTTCATGCGGTACACCGCCTACTCGCGGCTGTATTTCCCGCTCCCGCTGGGGATGGTGTTCAAGACCAACGCCACCGTGGGCTACATCCAGCCGCTCTCCAGCGACTCTCCGCTCCCGGTCTCTGAACTCTATTACCTGGGCGGCATCCAGACCCTGCGCGGCTTCCGGCTGCGCACTGTCAGCCCCACCGTGCTGGTGGCCACCGACTCCCGGCCCGACGCCAGCACCGCGCCGTTCGACGTGGGCGGCAACAAGCAGGTGATCTTCAACCTGGAGCTGGAGTTCCCGCTGATCGCGGGAGCAGGCGTGCGAGGGGTCGTCTTCTACGACGCCGGCAACGCCTACGCGCCCAACGAGCGCTTCTTCCAGGATCGGCAGGACCCGAACGTGATCCTGGGCATGTTCCACTCGGTGGGCTTCGGCTTCCGCTGGTTCTCCCCCATCGGGCCGCTGCGCTTCGAGTGGGGCATCCCGCTCACCAAGCGCCCGCGCGACGAGCCCATCAACTTCGAGTTCAACATCGGCAACTCGTTCTGATCCGGAGCAATTCTGCTTCGGATCGGGCCCCGGGCGTCCCTTGACCTGTAGGTCTGATCCCCCTAGGGTGCGCCCGATTTTTTCCAATCACAGGTGAGCAGTCGGGCCGGGAAATTTCGTTCGAGCTGGCGGTTGAACATCCGAACGAACCGGTCCGTCCTCGCGACAGTGACCTTGTCCAGGAGCTACGTAACCATGTCCCGAAGCACCGTTCTTGCCGCCCTTGTGGTGGCCGCCGTGTCGTCTCCCGTGGTGATGGCGCAGACCGAGACCAAGATGGCCTACGTCGATCTGCAGCGCGCGCTGGGCGAGGTCGACGAGGGTCGCGCCGCCCAGAGCAAGCTGCAGGGCCTGCTCTCCAACAAGCAGAAGGAGATCGACAAGGAGCAGGAGGCGCTGCGCAAGGAGAGCGAGTTGCTCCAGAAGCAGGCCTCGGCGATGAGCGAGGACTCGCTGCGCCAGAAGCAGATCGAGCTGCAGAAGAAGCTGATGGAGCTCTCCCAGAAGTGGGAGAAGGGCCGCGCGGAGATGGCGCAGACCGAGCAGAAGGAGCTGAAGGCGATCTTCGGCAAGATGACCCCGATCATCGAGACCATCGCCAAGCGCGAGGGCTTCACCATGGTGCTGGAGAAGGGTGACTCGGGCATCGTCTACGCCCCGGCCAGCCTGGACCTGACCAACGAGCTGGTGCGGGTCTACAACAGCCAGCACAAGGTCGCTGCGGCGCCGAAGAAGAAGTAGTTCCTCCCTTGGCCTCCGCAGTCATCAGAACGCTCGGCGAGCTGGCCTCCTTCGTGGGAGGGCAGCTTGAAGGGCAGGCATCGCTCGAGATCTCCGGGGTCAACGGCCTGACCGAGGCCGGACCGTCGGAGATCTCGTTCTATGGGAACACCCGGTACCGCAAGGACTACCTGGCCACCCGCGCCTCCGCGGTGCTGGTGAACCAGGACGCGCCTGCCCGCGAGGGGCTGGCGCTGGTCCGGGTGCCCAACCCGCATCTGGCCTTTGCCCGGCTCTCGGCCCTGTTCCATCCGGCCCGCCGGGTCAGCCCCGGGGTGCGCCCCGGCGCCCACGTCCACCCGGAGGCCCGGGTGGATCCCACCGCCGCGGTGCTGCCGGGGGCGTTCGTGGATCGGCTGGCCACCATCGGCCCCCGGGCGGTGCTGCATCCGGGCGCCTATGTGGGCGAGGAGGCCTCGGTGGGGGAGGACTCCATCCTCTATCCCAACGCGGTGCTCCGCGAGGGCTGCCGGGTCGGCGCGCGGGTGATCGTCCATCCCTGCGCGGTGATCGGCGCGGATGGGTTCGGCTTCGCCTTCGATCCCCAGCAACCCCAGCACTTCAAGATTCCCCAGGCGGGGGTGGTCCGGGTGGAGGACGACGTGGAGATTGGCGCCTGCACCACCATCGATCGCGCCACCCTGGGCGAGACGGTGATCGGCCAGGGCACCAAGATCGACAACCTGGTGCAGCTGGCGCACAACGTCCGGGTGGGACCGCTGGCGCTGATCTGCGCCCAGGCCGGGGTCTCCGGATCCACCGAGATCGGCACCGGGGCGATCCTGGCCGGCCAGGTGGGCGTGGTCGGTCACATCCGGGTGGGCGACCTGGCCCGGGTGGGCGCGGGATCGGGCGTGGCCCATGACGTCCCGGACGGCGCCACCGTCTCCGGCGCGCCGGCCATGGATCACCGCGAGTGGCTCAAGGCCTCGGCTGCCTACGGGCAGATGGCGGACCTGATCAAGGAAGTCCGGGCGCTGAAGAAGAAGGTCGAAGCCCTGCAGCAGAACCCCCAGTCGGACGCTTCGAAGGAGCGCGCGTGATCGATCACCTGGAGATCCTCAAGCTGCTGCCGCACCGCTACCCGTTCCTGCTGGTGGACCGGGTGACCGAGTTCGTGTCCGGTCAGAAGCTGATCGCCTACAAGAACGTGACCTTCAACGAACCCTTCTTCAACGGCCACTTCCCCGGCCACCCGGTGATGCCGGGGGTGCTGATCATGGAGGCGCTGGCCCAGGCCTGCGCGATCCTGGCCTACAAGACCGAGGGGCTGGATCCGGAGCGGCTGGTCACCTACCTGATGGGGATCGACGGGGCCCGCTTCCGCAAGCCGGTGGTCCCCGGGGATCGGCTGCAGCTGGAGATCGAGGTCATCCGCCACAAGGGGGCGATCTGGAAGCAGAAGGGGATCGCCACCGTGGACGGGGTGAAGGTCGCCGAAGGCGAGTTCCTGGCCACGGTGGTGGACAAGGCCACCCTGGCCCCGGAGGCGCAGCCGTGAGCCGCCACCCCACTGCGATCATCCACCCCGACGCCCAGCTCCACGAGACGGTGGAGGTGGGGCCGTACACGGTGATCGGCCCCAAGGTGAAGATCGGCGCCGACACCATCGTGGGGCCGCACACGGTGATCGAGGGCCGGACCACGATTGGCCAGCGCAACCGGATCTTCCAGTTCGCCGCCCTGGGCGCGATTCCCCAGGACCTCAAGTTCCACGGGGAGGACGGCGAGCTGATCATCGGGGACGACAACCAGATCCGTGAGTTCGCCACCCTGCACATCGGCACCGAGGGCGGGGGGATGGTCACCCGGGTGGGGAACAAGAACCTCCTGATGGCCTACAGCCACGTGGCCCATGACTGCGTGGTGGGCAACGGCTGCATCCTGGCCAACAGCGCGAACCTTGCCGGCCACGTCAGCCTCGGCGACCACGCGATCGTCACCGGCCTGGCGGCGGTGCATCAGTTCACCCGCATCGGGAAGCTGGCCTTCATCTCCGGCGGGTCGATGGTCACCATGGACGTGCCCCCCTACTGCACCGCCCAGGGGGACCGGGCGGAGCTGGCCGGGCTGAACACGGTGGGGCTGGCCCGCGCCGGCTACTCCCCCGAGCAGATCACCCGGGTGAAGGAAGCGTACAAGACGCTGTTCCGCTCCAAGCTGGGGCTCAACGAGGCGGTCTCCAAGGTGCGGGCGCAGTTCGGCGGCCAGCCGGAGATCGATCACCTGCTGGACTTCATGACCAGCTCCACCCGCGGCGTCACCCGCTAGGGCGGGATGGAGCGGATCGGCCTCATCGCCGGCAATGGCCGCCTTCCCTTCCTGATCGCGGAGGCGGCCCGGCGCAAGGGCCTGACCGTGTGCTGCGTGGCCCACCGGGGGGAGACCGACCCGGCGCTGGAGGCCCTCTGTGATCAGTTCGTCTGGGTGCGGCTGGGCCAGGTGAACCGGGTGCTGCGCACCCTGCGCGGCTGGTCGGTGCAGCGGGCGATGATGGCCGGGGGGCTGGGCAAGGTCCGCGCCTTCACCGAGGCCCGCCCGGACCTGGGCGCGCTGCGGATCCTCTCCCGGATCCGCACCCTGGGAGACGATGGGCTGCTGCGCGCGGTGGCCGGCTTCTTCGAGGACGGCGGGGTGCTGATCATCTCCGCCACCGAGCTGCTCCCGGACGTGCTGCCCCGCCCGGGCCACCTGGCCGGCCCGCCGCTGACCGTGGCCCAGAAGCAGGACATGGCGCTGGGGCTGGAGGTGGCCGCCCATCTGGGGAAGGCGGACGTGGGCCAGACGGTGGTGGTCAAGAGCGGGACGGTGCTGGCGGTGGAGGCGGTGGAGGGCACCGACGCCACGTTGCGCCGCGCCGGGGCGCTGCACGGCCAGGGGGCGGTGGTGGTCAAGCGCTGCAAGCCCGGCCAGGACCAGCGCTTCGATCTCCCGGCGGTGGGGGAGCGCACCCTGGAGGTGATGAGCGAGGCCGGCCTCTCCGCCCTGGTGCTGGAGGCGGGGCGGACGGTGGTGCTGGACCCCGCGGCGTTCATCCGCCGGGCAGAGGCGCTGGGCATCTCGGTGGAGTGCGTGGAGATCGTCTAAGGTTGCGCCAATGTCCGCCGGTCTTTCCCCGCCCTTCGCGCACCGGGAGTTCAACGGAGAGACGTTGCTGGAGGAGCTTAAGGCGCTCCGGCAGTCGGCCGTGGCCCAGCGCCAGCTGGATGACTGCGCGCTGGCGGTCCGGGCGCTCAAGGGCGCCACGCCCGCGGAGCTGCCCTCCCGGTTCAAGCAGCTGGCCCAGTCCCGCTTCGGCGCCCAGCCAGAGCTCTCCGGGCTGCTGGTGCGCTGGGCGGCCAAGGTCCGCACCCCGGCCGACGTGGGCGCCCTCTGTAGCCACTTTGAACGACTGGCGCTGACCTCCTCCCTGATCTCGTGCCTGTACCGGGGCGCCGGCCGGCTGCCCAAGGGGGAGGGATGAGCCCCCTCAGGAAGGGCGGCCCTCCCTCCGGGGAGACCGCGGCGCTGCGCCCGTTCGCCACCGGCGAGGACCTGCTGGACGAGTGGAGTGACGAGGACCAGGCGCTGTTCGCGGAGCTGCTGGAGGACGCGCAGAGCGAGCTGCAGCGCGAGTTCCTCTCCCGCGGGCTGGCGGCCGGACACGACGCCGCGGCGCTGCACTCCTTCGCCGATGCGATCCGCCCCCTGGCGGATGAGGACGTCTTCCGGGACTGCACCCCGCCGCGTTCGGGACACCCGCTGGCCACGCTGCTGGCCGCCCAGGCCGATCCGTTGGCGGCCTACGGGCTCAACGGCCATGGCGGGAGCCGGGTGGGCAAGTCCGCGCGCGTCCCCACCCCCCGCCCGGCGCGCCTGCCGGCGGAGCTGTTCTCGGAGAAGACCTACGTGCCCGGCCGCTCGGGGGAGAAGGGCGCCTTCCAGGCGGAGGCGGACACCGACGCCCGGCGTCCGGACGCCAACGACCTGGGGCGCAGCAAGGAGCTGCCGGGACCCACCGCCGCCAAGGGGAAGTTCAGCGAGGACCTGTTCAACGCCGCCGGCAAGCCGCTGGAGGTGAAGTACACCGAGCTGGCGGTGGACGAGGGCGGGCTGACCCTGGAGCGGGCGGTGCCGGTGATCGCGGAGGCCCTGGGCCGGGGAGTCCCGGTGCCGGTGATCCTGGGCAACAAGGTGGGCGACTATCGACGCTACGCCTTGGTCCTGCAGCTGCAGACCTCGGGGAAGAACCGCGCCTACCAGCTCTACGATCCGGTCGCCCAGGAGGTGGTGTGGACCAACGAGGGGGATCTCCTCCACCGCAGCGAGCTGAATTTCAGCGACAAGATCTTCCGGCGAATCACCGCGGTGGCCTTGCCCCGGCTGGCCCCGCTGCCCGGAGCCAGTCGGCGAGACAGCGCCTTTGAGGATCAGGGGTGAGAGCGGTTCCCCGGCGCTTCCGCCGTCGCCTGCTGTGGAGTCTGCTGCTTGGGTCGCTGGTGCCGGCGCTGGCGGTGGGCGCGCTGGGGGCGCGGGTGCTGGATCAGGTGCTGGCCCTCTCCCTCTCCCCGGTGGAGTCGGTGCTGGACGAGGCCGACGACTCGCTGCGCCGCGCCGGCCAGCCGGACACCGGGGCGCTGCGGGACGCGCGGCTGCTGGTGGCGCAGGCGGAGCTGGCCCGGGAGTCACTGCGCCGGCTGACCGTGGGCTGGTTCCTGGGCCTGGTCCTGGTGGCCGCGGTGGGCGCCGCCACCGCCGCGCTGTTGCTGGGGCGGGCCTTCTCCCGGCCGGTGGCCTCGCTGTCGGAGGCCATGGCCCAGGTGGCGCAGGGGAACCTCCAGGCCCGGGTACCCCCGCTGCCCCACCCAGAGTCGGACGAGCTGGCCTTCGTGGTCCAGCAGTTCAACCAGATGACCGGACAGCTGGTGGAACAGCGAGACCGCCTGGAGGTGACCCAGCGGCTGGCGGCCTGGCAGGAGGTGGCGCGCTCCATGGCCCACGAGCTGAAGAACCCGCTGACTGCAATGAAGATGGCGCTGGGACGTCTGGCCCGGGTGGATCTCCAGGCGCCGGACCCGGTGCGGATGACCGAGTCGGTGTCCCTGCTGGAGGACCAGGTCGACGCGCTGATGAGGATGACCCACAGCTTCTCCGAGTTCGCCCGGCTGCCCGCCGCTGCCCCGGTGGAGCTGCCCCTGCGCGCGCTGGTGTCCGAGGTGGCCCACCTCTATGCCGCCCAGCGCCCGGACTGCGCGGTGGAGCTTTCCCCCGGGTCGGAGGTCCGCGCGCGGGTGGACGGGGATCTGCTTCGCCGCGCGGTCTCCAACCTGATCAAGAACGCGCTGGAGGCCTCGCCTCCGGGGGCCGGCTCGGTGGAGGTGGCGGTGGCCCAGCAGGACCAGACGGTGACGATCTCGGTGCGGGATCATGGGGTGGGGATGGATCGGCCGCTGGCGCTGGGACGTTCGGACAAGCCGGGGGGATCGGGGCTGGGGCTGCCGATCACCCAGAAGATCATCCATGAGCACGGCGGGACCCTGGCCCTGGTCCCCGCCGAGGGCGGCGGCACCCGCGCGGTGATCCGGCTGCCGGGAGCAGCCAGCTGATGCCCTGGGCGCCGAAGATCCTGCTGGTGGACGATGACCCGCTGGTGCTGCGTGGGGTGGGCGGCCTGCTGCGCGACGAGGGCTACCGGATCGCCGAGGCCCGCAACACCACCGAGGCCCGGGCCGCGCTGGAGGAGACGGATCCCCCGGCGATGATGGTGCTGGACATCCGGATGCCGGGGGAGAGCGGGCTGCAGTTCCTGGCCCAGCTTCCCCAGCCCACCCCGATCCCGGTGGTGGTGATGTCCGGGGAGGCGTCGGCGGGAGAGGCGGCCCAGGCGCTGAAGCTGGGGGCCACCGACTTCGTGGAGAAGCCGCCCACCCCGGAGCGGCTGCTGATCGCGGTGAAGAACGCGCTGGCCCTGCGCGCGCTCTCCGAAGAGAGCCAGCGGCTGCGGCTGGAGCTGGCCCGCCCCGGCAGCCTGGTGGGGGAGAGCGCGGCGCTGGCCAAGGTCCGGGAGCTGGTGGCGCAGGTCGGGCCCCGGGACGCGATCGTGCTGGTCACCGGCGAGACCGGCACCGGGAAGGAGCGGGTGGCGCGCGCGCTGCACCACGCCTCGGGCCGCCGCGGCCGGCTGGTGGCGATCAACTGCGCGGCCATCCCCGCCACCCTGCTGGAGAGCGAGCTGTTCGGTCACGAGCGGGGGGCGTTCACCGGGGCCACCGCCCGGCACCTGGGCCGGTTCGAGCAGGCCGATCAGGGGACCCTGCTGCTGGACGAGATCGGAGACATGCCGCTGGAGCTGCAGGCCAAACTGCTGCGGGTGCTGGAAGGCAAGGAGATCGAACGGCTGGGCGCCACCCGGGCCACCCCGGTGGACGTGCGGATCGTGGCTGCCACCCACCGGGATCTCCCCGCGGCGATCGCCGCCGGGCGCTTCCGCCAGGACCTGTTCTACCGGCTCAACGTGTTCCCGATTCCCATCCCTCCGCTGCGCGAGCGCCCCGACGATCTGGTGCCGCTGGTCAGGGCGTTTGCCGCCGAGCTGCGGGGAGGGGACACCCGGGTGGAGCTGACCCCCGAGGCGGAGGCCGCGCTGCGCGCCTATCCCTGGCCGGGCAACGTGCGCGAGCTGCGCAACTTCGTCGAACGCTCCTTGCTGCTTCAGCCCCCCGGGACCTTGCGGATCGGGACGGAGGAGGTGGCCTCGCTGAACCTGGTCCGCGGCGCCGCCGTCAACGAGGGGGTGATCGGGATCCAGCTGGGGGAGAAGGGCTACCGCGAGCTGGTGGAGGACTTCGAGCGGGCGATCATCGAAAGCGCGCTGGGCGCCTCGGGGCGGAACATCGCCGCGGCGGCGCGGATGCTGAAGCTGGACCGGGGCAACCTCTACCGGCGGATCAAGGCGCTGGGGATCCCCACCAGCGGCGAGGAGTAGTGGATGTGCATTCCACATCGGGGTCCGACATCCGATGTGGAACCGACGCGGCCGCCCTCACCGCCAAGGGTGCGGAAAGCCTGGACCTCCACCCGGCAGAGGGCGCGGTACGAAAGCTGCTCAAGGACGAACCCATGGACACCCTTTCCACCCGCCTCCCGCTGCTCCGGCAGCTGCTGTTCCTGGTGCTGGCCGCCCTCCTGCTGACGCCGTGGAACGCAGCCGCGGTCGATCCCCAGCCGCCCGATCCCTGCCTGGAGCTGGAGGAGGACTCCCACGCCGCGCTGGAGGCGCTGACCCGGCTGCGGATCACCAGCGGGGGCAACCCCCGCGAGGTGAGGGAGGTGCGTCTGACCGGGCTGCGCTCCCTGGACGAGGCCCGGGTGTGGCGGTTGATCGGCCGACGTCCCCCGGGGCCATTGACCACCGAGCAGGTGGCGATGGTGGTGGTGCGGGTGGCGCAGAGCGGGCTGTTCCGCCGGGTGGAGCCGAGGCTGCACGTGGAGGCGGAGGAGGGCGCCACCCTGGAGCTGGTGCTGGAGGAGTTCCCGCGGCTGGAGCAGGTCCAGCTCCGGGGACTGACCGAGGTCAGCGAGACCCGGGTGCTGGACGCGCTGCTGCGCGGGCCGCGCGAGGACGACGACGAGGACGCCGAGGAGCGGGGCTTCTCCCGTTGCCCGCCGCCGCTGCCTCCCCGCCAGCTGCTGGCCCGCCGTTCCGGGGATCGGGTGGAGCCGGGGATCCTCTGGGAAGGGGTGCCCGCGGCGTTGACCCGGGTGATGGACGCCCTGGATGACGACGGCTACCTGATGGCCTCGCTGCAGGCCCAGCTGACCCCCGACGGGGTGCTGACGCTGGAGATCGACGAGGGGCGGCTGGAGTCGCTGGAGCTGCACGGGGTCCCGGAGGGGATGAAGGCCCAGGTGCTGGCCGAGCTGGATCTGGAGCCGGGACGGGTGTTCACCGAGGCGGACGTGGAGGCCGCGTTGCGGCGGGTGACCCGGCGCTTTCCGTTCCTGGAGGAGGGAGAGGCCGGACCGCGGCGTGACCCGGCCCGGCGCAAGGTGGTGGAGGAGCAGCAGCAGGGCCAGCAGACGTACCGGGTGGAGGAGGGCGAGCGCCGCGCCAGGCGGCACCGGGTCACCCTCCACGTGGACTCCGAGGAGGAGGAGGACCAGGAGTTCTCGCTGCCCTTCGGCATCCCGCTGGACTGGAGCCACTCCTCGTCCGACGCGGTGCAGGTGGAGGGGCGCACCGCCCGGCTGTACTTCGATCAGGACCGCACCGATCTGGACACCGACTGGCTGGAGCTGCTGCGCCACACCCCGGTGACCGGCTTTGCCCCCGGACTGGGCCTGACCGGCTGGCTGTACGATCCGCAGAACCGCGCCCATCTGGGGGTGGACGCCTCGCTGTCACTGAACACCAGCCGCTCCGCCCAGCCGGTGGACTTCCTGGTCGGGCCCAAGGTCCAGCTCCCGGGCCTCTTCATCGCCGAGCTGGGAGGCCAAATCTACGCGCTCACCGAGACCTCCGATCGCTGGCGGGTGAGCCGGATCGATTCCTACCTGCACTCGATGATCGTCAGCCACCCCCACGCCGACTACTATCGGCGCACCGGGGTCAGCGCGTTCGTCACCGCCCACCTGGCGCGGCAGCTCACCGTCGGCGCCGAGTACCGCAACGATCTGCACGCGTCGATGGAGACGGTGGTCGGCCCCACCTTCCTGGCCCAGACCGCGCACTTCAACCCGTCGGTGGACGAGGGGCGGATGGGGTCGATGGTGCTGCGCGCCGAGTGGTCCACCCAGAAGGTGGGGCTGGACCAGGTCGGCGGCAGGCGGCGGGCCCCGGAGCTGTCGGTGGTGGACCGCGACTGGTACGGCGAGCTGGAGCCCGGCTTCCAGACGGTGAACACCGCCGAGTTCGCCGATCCCCGCCTGGGTGGGCGCTTCCAGTTCTTCCGGGTGGTCTCCGACAACGGTTTCCACCTGCGCACCGGGGACGATCAGGGCCTGCGGCTTCGGGTGCGCGCCGCCGGAGGACGGGATCTGCCCGCGCAGAAGCGGGAGGCGCTGGGCGGCTGGAACGCGCTGCGCGGCTACGACTTCAAGGAGTTCGAAGGCGACCTCTCGGTGCTGGCGATGGCCGAGTACCACTTCGGCTTCCTCTCCGCGTTCGCCGACGGAGGCACGGTGCGCGCGGCGACGGGGTGGCTGGCGCCCAAGGTGGGGCTGGGGGCGGCGATCAACCTGGGCTCGCACTTCCAGGTGGCCGCGGCGTGGCGGACCGACGAACGCGCCCGACTCCTTCCGGAGTTCAAGGCGGTGCTCAACCGGACCTTCTGAGCCGATGCCCATGCTCGAGATTCCAAGAAGGAGCGGGGAGTGGACGCACGCGGTCGCCATCCTGGCCACCACCTGCGCCCTGGCCGCGGGCACCGCGTGGGCCGAGACGCCCGCCGTCAGCTGCCGGGCGCTCTTGGCCCAGGACCGGGCGCTGGTGGAGATCCAGCTCTCCCGGTTCATCGATCCCCGGCTGGCCAAGCTGATCCGGCTGGGACTGGCGGGTCGGATCCAGCTGGAGCTGGTCCTGTACCGCCAGCGGCCGTTCTGGTTCGACGAGGCGCAGGATCGCACCACCCGTCAGACCGTGCTCCGCTACCACCCCGACCCGGGTGGGTTCCTCCTGGACGGGGATCGGGAGGTGGAGGATCCGCTCCGGCTCTCCCTGGATCGGATCGCGCTGCGGCCGGTGGATGGGCTGGAGGAGGGCGGGGTGTACCAGGTGGAGGTGAAGGTCTCCTTGCGGGTGGTCACCCCCCAGAGCCTGGGCAAGGTGGCCGCCTGGCTGGCCGGACAACAGCGCCAGCGCGAGGACGAGGTGTCCCAGACCCTGCTCCAGGCGGTGGCGGAGGATCTGGCGCGCACTGCCCACGCCCGCTGCCAGGCGGAGCGTCGCTAGACCGCGGCCAGGACCAGGTCCTTCATCCCGTCGGCCACGAACTGCACCGCGATCGCCGCCAGGATCAACCCCATCACCCGCTCCAGCACCAGCAGGCCCGAGGCGCCCAGGACCTTCTGGACCACGGTGGCTCCTCGCAACAGCAGGTAGGAGCCCACGAAGGTGATGGCGATGGCGACCAGCACCGGGACCGCATGCAGTGGGGTCTTTCCCCGCGCCATCAGCACCATCACCGTGGCGATGGCGCCGGGTCCGGCCAGCAGCGGGATTGCCAGCGGGACCAGGGCGATGTCCTCCTTGGCCAGGCCTTCGGCGGTCTCCTCCGGAGAGGTCCGGGTGGCGGCCGGCTTGGCGCGGATCATGTCCAGGGCGGTGATCAACAGCAGGATCCCCCCGGCGATCCGGAAGGCGCCCATGGTCACCCCCAGCACTTGGAACAAGAAGGCGCCGAAGAGGGCGAAGAACACCAGCAGGAGCCCTCCCACCAGACAGGCCCGCCGCGCCATGCTGCGGACCTTCTCCGGGGAGTCCCCCCGGGTCATCGCCAGGAAGATCGGCACCACCCCCGGCGGGTCCACCACGAAGAACACCGCGGAGAGGGCGACCAGGAACTCTGAGAGGTAGTCGGTCACGCGATCACACAGTCAGCCGCAGCTTCCAGACCATGGCCAGCGCTTCCAGGAAGATCTTCCGGCTCATCTTGGACTGGCCCACCCGCCGGTCCTCGAACACGATCGGGATCTCCTTGACCGAATACCCCTTCTTCAAGGCCCGGTAGGTCAGCTCGATCTGGAAGGCGTAGCCGGTGCTCTTCACCTCCGCCAGTTCGATCCCCTCCAGCACCCGGCGGTTGAAGCACTTGAAGCCACCGGTCAGGTCCCGGATCTCCACCCCCAGGATCGAACGCGCGTACAGCGACCCGCCCATGCTGATCGCGCGGCGACCGCGCCCCCAGTTGAGGGTGCCCCCGCCCTCCACGTAGCGGGAGCCCAGCACCAGGTCGGTGGTCCGGGCCTCGTCCAGCAGCCGCGGGACGTAGGCCGGGTCGTGGCTGAAGTCGGCGTCCATCTCGATCACGTAACGGTACCCGTGGGAGAGCGCCCAGTCGAAGGCGGCCAGATACGCGCGCCCCAGCCCCTCCTTCTTCGTCCGGTGCAGCACCCGGACCCGGGGGTCCTCCGCCGCCAGCCGGTCCGCCAGCTGGCCGGTGCCGTCGGGGCTGTTGTCGTCGATCACCAGCACGTCCACGCGGGGATCCGCCGCCAGCACCGAGCGGGTGATCGGCTCGAGGTTCTCGCGCTCGTTGTAGGTGGGGATGCAGACCAGCGCCGGGTTCGCCATACCGCCGGCCACATAGCAGAGCGGCCCGCCGAGGTCAGGACTTCTGCAGCAGCTCCAGCACCGAGTCCGCCGCCCGCCCCGACGCGCCCCTCTCCCCGATCCGCGCCCGTACCTCCGCCAGGCCGGCCAGCATCGCGTCCTGATCCGGGCCGGGGGACCACAGCCGGCGGACCTCGGCCGCCACCGCCTGGGGGGTGAACGCCTCCTGGAGCAGCTCCGGCACCACCCGCCGCCCCACCAGCAGGTTGGGGAGGGAGACGTGCTCCAGCTTCACCAGCCGGCGGCCGATGGCGAAGGTCAGCGGCGACATCCGGTACACCACGATCATCGGCCGCTGCATCAGCGCCGCCTCCAGGGTGGCGGTCCCGGACGCCACCACCGTCACGTCGCTGGCGCCCACCACCTCCGCGGCGCGACCATCGATCAGGATCGGCTTTAGCTCGCCGAAGGGCGCGGCCACCGTCTCCCGGGCGAGGGTGTGCGCCACCGGCACCACCAGCTGCATTTCCGGGCGTTCGCGCAACAGCAGCCGCGCTGCCTCCACCAGGGTGGGGAGGATGCGGGTCAGCTCGCCCATCCGGCTGCCGGGCAGCAGCGCCAGCACCGGACGTTCGGGGGCCAGGCCCAGCTGCGCGCGGAACTGGGCCATCGGGGCCGGGGGTGGGACCTGCTCCACCACCGGGCTGCCCACGTAGCGGGCCGCCACTCCGCGCTGACGATAGAAGTCCTCCTCGAAGGGGAGGATGCACAGCATCCGATCCACGTCCCGGGCAATCGCCTTCACCCGTCCCTGCCGCCACGCCCACACCGTGGGGCTGATGTAGTAGGCGACCGGGATCCCCAGCGCCTTCAGCCGCCGGGCCAGCCGGAGGTTGAAGTCCGGGATGTCCACCAGGATCGCCAGCTGGGGCCGGCGGCGTCGGGCCACCGCCTCCAACCGTCCCAGCACCTGGAGGATCCGCCGGACCTTGGGCAGGACCTCCACCAGCCCCATCACCGAGACCTCATGCGCTCCGTGAACCAGGTCCACGCCCAGCGCAGCCAGCTTGGATCCCCCCATGCCGAAGAAGCGCAAGGACGGGTCCCGGCGGAGCAGCTCTCCCACCAGGTCGGCGGCGTGCCCGTCCCCGGACGCCTCCCCCGTGACCACCATGACGTTCCGAAGCCCCATTGACAGGGGGCGCAATGTATAACGAACCGCCTTGAAGACCCTCCTTCTGGCTGAAAGCCACCCCGCCACGCTCGAGCACCTCCGTGGGGTGCTCACCCAGGCCGGCTACACCGTGCGTGCGGTGACCGAGCCGGGCAAGGCGCTGGAGCACTTCGCCTCCGACCGTCCGGACGTGGTGCTGGTGGCGGTGGACTTCCCGAAGCTGGACCAGCAGCACCTGGCGCAGCTGATCCGGGCCAGCGATCAGGGATCGCGGATCCCGCTGTTGGTGATCGACAAGGGGCACCTGGGCCGGGCGCGGGGGGTGAGCGCGATCCTGGACCTGAAGGCCAACGGCTACGTCCCCGATCCCACCAAGGTCCCGGAGCTGCTGGCCAAGCTCAAGCCGCTGCTGGAGTCCTCCCCCTCGGCCAAGAGCGGAGCCGCCACCGGGGTGGGCGCGGTGCTGGCGCGGCCGCCGGTGGCCTCCGGTGAGCTCAAGGGCTTTCCCCTGCCGGCCCTGTTCAACTCCTTCTACCGGCTGCACCGGGACGGGGTGCTGGTGGTCGCCTTCCGCGACCTGACCCGCCGGGTCTATTTCCTGCGCGGTCGTCCGGCGAACTACGACTCCACCGCCCGGCAGGATGGGTTCGCCAACTGGCTGGTGGAGCGCCAGGAGCTGACCGAATCCCAGAGCGAGGAGGTGCTCAAGGCGCTGGCCAGCGGGCTGCGGATCGGCACTGCATTGGCGGAGGCCGGGGTGGCCCTGGAGGGGGAGGAGCTGCTGCAGCGGCTGCGGGACTACACCCGGGAGAAGGTCGCCCAGCTGGTGGGGATGAGGGAGGGTCGGTACGCCTTCTACGCCGGCACCGAGTTCACCCAGGAGGTGGCGGCGATGGAGATTCCCGCCCTGGCCGCGATCCTGGAGGGGGCGCGGCGCACCTTCCCGGTGAAGGTGTTCGGCGCGGCGCTGCGCGGCCGGCTGCATGAGTTCCCGCAGCGCACCGCGGAGTTCGGGCCGGATCTGCCGGAGCTGGGGCTGGACACCGACGATCTGAAGATCGCCATGCAGATGAATGGCCGGATCCCGATGCACGACATCCTGGCCCATGGGCGGGGCGAGCTGCGCAGCACCTACAGCCTGGTGTGGTTCCTGAACCTGACCGGCGATCTGCGCTTCTCCAAGACCCCGCTGGCCTCCACCGAGGCGCAGCCCTACGCCGGCTCGGACAAGATCGCCCCCAAGCGCCGCAAGCCGCTGCCGGCGGAGCTGGCCAACCAGCTGCGGGACTCGGCGGTGAAGATCATCACCGGCAGCTACTTCCGGGTGCTGGGCCTGGACATCACCGCCGACACCGACCAGGTGGAGGAGGCGTACCACGAGGTGGCGCGGCGCTTTCACGCCGACAACTACGCCGAGTTCGACACCTCGGAGATCCAGGACCTGCTGGACTCGGTGATGGACAAGCTGTCCGCCTCCTACCGGGTGCTGTCGGTGGAGGAGAAGCGCAAGGCCTACGTGCAGTACCTGTTCTCGCGGTTGGACGTGGGCCGGTCCGCGGAGATCAGCGTGGACGCGGAGATCGCGCTGCACCGGGGGACCGCGGCGCTCAAGCGCAAGGACTTCAATGGGGCGGTGCGGGCCTTCGAGGAGGCGGTCTCGGTCAACCCGCGCGAGCCGGAGTACTACTCGTACCTGGCCTGGGCCACCTACCTGGCCGCCTCCCGCGGCACCGCGGCGGTGGAGCGGGCCAAGGCGGCGCAGAAGCTGCTCAAGAAGGCGCTGGGGCTGAACCCCACCCTGGAGCGGGCGATCATCATCTCCGCGATCATCGAGGGGGAGACCGGCGACGCGTCGGTGGCCCGCAAGAAGCTGCTCAAGATCCTGGAGCAGAACCCCCACGCGCACCTGGCCAAGGCGGCGCTGCGCAAGCTGGGCCGGTGAGTTCCCGTCCGGTGATCTCCAGGCTGTTGAGGTTCGCCCGACCCCGCTGGCGTCCGGCGGCGATGGCGTTCGTGTGCATGGCGGTGCTGGGGCTGACCACCGGGATCTACGCCTTCCTGATGGGGCCGGCGCTGCGCTTTCTGCTCACCGGCGGCGAGGAGGGGTTGGACAAGGTCCGCTGGCTGCTGGGGGACGAGGTGCGGGTGGATCGCGCCTTTGCCCTCTGGGCGCTGCCGGTGACGATCGTGGCGGTGGGGGTGGTGAAGGGCTTCTCCTACCTGGGCCAGTTCTACTTCATGGGCTGGTTCGCCCAGCGGGTGGGGGCGGATCTGCGGCGCGCGGTGTTCGATGCGCTGGCCCGCATCTCACCCACCCGGATCCCCTCGCAGCGGGCCGGAGATCTCTTGACCCGGTTCACCAACGACGTGGGCGCGGTGGAGTTCGCCGCCTTCTACACCCTGGGGTCCTACGTCCGGGACACGCTGCAGATCATCGTCCTGGTGGGCGTGGCGCTGTGGCTGAACTGGAAGGTGGCGCTGGCCACCCTGGTGGTGCTGCCCCTGGCGGTGCTGCCCGCGGCCCGGCTGACCCGGTCGGTGATCAAACGGCTGCGGGTCGGCCAGTCCCGGCTGGGGGCGCTGGCCGCACAGCTGTCCGAATCCCTGGGGGGCCTGCGCACCATCCAGGCCTTCAACGGCCAGGAGGCGGAGCGGCGCCGCTTCGAGGAGAACGCCACCGTCCAGCGACAGGCGCTGATCCGCGCCGGCTGGTCCCGGGGGGCGGTGCCCGGCCTGATGGAGCTGCTGGCCGCCGGCGCCATCGCCGCGACCTTGTCCTTTGCCATCTCCACCCGGTCCATCCCCCCCGAGGAGCTGGTCTCGGTGCTCACCGCGCTGATCCTGGTGTACCAGCCGGCCAAGGATCTGGGCCGGGTGACCCAGTACGGCATCCTGGCCAAGGTGGCCGGGGAGCGGGTGCTGGAGGTGCTGGACTCGGTGCCGGCGGTGACCGACCGGCCGGAGGCCCGCGAGCTGACCACGATCCGCCAGGAGATCGCGCTGCGGGAGGTGGTGTTCGGCTATGGCGACCGCCCGGCCCTGGACGGCGTCAGCCTGACCCTGCCGATCGGCAAGGTGGTGGCGGTGGTGGGCCCCAGCGGCAGCGGAAAGAGCACCCTGGTGTCACTGCTGCTGCGCTTCGAGAGTCCGCAGCAGGGGGCGTTGCTGATCGATGGCGAACCCGCCGAGGCCTACACCCAGCACAGCCTCCGCCGGCAGTTTGGCCTGGTGACCCAGGACGCCCAGCTGTTCTCCGGCTCGGTGCTGGACAACCTCCGGCTGGGACGCCCGGACGCCACCCTGGCGGAGGTGGAGGCAGCGGCCCGCGTCGCGGCGGCGGAGAGCTTCATCCAGGCGCTCCCGCAGGGGTACGCCACCCCGATCGGCGAGCGGGGCGTGGTCCTCTCCGGAGGTCAGCGGCAACGGCTGGCCCTGGCCCGGGCGGTGCTCAGTGGTGCCCCGGTGCTGCTCCTGGACGAGGCCACCAGCAACCTGGATCCGGAGAGTGAGCGCGAGGTGCAGCAGGCGCTGGGGGTGCTGTTGAAGGGCCGCACCGCGCTGGTGATCGCGCATCGGCTCTCCACGGTGAGGGACGCGGATCTGATCTACGTGCTGGAGGCGGGGCGGGTGGTGGAGAGTGGCACCCACCCGGAGCTGTTGGCGCGCGCGGGCAGCTACGCGCGGTTGTGGACGCTGCAGGAGCAGCCCGGAGAGCAGGGGAGCGCGGCGTGATCGGGAGGCGCAAGGGATGAGGGCTCTGCGGCGGCTGGTGGGCACCTTGTTGAAGCTGGTGCTGGGGGCGGTGGCCCTGGTGCTGGTCGTGCTGGCGGTGTTCGGCTTCAAGGCCTGGTCGGAGGCGTACCCCAACGAACGCCGGCTGGCCGCCCTCTCCCGCGGCTTCCTCTCCGGCGCCTACCACGTCCACTCCCTGGCCTCCGATGGGCGGGGGACCGAGGAGGAGATCGCCGAGGCCGCCCGCGCCGCCGGGCTCTCCTTCGTGGTGCTGACCGATCACAACGTGGCCCCCGCGCCGCCGCGGTTCGTCTCCGGGGTGTTGTTGATCCACGCGGTGGAGCTCTCCACCCAGCAGGGGCACCTGGTGGCGCTGTCACTCCCCCGGGTGCTGACGCCCGAGGAGCGGAACACCGCTCCGGTGGAGGTGGCCAACGCCCTGGGAGCCCAGCTGTTCCTGGCGCATCCGGTCCAGGAGAAGAACCCCTGGCGAACCTGGGAACCGCTGCCGGCGGTGGATGGGCTGGAGCTGTACTCGGCGGACACCATGCTGCGGGAGGCGCTGGCCGCGCCGATCACCCGGCTGGTCCCGGCGGCGGGCGCGTATCTGACCAACACCACCCACGCGCTGTACTCGCTGGTGGGCGAGCAGCCGGAGGCCACCCGCCGGCTGCTGCAGCTGGGCGGGGAGCGCCCCGGGGTGGCGCTGTGCGCCCACGACGCCCACGGGCTGCCGGACTACGAAGAGGTGTTCCGCGCGCTGGCGATGTACCTGCCCACCCCCGACGGCTTCGTGCTGCCGGAAGATCCGGCCCAGGCCGAGCGGTGGGTGCTGCAGACCCTGACCTCGGGGCGGGCGGTGTGCGGCTTCCGGGCGCTGGGGGATCCGGAGGGCTTCCGGATCGACGGCCTGAGTGAGGGCGCTCGCACCGTGGGGACCGACGTCCGGCTGCGGGTGATTCCTCCGCGCAACACCCCGGACTCGGTCAAGGTCCAGGTCTCCGGCAGCGGGGAACTGGTGGACAAGTGGACGGTGCGCACCACCGGTCCGGGAGTGGTCCACATCGAGCTGTGGCGCCGCGCCCCCGGCCGCTTCCTGGGCTCGGAGTGGAAGCCGTGGATCGTCCCCAGCCCGGTGCGCGTCCAATGATCCGGATCGTTTCCGAGCAGCTCACCGCCTGCGGGTTCGACAGCGAATCCCCGGCGCTGTACGAGCGTACCTTGCGCCGCCTGCGCGCCTGATCCGATGCATCTCCTCTACGTGGTCGCCAGCTACCTGTTGTTCGCACTGCTGTTCCCGGTGCTGGCGCTGCACCGCAAGACCCGCAACGGGTTGCTGCAGCGGATGGGCTTCTATCCGCCGGAGGTGCTGCCGCCGCACTCCGGGCCCCGGGTGTGGATGCACGGCGCCTCGGCGGGGGATCTGCTCTCCCTCTCCCCGATGATCCCGCATCTGCGCGCGCGCTTCCCCGGGTGCCAGGTGGTGATGACCACCGTCACCAACACCGGCTATCTGATGGCGCGGGACCGGCTGGGCAAGCAGATCGACGCGGTGGTCTACGCGCCCTACGACCTGTGGGGCGCCACCCGCCGGGCGGTGCGAGCGATCGGGCCGGATGTGCTGATCCTGGAGTACACCGAGATCTGGCCCAACCTGATCCGCGCCGCCCACAAGGCGGGGGCCCGGGTGGTGCTGACCAACGGGCGCTTCTCTCCCCGACACCTGCGCAGCTACCGGGCGCTGTTCTCGGTGATCGGCAACCCGCTGCGGCGGATCGACCTGTTCTTGATGCGCGAGGACGACGAGGCCGAAAGGGTGCTGGGGCTGGGGGCGCCGCTGGAGCGGGTGTGGGTGACCGGGAACACCAAGTTCGACGCGCTGACCGCGCCAGAGGCCCGGGACGACGCCCAGCTGCGCGCCGCGCTGAGGCTGCCGGACCACGCCCGGGTGCTGATCGCCGGCAGCACCCACGAGGGCGAGGAGGAGCTGATCCTGGAGGTGTATGGCCGGCTGTTGCGTGATCACCCCGAGCTGCGGCTGGTGATCGCGCCCCGCTACATCGACCGCGCCGCGCGGGTGGCAGAGCTGGCGCGCGCGGCCGGGCTCTCGGTGGGGCTGCGCTCGGAGCACAACCGCACCGGGGGCCAGGTGGTGGTGCTGGACACCATCGGCGAGCTGGCCCGCGCCTACCGGCTGGCCACCGTGGTCTTCGTGGGCGGGTCGTTCACCTCCCGGGGGGGACAGAACATCCTCGAACCGGCGGCGCAGGGGCGGCCGGTGCTGTTTGGGCCGCACATGGAGAACTTCCACGACAGCGTGCAGGTGCTGGTGGGGCGGGGCGGGATCCAGGTCAACGATCCGGACCAGCTGTACCGGGTGCTGGGGGACCTGCTCTCGCGGCCGGAGACCGTGGCCTCGCTGGGACAGCTGGCCAGCGCGGCGGTGCGGCAGATCTCCGGAGCCAGCGTCCGCAACATCGAACACATCGAGCGGCTGCTGGAGCCTCGCGCCCCGGCGCGCCCGAAGAGCGCCTAGATGCCCCTGGTCGTCCACCCGCACTTCCACCCCCGCCGCACCGGCGTCACCCGCCATGTGGAGACCGTGGTGCCCGCGCTGGGCCGGAAGATGGAGGCGGTCACCGTGGGATATGGGATCTCCCGGTCGCTGCCGCGGCTCAGCGTTCGCCAGCTCTGGCGGCGGGCCCGCTCCGGCGAGGTGGTGTGGCACGCCCACCGGAACAACGAGCTGTTGGTGGGGCTGCTATTGCGGCTGCTCGCGCCGCGGCTCAAGGTGCTGTTCACCCGGCATTCGTCCTCCCTCCCCGGGCGCTACACCCGCTGGCTGGCGCGACGGGCCGATCTGCTGCTGGCCCTGACCCCCGAGGTGCAACAGTCGCTGGGGCTGCCGGCGCGGATCGTGCCCCACGGGGTGGAGCTGGCGGACTTCACGCCGCCCGCCGACCGGTCCGAGGCCTGGCGCGCGCTGGGTCTGCCGGGGGCGAAGGGGATCGGGGTGATCGGCCGGATCCGCGAGGAGAAGGGGCAGGGCGACTTCGTGGAGGCAATCGCCCCGCTGCTGGCGCAACACCCGGAGTGGACCCCGGTGCTGGTGGGCACGGTGCAGCCGGAGGATCGATCCTTCGCGGAGCGGCTGCGGCATCAGCTCCCCTCCCTGATCCTGCCCGGAGAGCAGTCGGAGATCGGGCGCTGGTACCGGGGGCTGACCCTCTTCGTCCACCCCTCGCACCGGGAGGCCTATTCGATGGCGCTGCTGGAGGCGATGGCCAGCGGCTGCTGTGTGGTGGCCTCGCGATTGGCGCCGATGGAGCAGGTGATCGATCACGGGCGCACCGGCTTCCTCTATCCGCCCGGAGACGTGGCGGCGCTGCGGTCAATCCTTGCCGAGCTGCTGGCCGATCCGCGTCGGATCGAAGAGGTGGGCCGGGCCGCCGCCGCCGAGGCCCGGGTCCGCTTCGGGGTCGAGCACGAGGCGAGCGCGCTGATCGCCGCCTACCAGTCCGCCTGGAGCGCCCGGTGAAGATCCTGCACCTGCTGGCCAGTCCGTTCTTCAGCGGCCCCGCGCAGCTGGTCACCGAGCTGGCCCTGGCCCAGCGGGAGTTGGGGCACCAGGTCTCGGTGGCGGTGGATGCCCGACGGCGCGAGACCCCGGCCGAGGAGCTGGCACGGCCCCGACTCGAGCAGCTGGGCCTGCTGGACCGCGGAGGACTGGAGCTGTCGGTGAAGTCCACCCCGGCGCAGCTGCTGCGCGACCTGCGCAACCTCCACCGCCGTGAGCTGGACGTGGTGCACTCGCACTTCACCCACGACCACCTGCTGATCCGGCTGGCCCGTCCCCGGGGCGCGACCCGGATCCGTTCGATCCACGCCGCCCGTTCGCTGCGCTGGTCGCTGCCGGCGGCGGACGGCTACACGGTGCCGGTGAGCGAGTGGTTGGCTCGGCTCCCGGAGCACAGCGCGCGAACGGTGTTGCCCCCCCTGGTGGGTGCGGAGTTCCAGCGGGCACCCGCTGCCCGCGCCGCCCTGGGGCTGGAAGGGTCACCCCTGATCGGCATGGTCTCCACCTTCCAACCCTCCCGGCGTCACCGCCTGGGGATCGAGGCCTTTGCCCGCCTCCGGGCAAAGCACCCCTCGGCGCGGCTGGTGCTGGTGGGGGACGGGCGGCTGGAGGCGCCGCTTCGGGCGCAGGTGGCGGAGGCCGGGCTGGAGCAGTCGGTGACCTTCGCCGGGTATCAACAAGGCGAAGCCTTCGTGCGCTGGCTCTCGGCCCTGGACGAGGTGTGGATCCTGGGACTGGGCAATGACTACAGCGCCCGGGCCGCGGCGCAGGCGCGGCGGTGTGGGGTACGGGTGGTCGCCGCCGAGGAGGGGGCGCTGCCGGACTACGCGGACGCGGTGGTTCGCCCGTTGAGCGCGGACGCGGTGGTGGTCGCCTCGCTGGAGGGAACGCGCAGGCAGTTGGAGGTGCCAGCCCCCGGCGCGGTGGCCGCAGCGGTGCTGGCCCTCTATCGGCAGGCAGGGGTCGGGCGATGAGCACCCTGCTGGAGCGGCTGTGGTACCCGGCCTCCGCCGAGTCCTGGGCCCGGAAGCTGGCGCTCTCCCCCTTGTTGCTGGCGGAGGGGGCCTTCCGCGCCGGGGTGGGGTTGCGCGGCGCTCTCTACGACCGGGGCCTGCTCCAAAGCCACCGTCCCCCGGGACCGCGGATCATCTCGGTGGGGAACCTGAATGTGGGCGGGGCCGGCAAGACGCCGCTCACCATCCACCTGGCGAACCGGCTGCAGCAGCAGGGCGAGCGGGTGGTGGTGCTCACCCGGGGCTATGGGCGCGCCAGCCAGATCCCGGTGGAGATCTCCGCCCAGGTCCCCCGACCCTCGGTGCGTGAGGCGGGGGACGAGCCGCTGCTGATCGCCGACTGTTGTCCGGGAGTCCCGGTGCTGGTGGGCAGCGACCGGGTGGCCCTGGCCGGTCAGGCGGTGGACCGGCACCGGGCGACTGTCTTGCTGCTGGACGACGGGCTGCAGCACCGCCGGCTGGCGCGCGATCTGGACGTGGTGGTGATCGACGCTGCGGCCCGGTTCGGCAACGGGCATCTGATGCCGCGGGGCCCGCTGCGCGAACCGCTGGGCGCCCTCGCCCGGGCCAGTCTGGCCTGCATGCGGGTCTCCCCGGGAGGGGAGGTTCCCCGGCTGGAGCTGCCGATTCCGTACTTCGTGGCCCGGTACCTCCCCAGCGGCTGGCGGGATGAGCAGGGGCGGGATCAGCCGCTGTCCGCGCTGGCGGGCGGGGTGGTGGCGCTGACCGCCATCGCCCGGCCCTCCGCCTTCCAGGCGACCCTGGTGGGGGCGGGACTCCAGGTGGAACAGCTGATCACCTATCCGGATCACCACCCGTTCTCCGACGCGGAGTTGGAGGCGGCCCGCGGCGCGGCGGCCGGGCGGGTGATCGTGACCACCGAGAAGGATCGGCTCCGCTTGCCGCCCGGGTTTCCCGCCTGGACCCTGCGGATGGCGCTGCGGATCGAAGAGGGGGCCCCACTGCTGGAGCGGGCGTTGGCGCCCGCCGGAGGCGGTCCTCCCCCGGCTTGAGAGGTTCTGGCCGCTGTGGGACAACGCGCCCGATGCGCCGCCCGGCCAAACACCCACCGCTGCAGACCCTGGCCCCCCTGGCCCACTCCTTCCCCCAGCGACGGGTGCTGGTGGTGGGCGATCTGGTGGCGGACCATTACATCTACGGCCAGACCGAGCGGGTCAGCCGCGAGGCGCCGGTGCTGATCGTCCGCTACGAGTCCGCGGAGGTGAAAGCGGGCGCGGGCGCCAACGCGGCGGCCAATGTCCGCAGCCTGGGCGGGCAGGTCACCGCGATCGGCCTGCTGGGCAGGGACGAGATGGGACGCGCCCTGCGGGCCCAGCTCAAGGGGGCGGGGATCCGGGTCCAGGCGGTCAGCGCCCCGGGGGTGGCCACCGAGACCAAGACCCGCATCCTGGCCGGAGGGGTAAGCACCACCCGTCAGCAGATGCTGCGCCTGGATCGCACCCGGACCGATCCGCTGCCGCTCAAGGTCCGCCAGGCGTTGACTGCGCTGATCACCGAAGAGGCGCGGAAGGTGGATGCGGTGGTGGTCTCCGACTACGGCGCCGGCGCGGTGCCGGAGGAGGCGCGGGGGGCGTTGCGCAAACTGGCCCGGGCGGGGCTGCCGGTGTGCGTGGACTCCCGCTACGCCCTGCGCAGCTTCCGCGGGGTGACCGTGTGCAAGCCCAACGAGCCGGAGCTGGCCGCCCTGGTGGGCCGGCCGCTGCGCAGTGAGGGCGAATTGCTGGAGGCGGGCCGGGCCCTGCTGGGGGAGTTGGACTGCCAGTCGCTCTTGGTGACCCGGGGTCGGCTGGGGATGTGGGTGATCGAACGCCGCGGCACGGTGGAGCGGATCGCGGTCCATGGTTCCCACGAGGCGGTGGACGTGACCGGCGCCGGCGACACGGTGATGGCCGCCTTCACCCTGGGGATGGCCACCGGGGCCTCCACCGTGGAGGCCGCGCGGATCGCCAATGTGGCCGGCGCCCTGGCGGTGATGAAGCCGGGCACCGCCACCGTCAGCCGCGACGAGCTTTTGGGCGAGCTGGAAGCGTGAGCCTCTCCAAGCTGGGCACCTTGGAACAGGTGGCGGCCCAGGTGGCAGAGGCGCGCGCCGCCGGGAAGTCGGTGGCCCTGGCCAACGGGGTGTTCGATCTGTTCCATGTCGGCCACCTCCGGTACCTGCAGGGGGCCCGGGAACTGGCCGATCTGTTGGTGGTGGCGGTGAACTCCGATCTCTCCACCCGCCGCTACAAGGGGCCGGATCGTCCGATCGTCCCCCAGGGGGAGCGGGCGGAGATCCTGGCCGGGCTGGCCTGCGTGGACCTGGTGCTGGTGTTCGATGAGCCGGACGTCCGCGGGGTGATCCGCGCCCTGCGCCCGGAGGTGCACGTCAAGGGCACCGACTACACCCCGGAGGGGATCCCGGAGCGGGACGAGGTCCAGGCCTACGGAGGCCGGGTGGCGGTGGCTGGTGATCCCAAGGACCACAGCACCACCGCGCTGGCCGCCCGGCTGGACAAGCGCGGCGCTTGAGGGGCGCCCCCGCCCGGTGCTAGGCGGTTGGGCATGGCGCTGCCCGCGATCCTCAAGGAACTGCTGGTCTGTCCCCAGTGCAAAGGCGAGCTGCGCTTCCTGGAGGAGCGCGCCCAGATTCACTGCCAGGCCTGCCAGCTGTGCTTTGCCATCGAGGAGGACGTGCCCAACATGCTGATCGCCGAGGCGCGGCCCCTGGACACCTCCGAGCGGCGGTAGGCAATCCCACGCTCCTTGACGGGGGCAAGGAAAGCCCCTACGCACCCGGGATGCTGAGGAGCATGACCGGGTTCGGCGCCGGGCGCGCCAAGGTAGGCGACGAGGAACTGACGGTTGAGCTCAAGTCGCTCAATCACAAGTTCTGTGAGGTGAAGCTGCGACTCCCACGCGAGCTGGCCGCGCTGGAGCTGCCCCTGACCAAGCTGATCAAGGAGCGGATCTCGCGCGGGGCGGTGGAGGTGACCGTCAAGCGCAGCTCCTCGGCCGGCAGCGACTCGGTCCCCACCGTGGATCTGGCGCTGGCCCGCGAGTACCAGCGGGTGCTCACCGAGTTGGGGACCGCCTTGAAGGTGGTCACCGAGCTGCGGGTGCAGGACGTGGCCTTCCAGCCGGGGGTGTTGCGGATGGAGGAGCGCGGGGTGGACGTGGAGCAGGCGTCTGCCGCGGCCACCTCCGCGGTGGAGCAGGGGCTGGGCGCCCTGACCCGGATGCGCGAGACCGAGGGGGCGGCGATCCGGGCCGACCTGGCCTCCCGGCTGGGCCTGGTGTCCAAGGTCGCCGGCGAGCTGCGAGAGCTGGCCCCGGCGGCGGTGGAGGAGTACCAGAAACGCCTCTCCGAGCGGGTAGCGGAGCTGACCCGCAGCGTGGCGGTGGAACCGGCCCGGCTGGTCCAGGAGGTGGCGATCTTCGCCGAGCGCACCGACGTGGCGGAGGAGATGACGCGGCTCTCCTCGCATCTGGCCCAGTTCGGGGAGCTGCTGGACTCCGGCGATCCCTCCGGTCGGAAGATGGACTTCCTGGTTCAGGAGATGCACCGGGAGGTGAACACCACCGGCTCCAAGAGTCAGCATCCCGCCATCGCCTCCCGGGTGGTGGCCCTCAAAGCAGAGCTCGAGCGGATCCGCGAGCAGGTGCAGAACATCGAATGAGCGCCCCCGCCCAGAGCCCCGGACTGCTGCTGGTCCTCTCCGCCCCCTCCGGCGCGGGGAAGACCACCCTCGCCCACCGGGTGATGAAGGACACCCCGGAGTCGGTTTTCTCGATCAGCTACACCACCCGCCAGCCGCGCGGCGCCGAGCGGGACGGGGTGGACTACCACTTCGTGGACGTCCTCACCTTCAAGGGGAAGATCGAGCGCAACGAGTTCGTGGAGTGGGCCGAGGTCCACGGCCACTTCTATGGCAGTCCCCAGTCGGTGGTGGATCAGGCCATGGCCCAGCGCGGGGTGGCGATCTTCGACATCGACGTCCAGGGCGGGCTGGCGATCCAGCGCAAGCACCCCGAGGCGGTGCTGGTGTTCATCCTCCCCCCGTCGATGCAGGAGCTGGAGCGAAGGCTGCGGGGCCGGGGCACCGACGCCGAGGACACCATCCAGCGCCGGCTGCTGGCGGCGCGCTCGGAGATCGAACGTGGCGTCGCGGGCTACGACTACATCATCGTCAACGACTCCTTCGATCACGCCTACGACCAGCTGCGATCGGTGGTGGTGGCCGAGCGCGCCCGGCGGGGGAGGGTGGACATCTCCCGGGTGCATCTGGATCGCGGCTGATCGCAGAGCAGGCAGGCAAGCTGTTGAAGAAAGTTGTGATCGGAACGCGACAGATCGTTTGACTCACGCGGCCTGGGCGGGTACTTGAGGAACACCGCGTCACCGAAGCGCTTCACGGCGCACCCGGCGGACGGCATAGGGGTTGGAGAGGGAGCTGGTCTCGTTGGAGACCAGAGCCATGGGGTAGGGCAGGCGCGGTCGCAGGGCATCAACCTACAACTTAATAAGTAAGCTCCGTCGCCTGCAGTCCGGGCGACCATCGGGTCGTTCCTGAAGTCCAGGCCGGCGGAGTAGGACATCGGTTCCTGCAGTTGAAGTGCAGGGTTCAGATGGTTCGCGGGGGTCGAGAAAGTTAGTTGATCTCGAACACGAGGCGGAGGTAGAAGCCGCCCCCCATCGAACGGAAGCCTTCACGGCAACCGGGAGAGCGGCGCAGGGTTCAGTTGGAACCCGGTGCCGGCGAAATGAAGGGAGCTTCGAAGGTGGTTGACTTCGAAGACCGGGCGGAGGTAGAAGCCGCCCCCCTTCATCCGGCGCCCACCACGGTGGGCGCGGCGAAGTCGAGGTGCTGGTTGCCTTGACATCGAGATGAGGTTCGAATAAAAGCTTCGGCCCCCGGTTGGAAACGGGGTTCCAAACAGCAGCAAGCAGTGAAGCGACAGCAGTCGGTCGCTCGGTCTTTGAAAACCAAATAGCAAGCCCAAGTTGAATATTGCGGTAACTCGCAATTTCATTGAGGG
>JAKFFE010000011.1:0-63201 GCA_036675345.1 Myxococcaceae bacterium
CTCGGCGGCGGCGGCGGCGCGGGCCTGTTCGGCGGCGGCGGCGGCGCGGGCCTGGGCCACCGCGGGGGTGGGCCGGCGGGCGGCGCGATCGGCCAGGTAGGCCTTCACCGCATCATCGGTGGCCTTCCCGTAGATGCCGTCCAGATCCCCGGGATGGTAGCCCATCTCCGCCAGGGCCTTCTGCATCCTCAGGATGTAGGCCCCGCTCTCGTTGATCTTGCGGGGAACGATCTTGGCCCCGGGAGAACCGGGGGGAGGTGCGGCGAGGACGGGCGCGCTGACACCAACAATCAGGGCTGCCGTGAGCGCGAGGCGAAGCGCGTTGACGACTTTCATGTTGCCTGTGGCTCCTGCTGGACTGAAGACTCGGCCTTCCGAGCAGTATCAGTATCTCTGGTCTGAAGCTTGAGCGCCAGTCCAGTAGGCAATTGACAACCAGACCGGGTCCTTCGGCCCCCGGCTCAGTCGTCCGGGGTCTCCTGGGGCAGCGCCGCGGTGGAGGACAGCGGCGGCAGCTGCAGCTCCAGCCGATTCAGGTCCACCAGGTCCAGCTCGAAGCGCTGGGTGGGGCTCTCGGCCATCATCGGCACCCGGCGCGGAGGACCGCGCTGGGCCAGCACCCGCAAGGAGGCCAGCTCTTCGCCCTGCGCCGGGAGGAACCGCTCCAGCGGGGCCAGGGTGGTCTTGAGCAGCGCCTCCCGCATCCCCGGCGGCAGGCGCTTTTTGCCCATCACCACCAGCGCCGCCGGAAGCTGGGGCCCGGTGTAGAGGACCTCCAGGCCGGTGCTGCTGCCCGCCGGGAGGATCGCCACCTCCGCGCCGCCGGCGTCCAGGGCTTCCCGCGCCGACTCCACGTTGGGCACCGGGACCAGCTTGAAGTGCTGCGGGGCCTGGAGATCCCCGGAGAAGAACAGCTGGGTGGTGAGCTTCCCCTCGGTGCCGGGCGCGCCGCGGACCACCGCCAGGGTGGCCCCCTGGAGGGAAGGAACCGAGCGGCGGGTCTTGCTCACCAGCTGCAGCCGGTGGCGATCGCCGCCCACCCTGCCCACCGCCACCGGGGTGACCGAGGCGGGCAGTTGCCCCGCCGCCCACCCATCCACCACTCCCAGGGAGATGGCCCCGGAGGCCAGGGCCTCCGAGAAGTCCTGGAAGCGGCCGAAGCTGCGGCCGGTGACCGGGATCCCCAGGTCCTGCTGGAGCTGCTGGGCCAGCTTCTCCACCACCCGCAAACGCTCCTGCCCGTCGGTGATCACGGTGGGAAGGAAGATCCCCACCTCCACCGTCTCCGCGGCCACCGCCCCGGTCCCGCCCAGCAGGCCGGCCACCACCAGCATTCCCAACTGCAGCCGCCTCACAGTGCGCCTCCTTCGGTTGCCACCGCGCTGCCCATCCGGAGCACCCGGAGGCGTTCGGCCCACTCGCGGACCAGGCTGGAGCGGGGTCCCCCACTCTTCACATACTCTTCGAAGTACCCCACCGCCCGCTCCACCTTGGACTGGGTGTCCAGCGCGGCCACCCCCAGGTTCAGCTTGGCCTCCGGGACCGCCTCCGCGTGGCGGTTCCAGATCGCGCTGGCGGCCGAAGCCACCTTGGCGCCCCGCTGGGCGTACTGCGCGGCGGCCAGGTTCACCGCCAGCACCGGGCTGTTGGGTTCACCGCGCAGGGCCTGCTTGAGCGCGGCCTCCGCGCCCCGGTAGTCGCCCCGCTGGTACTTCTTCTCCGCCTCCCGGCGCTGGATGGCCCGGCCCAGGGCCGAGGCGGCCCGCGCGGCGGGGCCTCCGCCCCGACCGGCGACCGTGGCCTGCTTCCGGGCCTCGGCGAAGCGATCCCCCCGGTAGTGCAGGTAGGCGGTGAGCACCGCCGGAGTCCCCGGCAGCAGCCAACCGACCTTCTCCAGTCGCGCCCGCTTGATCCCCGCGGCGGCCGCGGCGCTGTTCCCGTCCTCCACCGCCACCAGCGCCCGGGCCAGGGTCGCCAGCGGGACCTGATCCGGGTGGGCGCCGCCCAGCCGGTCGGCCGCGGCCAGATCCTCGCGCGCCCCGGACACCGCTCCCCCCGCCACCCGCCACAACGCCCGGCGATAGAGGAGGAAGGGGAGGTTGTCCTGCGCCAGGGCCGCCCCCAGGCGAACCCCCTTGCCCTTCTCCAGCCCCGCCACCGCCTCGTCCAGCTTGCCCTGCGCGGCCAGGGCCAGTGCCGCGCCCGCGCCCACCTCCGCCCGGGCGTCCGCGTCCGGGGCGGAGGCGCTGGCGGCCTGGAACGCCTGCAGCGCCTCGGCGCTGCGGCCGGCGCCCAGCTGGGCCAGGCCCATCAGGAAGCCGTGCTGCCAGGTGGAATCCTTCCGGGTCTGCCCGGCCCCCAGCACGGTCACCGCCTCCTCGTAGCGATCCAGGTCCAGCAGCACCGTGGCCAGGTTCAACGCCATCACCCCGGATCCCTCCAGGTCGAAGGCGCGGCGCAGGTCATTGGCCGCATCCTCCAGCCGGTTGGCCTCCGCCGCCCGGCTCTTGCCGCGGCGGGCGTAGGCATAGGCCAACCAGTGGGTGGCGCGGGGATCGGCCGGGACCAGCTGCAGCACCGAGCTGTAGTGCTGGATGGCCCGGTCCCAGTCTCCGGCGGCGAAGTAGTCCGCGGCCAGCAGCATGTGCGCGGGGGGGTAGCGCGGCGCCAGCTTCAGTCCCTGTTGGTGCGCTTCGATCGCCTTCTGGAACCGGCTGGCGCGGCGGTTGGCGCTGCCCAGCGCCGCCAGCGCGTCGAAGCTGGTGCCCTGGGAGGAGGCCACCGCGGTCTCCAGCATCGCCACCGCCTCGTCGTGCTTGCCCTGGGCCTGCAGCGCGGTCCCCAGCCGGATCTGCGCCGGCAACAGCCCGGGAGCCACCGCCAGCGCCTTGCGGGCCTGAGCCTCCGCCTCCGCCGGCCGCTTCTGGGCCAGGTGGACCTCGGCCAGCAGCAGGTGGGCGTTGGCGCTTCCCTGCAGCGCCAGCAGGGCCTGGGCGGTTCGCTCCGCCTCGGGCAGCCGCTGCTCTTCCAGCAGCAGCCGGGCCAGCCGCTCCTTGACCTCCACCGTCTTGGGGAAGCGCCCGCTGAGCTTCTCCAGGCTGGAGATGGCCTCCTTCTTCTTGCCCTCCAGCTCCAGCACCGTGGCCAGCCCCACCTGCAGCGCCGCCGATTCCGGCTTCCCCGCCTGGGCCAGCTCGAAGGCGCGACGGGCCTCGGCCGGACGGCGCTGGAGCACATAGGCCTTGCCCAGCAGTCCCTGGATCTCCGCGTCCCCGCCGGCCACCGAGGCCGGGCGCAGCGCCAGGTAGCTGGTCAGCGCCACCTCCGCCAGATCCCCCCGCTGGGTGGCCAGGTGGAACTGGGCCAGGTAGTAGTGCGCCACCAGGTGGGAGGGTTCGTTCCCCACCCGGACCCCCTCCAGCAGCGGGACCGCCTGCTCGTAGCGGCGGGATTTGAAGTAGGCAATCCCCAGGTTGAAGGCCACGTCCGCCGCCTTCGGGTGGGCGGCGTTCACCGGAGCCAGGTGGTGGATCACCTGATCGTGGGCGCCCAGCGCGTTCCCCACCACTCCCAGCCCCTCCGCGGCCACGATCAGCTGCGGATCCGCCTTCAGGGCCTGCAGGTAGTAGTCCAGGGCCTTCTTGAACTGGGTCTCCGCGCCCTTCTTGTCCCCGGCGGCCAGCAGCCGGCTGCCCTCCGCCCGGGGCTGGTCGCCGGAGCTGGACAGCCGTTGGGCCTCGGTCAGGGGAGGAGGTCGGAACTGGCCCAGCGCGGGGAGGGCCACCAACAGGGCGATCAGGGGAAGGTGCTTCACGGCTGGTACTCCGCCACCACGATGGTCACATCGTCCGCCTGGGCGGTGCCGGCCATGAACTCCTGGACCTCGGTGACGATCGCGTCCCGCAACTGGGTGGGGGGAAGGTAGCCGTACTGCCGCAGCGCGTTCTGCAGCCGCTTGAGCGAGTACTGCTTGCCCTCGGCGTTGACCGCCTCGGTCAGCCCGTCGCTGTACCAGACCACCACGTCTCCGGGGCGCAGCTGGTACTGGGCGGTGGCGTAGTCCGAGTGCTCGGAGAGCCCCAGCAGCGCCCCGCGGATGGTGAGGCCGGTGACCTTGCCGTCCTCGCGGTTGAACACCTGGGCCGGGGGATGGCCGCCGCTGGCGAACTCCATCATCCCGCTGGCCAGGTCCACCACCGCCAGGGAGGTGGACATCTGGAACTCTCCCCGGGCCAGGTGGAACAGGGTCTGGTTGAGGGCGTTGGCCAGCAGCCGGCAGTGGATCTGCGAGGGTTCGTGCAGCTTGATCGCCGAGGCGAAGCCGGAGGTGGCGGAGGTGGCCACCAGCGCGGTGGAGAGGCCGTGGCCGGTGACGTCCCCCACCCCGATCACCACCCGGCTGGAGCCGAGGGCGGAGCGGAACCACCAGTCACCACCGCAGGCCTCGGCGGCGAAGGAGGTGCCGGCGATCTTGATCGGCCCCACCGGGAACACGTCCCGGTTCGGCAGCAGCGTCTCCTGCACCGTCTTGGCCACCTGCATCTCGCGCTCCAGGAACGCCTTTTGCCGCACGTCGTTCATCAGCAGGGCGATCCGGTCCGCCATGTGGTTGAAGACGATCCCCAGGGTCTTCACCTCGCGGCTGCCGGTCCCGGCCTCCACCCGGGCGTCGAAGTCGCCCTGGGCCAGGTGCATCACCCCGTCGGTCAGCGACCCCAGGGGCCGGGTGATCCGCCGGCTGACCACCGCCGCCAGCACCCCGGCGCACACCAGGAACAGCACCCCCAGCAGACCGGTGCGCACCGCGCTGGCGTCCAGGGTCTGGGCCTGCTTCTGGGCCATCTCGGTGAGCAGTCCCTGCAGCCGGTCCAGCGAGTAGTTGAGCACCACCAGGCCCGGCCCGGCGGAGGAGCCGTACTCCACCGGCTCGGAGTATTCGAACACCGAGGTGCCCTTGTAATAGGCGGTGGTGAAGCCCCGCTCGAAGCGGCGATCGGTGGCGCGGGTGAGGTCCCCGTCGGAGTCCGCCAGCACGCTGCGGTCCGCGGCGAAGAAGCGGATCCGGGCCACGTTGGAGTTCTGCTTCACCACCTCCGCGGCCTGGGCCTTGAAGTACCCATAGTCGTTGTCCCGCATCGGCAGCTGGGCGCTCTGGGCCAGGGTGGTGGCCAGCCGCTCTCCCATCTCCCGGGCCTGCTCCTGGAGGGTGACCGTGTACTGACGGTCCGACTCCTCGAAGGCGGCGCGGGCGGTGTAGGTGAACACCGCGCCCAGCAGCGCCACGATCACCACCACGATCATCAAGGTGGTGATCAGCAGCACCTGGTCGAAGCGCAGGCCCCCCACCTGCCGCACATCGCTGGCGATCTGCTCCGGGGTGGCGGGGGTCTGATCCTGCCGCAGGCCCTTGGGGACCAGGGTCATCCCGGTGCGGGTCCCGGTCCCATGCGAGAGGTGGGTCTGGGTGCTGCCGGGGGCGCTGCGGCTGGTACCGGTCTGGTGGGGATCGATCTGAGGGGCGGTGCTCAAGGCTCACACGGCCGGCGGGGTGCTGCCGGTCCAGACAGGGGTCAAGATGGCGGGCGGATAGTAGACTGTCCCCGAGCAGTGATGAAAGTGCGCTCCCGCCCCGCCTGCCTGGGCGGAGCACAGGCGGGCAGCACGGTGTTTCCCGATCCAACCCGTCCCCGGGGTGCGACCGGTTGGGCTAGGCTGCGCCCCAAAATATGCGGGGAGTCGAAATGTCGTGTCGCGCCGTCTGGGTCCTGGTCCCGCTGCTGCTGGTCAGCGCCTGCCACGAGGAACCGTTCCCCACCTTCGAGGAGGAGGAGCTTCTTCGCCGGATGCCCCAGCTGGGTCTGCCCGCCGCCGATCCCACCAACCGCTTCCTGGGGAACGCCCTGGCCCAGCAGCTGGGGGCCCAGCTGTTCGTGGATCCCACCCTCTCCGGGTGCGGCACCGTCTCCTGCCAGACCTGCCATCTGCCGGACCAGGGCTTCACCTACTCGGCCGGCGCCGGAGGCCCGGGGTGTGACGGAAACGAGACCGGCCGCAACCCTCCCACCCTGCTCAACGTGGCCCACTCCGAATGGTTCATGTGGGACGGCCGGGCGGATCGTCTCTGGTCCCAGGCGCTGCTCCCCTTCCTCAGCCCCCAGGAGATGGCGGGGAACGCCGCCAGCCTGCGACAGAAGCTGGCCGCGCCGCCCTACGCCGAGGACTACCAGGCCCTGTTCGGAGCCAGCGCCGAGATGCACTCCGAAGACCAGGTGCTGACCCACTTCGGCAAGGCGCTGGCCTCCTTCCAGTGGGGGTTGCAGCGGACCACCTCGCCCTTCGACCGTCAGCTGACCAGCTACCTGGAGGCCACCCTGGCCGGGACCCAGGAGGAACACCCCCTGCACCTGGGACTCAAGGTGTTCATCCGCCAGGGCCAGTGCGCGGTCTGCCACAAGGGGGCGGCGCTGAGCGATCAGGCCTTCCACAACGTGGGGCTGGCCGACGACACCGCCGGGCGGGGCGGCCGCCTGGGAGGAATCCCGGTGGTGCTGGAGTCCCCCTTCAACGCCCTGGGCGCCTTTAGCGACCGCACCTCCGGGCCCGACGCGCTGGCGGCCAACCGGCTGCGCAACCTGGAGCTGGTCTACGCCAGCCCCTCCCTGATGGAGGCCGAGGAGGGCCGGGGCCAGATGGAGGGGGCCTTCAAGACCCCCTCGCTGCGCAACGTGGCGTTGACCGCCCCCTACATGCACAACGGGTCGCTGGCCACGCTGGCGGAGGTGGTGGAGTTCTACAACCGGGGCGGGGATCCGGACGGCAGCTTCGCCGGGACCAAGGCCGCCACCGTCAAGCCGCTGGAGCTGACCGACGAGCAGAAGCAGGCGCTGCTGGAGCTGCTCGAGCTGATGACCGGGGACACCGGCCCCTGACCCTCAGGCGCTAAAGCCCAGCTCCAACCCGGGCAGCTGCGGGTCCTGGGCCCACAGCTCCCCCTCCTCCCGGTGGAAGAGGGTCCCCCGCTCCTGCAGAAAACCCGCAGTGGCCTCCAGTTGGGCCACCCGCAGCACCACCCCCTCAATCCGCGGCGCGTCGCCCTCCACCAGGGTCAGGGTCCCGCCCGGCCAGCGCAGGTCCACCCGGGTCCGCCCGGAGCGGGGCTCCACCCGCGGCGTGGTGGGGGTGCCCCCCAGCAACGCTTGGAAGAAGGGGGCCGCGCTATGCAGCGAGGCCACCTGGAGCCGGAAGCCGACCAGGGCCCGGGCACCGCACGCCCAGGCCTCCGGGCGCGGCGGGGGCCAGTCTTGGGCCAGCGCTTCGGGCTCGGTCCGCCGCACCAGCATCGGCACCGGCACGCCCGGGGGCGGCTGCACGGTCAGGTCGTCCCAGGTGCCGTCCGCGCCCACGTAGGCCTGATGGGTGAAGGTCAGCCGCTGGAGGGCCAGGTGCGCCTCCACTGCGCGCCGGTCCTGGAAGCCGAAGAAGTAATACTCCAGCCCCTGGCCCGGGCCCTGGGACACCTCCAGGTACGAGCGATCCAGGTACAGCCGGCTGTGGGTGTCCGGGGCGGCCGGGGTGGGAGTGGGGACCAGCCCGAAGCGCTGCTCCAGTCGCTCCCGCGCCAGGGCCAGCCGCGCCACCCGGAGGGAGGCGTGATCCACCCGCAGCATCAGGAGGCGCCCACCACCGCGGCGGGTTCAAAGGCGCCCTGGAAGGCGGGGGGCCTTCCCTCCAGTGCCTCCGCCAGCAGCCGACCGGTGAACCCGCCGGTGAGGATTCCCTGGCCCCCGTGCCCGCTGCCGATGAACACCCGGTCCTGCCCCGGGTAGCGGCCGATCATCGGACGGCCACTGGGGGTGGCGGAGCGCAGCCCGGCCCAGGCGCCGGTGAAGCGGGATTCCCGCATCGAAGGCGCCAGCCGGGCCAGGGTGGCCAGCAGGAACAGCATCCCCTGGGGAGTGGACTGGCACACGAACCCCGCCTCCTCCTCGGTGGCACCCACCAGCACCTCCCCCACCCGCCAGGGGGAGAGATAGACCGAGCCGGAGAGGACCCGGGTCATCCGCTGGTGGGGGTGGAAGGCGGAGATCAGCTGTCCGCGCACCGGGCGGATCGGCACCGGGTCCAGTCCGGGCAGCAGGCCGGACCAGGCCCCGGCCGCCACCACCAGCCGCTGGGCGTGCACCCGGCCGGCATCGGTGCGGACCTGCACCCCCTGCGGCCCGGGGCTGACCTGCAGCACGTTCTCCCCCATCCGCAGCCGCACCCCCAGCGCGGAGACCTGGTGCAGCAGCGCGTCCAGGTAGCCGTCGGCGTCCACCGAGTAGGCCTCCTCCTGGAGGTAGGCGCCCAGCAGCGGGGTCCCGGTCAGCGCCGGCTCCAGCGAGACCAGCTCCGGGTGGGGAACCCAGCGGCCCAGGAAGTCCGGCCTCTGCCGGGCCTGGGTCTCCAGATCGGTCCGCGCCTGGGCATCCATCGCCGGGCGGAGGATGCCGCGCCCACGGGTCAGCCCGCTGGTGGGAAAGGCAGCCTGCAGGGACGCCAGATCCTCGGCCAGCGCGCCCAACCCGGCGGCGGTGAAGTCCATCATCGCCGGATCGGCGATCAGCCGGATGCTGGGGACCGCCACCCCGGCGGCGGCCCGCGAGCCTTCCCCTCCCCGCAAGGAGCGGTCCAGCACGGTCACCCGCGCCCCCCGCTGGGCCAGGGCCCGGGCGGTGGACAGCCCCACCACCCCCGCGCCGATCACCAACACCTCCACCTGCTCGACTTCTCGTGGGCCGCGCTCAGTCATGATCGAGGGGAAACGCCGGACCGGATGACGTCAGGCTGCTGTCCACCCTCCTCCTTTCAGACCGGGGCGGCTCTCCCGCCGCCGGCTCAACGGGAATCGTCTTGGGCCGCCGGCCGGGCGGGGGGCGACACCGGCCGCGCCGGGCGGGGGGGCCGCAGCTGCCGGGTGCGAAGCACCAGCTCCCGGCCCAGCAGGGTCAGCCGCAGCTCCAGTTCCTTGTCCACCGGCTTGCCGTTGGCGGCGAAGGCCTCCTTGGCGGTGGGCACCGCCACCTGGCGGGGCAGGGTCCAGGTGGAGGTCTCGCGCAGGATCCCGCGCAGGTGTTCCAGCGCCTGGTGCTGACCCAGCCGCCCTCCCCCCACCGCGATCAACCCCGCGACCTTGTCCCCCAGCTCCGGCAGGTACAGGTAGTCCAGGGCGTTCTTCAACGAGCCGCCCACGCTGTCATGGTAGACCGGGGTCCCCACCAGCAGGGCGTCCGCGCTCTTGATCAGCGCCTTGAACCGCACCACCTCCGGGTGCTCGACGGTGGCCGGGGTATCGTCGAACAGCGGCAGCTTCCACTCCGCCAGGTCCACCCAGTGGACCTCCGCGCCGGTGATGCGGGCGGCCTCGGCGGCCAGCGTCACCGCCTGCCGGGTATGGGAGCCGGGGCGGGCGCTGCCGCACAGCGCCACCAGCTGCACCACGCGGGGAACCTCGTCGGAGGGGGTGCTCATCGCTCAGCGCTGGCCGGCCGCCGAGGCCAGCCACTGGCGGAGGCTGAGCGGACGCATGTCCGTCCACACCTCGCGGATGTGGGCCAGGCACTCCTCGCGGGTGCCGCTCTTGCCGGCATCCTTCCAGCCGGCAGCGTTCTCCCGCCCCGCCGGCCAGAGTGAATACTGCTCCTCGTGGTTCACCACGACCTTGTAGGTCGTCTTGTCGTCGGAAGCGTCCATGCGGTGCCGCCCACTCTAGCAACCCTCCGCGGGGGGCGTCACCGTCCAGCGCTCGGCCTGCATCCGCAGCTCGAAGGTGTAGCGGCCCCGCGCGTCGCGCAGGAACAGCTGGTCCGGGCCGGGCAGCATCTCCTCGAAGGTCACCGACTCCACCGCCGCCACGCAGTGCCGCAGCAACTCCATCGCGAAGGGGGACTCCAGATCAAACAGGTACGGCTTCCGCTCCGCCGGGGTCCGGCCGTAGACGAAGCGGGGCAGCCCCAGCCGGCGACGGAGGCGGTGCACCGCCCGGTGGAAGGCCAGCCCGGTCAGCCCGTGCAGGGTCCCGGTGGGGACCTCCCAGCGCTCGCGCTGGTACACCGCCCCGCCCAGCCAGACCTGGGGGGTGTGCCCGGTGCCGGACTTGAGCGGGGCGTGCACCACCTGGGGATGTCCGAGGGCGGCGAAGGGCGCGAACTTGGAGAGGTCATCCAGCGGGAAGTAGAGCTGCAGCGGGGTGCCGTCCGGGGCAAACAGCCGCGGCCCCTCCGGACCCAGCCGGACCCTGGCCAGCGAGGGGCTGAGCGCGTTGGCGCCGATGTCGTTGGTGTCGGTCACCGACTGCAGCAGGTTCCGGCCGGGATAGGCGTAGAAGCCCTTGTTGCGCCGGCGGACCGAGAGCGCGGTCAGCCCCGCCACCCCCGGCTCGTGGGAGACGAAGCGTTCGGCCACCGCCCGGTACGCCTCCGGCCGGGGGTGGAAGGTGGCCAGCCAGCTGTAGAGCAGCAGGTGGTGATGGACGCGGGCCAACAGGATCTGCAGCTGTTCGGGCTGATCCACCGCGCCCCCCAGACAGACGTCGGGGAGGGCGAAGCGGGCACCGGGCGCGGCGGCCGGAAAGTCGCTGGCCGCCAGTTGCAGGTTGCGGCCCACGTCCTCCACCGGCAGCGGAGGGACCGGAGAGAAGCGGGTCCCCTCCACCTGCGCCGGCCGGGTCTTCACCGTGTAGCTGAGGAAGTCCAGCTCCCCCTCGGTGCCCAGCTGGGCAATCACCGTCTCCCGGTGGCCCTGCTGCACCTGTTCGCCATACCGGGCCGAGACCTCCAGGCCGTCGCTGAGCGCCGCCGCCAGGCGCTGGCCGAAGCTGCGCCCGAACTGGAGGGCGAAGGGTGAGGCCGCCTCCTCGTAGATCACCAGCCGGTCCTCGTAGACGCCGCCCTCGCCACGGCGAGCCGCCTTGCCGGTGAGCCCGGTGAACAGGGCCTCCAGCTCGCCCAGCAGCACCCGGCGCTCCTCCAGGGTGCCCTGGGCAAAGGCGGTGAGGCGGCGGGAGAAGCCGTCCAGGTGGGCCAGCCAGGTGTCGCGGGCGGCCGAGGGCCCCAGCGCGGCCACCGCCCCGATCAGGGCCTCGAAGGTGGAGAGATCCTGGGTGGCGAAGGGCAACCCGCGCAGCACGCACGCCACCCGCAACAGGGGGAGCACCTCCCGCTCCAGCTCCGGGGGCGACAGCTGCAGCCGGTCGGCGGCGGCACGCACGGTCAGCGGGCCTTCGCCCAGCAGCGCCACCAGCTGGGGCAGCCGCCCGGAGAGCGGGACCTGCAGCCCCAGCGGGGGGCAGCGGGCCTCCTGGGAGGTGAGCTCGAACATCGGGTTCAAGCGCAGGGTCAGCTCGGCGCGGAGGGCGGGATCCCGCTGGAGGGTGCGGGACAGCTCGGTGATCGCCCAGAAGGCCAGGAAGGTCCGCCGCCGGCTGTCCTGGCTGGGGACCACCGCCACCGAGACCCGGTCATCGGGGAGGATCTCCCCGTAGCCCATCGGCCCGAAGAAGCTGGTGGTCTCGTTCTTGGCGCACAGCCGCTGCAGGTAGGTATAGGCCTGGCGATCCTGCCGGCGGGCGTCGGCATTCTCCGGCCGCAGCGGTTCCTGGGCGTAGCGGCGCCAGCTGTTCTCGTAGACCGAGGGGTTGGAGAAGAACACCGCCCCCTGGATCCCCTCATCCCCGCAGCGCTGGTGCAGCCGGGCCCGCAGCCGGGTGCGCTCCTGGAGCCAGGCCTGTTCCAGCGTGGTGCGCAGGGCCTTCCACTCCCCCAGCAGCGCGTCCCACTCCGGGGGCCGGGGCGAGGGGGCCTTCACCGGCTGCCCCTTCTCCAGCGCGGTGAGGGCGGCGGGGGTGAGGCCCGCGGCCTCCAGCCGCCGCTCGCACTCCAGCAGCTGGTCCAAGCCGGCCAGGGTCTGGGCGTCCAGGCCCAGCTCCTCCACCCATTCGAAGGGGAAGCCCGCGTGCCGCAGCACGAACACCTTCCCCAGCATCCAGTTGCGGTCCATCCGCGCGGCTCCCCCCGGCATCATCCCTCGGCGCCACCCTTGATGAACACCGCCCGCAGCTCGGAGGTGTGGTGTCCGCTGGCGGCGGCCATCCACAGTCCGGCCGGGCCGGGGTACATCTCGGAGAGGACCACGCTGTCCTTCTGCTGCAGCAGGTTGAAGAACACCCTCAGATTGAGCGGGCTGGCCAGGTCCACCAGCACCGGCTTGCGCTCACCCTCGAACTTGGCGAACAGCAGCTCCGGCAGTTGCAGGGCCTCGGCCAGCTCGGCGGCGGCCAGCAGCCGGTCGCGGTCGGTCTTGGTGGCCAGCAGCCGCTCCCGGGCCTCGGCGGTCAGCACCCACTGCTCGCGCTGGAACACCGCGCCCCCCAGGGTCAGCCGCGGGGCGTGGCCCCCCCGCACCGGAACCCGCAGCATCCGCACCCGGGGGAGGGCGAAGGCGGTGTGGACCAGGCTCTCCAGTTCGCCGTTGTAGAGACAGACCTCGCTTTGCAGCGAGTCCGCCCACAGCCGGGAGGTGACCCCGTCGCTCTCCACCCACAGATCATCCAGGTACAGCCGCCAGGGGGAGGCGCGGGAACTGACCCCGCCCACCTCCACCACCGGCCCCGGGAACTCGGAGGGCAACAGCCCGGTGCGCCGGGAGGCCAGGGCGGTGATCAGCGGGACCTGGCGCGCGGCGCCGCCCAGCAGGGCCAGCAGATCCTGCTCCACCCGGGCCCGCTCCGGGTGGAACTGGAGCGCCCAGCCGGCGACCAGGGCGGTGTCGTGCACGTCTCCCAGCACCAGCCCGTAGTCCCCCGCCGCCCACGCCTCCACCGAGGGCGCGGAGACCAGCAGGTCGATGGAGGTCACGGTGGGGAGGGTGCTGGGCGCCGGGGCCTGCCGCCGCGCCAGCCCGGAGAGATCCAGGACCCGGGTGCCGGGCGCGGCCTGGGCGATCTCCTCCACCGCCTGGAGGGCGAAGGTGTCGTCGAAGGGGATGGGCCGGTCGGAGAGCGCGGCGATCGCCTTCCAGAACGGCAGCCGCCGCTGGCCCAGCAGCTGCGCCACCCGCTGGCGGGCGGCCTGGCGGGTGCGCTCGGCCGCGGCGGACATCACCTCCAGCGCCAGCACCGACCGCTCCTGCAGCTCCCGGGCGCGGGCGCCACGGATCTCCAGCCGCAGCTCGCCGCCGCACTCCTCCCGCAGCGGCAGCCGGTCGGCGTAGAAGTTGTGCCCGTCCCCGCGCAGCTCACGCCGCTTGGCGTCCACCGGAGGATTGACCTCCGCCGGGGTGGGCGCCGGGGGGGTGGCTCCGGGACGGGAGGGAGAGTCCACGTCCCAGCGGGCCTTGACCAGCGCGGCCAGGGCCTCGTTGATTGCCACCTTCTCCCGGGTGGGAGCGGCGCTGTAGGCCCGCAGGTGGGCGAACACCTCCTGCAGCCCCTGCAGGTGGCGGCGGGCGGCGGGGACCGGGATCCCCGCCAGCCGATCGGCCAGCTCATGGAGCGGATGGGGGGCGGCGGAGGGGATCTCCAGCTGGTGGCTGAGCAGCCCCCGGTCGCAGCCGATGCGGGCAAACTCCATCCCCTGCTCCAGGGTCAGGGAGAGGTGTTCGCAGAGGGTGCGCAGGTTGCGGGTCCCATCCGCCTTGGCCACCAGGCGGGGGATGATCGCCCGGTGGGCGTCGGCGGGGGTGGCGCCCACGTGGGCCTGCTGACCCACCAGCCGCTCCACGTCCTCGCGGGTGCAGTACCCGGCGCGGACCAGCAGCTCTCCCAGCCGGACCTCGGGGGTCAGCGTCTGCTGGGCCAGGGCCGCCCGCAGCTGGGAGGGCGCCAGCAGCCCCTCCCGGATCAGCATCTCCCCCAGCTGCACCCGGTTGTTGCGATCCGAGGGCGCGGCCAGGAAGCCCTTCCGGCGCAAGACCAGCCAGGGGAGGATCTCCGGATCCCTGGAGATCTGCCGGGCCAGGCCCTGGGCCAGCCACGCCGCCACGTAGGTGTTGCGGGCGCGCAGCACCTCCGGACCCGGCCACTGGAAGTCGATTCCTTCCCCCGCCCCGGGGACCAGCAGCCCGTAGTTGATGGGCCCAAAGAAGCTCATCGTCTCGTTCTTGCCGCACAGCCGCTGCAGGTAGCTGGCCAGCTGGCGTTCCATCCGGGAGGACCACCGGCCGGCCACCAGATCCAGGTACACCGGAGGGCTGGAGCTGGCCACCGCCTCCTGCAACCGGGGCTCCTGGGCAGCCTTGGCCAGCGAGGCCACCGCCTGCGCCTGCTCCGGGGGGAGGCGGTCCTCCAGCGCCGCCTCACACTCCCTCACCGCCGCCGCCAGCCGGTTCCACTCCGCGAAGTCCGCCGGGTTGGGCACCTGGTCCAGGGGCACCTCCCGGTTGTTGCGCAGCGCGGAGAGCACCGCCTTGGGGGGCTTGTTGATGCGCGGCGCGGTGGCCTTGTAGTGCTCCAGCGCGGCCCGATGCCGGATCAAGTCCCGGGCCAGCCTGGCGCTGGACACGCAGCGCAGCTCCTCCAGGCGCTCCAGCGGAAACCCGGTGGTCCGCACCACCAGGTGGGGAAGAACCGACCAGGACTCGCTCATTTGACCCCGGGTGCCACGTCGAGGGTGATGGTTTGACCGGGAACCGCCAGCACGTCTTCCACGTACAAGGGACGGCCGGGGCAGGAGACCTCCACCCGGCGCTGGACGCCGGGGGGAATCTTCAAGGAGGTGGGAGAGCGGGTGGCCTGGCTCTGACCCTCGAGGGTGACGAAGCAGCCCACCGGGTCGGTGGTCACCATCACCAGGCCCATGCTCTCCGGACGGTCGTCGAAGGTCGCGGGGACGGTCACCAGGGACTGGGCGTCCAGCCGCCGCTGGACCGGGGCGTTCCCCAGCCGGATCAGCTTTCCGTCGCGGGCCACCGCCACCACCTGGGGGGCGGAGCCGAGGGAGAACAGCTCGGAGGGGGCCACCCGACGGCCGGCCACGAACAGGCTCTCGCCGCTGGCGAGGTTCAGCACCTCCACCCGCTGGGCGCCGGGACGGGAGAGGAGCAGGAAGCCGACCACCCCCAGCAGCAGGATCACCGCCCCCACCGCCGCCAGCAGCGGCTTGCGGGAGTGGGGCGCGGGCGACCGGGGCGCCGGGGTGGGGACCCGGGACAGCTCCGGCGGCGGGGCCACCACCGGCGCGGGGCGGGTGGCGGCGGCGATCCGCCCGTAGGCGCTGGCGGACGCGGGGGGGGGAGGCGCGGGCGGGTGGGTCCGGGGCTGGCTGCCCGAGCCCGGCCGGGCGCCGGCGGACACCCGCTGCTGCGCCGCGGAGGAGTCCGCCGACTGGATCGCGGCCTTGATTCCGGAGGGCCGCAGCACCGAGGTGGGCCCGTCGGTCTCGATGATGGCTTCCGGAGGCAGCGGCGGCGGGCGGGAGGCTGCCGCCGGCCGGGGCACCGGCGGAGGCGCAGCGGGCGCCGCGGCCCGGGGCAGGACCGGGGCGGGGCCGGTGGGGCGGGACCCGGTGCCCGGCTTGGGGCGGGGGACCGCGGGGAGGCTGGGACCGGGGCTGCTGGTGGCGCTGTTGCCGCCGAAGGAGGCGCCGGGCGAGCTGAGCGAACCGGAGGAGTTGCCGAACTCGGCGAACAGCCCCTGGATGTACTGGGCCACGCTGAGCGCGGAGGTGGTGGTCATCCCCAGCTTGGCCATCACCGCTTCGATCTCATCGCGCATCCGCGCCGCGGTGGGGGTGCGGCGGTTCTGGTCCTTCTCCAGGGCCCGCAGCACCACCTGCGAGACCTCGGGGGGAATCTGCGGATTGAAGGACGCCGGATCCGGCGCCGCGTCGTAGACGATGGCGTGCAGCGAGGCCGCCTCGCTGTCGCGCTTGAAGGGCAGCCGCCCGGTCAGCATCTCGAACAGGGTCACCCCCAGCCCGAACACGTCGTTGCGGCCGTCCAGCGGCTGCAGGGCCACCGCCTCCGGGGAGACGTAGTGGATCTTCCCCTTGAAGGTGCCGGCGCGGGTGCTGTCGTCGCCCTCTCCCGCCACCTTGGCGATCCCGAAGTCGGAGAGCTTGATCACCCCGTCCAGCGACACCAGGATGTTGTGCGGGGAGACGTCCCGGTGGACCATCGGGTGCGGGGTGCCGGCGGGGTCCACGTAGCTGTGGGCGTAGTGGAGACCGGCGGCGGTGTCGGCGACGATCCGCAGCGCGATCTCCACCGGCATCAGCCGCTTCTCCTTGCGCAGCGCGTGCAGCACCCGCTTCACGTCCGGGCCGCGCACGTACTCCATCGCGATGTACGCCGACCCGTTCAGCATCCCCACGTCGTAGGTCTGGACCACGTTGGGGTGGTTGAGCCGGGCGTTGGCGCGGGCCTCGGCGAACAGCATCTGCACGAACTCCGGCGAGTTGGCGAAGTTCTCCAGCACCTTCTTGATCACCACGTACTTCTCGAAGCCCTGCATCCCCTCCTGCTTGGCCAGGAACACCTCCGCCATCCCGCCCTGACCCAGCCGGCGGATGATCTGGAACTTGTTGGCGGAGCTGCCCTGGGGGGTGATCCCTCCTGAACCATTGCTGCCGCTGGCCGAGCCGCGGGAGGTGGACTGGTTGAAGTACTGGCTCAGCGCGCGGGACTCGATCTGGGTGAAGTCGTCAAAGCCACGGCCGCCCTCGTCGGAGGCGGAGACCGCGCGCAAGAACTCCATGTAGTCGCGCAGCTTGGGCAGCAGGGAGAGACCGCCGCAGATCGGGCAGTCCAGCAACAGCTCTTCCCCGGCGTCCAGCACCTCCACGAACCGGGAGAGGGTGACCCGCTGGGGCATCTTCTGGCCGCAGTTGCAGCACTCGCCGGGCAGATAGAGCGAGCCGATGGTCCAGTTGCCCAGGGGCATCCGGGAGAGCGCGTCCAGCGCGGCGGGGGGAACGCGCCACAGCATCACCGTGGCGGTGGCGGTGGCCGCCTCCAGCAGCTGCTTCATCTTCGGCCCCGCCGCCGCGTCCACCTTGCGCACCGCGGAGAAGTCGTAGAGGACCCGGCCCTCCAGGCCTCCTCCCAGCCGGCGGACGTTCAGCTCCCCGGTCAGCTCGGCGGGGAGCATCAGGAAGGTGATGTCCCCCTCCACCACCTTCACGTTGCCGGTGGTCAACAGCGGGGTGGTGGGCCGCATCAGCGACAGGTACCGCTCCACCGCCTGATCCAGCGGCGCGGGGCTGATCTGCCGCGCGTAGTCGAAGAACTCGGCGGGCTGATCGGCGAACTGCAGCGGCCGGGTACAGACCGGACAGCTGTGTTCGGGGGCGGTGCCGGCGGCGATCGTCTCGCGATCCTCGCGCAGGTCCACGATCCGCACCCGGTCCTCGCCGCAGTGGGTGCAGGTGTAGGGCGCCAGCAGGGAGACCACGTCCGCCACCCCGGCGAACCCGTCCACCATGTTCAGCTGGTCCACGAAGAACGGCGGCAGGTGCATCAGGTACAGCTTGGTCACCGAGACCGGGACCTGGCGGGTGAACTCCATCCACTTGCGCACCCCGAAGGAGCTGAGGCGCTCCACCGAGCCCACATCCAGCAGCACGTGGCCGCGCAGGTCGGCGGAGAACAGCGACGGGTCGAAGGTCTCGTCGATCACCCCCGCCACCCGGAGGTGGGTGACGCTTCCGCCCAGGAGGCGGTTGACCACCGAAAAACTGAAATGCTTACCGGACACGCTGCCCCCCACGGGCGTCTGCCGACTGGAAGAAAAAGAGCGACTTGGGCTGGCCGGCGCGCCGCCGGGGGCCTTCGAGTTCGATCACCCCCACCGCCTCGGTGGAGTGGCCGGGGACCACCCGGAAGGCGATCGCGTCGCAGTGCTCGAGGATCAACCGGGTGCCCAGACCGGCGCCGCCCCCGGAGGTGTCCGGCTGCACCTTGGCGCCGTAGCCCTCCACCGCGCGGACCAGGGGTCCGGTGGTGAGCCGGCCGAACCTGTCGCTGGCCACCAGGTAGATCCGCTTGGCGTGGGTACCCACCGAGAAGGTGCAGGCATCCTCGGGAGAGATCTCCGGAGAGCTGTCCCGGCGGGTGGCGTAGCGGGCCACCCCGGCCGCATCCACCGGCGCCGCCAGCAGGGCGTTGGCCAGTAGCTCGTGGGTCACATCCGAGGCCAGCTTGGAGACGGTGGCGCTGGCGCCGGCCTCGGAGGCCAGCGCGCTGGCCGCGTCCGCCGCGGTGCCGATCCCGCCCACCGAGCCGATCTCCAGGTGGATCCACGCGGTGTCCGCCGGATCAAACGGTCTGCCGGAGACCAGGCTGGAGAGCAACGCCAGCTCCCAGTCCGAGGGTTCCCCCGCCTCCCGCAACGCGCACAGCAACGCGGGCCGACTCCCCTTGAGCAGCCGCGCATGGGCCGGGCCCAGCTTGCCGTCGAAGAAGGTCACCGTCAGCCGCTCCGGGTCCAGCCCCACCGTTCCGTCCGCCACCAGGGTCAGCTGGAGCGCGATCGGATTCTCAGAATCCAAGAAGTGGGAGACGCGGTGACGCAGGGCTTCGGGGAGGGAGGGATCAAAATGGAGGAGTGACACCGGCGGGTCCGGAACGATCAAGTGATGGGCGGAGAGCGAAGAACTCATGATGGGGACGGCGCAGAGGCTTCCCACTGCGATCGCCGGAGGGCCCACATCTTAGCCACATTGGGAGAAAACCGAGTGGATCCTGCACGCTTGGGCGGCTGCTCTCCGTCCGGAGCGGAAGGAAAACAGGACAGCCCCGGATCGACCCGAAGGGACGGAGCACGCGAAAAGGCCGGGACCCGGATGTCGGATCCCAGCCTCGATGAGGAGCGGGGTCGGAAGCGCGCTGGTCCCGCTTGGGGGTCGATCGCCCCGGCGGCGGCGCTGACCCTGGTCGGAGGCGCAGCTCCCGCTTAGGGGTCGATCACCCCGGCGGCGCCGCTGACCTGCAGGGTGTAGGGGCTGGTGGCCCCCGAGTAGCCGACCACCTTGAGGTAGTAGTCGCCGGGGGCGGCGCCGTAGGAGCCGGTCTCCGGGTTGGCGCTGGTGTAGCCGCGGACCAGGTAGCTGGTGGGATTGGAGACCGGGTACAGGTACCAGTCCAGGTCCGCGCTGCCCGGCACCGTGACCGAGACGGTGAGGGTCCCCCCCGCCTTGACCGTGACCTTGAACCAGTCCTGGTCGGTGGTGGTGGAGATGCTGGCGGAGACGTTCTTCCCGTTGCCCAGCGGGCCGTTGGCGGTGGCCGCGGTGTTGTTGGCCTCCGACTCGGCGGAGATTGAAGTCGAGGGCGGGGTGCCGCCCCCGCCGCCGCTGCCCAGGGCGCTGCCGTCGGCCCGGGTCCCGGGGGAGCGCGGCAGCGGGGAGAGGCTGGAGTGGAGCACGAACCCGCCCGCGGCCGAGGCGTCCGGGCTGCGGTTCATCGACACCCCGTCGGTGCCGGAGAGGGAGGAGCCATAGGTGAAGGTGTCGATCACCGTGCCCGCCGCGTTCTTCAAGGTCACCGTGTCTCCGCTGTTGGAGAGCCCCAGGGTGCCGCTGCTGGCTGGCACCGCGGTGACCCCGGCGGGGATCCCGGCCGAGGTCCCGTAGACCACCGCCGCCGCGCCCTGGGCCACCGAGGTCCCGGAGGCGAAGGTGTGGCGGACCCCGGTGGAGTCGGAGAGGGTCCACCCGGCCAGGCTGAGCGAAGCGCCGGTGTCGTTGACCACCTCCACGAACTCGTTGGCCGGATCGCTGCCCACTTCGTTGGCCAGGATCTCATTGAGGAAGATCACCCCGGTCCCGCCGCCACCGCTTACGGTGACGGTGAAGGTGGCGTTGGAGAGATCGCTGGTGCCGGACGCGAGGTCGGTGACCCGGACCCGGGCGCTGGAGGTGGCGGTGGAGGGAACGGTCCAGGAGACGCTGCCGGCGGACGCGGCCACGCTGGCGGCGACCACCGACCAGGAGCCGCCGTTGTCCAGCGACGCCTCCACCCGCACCGTGGAGACGTTGGCCGAGCTCCAGCGCAAGGTCTGGACGCTGCCTCCGGCCCAGCTCTCGCCGCCATTGGGCGAGGTGACGGTGACCGAGGGGGTGACCACCGCCCCGGAGGGGAGTCCGAAGTCCCGCACCACCGCCATGTGCTGCATGTTGGTGGCGCTGCTGTCGCCAGACAGCGCGGGGGAGAGCTCGCCCAGCGGGCTGTAGACCCGGGTGTCGATCACCGCGCCGTTGAGGAAGTCGGAGCTGCCGATCTCGGTGACGGTGCGGCGGTTGTGCAGCCCGCTGGAGACCAGCACCCAGTCGTAGGGCTTGGCGCGCGAGGCGTTGGTGTTGCCGTTGCCGGCGTGGTCCACCGGGAACGGCCCGGTGCTGACCACCACCTGGGAGAGGGTGGAGAGCGCGGCCTCGGTGCGCGAGCCGGTGTTGAAGTCCCCGCCGATCGCCACGTACGCCCCCGCCGGCACGTTTTGTTGGATGAAGGAGACCAGCGACTGGGCCTCCAGATTGCGCTCGCTGGCGCTGGCGGTCAGCAGGTGGACGCTGATCGCATACAGGTCCACCTCTCCGGGGAGGTCGATGCGGGCCCAGGCGAAGTCGCGGTTGGCGACCCGGGGATCGTCCCACTCGCCCGAGGCCAGGATCGGATAGCGGCTGATGATCCCGTTGGGGATCTGCGCCCCGCCCTCCCGGTAGTACTGGAAGGTGGGGCCAAAGGCGGTGTCCACGAAGCCGCGCAATTCGGCGGGGGTGTTGGAGCCGTAGTTGAACTCCTGGATCATCACGATGTCCGGGTCGGTCCCCTGGAAGATGCGGGTGCCATGACCGGGGTCGTAGGACTGGTAGTTGCCGCTGCTGATGTTGGCGGCCATCAGCCGGACCCGGACGTCCCCGGCGTTCAGCTCCATCGCCTGATCGAAGAGCTCTTGCTCCGGGTCGGTCAGCGTCGACTCCGCCCCCCCGCAGGCAAGGGTGAACAGGACGACGGCCAGCAGGCGCGGCAGCATCACGGGGGCTCCCTTTGTCCCCCCGGCAAGAAATGGGGGACAACGGCGGGTTGCCAAGGGGACGAGGCCGTTCCGGAATTGTCGCACCGGCGGTGCAGTTTTGTTTCACCTCCCGGCCACGGAGGCGCCGTGTTGGCGCGCAAGTCACCGGAATCATTGCCTGCATCACGGTTCCGGCGGCGCAGGAGGCAGTGAGCCGACGCGCGGGCCGGAGGCGGATGGGCCGCTCTGCCTCGCTGACCGGTGGCTGGACTCGGGCGCGGGGGCCGGAGGCGGATGGGCCGCTCTGCCTCGCTGACCGGTGGCTGGATTCGGGCGCGGGGGCCGGAGGCGGATGGACCGCTTTGCCTCGCCGACCGGTGGCTGGATTCGGGCGCGCGCACCCACGGGACCGGGAGGGCCGCTGAGGGAACTTTGTTCCTGGCGACAGTTTACCCCCCTCTTTTGAGCGGAAATCGCCGTGGAACGTGTCCGCCGGAACAAGTTGTCCTCAGCGCCCTGCAGAGAGCGCCAAGGATCTGAGAGATCCGGGCTGGAGCGGACCGGCTTGGACAGCTGGGCGGGAAGTGACCCACCCGCCCGCCATCTCCGGGTAGAACCATCCGCATGGCGTCCGAGTTGCTGGTCATCCTCCTGCTCACCCTGGCCAATGGATTGTTCGCCGGGACCGAGATCGCGGTGCTCTCGGTGCGCAAGACCCGGCTGCGGGCGCTGGTGGAGGAGGGGAACAAGGGCGCGAAGGCGGTGCAGCACCTGCGCACCCACTCCGAGCGGTTCCTGGCCACCGTCCAGGTGGGAATCACCGTGGTGGCCGCCACCTCCGCCGCCTTCGGTGGCGCCGCGGTGGCCGAGCGGCTGGAGCCGGCGCTGCGGGAGCTGGGGTTGGGGGAGTCGGCGCCTTCGGTGGCGCTGACCCTGGTGGTGGCGCTGGTCTCCTTCCTCTCGATCGTGCTGGGGGAGCTGGTGCCCAAGTCGCTGGCCCTGCGCAGCTCGGAGGCCTACGCGCTGACCATGGGCCGGCCGATGATTGCCCTGGCCTGGCTGATGCGCCCCGCGGTGTGGCTGCTGACCAAGACCTCCAACGCGGTGCTCAAGCTGTTCGGGGACAAGACCTCCTTCACCGAGTCCCGCCTCTCCCCGGACGAGCTGCAGCAGCTGGTGGAGGAGGCCAGCCGCAGCGGCAGCGTCCACCCGCGCACCGGGGACATCGCGTCCCGGGCCTTCGACCTGGCGGAGCTGACCGCGGAGGAGGTGATGGTGCCGCGCAACCGGGTGGTCACCCTCCCCCGCCACGCCAGCTCGGCGGAGATCCAGCGGATCGTGCTCGAGGAGGGACACAGCCGGATGCCGGTGTACGACGGCCAGTCGGACAACATCGTCGGCTACGTGGTGGCCAAGGATCTGCTGGCGATCGCCCTGGAGAAGGAGCTGGTGGTGCTGGAGGACGCGCTGCGCCCCGCCTACTTCGTGCCGGAGACGATGCGCGCGCTGGACGTGATGCAGGGGATGCAGCAGCGCCGCACCCTGCTGGCGGTGGCGGTGGACGAGGGCGGCGGGTTCGCCGGGATCCTGACCATGGAGGATCTGGTGGAGGAGTTGGTGGGGGAGATCTTCAGCGAGCACGAGACCCCGCCGGAGACGATCCGCCCCGAGGGGCAGGGGGTGTACCTGGTGCAGGCCACCTTGCCGTTGCGGGACCTGAACCGCGCGCTGGACCTGGCCTTGCCAGAGGACCAGGACTTCACCACCCTCGGTGGGCTGGTCACCTCCCTGTTGGGGAAGATCCCGGAGGCGGGCGCCAGGCTGGTGGCCGAGGACGGCACCCGGCTGGAGGTGGTGGACGCCTCGCCGCGAAGGGTGAAGCTGGTGCGGGTGCGGCCTCCCCTGCCTGCTCCCCCGGACGGCGAGGGCTCTTCCGCCGGGTGACCGGGGGAACCCGGAGATGTCACACGGCGTTTGCACCACGGCCTTTCAGGGAGCGCAGCTTGGGCCCATGACGACCCAGGCCCTTTCATCGAGGGGGGCGGCCCCCAAGGCGGTGACAATTCGATCCAGCGTCCACCTCGCGGTGGCGGACATCGGCAGCACCGGCGCCCGCTTCGAGTTGATCGAGCAGCGGCCAGAGGGATTTCACCGCGTGCTGCGGGACAAGGTCCGCCTGGACCTGGGTCCGCGGGTGTTCGCCGGCGGGGGAATCGAAGAGGCGGCCGAGCTGCGGCTCTCCCGGCTGATCGAACGGTGGCAGGAGATCTGCCAGCAGATGGGAGCACGCGCCCGGTTCGTGGCCACCAGCGCCTTTCGCGAGGCGCACAACAGCCAGGCGGTGGTGGACGGAATCCACCGGGCCACCGGGATCCAGCTGGAGCTGCTTTCCGGTGAAGGAGAGGCCCGGCTGATTGCCCGCGGCGCGCTCTCCAGCGCCGGCAGCCAGGGAACGGTGGTGGTGATCGACGTCGGGGGCGGGTCCACCGAGGTGGCGGTGGGACGCGACGGTCGCTGTCTGGAGGCGGTCTCGCTTCCCCTGGGGTCCGCGCGGTTCGGGGACGCCCGGCGGGCACTGCTGACCACCGGGGCGGTGGCGGTGGAGCGGCTGCTGCAGCGGTCCCTCACCGCCCGCTACGCCCGCGGCGCGACCCGGGCGCTGATCACCTCCGGGACCACCCGGGCACTGCTCCGGTGGGCCGCTCCGGCCAGCTCCGGGTGTGTGGGCGCCGCCGAGCTCCCGTCCCATCTGCGCCAGCTGCACTCCCTGACCCCCGCGGAGCGGGCGGCGCTGTTCGGCGATCGCGCGCAAAAGATCGTCCCCGCGGCGCTGATCCTCGCCTCGGTCATCTCCCGGCTGAAGGTCCCGGTCCTCGTCCCCTGCAAGCTGGGACTCCGGCACGGCCTGCTCCTGGAGCTGGCGGAGCCGGAGGCGAGCTGATCCGCGAAGACGGCGGCTGGTGGTGGAGCACCCGGCGGGTCCCGCTGCCAACGGCTACTTGGCGCCCTTCGCGACGAAAGGGTCGGCGACCGAGTGGCAGGCGCGATCACAGTCCGGGAACTCGAGCAGGAAGGCCGCGTTCTCGCGGCAGCGCTCGAGGTCAATCGGCTCTCGGCCCACGCATTCGGTGCGAAAGGCGGTCAGCGTGGCGCGGAAGAGCTCCGCGCGCTCATCGGGAGCTAGCGCCTCCAGCCGCGACCGGGTGCCAAGGTGGATCGTGAACCAGACGACCGGAAGCAGCAGCAAGGCGGCAAGGACGAACCGCCGCCAGGAGCGAGGGAGAGACTTCGAATCTGGGTTGGATTCCATGTTCACACCCTCAGAGCTCCACCTGCGCACCCAACTCCACCACCCGGTTGGGCGGAATCTGGAAGAAGGCGGTGGCGGTCAGTGCATTGCGGGACATCCAGGCGAACAGGGCCTCGCGCCACAGGGCCATCCCGGGCTCCCGGGTTGGGATCAGCGTCTCCCTTCCCAGGAAGAAGCTGGTCTCCATCATCTTCATCTCGAAGCCGCGGGCGGCGGCCAGCTTCATGATCTGCAGGATGCTGGGGCTCTCCATGAATCCATAGCGGACGATGATCCGCACGAACCCCTTGGCCAGCGGGAAGATCTCCATCCGCTCCGAGTCGGGGAGGTGGGGAACCTCCTCGAAGATCACTGTGAGCAGCACCACCCGCTCGTGGATCACGTTGTTGTGCTTCCAGTTGTGCATCAGCGCCGGGGGCGTGCCCTGGGAACTGCCGGTCATGAACACCGCGGTGTTGCGGGCGCGCAGGGGCGGCTGGGCGTCCAGGCTGGCCAGGAAGTATTCCAGCGGGAAGGATTGCGCCTGGAGCTTGCGCGCCAGGATGGCCCGGCCCCGCTTCCAGGTGGTCATCAGGGTGAACATCACCACTCCGCCCGCGAGAGGAAACCAGCCGCCGTCCAGGATCTTCAACGCGTTCGCTCCCAGGAACGCCACATCCATGGCCAGCAGGGGAAGCATCACCGCCACCGCCAGCCACGGCTTCCAGCCCCAGCGCCGCGTCGCCACCACGTAGGCGAGCAGGGTGGTGATCACCATGGTGGCGGTGACCGCGATCCCGTAGGCGGCGGTCAGGTTCCCGGAGGAGCGGAACGACAGCACGGTGGCAATCACCGAGATCAGGAGCAGCCAGTTCACCGTGGGGACGTAGATCTGCCCCATCTCCCGGGCGGAGGTATGGACCACCTTCATGCGGGGGATGAACCCCATCTGGATTGCCTGGTGGGTGATGGAGAAGGCCCCGGAGATCAGCGCCTGGGAGGCGATCACCGCTGCCATGGTGGCCAGCACCACCAGCGGCCACACCCCCCAGGAGGGCACCATGTGGAAGAACGGGTTCTCACGGGCTTGGGGGTCGGACAGCAGCAGCGCCGCCTGACCGAAGTAGTTGAGCAACAGGCCGGGCAGGACCACCGCGAACCAGGCGACGCGGATCGGCCGCCGGCCGAAGTGGCCCATGTCGGCGTAGAGCGCCTCGCCGCCAGTCACCACCAGGAACACGGTGCCGAGGATGACCACCCCGGCCAGCCCGTGCTCCGAGAAGAAGGCCACCGCGTAGTGGGGGCTGACGGCGGCGAGCACCTCGGGCCGCTTCACCAACTGGACGAGCCCCAGCACCCCCAGGGTGAGGAACCAGAACACCATCACCGGGCCGAACAGCCGGCCCACGCCCGCGGTGCCGCGGCGCTGGAAGTAGAACAACACCAGCAACGTCGCCACCGAGAGCAGCACGATCCAGCCATCCTCCAGCCCGGGTGCCGCCACCTGCAGTCCTTCCCAGGCCCCCAGCACGGACACCGCCGGAGTGATGATGCCGTCACCGTAGAGCAGGCCGGCGCCGAACAACCCGAGGGCGACCACCACCGCCCGCTGAATGGGGTTGGCGGACTTGAGCGACTCCACCGCCAATGCCATCAGCGCCAGGATCCCGCCTTCGCCGCGGTTGTCCGCCCGCAGGATCAGCATCAGGTACTTCACCGACACCACCAGCAACAGAGACCAGACGATCAGGGAGAGCACCCCCAGCACGTTCGCGGGCGTCACCTCGCCCAGGGCGTGAGGTCCATGGAAGCAGTCCCGCAGCGCGTACAGCGGGCTGGTACCGATGTCCCCGTAGACGATGCCCAGGGCGGTCAGCACATAGACGCCCAGTTCCTTGCCCTGGGGAGGAGTTCTTTCGGAGCCTGGGTGGGGAGGTGGCGCGTGCTCGGTGTCCGGCATGGGGTGGATGTAGCGCCCTCCACCTCAGGGCGGCGCAAGTTCGGTCCGGGTCGGCATCAAGAAAGCATCAAGGCGGAGCGGGCTCGGTGCTCCTGGCGCGGAAAGGAGATATCGCTGGGCTTGTTCATGGAACCCCTCCCTGCCCGCAGCTCGGCGTTGGTGGCCTACCTGGGGACCGCCGGCCTGATCGCCGCGGCAACCCTGGTCGGGAGCGGGCTGCAGGCGCATCTCACCCAACCCGATCTGGTGATGCTGTATCTGCTGGCGATCTGCGCGGCCGCGGCCCGGTTTGGGCGTGGACCGGCGATCTTCGCGGCGGCACTGTCGGTGGGGGCCTACAACTTCTTCTTCGTGCTGCCGCTGCACTCGCTCGCCGTCGAGGACGAGCGAAATCTCCTCACCTTCGTCTCGATGTTTGTCCTGGGGTGGGGGATCAGCGCGCTGACCGACCGTAACCGGATGTTCGAAGCGAAGGTCGCCGACCGCGAGAGGCAGAGCCGCGCGCTGTACGCGCTCTCCCGGGAGCTCTCGTCGGGGGTGGACGAAGGTCAGCTGGCGCTGGCCCTGGCCCGTAAGGCGGCTGCTACCTTGCAGTGCGGGGTGACTGTGACGCTGGACGAGGCGCATCGGAAGCGCGCTTCCCCGATCGAGATCCACCTGGGACCCACGACCGAAGCGCCTCTGGAGGTGGTCCCGATCCGCGGGCGGAGCGCGACCTTTGGACAGCTGCTGATCGGCGGCCGGTCTTCCCCGGTGTCGGGTGCGGACCGCGAGTTGCTGCAGGCCTTCGCCATGCAGACTGGATTGGCCCTGGAGCGCGCCCAACTGGTGGAGGCTGCTCGACTCGCCGATCTCCGTGCCACCGAGGAGGAGCTGCGAAGCGCCCTGCTCAGCGCGGTCTCCCATGATCTGAGGACGCCGTTGGCGGCCATCACCGGGGCGGCGACGACCCTGCTGGGCGGGTCCCAGTCCCTGGAGGAGGCGCAGCGCAAGGAGTTGCTGGAGACGATCTGCGAAGAGTCGGAGCGACTGGAGCGCCTGGTCGTCAACCTGCTGGAGGTGACCCGGGTCGAGGCCAGCGGCCTCAAGCTCCGGAGGGAGTGGGTGCCAGTGGAGGAGTTGGTGGGCGCCGCGCTGACCCGCGTCGAACGCCTGGTCGCCGGACGGGCAGTGGAGATCCGGCTGGATCCAGAGCTGCCGTTGGTGCTGATCGATCCGGTGCTGTTTGAACAGGTGCTCTTCAACCTCCTGGAGAATGCCGCCAAGTACACGCCCAGCGGCACCCCGGTGGCGATCTGTGCGCAGGTCCATGACGGGAGCGTGGTGCTGGAGATCGCGGACCGTGGACCTGGGCTGACCCCGGGCACCGAGTCGCGAATCTTCGAGAAGTTCTTCCGGGTCGCCCCGCCCGAGGTGTCTGGGGCCGGGCTGGGCCTGGCCATCGTCCGCGCCATTGTCCAGGCCCACGGCGGCTCGGTCCTGGCGCAGACGCGGCCGGGAGGAGGTTCGGTCTTCCAGGTCGCGATCCCCATCGGAGGGACCCCGCCCACCGTCGAGGCGGAGGAGCAGCCGTGACCATTCCCGCGGGACGAATCCTGGTGGTGGAGGACGAGGTGGCGATGCGGCGATTCCTGCGGGCTTCGCTCTCGGCGCATCACTTCGAGCTGATCGAGGCGGTGACCGGCGGCGAGGCGATTCAGCGCGCCACCGAGCACAACCCGGATCTGGTGTTGCTGGATCTGGGCCTGCCCGACACCGACGGGATCGAGGTGACCCGGACCCTTCGGGGCTGGTCGCGGGTCCCGATCATCGTCCTCTCGGCGCGGGGCCGGGAGACGGACAAGGTGGAGGCGCTGGATGCCGGCGCGGACGACTACCTCACCAAGCCCTTCGGGGTGAATGAGCTCCTCGCCCGGATCCGGGCGGCGCTGCGGCGGACGGACCCCGGGCAGGGGGTGGATTCTCCGGTCGTCGAGTTCGGCAGGCTGAGAATCGACTTCGCGCGCCGGCTGGTGACGCTGAGCGCCACCGAGGTGCGGCTCACTCCGATCGAGTACCGGCTCTTGATCTGTCTGGCGCAGAATGCCGGAAAGGTCCTGACCCACCGTCAGCTGCTCGAGCAGGTGTGGGGACCAGGGCACTCCGACCAGACCCACTACCTTCGCGTCTACATGGCGCAACTCCGGCGCAAGCTGGAGGCAGACCCCGCTCGACCCACGCTCCTCACCACCGAACCGGGCGTGGGGTATCGCCTCCGCGGCGGATAGTCAGGGTCGTCCCCGGGAGGCTTAGCCGCCTGAGGCGAGAGGCTCAGGCCTCCGCCGGACCCGGACCGCAGAGCGCGCGGACCCGGGTCACGAAGGCGTCGAAGTCGAACGGCTTGGTGAGCACGTCGGCCACCCCGTACTCCGCCACCTTGGAGCGGGCGCTGCGATCCGCGGAGGTCACCAGCACCCGCTTGGCGAGATCCTTCCCGTGCTGGGCGTGCAGTCCCTTCAGGAAGCCGATCCCGTCCATCACCGGCATCATCAGGTCCAGGACAATCACGCACAGTGCAGGGTTCATCCGGGAGAGCTGGGCCAGCCCCTCCTCCCCGTTGCGGGCCTCGCGCACCCCGAAGCCCATCGTCTCCAGGACCTCGCGGATCGCCTCGCGGATGTCGTTGTCGTCCTCAACCAGGAGAATTTCGCTGTTGCTGGACATGGCCCCCACCTTCCCTCAAGAACCGGGCCGTTCCCCAGCGGAAGTGGCTGCGGTCTCCCTCTGTGTTGAAGACCATGCCGGCGCTGGATCGTCCGGAGCGCCGAAAACTCGACCGCTGCTACAGCCGTGTTACGAGCGGTTGCACTTAGCGGGTTTGGAGGGGGAATGGACGAGAGGAACGACTCGCCCGACTGGGAGATTCTCAAGCTGCTCCGGGAGGTTCGCCGCAGGGTGCGCGCGGGCAATCCCCAGCGCTTCCTGGACCACCTGGCGGCCGAACCCAACTGGGTGGCGGCCCTGCCTGCCGCCGAGGCCAAGGTCGCACGCACCATGCTGGAGGCCACCCGCGAGCTGGCCCGCCGCGCCATGGACACCGCCCCCGCCGAGCAAGAGATCTTCTCCTCGCCGGCGCCTGTTGCCGCACCCGTCCCTGCTCCCGAGCCCGCCTACGCGCAGGTTGGCACCAAGCGTCGCGCCAGTCCGCGGGTGCTCTCGGTGCAGGCCGCCGGCGTCGAGCCGCGCCGCCGCCGCAGCAAGGCCAGCTGAGCCCTGGCCTCCCGTGTCTCGCGTGGATGCTGGCTGATTTGCGCTGAGCGGCAGTCTCTGCCCAGGCCGTCGGGTCGGCTGGCGAACGCGATCCGTGACGCAAGTGCCCCCTCACTGGAACTTGCCCTTGCACCGGGGCGCGGGCGGATACTGCATCGGTGAGTCCCTTGCTGACCCTCGACCGGCGACGTCTGCTCCAGGCTGGAGCCGCGCTGGCGCTGCCGCTGCTGTTCTCCCGGTGCAAGACCACCCCCGGCAATGGACCTCCGCTGCGGCGCGACCCCAGCGGGATCCTCGATCTCCCGGAGGGGTTCCGCCTGGTGGTGCTGCAGCGCAGCGGCGCCACCATGAACGACGGGCTGCGGGTCCCCGACGCCCCGGACGGGATGGGCTGCTTCCCGGGAGCCGACGCCAACACCCTGGTGCTGATGCGCAACCACGAGCTGACCACCTCCGGTGGGCCGGGCGCCCCTTCCCCGGCGGTGGCCTACGACCCGGCGGCGGTGGGTGGGGTCACCCGGCTGGTGCTGGACGCCACCACCCTGGACGTCCTCTCCAGCAACCTCGTCCTGGCCGGGACCCGTCGCAACTGCGCGGGCGGCGTCTCCCCCTGGGGCTGGCTGACCTGCGAGGAGGACGTCAGCGAGAACCACGGCTTCGTGTTCCTCTGCGATCCCCACGCGGCGTCGGTCCAGCCGGCGGTGCGCATCCCCGCGTACGGTCGGATGAACCACGAAGCGGCGGTGGTGGACCCGCTCACCCACGCGGCCTACCTGACCGAGGATCGCGACGACAGCTGTCTCTACCGCTTCCTCCCCGACGCGCCGGACCAGGTTCCTGGCCCCGCCACCACCGGGAAGCTGCAGGCGTTGAGGGTGGTGGGCGCGCCCGGACGGGACCTGGACCAGGACGTCTCCCACGGCGCGCGGCTGGCGGTGGACTGGGTGGACCTGACCGGGGCGGACGCTCCGGACGATGACCTGCGCACCCGGGCGCACGGGCTGGGCGCGGCGAGGTTCCGCCGGGGGGAAGGCGCGTTCTTCGATCAGGGCGCGGTGCTCTTCACCGCCACCACCGGCGGCCCCGCGGGCGGCGGCCAGGTGTGGCGCTACCATCCGCAGTCCAGCGAGCTGGAGCTGATGGCCCAGGCCGAGGATCGCAACCTGCTGGATACCCCGGACAACCTCTGCGTCGCTCCCTGGGGAGACGTGGTGCTGGCCGAGGACAGCTATGATCCCCGCTGGGCGGGCAACTCGCTGCGTGTCCTCACCCCCGAGGGGCTGCTGCTGGACCTGGCCCGGAACGCGCTGTCTTCCAGCGAGTTCGCCGGGGTGTGCTTCTCCCCCTCCGGGGACACCCTGTTCTGCAACCTGCAGGGAGACGGAATCACCCTCGCCATCCAGGGTCCGTTCCAGCGGCTGGCCGCGCTCCGCTAGCGCGCGCTTTTCGCTAGGTCCGGCCTCACCGGTCCGGCACCCTGACCGGGCCGTGACCCGTTACCAACACCGCCGCCAGCTGGTCGCCGTCCTCGGACTCTACGTCCTTGGCTACGGCTTTGCGGCGGCGCCCCTGCTTCACGCGGTCGTCGATCACGGCCTGCGCGGCTCGGGACACGCTTCGGCCTGGGCCACGCATCAGCGACCCGCGGCGACTCGGCAGGAGCACGCGGCGGCGCGCTCCCAGCGACACGATGCGCAGGCGCGGGTGCACGGCGCCCACCAGGGCTCGCACCCGCATCGTCACGGTGCCCAGGCGCCGGAGCATGACCCACACGAAGGTTCGCACTCGCACGCGGCGGGGAGCGTGCTTCACGTCGACGCGGTGGTGGCCGAGAGTCCCCCGCCCTCCGCCGACAGGCTGGTGGAGCCCGCCGCACCGGTCCTCCGTGAGGGCCAGGCTCGCGCGCGCCAGGGTCAGGCGCCCCGTCCGCGGGCCCGACCCCAGGCGCCGTAGGTCGTCGTCCCGAAGCCCCCCTTCCGGACGCCGTACCCCCACACCTTCTGAGGCACCCTGATGTCCTGCTCGTTTCGAGCGGCGCGCGCCGCTGCATTTGCACTCGTCTGTCTTCACTTCCCCTCCACGTTGGCGCAGCCCGGTGAACCCGACGCGGGCGGCGCCCTTCTCCCCGAGGACCTGGGCGAGTCGACGCCTGCCGAAGCGGAAGGACCGCCGGAGGGAGTGGCCCTGCCGAGCAAGCCCGCCCAGGACGGTGGCTCCGCGGTGCCCAGTCCTCTCCCGCCGTCAGGCACCCTGGAGACAGTGGTCACCGCCAGGCGGGAGTTCACCGCCGCGTCCTCCACGGTAGTGCGGGACCGGGACTTCCTGCTGCGGCCCCACCCTCGACCCGCGGACATCCTCCAGGGCGTCCCCGGGCTGTACGTGAACCAGCACGCGGGGGGCGGGAAGGCCAACCAGCTCTTCCTGCGGGGCTTCGACGCGGATCACGGCACCGACGTCCTGCTGACCGTGGACGGCGTACCGGTGAACATGGTCAGCCACGGCCATGGTCAGGGCTATGCGGATCTCAACTGGGTGATCCCGGAGCTGATCCAGCGGGTGGAGGTGGCCAAGGGCCCCTACTTCGCCCAGCACGGCGACTTCGCCACCGCGGGGGCGATCAACCTCGTCACCCGCGATGACCTCCAGACGCATCAGGTCACCCTGGGGGGCGGCTCCTTCCAGACGTACCGGGCGCTGTTGATCGCCAGCCCGCGGGTGGGCCCGCTCCGCACCTTGATCGCCGGGAACGCCTACGGAACCCACGGTCCCTTCGACAGCCCGGAACGGCTGGAGCGTTTCAGTCTCTTCACCAAGGTCAGCGCCACGCTGGCGGAGAACGCCACCCTCTCCTTGATCCTCAACTCCTACGGCAGCGGCTGGAACGCGTCGGGCCAGGTGCCACTGCGCGAGGTCACCGCCGGACGTCTGGGCCGGTTCGGGAGCATCGATCCCACCGAAGGCGGCAACTCGCAGCGGCACTCGGCCCAGGTCTCCCTCGCGGTGCGGACCGAGGACCAGGGCGAGCTGCGGCTGATGGCCTACGCCGCCCAGTACCGGCTGAACCTGTTCTCGAACTTCACCTTCTTCAGCGCCGACCCGGTCCACGGAGACCTGATCGAGCAGCACGATGCTCGCGTCTTCGGGGGGTTCTCCGGCAGCTATCGGTTCCAGCGCTCCCTCGGTCCGATCGCGTTCGAGACAAGCTTCGGAGTGCAGCTGCGCAGCGACGCGATCGAGAACGCCCTCTACCGGGATCTGGCGCGCGAGCGACTGGGCACGGTCGTCGACGCCAGCATCCGGGAGGGGAGCCTGGGCCTCTACGTCCAGGAGGACGTGCGCCTCACCCCGTGGCTGCGCGCCATCCTCGGGCTGCGCGCCGACTCCTTCGGCTTCGAGGTGGAGGATCGCCTGGAGGACACCGCCACCCTCGGCTCGGGCAACTCGGGGGTCCGCCAGGCCTCGCTGCTCAGCCCCAAGGCCAGCCTGGTCTTCAGCGCCATCCCCTTCACCGAGCTCTACGCCAACTTCGGCTCCGGCTTTCACTCCAACGACGCCCGCGGGGTGGTCCGGCAGCAGGACGCGGTCACCCCGCTGACCCGCGCCCGGGGAATGGAGCTGGGCGCGCGCAGCCTCCTCTTCGACCGGGTGGATCTCGCCGGCGCAGTCTACCTGCTCGATCTGGCCAGCGAGATCGTCTGGGTGGGCGACGAGGGAACCACCGAGGCCCGCGGACCGACGCGACGGATCGGCGCCGAGGTCGAGCTGCGGGTGAGGCTCCTGCCCTGGCTCTTCGCCGACGCCGATGCCTCGGTGTCCAACGCCACCTATGTGGAGAACGCCGGGAACGCGGACGCGGTGGCGCTGGCTCCGACCCTGCTTCTCGGCGCCGGCCTCTCCGCTCGGCACCCCTCCGGATTCTATGGCCGGCTGGGCGCCCTCCACCTCGGAGACCGCCCCGCCACCGAGGACCGGTTCATCCGCGCCCAGGGCTTCACCCGCCTCGATGCCACCCTCGGCTACCGGCACCGGCGGTTCGAGGTCAGCGTCGCGCTCCAGAACCTCACCAACACCGACTGGCGGGAGGCGCAGTTCGCCAATGTCTCCCGCCTCCCCCACGAGGTGAGTGAGGCCAGCTGCCCCGCGGGCACCCGCCCCGCGTCGGAGGACGGCGCGTTCCTGGGGTGCGAGGACCTGCACTTCACCCCCGGAGCGCCGATCAACGGCCAGGTCTCCCTGACCGCCTTCTTCTAAGGGCCCCCTTGAGTTCCCGGATCGCCGCTGAACAAATCTCGCCGCGATGAGCGACCCCGAGGACCCTTCCGGACTGAAGCAGCGCCTCGAGCGGCTGGAGCGCTTGAACGAGCGGCGAGAGCCGGACCCGGCTCCGGAGCGGAGGCGGGATCCCCGCCGAAGGGTGAACACCCGACTGGGAGTGGGGATGGCCCTGATTGCAGTGGCCATCGCCACCGGCAACTACGGGATCCTGATTCCCGGGGTGATCCTGGTAGTGATGGCGGCGGCGGCCTACCTCCAGGCGGCCTCCGAGAGGACCGCCCCCCCCGACCCCACCCGGCCCCACGTGGGGATGGGCGCCACCGTGGAGCAGGACGCGATCCTCGAGCCGGGAGCGACGGTGGAGATGGGCGCCACGGTGAAGTCCGGGGCCGTGGTGAAGCAGGGTGCGACCGTGGAGATGGGCGCCACGGTGGAGTCCGGGGCGGAGGTGAGGCGAGGCGCGATCGTCCGGATGGGCGCCACCGTCCATGCCTCGGCGGTGATCGAAGAGGGCGCCACCATCGGCTGGGGCGCGGAAGTAAAGCCGGGCGCGGTGGTGGGCGAAGGCGCAATCATCGGCGCCGGCGCCACGGTGAACGCCGGCGCCACCGTTCCCGCCCGGATGCGCTTGGCCCCTGGGTCCACCTGGGCCCAGTCCTCCTCCCCGGTGGGCGCCCCGTCGCAGCCCGCGCCGGTCCCCGCCGACCCGCGTGCCGCCCGCATCGACGCCGCCTGCGACAAGATCGCCGCCGAGCTGCAACAGGCGCCGCCGCAGATCCGCGAGCACCTGGGCACCTCGGTCAAACCCTCCGCCCTGCGGGATACCTGCCGGGATCTGGCCCGGCGCGAGCGGACCCTGCGCGCCGAGGCCTCCGCGGAGAGCTTCGCCTTCCTGGACCAGGAGCAGCAGACCCTGCAGGAGAAGATTGACCGCGCCACCGACGAGGCGGTGCGCCGCTCGCTGCAAAGCGCCGTGGCCGCGGTGGCGGATCAGCGGCGGCAGCGCGAGCGGGTGAAGGTCAGCGCCGACCGCCTGGACGCGGAGCTGACCCGGCTGCAGTACACCCTGGAGGGGATGGCCGCCGGGCTGGTCCGGCTGCGCACCACCGGGGTGGACGCCAGCGCCGCTCCCGGGACCGAGATGCTGCGCGGGGTGCAGCAGCTCCACGAGGAGATCGACGCCATCGCCGATGCGCTGGAGGAACTCTCCGGCCCGGCCCCGTCGATGGAGCCGATCGCGCCGATCGAGGGAGACGGCTCCGGGGTTTCAGCAACCCGCGAGCGGACGCGCTGAGCCTCTCGTGGTCTCCCGTTCGAGCAGTCTCCCAGGCACGGGACTCAGCGGTGTTCGGGGCGACTAGAGGTCGAGGTGCGCCTCCCTCCAGTTCCTTCGCCCAACGGAAATCCCGAACCCTGAAGAATCCTCGGGCCCGCAAGACCTCGGGGAGCTGATCCGCCACGAAGCGATCGGCCTCCAGGTCGATCAAGAGATCTGGCTCGAGCGAGAACCCTCTCTCCACGACGACGCCGGTCTCCGTCCTTGCCTGGATGATCCCCGAGCCACCCTGTCGGAGCCCCTCGATCGCCAGCACCTGACCACCAATCAGCACGGTGCCAGCGCCAAGCGGGCCGAGACTGGAGAGGAGCCCTGCAAGCTCTCGCAGCACCTCAGCGAAGAGCTCGTCTTCGGTCATTCGATGTCCAGGATCGGGAGTGACCGCGCCCAGGCCTCCAGAAGCACGTCGGCCTGTTCCTTGGCACGTCCGCCGACGCCGTTCAGATCGACGATCAGCTGGGGAAGCGCCACCGCGGGTCCGTGCGGGAGCATCCGGACCGAGTCCTCGATTCCGCCATGGGAAGTGTCCGCGGCCGGCTCAGGACGCAGCACGAAGAAGTTGTGGGGGGTCTGTCTCCGCAGCCCGAACGCCTCCTGGACGAGGCCGATCGAGGCCCCGCTGTAGAGCCCATGGGGAAGCGCCGTGACGACCGCGGAATCGGTCTCGAGTGCCGAGGCCAGGGTGAAGATCGCGGGAGCCGATTGAGCCCGGAGTCGTTCACTTCCCTCTCGAAGAGCCTTCTCGGTGGTCGACCGTGCGTTGAAGGATTCCATTGAGACCGCGGTTCGTTCTCCGCTTTCCAACCAGGCGCGCAACAGGCCAACCGGGTCTCGGAGAATCACCCCACTTCGCGGAGCGCGGCGGTACACAAAGCCGGCCTGTTCCAGCCGGTAGACCGCGTCGAACGTGTAGGCGTAGCTCGTTTCGACCAGGGTCGAGAGGGCACGGACGGTCCGGATCTCCCCCGGAGCGTTCAGGAGAGTGCGCACGATGCGCGAGCCCTTCCCGTGGAAGAGCGGGGTCCGAGGTTCACGCTTGGCGGTGTGTTCGCCTGTGACTCGCACCAGCAGGTCTGGCCCGGTCAGGAGCACGGTGCCACGTAGGTCGATCAGCCCCAGCCCTTCGCGTTCGCAGGCCCGAAGCGTTCCCGGCCCTGCCGTCTCGGTGGCGATGATCAGCAAGCGGGGTGCTACCCGAGGGTCTCCGCGAAGCCGGAGTTGCTGTTCTGCCCTCCGCAGTCTTCTTCCAAGACCGACGGCGTCGCCGGGAAGGACCTTCGGCCGATACGCGACCAACGCAGGGAGCTCCTTGTTTTCGAGCTTCACTCGAACCAGGTCGAAGACTGCGGCGCCGCCAGGCCCAGTCTGGGGAACCACCAGCGAGTCGATTCGGTCCAGCACCAGGCCACTCGGGAGCGGGGGAAGGCTTCCCCAGAACCGTTCGCGAAACTGATGTCGGAGGTGGAGCTCCATCTATATCGATAATCTTGCTGATCGCCGATGTTCGCAACCCTATTATCGGTCGAATCGCCTTATATCGGTGTATTTCTGTCGTAATCCAGGCCGTCCTCGGCAAAGTGCTCAGCCTCCGCTCTGCCGCTCGCTCCACCGGGCGTACCAGCGCATCGCGGGGGTCACCGACATCCCGTGGGCCACCACCGAGACGGCGATCACCGACAGCACCAGGGGGGCCAGCGACTTCATCCCCTCCTCGTCCAGCCCGTGGTTGGCGGCGTAGAACAGGTAGTAAAGCGAGCCGATCCCGCGCACGCCGAACCAGGAGATCAGGCCCAGCTGGACGGTGCGGGCCCCGGAGCCCAGCAGCCCCAGCTGCACCGCGACCGGACGCAACACCAGCAGCAGCAGCGGCGCGAACCAGATCGCCGCCGTCGGCAACTGGATCGACGCCAGCAGCACCCCCACCGTCAGCATCAACGCCAGCTCGGTGATCCGCTCGAACTGCTGGTTGAAGCCCAGCACCGCCTCCGCCATGTAGGCCGCGCCCTTCTCCGGGTGGGTCTGCACCTCGTGCTCCCGACCCAGCCGGGCCTCACGCGCCACCTCCTCGTCCGGTTCACCCTGGCTGCTGCGCGACTCCATCGTCCGCAGCGCCAGCCCGGCGGCGAACACCGCCAGGAACCCGTAGGCCTGCGCGGCCAGCGCGGTCCCGTAGGCCAGGGCGATCAACCCCAGCGCCAGGAAGTCATCCGAGCCCAGCGCCTCCTTGTGGCGGACCCGCAGGTAGGTCACCAGCCGCCCCACCGCGATCCCCAGCAGGTAGCCGATCCCCAGCCCGCCCAGCACCGCCCACAGCAGGTCCACCCCCAGCCACCGCCGCCAGTCCTCGCCCAGGGGATGGGCCCCCAGCAACCCCAGCCCCAGCATCACGAACGGAAACGCGGTGCCGTCGTTGAGCGCCGCCTCCCCGGTGAGGCCGAAGCGCAGCCGGTCGGTGTCCCCCGGGCGCGCCACCTGGACGTCGGAGGCGAGCACCGGATCGGTCGGCGCCAGGATCGCCCCCAGCAGCACCGCGTGCCCCCAGTCGAAGCCCAGCAGGAAGACCGCCACCACGGCGATCGCCGCCACCGTCAGCGCCATCGACAGGAAGGCCAGCCGCAAGGGGACGGCCCAGTGGGCCAGGTTCAGCGCCGGCCGCAGCTTCAGCCCGCAGGTGAACAGGGAGATGATCACCGCCAGCTCGGTGACCCGCTCCAGCACCTCGGCGTGGACCGCCGGATCCAGGAACCCCAGCCCCAGCTTGCCGATCGCCCAGCCGGCGCCCAGGTACAGCATCGCCACCGTGAGCGGCAGCCGCTTGACCAGGCTGGCCACCAGGGTGACCGTCACCAGCACCGCGCCGATCACCAGATACCAGCGGTCTTCCTCCATCGGGCCATCCTCCCCCTGGGTCCCGGCTTCTGCCCCCGTCGATTGTTGGGCGAGGATGGGTAGCGAACGGAATATGCCGGGCCGATGACCAGGCCCCCTCTCACCCTCCTGCTGCTGTGCGCCGCCTGCGGTCCCACCCAGCCCACCCTCACCCTGCTCCAGTTGGGCACCGCCGGTGAGGACCAGGGGGTGGCGATCGGTCTGGATCGCCACGGCGCGGTGTACGTGGCGGCCAACACCCTGGGGGCCTGGGCCGAGGGACCGGACGTGGCCGGGCCGCAGGACGGGGTGCTTTTGCAACTGGCACCGGATGGCAGTCAGCGCTGGGCGCGCCAGTACGGCTCGGCCGGGGCGGACACGGTCCATGACCTGGTGGTGAGCCCGGACGGCGAGGCCTACCTGGTGGGGGCCGCCGGCGACGCGGTGCCCGGCGCCCAGACCCTGGGCGAGCTGGACGCCTTCGCGGTGGCCTTCGACGCGGAGGGATCGCGGCGCTGGGCGGCCCAGTGGGGTTCGCCGGTCGGCGACACCGCGCTGGCGGCAGTGCTGCGCCCGGAGGGGCTGCTGGTCGCCGGCTACGAAGGGACGATCGATCGCGGGCTGGAGATGTTCGTCCGCCCCTTCGCCGCGGACGGCACCGCGGAACAGGCCTGGACCTTCGGCAGCGCGGAGGACCACGACTTCGGCAACGCCCTGGCCTGGGACCCTCAGCGTCGCGCGGTGTACGTGGTGGGCGGCTCGCTGGGGACGGTGGACGGCCCGGGCAACCCCGGCTCCACCGATGCGGTGATCGTCCGTCGTTCCCCGCTGGACACCCCGCACTGGGCCCGCCAGCTGGGGACCCGGGACATCGACGGGGCGGTGGCGGTGCAGCTGGCCCCCGACGGCGGAGCGTTCGTGATCGCGGTCTCCTTCTCCAATCTGGAGACCGGCGAGTTCGAGAACGATGGGCGTCAGTCCTCCTGGCTGCTGCGCTACACCGCCGAGGGCGAGCGCCGCTGGATCCGCCGCCTCACCGCCTCCACCCACGCAGCGCGCGCCAACGCCCTGGGGGTGACCGCGGACGGTTCAGCCATCGTGGGCGGCTTCACCCACGGGGCGCGGGAGGGCTTCTCCAACGCCGGCGGCGCCGACGCCTTCTTGCTCAAGCTCGACCCGGACGGAGAGACGGTGTGGGAGCTGCAGTGGGGGACCGCGGAGTCGGAGGAGATCGCCGGGCTGACGCTGGCGCCGGCCGGGGACCTGCTGGTCGTCGGCAGCACCTTCGGGGCGCTGGTGGCCGACGGGGCGTTGGGGGACCGGGACGTGTTCGTGGCGCGGATCCAAAGCGACGGCACCCCCACCTGGTGACCGGGGGCCCGGGTGTTGCAGTTCATCCCCTCACTGGCCCTGCCACTGGCTGCCCAGGGGGGTGAAGCCGACTCCCTGGGGTTTCTGGGACCCACTTGAACTACGCGCTGTTGCACATGCTGGCCGGAGGGTTGTGCTTCGCGGTGACCCTCAACGCGATCACCCGCCGCGGGGGCGTGGAGGGCGTGCGCTTCGCGCTGGCGGTGCTCACCGGCGGATCGGGAGTGGCGATCACCTGCCTGATGGCGGGCGGAGCGGCGCTCACCGTCGCCGACGCCTTGCCCTACATCGCCGGGATCCGGGTGGGGGTGGCGGCGGTGGGCGCCGGCGCGCTGGGCATCGGTCACTCCCTTTGGGTCCGGACCCAGACCTCCCGGGTGGAGGCGATCACCGTCGGGATGGGGCTGTTGCTGGCCGCCCTGGGGGTGACCCTCACCTACCTGGCCCCGGCAGAGCAGATTGTCCGCTCCACCGTCAGCTGGCACGTCGTCTGGCCCGCGGTCCGGCTGTTCGACAGCGCGGCCGTCGGGTTGGGGACCCTGGCGGTCATCGCCGGGTCGCTGCGCCGGCTGGTCCAGGGGACGACCCACGGGACCGCCACCTTGCGCAAGGTGCTGGCGATCCAGCTGGCGTGCTCGGGGGTGTACTTCCTGCTCCGCTGGACCGCGGACCCCAGCACCCTGCAGATGGCCTCCCCGCTGCTGGTCTCCTTCACCGGGCTGGCCTTCTGGACGGTGCTGCACCGCTGGCGCTACGGCGGGGTGAACGACGAGGCGCTGGCCCTGCTCTTCACCCAGAGCCCCACCCCCTCGGTGGTGATCGACCTGCACACCGATCGAACCCTCCTCAACCCCGGAGCGCTGCCGCTGTTCCCCAACCATCCGGGCCCGGAGGAGCTGACCCGCCAGCTGACCCTGGGCGAGGACGCCGAACAGATGCTTTCCGCCCATCAGGGCCGCACCATCTCCTCGGTGCGGATCGCCAGCGCCCCGGCCCAGGTCTTCGACGTCCACTGCCAGTACGATCCGCAGCGGGGAATCGGCCTGCTGCTGCTGACCGACGTCACCGAGCGGGTGGACCACGCCGAGAAGCTGTGCGCCACGGTCACCGAGCTGCGCCACGCCCAGGACCGGCTGGTGATGCAGGAGAAGATGGCCGCGCTGGGGGTGCTGGTGGCGGGGGTGAACCACGAGATCAACAACCCGCTGGCCTACGTGACCGCCAACGTGACCGCGCTGCAGGACTACCTGGACACCGCCCTGAGCGCGGTGCCCCTGGCGGCCGCGGCGGCGGAGGGCCAGCCGGGCGCGCTGGAGGCGCTGGGCCGCTGGTCCCGCTCTCCCCAGGTCCAGGAGCTGCGGGACGAGGGACGCTCCGCGGTCCGGGAGGCCGCCGAGGGCTGCTCGCGGATCAGGGAGACGGTGGCCTCGATGCGGACCCTCAGCCGCCGGGAGGATCGCGAACAGTTGCTGGACCTCTCCGAGCTGGCGCGGTCCGGGCTGAAGATTGGCCGGCTGACCCTCGCTCCCTCCATCGAGGTCAGCTCCCAGCTGGACCCGCCGCTGCCGATCCGCGGCGGTGCCGGCGAGCTGTCGCGGGTGGTGACCAACCTGGTGGTGAACGCCGGCCAGGCGATGGGCGCCCACGGCCAGCTCACCGTCCGCTCCTACCGTCTGGAGGGCCAGGCGGTGGTGGAGGTGGCGGACAGCGGGCCCGGGGTTCCCGCCGAGCTGCGCAAGCGGATCTTCGATCCGTTCTTCACCACCAAGGCCCCCGGCGAGGGCACCGGCCTGGGGCTGGCGATCAGCTACGAGACCCTGCGGCGACATGGCGGAGACCTGGCCCTGGTGGACTCACCCGCCGGCGCCTGCTTCCAGCTCCGCCTGCCGCTGACCGAGGACGCACAGCCCACCGAACCCCAGCCGCTGGCGCTGCTCCGCCGGGTGTCCGCCGCCTGACCCTGCCCACCGTGCAGGTGGACGAGCGGTCCACGGCCTGTCGTGGTGCGCGAATCCCCGCCGCTGCTCGCTGTTAGGAGTGAGGCACCTTCATGAAGAGCTTCGGCCCCGACCAGACCGTGGTGTCGCCGGCGATCCTGATCGTCGACGACCTTCCCCAGAACCTCCTCGCGCTGGAGGCCACCCTGGAGCCTCTGGAGGTGGAGGTGATCCGGGCCCAGTCCGGCGAAGAGGCCCTGCGCCGGCTGCTGGAGCGCGAGTTCGCGCTGATCATCCTCGACGTGCAGATGCCCGGGCTCAACGGGCTGGAGACTGCCGAGCTGATCAAGAGACGCGAGCGGTCCTCCCACATCCCGATCATCTTCATCACCGCGCTCAGCCGCGAGGCGGCCTACGTGTTCAAGGGCTACGGCCAGGGGGCGGTGGACTACCTGCTCAAGCCGGTGGACCCGGACATCATCCGCGCCAAGGCCTCGGTGTTCGTGGAGCTGTTCAAGCGCGGAGAGCAGATCAAGCAGCAGGCCAAGCTGGTGGCGGCGGGCGAGGCCAAGGACGCCTTTCTGGCGGCGATCGCCCACGAGCTGCGCACCCCGTTGACCGCCGCCAAGGCCCAGGCCCAGCTGGCGATCCGCCAGATGGGCGGCGCCGAGTCCCCGGCGGTGCGGCCGCTGCAATTGATCTCCCGGCAGATCGACCGGCTGGTCCGGATGGTGGAGGAGCTGTTCGACCTCACCCGGCTGGAGTCGGGGAGCTTCCGCCTCTACCCGGCGCCGGTGGATCTGATGGTGCTGGCCAACGAGGTGGCGGAGCGGATGGCCTCCACCTCCAGCAAGCACCGGGTGGTGGTCAGCGGTCCGGAGACCCTGTCGATCACCGCCGACGCGGACCGGGTGGATCAGATCTTCACCAACCTGATCGCCAACGGGATCCGCTACTCGCCCGAGGGCGGCGAGGTGGGCCTGGAGCTGCAGCGCACCGAGTCCACCGTCCACGTCAAGGTCAAGGACCACGGGCTGGGGATCGCCCCCGACAAGCTGGACACCATCTTCGAACGGTTCACCCAGCTCCATGGCGGCACCTACGGTGGGCTGGGCCTGGGATTGACCATCTCCCAGGAGCTGGTGATCCGCCACGGCGGGAAGATCTGGGCCGAGTCCTCCGGACGTCCCGGGGAGGGAGCGATCCTGCACGTGGAGCTGCCCCTGCATCCGCCGGTGGAGGTGGGACTGAAGGCGGTCAGCGAGGGGTAGCGGTCAGCGGACGCTGGCCCCGGCCACCGCCAGGGCGAACTGCGCGGCCGGCGGCGCGGAGGTGTCCGCCATCCCCTTGAGGGTGTAGCGCAGGTAGTACCGCTGCTGCTCGTCGTCCGGGATCCGGACGTACACCGTCCGGGTCAGCAGATTTCCCCGGACGATGATCCCGTCGCTGACCCGCTCCACGTAGAGCGCGAAGTTGGCGCCCCGGACGCCGTTGGGCCGCTCCACCCCGTCCACCACCAGGTCCCCGATCCGCCCGGTCCAGTGGCCGTTCCTCTCCCGGGTCACCTGCACCTGGGGTCCGCGCACCGAGTCCTCGTCAAAGGACGCCGAGGAGCCGACCAGCTGCACCTCCCCCAACGGTTGGTAGCTGTCCTGGGCGGACAGCGAGAGGGGGACGACCAACGCGGCGATCAGGATCCAGGGGCGCATGGAACATAGATAAGCCCGCCCGCCTCCTTCCCGCCGGAGTCCTCGCGATCCGCGAGCAAAAAGTCATCGACGGCAGCAGCGGACTTTGCACCGGGGGACCGCTGCCCCCTTCAATCGGGGTGCGCGCTGCGCTATTCGGGCCTCATGACCGCGAAGAACATCCGCATCGAGAAAGACACCTTCGGTCCCATCGAGGTCCCGGCGGACCGCCTGTGGGGCGCGCAGACCCAGCGCTCCTTGCAGAACTTCCACATCTCCACCGAGCGGATGCCTGCCGCCCTGGTCCACGCGCTGGTGCTGGTGAAGAAGGCCGCCGCCCTGGTGAACATGGAGAACGGGTCGCTGGACAAGACCCGCGGGCAGGCGGTGGTGCAGGCCGCCGACGAGGTGCTGGCGGGCAAGCACGAGCAGGAGTTCCCGCTGTTCGTCTGGCAGACCGGCAGCGGCACCCAGACCAACATGAACTGCAACGAGGTCCTGGCCAACCGGGCCAGCGAGCTTCTGGGCGGGGACCGCGGCGAGTCGCGCAAGGTCCACCCCAACGACGACGTGAACAAGGGGCAGAGCTCCAACGACGTCTTCCCCACCGCGATGAGCGTGGCCGCCCTGGACGCGGTGGTCCGCCAGGTGATCCCCCAGGTGAAGGCGCTGCGCGAGGCGCTGGCCGCCAAGGCCCAGGCCTTCCGGGAGATCATCAAGATTGGCCGCACCCACCTGCAGGACGCCACCCCGCTGTCCCTGGGCCAGGAGTTCTCCGGCTATGTGGCGATGCTGGACCACAGCGTCCGTCACCTGGAGCAGTCGCTGCCCCACCTGGCGGAGCTGGCCCTGGGAGGGACCGCGGTGGGCACCGGGCTCAACGCCCCCAAGGGCTACGCGGAGAAGGTCGCCCAGCAGATCGCCACCCTGACCGGGCTGCCGTTCGTCACCGCCCCCAACAAGTTCGAGGCCCTGGCCGCCAACGACGCGCTGGTGCACGCCCATGGCGCGCTCAAGGGCCTGGCCGCCTCGCTGTTCAAGATCGCCAACGACATCCGCTGGCTGTCCTCCGGCCCCCGTTCCGGCCTGGGGGAGATCACCATTCCGGAGAATGAGCCGGGCAGCTCGATCATGCCGGGCAAGGTGAACCCCACCCAGTCCGAGGCGCTGACCATGCTCTGCGCCCAGGTGATGGGGAACGACGTGGCGATCTCCGTCGGCGGGGCGTCGGGCAACTTCGAGCTCAACGTCTTCAAGCCGCTGATCGCCCACAACTTCCTGATGTCCTGTCGGTTGCTGGCGGACGGCTGCCGGAGCTTCCGGGAGAACTGCGCGGTCGGAATTGAACCCAACACCCCGCGGATCGAGGAGAACCTCCGCCGGTCGCTGATGCTGGTCACCGCGCTCAACCCCCACATCGGGTACGACAACGCGGCCAAGATCGCCAAGACCGCCCACAAGCAGGGCAAGACCCTCAAGGAGGTGGCGGTGGAGCTGGGCCTGGTCACCCCCGAACAGTTCGACCAGTGGGTGAGGCCGGAAAACATGGTGGGCAACCTTTAGCCCGCCCCGGTTGTGACGACCGCCTCCGGACGCCGTACACTCCGGGGGTGACCCCGTCCCCCCCGCCCCGCGGTCCGATCCTCCTGGTGGAGGACGACCTGGACATCCGCGAGACCGTGCGCGACGTGCTGGAGGGGGAGGGCTTCTCGGTGGAGGAGGCGGCCGACGGCCTGCAGGCGATGGCCCGCCTCTCCCAGCCTCAGCTCCCCCGGGTGATCCTGCTGGACCTGATGATGCCCGGGATGAGCGGGGAGATGCTGCTGGAGGCGATCCAGCGGGAGGAGCGGCTGCGGGAGATCCCGGTGGTGATCACCTCCGCCTCCCCCCAGCGCCCGCCCGGCGCGGTGGCCTACCTGCGCAAGCCGTTCGGGATGGACGCGCTGCTCAAGGCAGTCCAGCCCTACTGCTGACGCCCGCCCGCCTTCCGGCCAGGGAACCGTCACTCGCTCCCGGGCCGGTGGGTCCCGTATGCTGGCGCCCGCCTCGCTGGGGGGCGATCCGCGGATGACCACCACTTTGAAGTCCAAGCTCGCCGGCCGGCACCAGTGGATCACCGTCCCCTCGGCGATCATCAACCTCTTCCTGGGGGTGGTGCTGGTCTACTACTGCAGCCAGACCCTGCAGCTTCCCGAAGGCAGCGCGCTGCGGGTGGGCCTCTCCTCTCTCTGCGCCACCACGGTGCTATTCCCCCTCTCGATGTGGGTCTACGCGCGGATCCTGGGAGACCTCAAGGCCCTGGCCCAGGGGCGGGCGCCGCTGGACGAGACCCACCTCGCGCTGGCCGCGCGCCAGGTGAACCGGTTCGCGGATCGGCAGTTCTGGCTGGTGGTGGTGATGTGGATTGGCGGCACCGCCCTCTCCGCGCCGTTGCTGCACTACTTCGTCGGCCTGGACTGGGGGCTGTGCGTGCGGGTGGGGCTCAACGCGGTGGTGATCGCCCCGGTGGGCGCGCTGCTGGCCTACCTGACCACGGTGATCCGCTCCCGCCGCCTGCTGGGTGAGCTCAGCGAGCTGGGGCTGGGCTACGACGGCCTGGCCCGGGCGCTGCCTCCGTCGCGGCGCCAGCTGCGGGCCCGGCTGATGGTGTTCACCGCGATCCTGGTGATTGCCCCCGCGGTGATCACCGCCGACCTGGCGGTGTCCATGCTCCGGCGCGCCCTGGGCGCGTTCCTGCTCGAGGCCAGCCCCGCCACCCGGGCGCTCAGCGCCGCCGCCGCCATCGACCACGCCACCACCGCGATGATCGTCCTTGGGGGGCTGGTGCTGCTGTTCGCCCTGGCCATCGCCTACGCCGGGGGCACCGCGCTGGGGGCCCCGCTGCAGGCCCTGGCCCGCGAGGCCCAGCGGCTGGCCTCCGGGGATCGCGGCTCGCTGCGGCCGGTGCCGGCGGAGGACGAGCTGTGGGCCCTGTCCTGCGCGTTCCTGGCCCTGCGCGCCCAGACCGCGGAGGTGCTGGCCCGGCTGCGGGTGGCCGGGGAGCGGATCTCCACCACCACCACCACCCTGGTGGAGGTGGCCCAGGAGAGCGAAGACGGCTCCGGGCTGCAGGCCGCCGCCCTGGGCGCGACCTCCGCCACCACCGAGGGGCTGGCCAACGCCGCCCGGATGATCGCCGAGAGCGCCGAACAGGTCTCCAGCGCGGCCCACAAGACCCTGGAGGCGGCGCAGGCCGGACAGTCCAGCTCGCGCGCGTTCCTGGAGTGCACCGAGCGGCTGCGCGGAGACAACAGCGCGCTCTCCGAGGCGGTGGGGGCGCTGCGCAGCCGGGTGCAGAAGATCTCGCAGATCGTGGGGTTCATCAACAAGGTGGCGGACCGCGCGGATCTGCTGGCGCTCAACGCCGAGCTGGAGGGGACCAAGGCCGGAGAGATTGGCCGCGGCTTCTCGCTGGTGGCGGGGGAGATGCGCCGGGTGGCCGAGCAGGTGGTGCGCACCACCCGGGAGATCGAGACCCTGATCGCCGATGTGCAGCGGGCCGCCCAGGACGCGGCCTCCGCCACCGAGGCCGGCCAGACCGGCACCCGCTCCGGTGCGCGGCTGGCCCTGGAGCTGTCCGAGACCCTGGACCGGATCCACGGCCTGGCCAAGGAGACCTCGGAGTCCGCCTCCTCCATCTCCACCGCCACCGAGAAGCAGCAGTCCTCGGCCACCGAGCTGGCCCAGGCGATGAGCAGCGTCCTCAAGGTCACCGACCTCACCGTGGACACCACCCGGGACATGGCGGCTGCCACCCGGGGGCTGGATGACCTCTCCCGGGCCCTGGGGCAGGCGATGGATCAGCTGCAGGTGTCGGCATGAGCGTCGCCCTCGCCGAGGCCCTGCGCGCGTCCGCCTCCCGCATCTCCTCGGTGGCCAGCCTGGCCTCGCTGCCGGTGGGCGCGGCCACCGTCTACTACGCCACCACCACCATCACCTTCCCCCAAGGATCGCTGCGCCCCCTGCTGGTGCTGGTGGGGATCCTGATCGTGGCGCTGAGCGCCTTCACCGCCCGGCGCTACAACCGCCAGCTGCGGACCCTGAAGCGGATCGGCCTGCCCGGGGTGCCGCTGAACGAGGAGAACCTGGAGCAGGTGGCCCTCGAGGCCTTCGGGACCCCGGACATGGTGTTCAAGCTCAACTCGGTGACCTGGGTGGGCTCGGTGGCCTTCGCGGTGCTGGGGTTGAAGCTGTGGGTCCCGGCGCTGGCTCCGGCCTCGATGGTGCGGATGGCGGTGGCCGGGCTGCTGTTCTTCCCGGTGGGCGCGGTGCTGGCATACCTGCTCACCGCCCAGCAGACCCGGAAGCTGATCGCCTCCCTCCCCGCCGCCGGCCTGGCCCCCGAACGGCTCAGCGCGGTGCTCCCCCAGAGTCCGGTGCGGATCCGCAGCCGGCTGCTGGTGTTCACCGCGGTGCTGGTGGTCGTCCCCAGCGCGGTGATCGCGGATCTGGCGATGACCCTGCTCCACCGCGGCCTGGAGCGGGTGCAGGCCCAGACCGACCCGGTGCTGCAGGCGGCGCTGGCCCAGCAGTCGGTGGACGAGGCGATCCGGGCGATCGCCATCCTCGGCACCGCCGCGGCGCTGTTTGCCCTGCTCACCGCCTGGGTGGGCGGCTCGGCGATCGCCGGCCCCTTGCGGGCACTGGCCCGGGAGGCGAAGCGGATGCAGGAGGGGGACCTGACCCACCGCACCGTGGTCCCGGCGGAGGACGAGCTGTGGGACGTCTCGGTGGCCTTCAGCAGCGTCCAGGTGCAGCTGGTGCGCGGGCTAAGCGAGCTGCGGCGGGCCGGACTGCAGATGGCCTCCACCTCCCAGCAGCTGCGCCAGATGGCGCTCTCCCACGTGGGGGGCGCCGCCCAGCAGGCCGGCGCGCTGCACCAGACCTCGTTCACCACCGAGGCCCTGGCCCGGGTCTCGGAGGAGATCGCCGAGTCCGCCCGGGGAGTGACCGCCCGCGCCCAGGAGACGGTGGCCGCCGGCCGGGAGGGAGAACAGCAGAGCACCGCCTTCCAGACGGCGATGAACCAGCTGGGCAGCGACAACCTGAAGATCGCCGGAGCGGTGACCGAGCTGGAGCGGCGGGTGATCCTGATCCGCGGCCTGGTCTCCTTCATCGGCAGCGTGGCCGAGCGGGCGGATCTGCTGGCGCTCAACGCCGACCTGGAGGGCACCAAGGCCGGGGACGCCGGCCGGGGCTTCTCGCTGGTGGCCGGAGAGATGCGGCGGCTGGGCGAGGAGGTGGCCAAGTCCACCCGGCAGATCCACGCGCTGATCGAAGAGGTGCGGGAGGCGACGGTGCAGGCCCTGCGGGCCACCGAGACCGGCCAGAAGACCACCCGCACCGGGGTGGAGCTGGCCCGCCGGGTCTCCGAGGTGCTGGCCCGGATCGTGACCCTGGCGGAGGACACGGTGCGCGCCGCGGGGGCGATCTCGGTGGCCACCGAACAGCAGCAGAACGGCTCGGTCCAGCTGGCGGACGCGATGGCCTCGGTGCTGGCGGTGACCCAGGACAATCAGCGCGGCAGCGCCACCCTGGAGGGTTCGACCGCCGACCTCTCCACCCTGGCCAACGAGCTGAAGGAAGCCGTCCAGCGCTTCCAGGTCCCCCAGCGTTGACGCACCGTCCCAATAAAGGGGACAGGCTACATTTCCAAGCGGCGCTGGGGGTGCGAGCCACCAGGGCCGGCCCGATGGGCGAGTCGCGCCCTGGACGGGCTCGCGGGTCTTCGACCGCAGCCCGTTCGATGCGCTGGCCACCCTGGCCCAGACCGAGGACGTCTACCTGGGCTGCAACTGCCCCACCCAGAAGAACCCGGAGGTGCGGCACTGCCACACCTGGATCGCGTTGGAGTTCATGCACCGGCACTACCCGACGCTACGAGTCCGGATGCCCGAGTAGCGGTCAGCGGTTGAGTCCGCGGGCGGCGTTGATGAAGGCGTCCGCGCGGGCGGAGTCGTAGAAGGAGCGCAGGGCCGGGTTGTCGATGTCCTCGGCGAACGCCTCGTGGAAGGGGATGGCGTCGTTGGGGTCTTGCGCGTCCTTGTGCAGTTCGCCCTTCACCCAGTCCTTCAGCGCGTCGATCCCCTTGTCCTTGATCAGCCCTCCGCCCGGGAAGGGGAGATCGGGGATGAAGTCGGTGGCCTTGAACAGGAAGTCCACGAAGCCATCCACCGCGGCGTTCTCCTGGTCCAGCTGATCCACCGCCACCTGGAAGCCCCCCTCCACAGTTCCCACCAGGCTTCCCAGCAGCCGCGCCGCGCGCTGGCTCTCCACGCTGGGGGGATTGGTGTTGGCCTCCGCCTCCAGGGTCTCAGACAGCTCGCCCATCTTCTCCAGCACCGCGTCGCGCAGCCCTTCGCTGCCCTCCAGCGCCGGTTCGGAGAACAGGGTGCGGGCCAGCGCCTCGGAGAGCTTCCCCTGGCCGTCCGCGGTCAGCGATCCGGAGTCGTCGGTGTACAGCTCCAGGATCGCGTCCAGGTTGCGCTCCATGAAGGTGGCCAGCCCCTGCCGGGCGGCCTCGTTGTCCCCCACCAGCGGCAGCGCCTGTTCGAACAGGGCCAGCGACTCGTCGGTGGGCGGCTGGATCTTGGACGCCTTGTCCAGCAGGTTCCCCAGCGCCGGGCTGTAGCCGGTGTAGCCGTAGCCCCCGTCGCGCCCCAGGCCGTCCACGATGGTGGCCATCTCCTCCGGGTGGGCCTCCATGTACCGCTGCAGGGCCGGGCCGCTCAGCCCGCTGAGGGCCTGGGCCATCCCGTAGGCCCGGTAGCCGGCAGCCTCTCCGCCCTCCGCCTGGTAGTTCTCCAGCTCCTTCTCCACGTAGGCGTTGATCAACGCCTCGTCGTGGGTGAGCCCGATGAGCTCCCCGATCCCCTCCGCGGTGTCCGACGCTCCCGACCCGCCGTGCAGGGTGATCGCCGCCTGGAACTCCTCCTCGGTTACCGCCCCCGACTCGAAGGCCCTCTCCACCGCGTTGGCGAGCTGCTGCTTCTGCTCCGGGGAGAGGTGCTGGGTCTCGTTGAGGATGTTCCCCGCCACCCCCTCGTATTGGAACAGCAGGTCCATGAACGCCTGCTGGTCCGCCGGATCCGGGTGCGCGTCCAACCACTCCACCACCGCGGTGGCATCGTTGGAGTCGGAGGCCAGGGCGATCGCCTGGAACGCCTCGTCAGCCTCTTCCTCGGTGAACGCCGGCACTTCTCCGGTGGCGGCGGAGGTTCCGGCCAGGGTGGCCACCTCCGCCCCTCCCCCGGCGGCCACCAGCCGCTGCAGGGTGCCGCCTCGAACCGTGGCCAGGCTGGGCTGCTGCAGCGCCAGATCGGCCTCGGTGGGGCCAGCCCCGCCCTGCAGCTCCACCTGGGCCGCGGTGGTGGGGGTCAGCTGCACCGTGTCCCGGATCGGATTGGCCGACGTCGCCGGGACCTGGCCCGGGGTCACCGCTGGCCGGGGGGTGGTGGCGGGAGGAACCACGGGGCGGGAGAGGGAGTCACGGGTCTTCATGGACAGCTCCTTTCCAGGATTATGGCGGCGGCGGGACCACAGTTACGTAAAGGCCAATTACGCCTTGCGGGGCGGCACCGGCTTGGTGCTCTTCACCGGCCGGGGCGGCGGGAGGGCCATCACCGAGGGGCGATCCTCGTCCCCGAACTGGGCCAGGGCGTGGGCGGCGGCGCGGGCCTCCTCCAGCTGGAACTTGCTCTCCTTGGCCAGGTACGCGGCCAGCGCCGCCGGCTGGGGGACCCGCTGCAGCCGCAGCACCGCCTCCCGGGTCAGCTGCGGCAGCCGGTCCAGGATCGCCACCACCGGCGCGCCCAGGGTGGTCCGCCAGGCCTCGGGGACCGCGGCCAGCAGCTTGGCGCGCTCCTCCTCGCCCCAGGTGGAGACCCGGGCCAGATCATCGCTCAGGTCGCGATCCAGTCCCGGGACCACCTCGCCCAGCCGCTCCAGGTCCTCGGCGGTCAAGGCGCTGCCGTTGGCCAGCGCGGTCGCCTCCGCCGGATCGAAGCTGCGGGGCAGCGCGGCCAGGGCCTCCAGCTTCGCCTTCCCCAGCTTGAGCCGGACCCGGGTCAGGGTCTCCCGGGCCGCCTTCTCCTGCCGCTGGCGCACCGCCTCGTGGCGGATGGCGCGGATCTGCTCCGGGGTCAGCGACCGGTTCCCGCCGGTCAGGTTCTGCACCTTGCGCTTGGGTCCGGCGAAGGCCTCCCCGGCGGAGATGCGGGTCATCCGTTCGTTGATCACCGGGGTGGCCGGAGCGGCCTCTTCACCGCCCACCGCGTCCTTCAACTTCTGGAAGAGCTGCTTGAGCACACCGCAGTCTTCACCGTCGGGAGGGTGCCTGGCTACCCACGCCGCTCGGAGAGGACCCGCTCCAGCCGCCGGGCCTGCTCGCGCAGGGGGCTCTTCTCCGGCAGCCGGGCCTCCAGCACCGGGGCCAACACCGAGCGGGCACGCTCCACGTCCTCCCGCTGGGCCAGCACCAGGGCCAGGTTCAGTCGCGGCTCCAGCTGGGCGGGGGCGCGGCGAACCGCCTCCTCCAGCACGGTCAGCGCCCGCTCCTGCCGGGCGCCGGGTCGGCCCTCGTCCATCCGCATCAACAGCTGCCCCAGGTTGTTGGCGGCGCGCCAGTCGGAGGGATCCAACCCCATCGCGGTCTCGTAGGCGTGGACCGCCTCCTCCAACCGGGGCGGCTGCTCGCCTTCGAAGTACATCGCCTCCACCATCTGCAAGGTGGCGTTGGACAGCCCCTGCGCGGCCTGGCTGCGACAGATGTGCAGCGCCTCCTCGCGCTTGCCCCGGAGGATCAGCAGCAGGGCCAGGTTCCCCTGGGCCTCCGGATCCCGGGGACGCTGGCCGGCCAGGGCGATCGCGGTCCGGGACGCGCCCTCCACGTCGCCTTGCAGCAGCTGGACGTTGGTCATCGCCGCCAGCAGCCGGGGATGATCCGGCAGCACTCCCAGCGCGCGATCCACCACCACCCGTGCCAGCGCCGGGTTCTGCTCCCGCATCAGCGCCTGGTACAGCGCCAGGTGGGCGGGGAGGAACCGACGCTCGCGCTGCAGCGCTTGCTGCAGCTGGGCCTTGCCCTCCTCGGCCCGGCCCAGCTCCAGCAGCGCCTGCCCGTAGCGGTAATGGAAGGCGGCGTTGTCCGGGGCCAGCTCCACCGCCCGGGCCAGCGACTGCAGGCCGCCTGGGTGGTCCTTGGCCTTGAACCGGGCCAGCCCCAGCCCGAAGTGGGCCTCCGCCCGGGAGGGGTCCTGGGCGATCACCGCCTGGTACAGCGAGATGGCGCGCTCCAGCTGCCCCTGCTGGGCGAAGAGGTTGGCGCGGATCAGCTCCACCTCTGGCAGCGGAGCGCCCAGCGACTGGGCCTGGTCCACCCAGCGGTGGGCGGCGGCCAGGTCCCGCTGCACGGCCGAGATCTTGGCCTTGGCGAGGTGGGCCTGGAGGTCCCGGGGATCAACGGACAAAAGCTGATCGGCGCGCAGGTTGGCGTCGATCAGCTTCCCGCTGGCCAGCAGCTGCTCCAGGGACTGCGGGCGCTTGTCACCAGCCAGAGAAGATCTTCTCCGCGGCCCCGCCGATGGCGCCGGTCACGCCCCTGGCGATCCCGCCCACGTCCACGTTGACGTCGAACTCCAGGCTGGCGCCGATGCCCAGGCTGGCCCCGATGTCGAAGCTGGCGGAGAACTCACCGTCCTGGAAGCCCACGTCGGCCTCGAACTCGGCGCCGATCCCGGCCATCACCTCCGCGCCCACCGTGCCCTCCACCGGGCCCACTCCGCCGGTGACCTCGGCCCCGGCGCGCACCCCGGCGAAGGCCTCCGCGTTCACCGAGGCGGCCAGGTCCCCGCTGAGCGGGTCGATGCTCACCGTGGCGTTGGCGTTGCCGGTGGCGCCCACCTGGGCGGTGCCGGTGGCGCCGGCATTGACGATCCCCAGGTCCGCGTTCACCGATCCGCTGGCGTCCACCGCGAACACCGAGGCGTCCACCGAGGCGCTGGCGTTCAGCTCCGCGTTGCGCAGGTCCGCGTCCACCGAGCCATTGCCGGAGACCGAGGCGGTGCCCACGTCCACCGCGCCCTGGCCGCGGACGGTGCTGCTGGGGTTGCCGAACGAACCCTCCGCGTGGGCCGCGGTGCCGCCGGCCTCGAAGCTGTCGCGGTACAGGTTGATCTGGTTGTCGGAGGGGTTGGTGCCCGGACGGGCGGTGACCGGGTTCTGGTTCCCGTACTCACGCGAGGTGGAGGAGGTCCGCTCGCGGTTGTAGTTGAAGCTGCCACTGGAGATCGGGAGGGCCATGGTCTGCTCCGTACGGCAGGAAGGGGACGTCTTGATCCGATTCTCCGCCGATGTAGGCCAAAGTTGCTGGCCGGCCGGGACAAAGTTTCGTGACAATCCCCGGACCGACACCGGCCCACATCCGGCTACAGCCCGTAACGTCCCGGAGAGAGGACGTTGGCCGGATCCACCGCCAGTTTCAGACGCCGCAGCACCTCCCGGGAGTCGTCCACCGTGGGGTGGTTTTCGGGGAAGGAGGCGATCCCCAGCCGGGCGGGGAGGTACCCGGCGGCGGCCAACTCCCGTTCCAGCGCCTTGAGGCAGGCCAGCGCCTTCTCGTCCTCGCCCGCGACCTCGCGATCGAAGACCAGCGCCGAGACCAGGTACAGACACCGGCTGACCGGGGCCAGCAGCGCCAGGTTGGGCTCCAGCCCGAACATCCGGCACACCCGCTGGGCGATTCCCTGCGCGGCGCTGGCCTCCTCCCCCACAAACGGCACCGCCACCGAACTCCACAGAAAGCCGCACCGATCACGATCCAGATCCGGGCTGGCGGGCACCGGGGTGCGCTTGCGCCAGTACGCCATCGCCAGGTTCGCGTCCGAGGGGGTTCCCAGCATCGGGCTCTCCCCGTCCGCGGGCAGCTCGGTGATCTTCAGCCGGCTGACCACCGGCTCCAGAACTTCGTACACCCGCGCCTCCAGCGCCGTCCCCAGCGCGGGGGAGGCGGCGTACAGCCCGGTGCTCCCCGCCCAGCGGCCGAAGCCTGAGCGCCACTCCTCCAGCAACGGCGACGGCAGCGGGACCCGGCCCCGGGTCTGGGCGAACGGATACTGCCGGGTGATCGACAGCGCCTTGAGCTCGTTCCACACGAAGGCGCTGGCCCGCACCGTGCCCTCGGCGATCAGCGACTGCAGCGCGTCGATCAACGGCGGCAGCTGCGCGTCGTCTTCCAGGGCCCAGGACACCTCCCGGTAGGAGGCCGGCCGGAGTGTGAGCCAGAGGGTGAGCCGGGTCACCACCCCCAGGTTGGACTGGCTGAACAGCCCATCCAGCGAGGGTCCCACTCCCCAGCGGTAGCCGTGCTGGGCGCGGGAGTTGCCGAAGCGGCCCAGCCCGGTCTCCACCCGCTCCCCGGTGGGGAGGATCACCTCCAGCGCGCAGACGTGGGCGAAGATGTCCGCGTTCGGGCCCCGGCCGTCCCCCCGCTCCAGCGCGTTGGCCAGCAGGCTGGCATCCGGAGGCCCGCCGATGGTGGTGAGGAAGAAGCGCGCCCGCTGCGCCTGGAGATGGCGGTGGGCCTGTTCGAAGGTCACCCCCGGCTCCACGGTGAGCGTGCCCAGCCGGTCGTCGTAGGCCACGATCCGATCCAGCCGCTCCAGCTGCAGCAGCACGCAGTCTCCCCCCGCCGGCACCCGCGAGCCGTAGCCCCAGTTGCGCCCGCGGCTGACCGGGTGGATCGGCACCCGGTGGCGCTGGGCGATCCGCAGACAGCCGGCCACCTCCTCCGCGTTGGCCGGACGGAGGAGGGCCGGGATCCGCTGCCGGGTGGCGAAGGTGGTCCGCTCCGCCTCCTCCAGCGGCGCGCCGGCGGCAACCACCCACTGCGGCCCCAGCAGGGAGGACCACTCGGCCAGCGCGGCGGACAGTTGGGCGGACATGGCGTTCCAGTCTGCCAGCAAAGGACCGTTGAGGGCTCCGCTCCCGAGGGGGACAGGGGCGGCTGTGGGTTCGCGGTAGGTGCCCCAAGGGCCTAGAGTCGGGGTCATGTCGCTTGCGTGGATTGCGCTGACCCTGTTGGCCCAGAACCCGGCTCCGGAGGCGAAGGCGGAGATCAGCTACGAGCCGAACCCGCCCGCCGAGACCCTGGCCCAGCCGCCGCCGGAGGAGACCTCCCAGACCGAGCCGCTGGCGCTGGAGCCCCAGAAGCAGGAGCCGCCCCCCGAGGCGGAGAAGACCCTCCCCTCCACCACCCTCGGCGAGCAGATCGATCCCGCCAAGGCGGCCCGGGGGCGGTCACTGTTCCGCGGCGCGGTGGAGCTGGTGGCCCACTCCCTGCCCTCCGGAACCCCGGGCGGGCGACAGGACATGTTCCTGAACGTGGTGCCGATGATCTCGGTGGATACCGGCGACCACTTCGGCTTCGAGCTGGGCGCCCCGCTGCGGCTGCGGGTGTTCGACGAGGTGCCGGCGCAGCGGGACGGGGACTACGCGGGGATCTTGCGGGGCGCGGACTGGGACCAGACCTCCGACTATGGACAGCTGCTGCGGGACCTGTGGCTGGGGTCGGACGCCGCGCCCCTGCGGCTGCGGGCCGGGCCGCTGCGGCGGGTCTCCCTGGGCCGCGGCCTGCTGGTGGGCCGCTACTCCAACCAGCTGAACCCCGACTACCACCCGCTGGGCGCGGTGGTCACCGGGGAGGCCGGACCGGTCCAGGCCCAGGTGCTGGCCAGCGACGTGCTGGCGGCCCGGCTGTTCGCCCTGGAGGTCAGCGGGGACATCGGCGGCTTCCTGGGAGAGGCGGACCAGCGCGGCAAGTACCACGTCACCCTCTCCGCCGGTCATGACTTCGGGCAGGCGGGCGGGACCACCGAGCCGCTGACCCTGATGCTGGTGGAGGCGGACGCGGCGCTCTACCAGGGGGAGTCGATCCGCTCCTTCGCCTATGGCGCCATCGGCTCGCGGCTGCTGACCTCCGACTTCGCGATGGGCGGGATGCTGGGCGTCTCCGCGGACGGGGAGCTGGGCGGGGCGCTGATGGGCCTGAGGCTGGAGGGCCGCAAGGTGGGCGGGGGCTTCCGCTTCGGGATGTTCGGCCCCGGCTACGAGCTGGCCCGCTTCTCCGACCTGGGCTTCACCCAGCAGGGGATCTCCCTGGCCCGGCTGCCGGACGGCTTCTCCGGCTTCACCGAGCTGCAGCTGGAGCTGGGCCACTCGGCGGAGCTGGCCACCTCTCGCAGCGGAGCCCTGGTGTTCAGCGCCTCCGCCGAGTACTTCAGCTTCCAGCGGTTGGACCTGGACGCCGCGGTCAGCGCCCGGCTCCCGGGGGACGTGGCGACCTTCACCGGCCGCTTCACCCTCACCGGGTTCAACCAGATCCCCCGCTACCTGGGCTCGGCGGAGGCGCGGTACCGCTTCGCGCCCTCCTTCTACGCCCTGGCCCACGGGGGGATCGTCTTCTTCCCCCAGCCGGATCTGACCCTGGTGCGCGGGTTCTTCGCCGGGGTGGGGGTGGGGGCCGACTTCTCCCACTGAAGGCGGGGCGCCCGTGCGTATGGTGCGCCCATGCACGCGTGGGAGCAGTTGATTGGAAGGATGAAGGAGAAGAGCCGGGAGTTCGCCCGGCTGACCCTGGACGACCGGATCCGGCTGGCCGAACAGCTGCTGGACGGCTGCCACCAGGTGGCGGAGGAGAGCGTGATCGCCGCCTGCCAGGCCAAGGGGATCGACCCCAAGAGCCCGCTGGCCGGAGAGGAGTGGCTGGGCGGACCGATGGTCACCCTGCGGGTGCTGCGGCAGACCCTGGAGAGCCTGCGCGAGCTGAAGAAGCACGGGGCGATCCGGATCGAGAAGTCCTGGACCTTCAAGCTCCCCGACGGACGGCTGGGGCTGCGGGTGTACCCGACCAACCGGATCGACTCCACCCTGCTGGCCGGGCACACCGCCGAGGTGCACTTCCGCCCCGGGGTGACCCGCGAGAACCTGCGCCAGCACCAGGCGTCGTTCTACCGCCAGCCGCACCCGGGAAAGCTGTGCGTGGTGCTGGGGGCGGGGAACGTGAACGCCATCGCCCCCACCGACGTGATCTACAAGCTGCTGGTGGAGGGGACGGTCTGCCTGCTGAAGATGAACCCGGTCAACGCGTACCTGGGGCCGCTGCTGGAGCGGGCCTTCAAGGCGGCGATCGACCGGGGGTTCCTGGCGGTGCTGCAGGGCGGAGTGGAGGAGGGAGCCCGGCTGGTGGAGCACCCGCTGGTGGACGAGGTGCATGTCACCGGGTCCGACCACACCTACGAGCAGATGGTGTGGGGACCGCCCGGCCCGGAGCGGGAGGCGCGCAAGCAGCGCCGCGAGCCGCTGCTGAAGAAGCAGGTCTCCGCCGAGCTGGGAAACGTGACCCCGGTGATCGTGATCCCCGGTCCGTACTCCGCCGCCGAGCTGACCTTCCAGGGCAAGAGCCTGGCGGGGATGGTGGCCAACAACGCGTCCTTCAACTGCAACTCCCCGAAGCTGATCCTCACTCCCCAAGGATGGGAGGGTCGGCCCCGGCTGCAGGCGGCGATCGAGCGCGGCCTCCAGCGCGCCCAGGTCCGCAAGGCCTACTACCCGGGCGCGGAGGAGCGGTGGCGGCGCTTCACCGCGAACCGCCCGGGCCTGAAGCTGGTGGGGACCGCCGGGCCCGGCGAGCTTCCCTACGCGCTGATCCCGGAGCTGGATTCGAAGGACCCCCAGGAGCCCTTCTTCCGTCAGGAGTCGTGGAGTCCGGTGTTCGGACTCACCACGCTGGAGGCGGCGGATCCGGTGGAGTACCTGGCCCGGGCGGTGGAGTTCGTCAACCAGCGGGTGTGGGGGACCTTGTGCGTGACGATGATCGTCCACCCCAACACCCTGGCGGAGCCGAGGCTGAGGCACGCGGTGGAGGAGGCGATCCGCAACCTGCGCTACGGGTCGGTGTGCATCAACACCTGGCCGGGGGCGGTGTTCGGGTTGGGCACCACCCCGTGGGGCGCGCACCCGTCCTCCACCCCGGAGGACATCCAGAGCGGGCAGGGCTGGGTGCACAACACGCTGATGCTGGAGGAGATCGAGAAGGTGGTGCTGCGCGCGCCGGTGCGCAGCTTCCCGGTGCCGCCCTGGTTCCCCGGCCACCGCACCCTGGACGTGCTGGGCCGGAACCTGACCGAGCTGGCCCATGACCCCCGCTGGCTGAGGGTCCCGGCAATCGCCGCGGCGGCGATGCGGGGCTGAACCCCGGAGTGGCTGAGGGTTTCTCCCCATTGCGGACTGGTGGCGGTGGCGCCGGAGACTGGCGTCCGGATGAACGACGACAAGCCGCGCGTACTGCTGAGGGTCTCGGACCTGCTGTTGGAGGACACCACCACCGAGCTGCTGGAGCCCGGGTTCCGGGTGGCGGTGGAGGCCGGCGCAGGCCAGCACTTCCACGCCATCGTCTGCGAGGTGGCCTTCGCCGAGGCCGCCGCCCGCCAGTATCCCGAGGCGCGGTTGATCCTGGTGAACGTGAGCGACGAGAAGTCGCTGGTGGGAAAGACGGCCCTGCTGGAGATCGCCGGGTTCATCCCCCGCCCCGCCAATGCACGGAGGATCCGGGACACGCTGCAGACACTGGTGGCCTGAGCCAGCCAACCGAGGGGAGCGCCTGAGGCGGCGGGCAGCGGCGACTCGACTCGCTTCGCCGCCCCCGTCAGCCACCGACGCGCACCGCGACTCGCTTCGCCGCGCGGTCAGCCACCGACGCGCACCGCGACTCGCTTCGCCACCCCAGTCAGCCACCGGCGCGCACCGCGACTCGCTTCGCCACCCCGGTCAGCCAACGACGCGCACCGCGACTCGCTTCGCCGCACGGTCAGCCACCGACCGCGCACCGCGACTCGCTTCGCCGCGCGGTCAGCCACCGACGCGCACCGCGACTCGCTTCGCCGCGCGGTCAGCCACCGACGCGCACCGTGACTCGCTTCGCCGCCCCACTCAGCCACCGACGCGCAACACGACTCGCTTCGCCGCGCGGTCAGCCACCGACGCGCCCCGCGACTCGCTTCGCCGCTCCTGTCAGCCACCGGCGCTAACCGCGACTCGCTTCGCCGCCCCAGTCAGCCACCGACGCGCAACACGACTCCCTTCGCCGCGCGGGTGGCGAGCCTCAGGAGAACGGGCGTGATCGGAGGTGTGCCGCGCTTCTCGGGCTCGTGCGAGGCGTGCGAGAGTCCGTTTCGTGTCTGCCTTGGAAGAAGCCCAGCCTGCGGCGGCCGTTCCCCACTGTGCCCTTCACCCGGAGAGGCCGGCCCTGGCCGCCTGTCAGCGCTGCGGCACCTTCGTCTGCGAGGAGGAGCACCGGGTCCGCGACGGCATCGTCCACTGTGCTGGCTGTGCGGACCGGCCGGAGAGCGATCCGGTGGAGGTCTATCGAACCCGGCATTGGGGGCGGCCAGACATCTGGGGATGGATGGTCGGGGTCAGCGCGCTCCCGCAGGCAGCGATCGTCTATTGGGCGGTGGTCCAGCACCTGGGGCCCACGTGGATCGCGGTGAACGCGGCGATGCTGGTGCTGGACGTCTGCTACTTCCTGGGCCAGCGCTGGACCCGCTTCGCGGTGCTGCTGACTCCGCTGACGATCTTCCTCCCGCAGCCCGGCGCCGACGCGCAGCTGGCCGCGGCGGGAGCCGAGGGGATGGGCGGGATGGTGCTGGCGATGAAGATCGTCTGCGGCCTGGCGGCGACGGCGATGGTGGCGGTGATGTTCTACGACGTCCGCAACCAGCTCTTCTTCCGGATCGAGGTGGCGCGGCCCCGGCTGGTCGCCGCCCACGAGACCTACGCCGACAACCGGATCGCGATCTGGGGAACGGTGATTGCCGGAGCGGGCTTCGTCCTCCCCGGGCTCTCGGTGGCCGCCCTCCCGATGTTGATCACCTCGTGGCTTCGCTCCGGTCAGCCGGGAGCCCTCCGGATCCCGCGCCGAGGGCTGACTGTGGCCGGGCTGGCCCTGGCGACGGTGGCGACCGTGTTCTGGGTCGGAGTCACCGGGCTGTTGGTGTGGCTCACCCGTCAGCTCGACCCGTCCCAGCTCCAATGAGCCGCTCCGCGCCGGGACCCACGCGGCGGTGGAGTTGGAGCGTGGCCCATGACTAGAACGGGTCCATGACGCCTGCCGGCCTCGCAGTCCTGGTGGTGATCGGTTTCGTGCTCCCGGTTCCCTTGCTGGTGTGGCTGGATCGCACCCGTCCTTCGAAGGGGAACGGCTGATGTACGTCGGTCACTTCGCCGCCGGCCTGGCGCTCAAGGCCATCCAACCGCGGGCCCCTCTCTCCGCGCTGCTGATCGGAGTGGGCCTGGCCGACACGCTGTTCGGGCTGTTCGTGCTCCTGGGGATTGAACGGGTCAGCATCACCCCGGAGGTCTCGCCCGGGTTCTCGCTGGACTTCGTCGACTGGTCCCATTCGCTGGTGAGCGGGCTGGTCCTGGGGGCGCTGTTCGCGCTGCCGTTCCTGCGACGCGGGTGGGCGGTGGCCGCGGTGTGCGGCTTCAGCGTCTTCACCCACTTCCTCCTCGATTTCCCCTTCCACCCCGGAGACCTGGCCTTGCTTCCCCATTCGGAGACCCACTTCGGGCTGGGCTGGTGGGTCTCGATCCCGGTGGGGTGGTGGTTCCTCGAGCTGACCTTCGTCCTCGCCGGCTGGGCGCTCTACGCCTGGAGAGGAAGGCAGCTGGGCACCTTCGCGCAGCGGCCCTGGGCCATCCTGGCGGTGCTGATCTTCCTGCAGCTGTCCTTCTCCCCCTGGGGGCAGAAGCTGCTGCTCTGAGGCGGGGCTCTAGAAGCGCAACCCCAGCGCCTCGGCCATCGCCTTGGCGCGGGCCCGGGCGCGGCGGGTGGCGATCTGCAGATCGGAGGGATCCGGAGGGAGGGCCATCCAGGCGAAGTAGCGGCCACCGGGTCCGCCATCCCCGGGCTGGGTCGCGCCGATCACCACCTCCCCGTGGGTGAAGGCTTCCTTCCAGACGCTGCATTCGCTCATCGAATAGCGGAGGACCTTGGGGTCAGTCGCCAGGGTCCACGCAATGCAGGGGAACTCCGAGCAGTCGACCGCCACCACGTCCAGGCCCATCCCGCAGGTCTTCGCCGCTTCGATGGCCACTCGCTCGAAGCCCTGGGGTGAGTACTGCTCGGGGAGCTCGGCCGGGAAGGAGAGCGGGGTCGTCGCATCCTGCCCGGCGTCGGAGACTCGAAACGTGACCTCCTCCGCTTCGGCCTGGGCTTTCAGCGCGCCCTGCGCGTGGTGCAACTCTCCCTCCACCGCGGCAAGACGCCGCCTCAAGCGGAAGTTCTCGAGCTGAGCCTGCATCAGTTCAGCGGTGAGATCCTTCACCGCCGGCAGGGAGGGTTCGGCGACCTGAACCACTTCCGGGGCGGAATCGGCCACCGGTGGTTCCGACCCGCTGATGACGACCAGAACGCCCATCCCCAGGAGCACTGCCGTTCCCACCAGAAAGGCCGGATGCCGGATCATCAATCACCTACGCGTCGCAGATGAAACGGACGGGAGCGTTCCGCGGTCCAAAGTAGTCGGGAGGAACTCCCTCGGGAGGCCTCAGTTCCAGCGCCTCCCCTTTGCGGAGCACCGCCTCCTTCACCAGGCGCTTCTCGCCCGCCGCCTCGAGAAAGAGCTGCAGGCGGGTCTTTCCTCGGCCCAGTCGCTGGACCCGGAGCCACACCCCTCCTGCCCAACCTGGACGCACCCACCGGATCGTCGCGCCTTCTTCCGCGCGGATCTCCATCTCTCCCCGCGCGTCCGCGATCCGGAGCGACACCATCTTCGGATCGCACCAGAGCGGCTGTTCGGCACACACGGTCCCAGAGGGAGGTCCTCCGGCGGCCACCAAGTGCAATAGGAGTCCGGCAAGGGCGATCAAGGCGAGGAGAGTAGCGCAGGCCACCGCCACCGCCACCGAGAGGAAGAACCAGGCCCAACCCGCTCTCCAATCATCCGGAGCGGGCGCGGCACCGCTGCGGCTCAAGCGGGTGGAGGCCCGCTCCCGACGACTATGGCTCCCGGATCAAGGCCCGGAGGTCCCCGTGGCCACCGGCTCGCCCCGGCTGATTGCGACCGGGCGCTGCAGGTGCACGGCTCGACGGCCCCGCGAGGCAGCCGGCGGCACCTGAGGATTCGAAGAGGGTTCGAGTCCGCCCGACGAGCCGACTCTTACCGACGCTCACGAGTTGCGACGAGGATTCCCTTCCTCCCCGGCGGCCGGGTGAGCATCGTCCCGTTTGGAGCGAGTCCTCCCTCGACTCTGGGCAGTGAACCAACCGCTAACCCAGTCCCCGGATCCCGGGGATCGTCTCCGCCCTGGCGCTGTCGCCCTTCGGCCGGGCCGGCCTCGCCGATCGGTGTTCGCCAATCAGCCGCTCACCGAGGTTCTTCAGCCCGAGGGGGCAGGACACCGCGCCGACCCTGCTATTCTGCGACTAGTTTGTGCTTGTCGGTGACCCTGCGTTAACCACCTGGAATCACTCGGTTCCTGCGACCGGGACCGACAAGCTGCCGCGCGTCGCAGAAATCTTCCTGAATTCCGCGCGACTCCTCGGCCAAAGATGACCTGGGCGGGACCTACCCTGATTCTGCGACAAGTTTCGGCTGTCGCTTTCGACAACTCAACCTGCTGAGTCTACTCGTCTTTTTCCAGTACGACCGACAGCGCGGGAGTTGTCGCAGAATAGCAAGGACCGCCCCAAGGCTCCTCTCCAGCGAGGCACTCCTATTCGTTGACGAGCGGGTTCGACTGGTCGGTCCAACCCCTTGGCCGGTCGATCGTGACCTGGCGACCCCGCCCCAACGATCGAGTGCCAGCACACTGACGCCGATCTCCGGCGGCGACGTCGCCCATGCTGCGGTGCCCCGGGTGCTCCGGTGTCCCCCGTGCCGCGGTGTCCCCGCGCCTCCGGTGTCGCCCGTTGCTGCGGTGTCGCCCGTTGCTGCGGTGTCGCCCGTTGCTGCGGTGTCGCCCGTTGCTGCGGTGTCGCCCGCGCCTCCGGTGTCGCCCGTTGCTGCGGTGTCGCCCGTTGCTGCGGTGTCGCCCGTTGCTGCGGTGTCGCCCGTGCTGCGGTGTCGCCCGTGCTGCGGTGTCGCCCGTGCTGCGGTGTCGCCCGTGCTGCGGTGTCGCCCGTGCTGCGGTGTCGCCCGTGCTGCGG